>CAZBDU010000050.1:0-37534 GCA_964490725.1 uncultured Spirochaetaceae bacterium | reverse complement strand
CATGTTGCGGAAGATCTTGTCCTGCACCTCCGAGTCCACGGCCTTCAACGCCTTGGCCAGCTCGGTGGTGTCCACCTCCCGCAACACCTTCTGGATGGCCCGGTCGTCCAGCAGAACGATGTCCTCGAAGACGAACATCCGCTTCTTGATGTCCTCGGCCAGCTCCGGGTCGTCCTCCTCCAGCCGCTCGATGATCCCCTTCTCGGTGGAGCGGTCCACCAGGTTCAGGATCTCCACGATGCTCTCCACCCCGCCGGCGGCGGTGTAGTCCTCGCTGGACAGCGTGGACAGCTTCTTTTCCAGCACCCGCTCCACCTCGCGGAGCACTTCGGGGGAGGTGCGGTCCATGGTGGCGATGCGCTTGGCCACGTCCGATTGCACCTCGCTGGGCAGCGCGCCCAGGATGACCGAGGCCTTGTTGGGCTCCAGATAGGCCAGGATGAGGGCGATGGTCTGCGGATGCTCTTGCTGGATGAAGTTCAGCAGGTGCGCCGGATCCGTGCGGCGGATGAAGTCGAAGGGCCGCACCTGGAGGCTGGAGGTGAGGCGGTTGATGATGTCCACCGCCTTCTGGCTGCCCAGGGACTTCTCCAGTAGCTCCCGGGCGTACTCGATGCCGCCGGTGGAGATGAAGTCCTGGGCCATCATCAGCTCCTGGAACTCCATCAAAACCTGGTCGCGGTCCGCGGGATCGATGGACTCGTTGCGGGCGATCTCGAAGGTCAGCTGCTCGATCTCGTCGTCGCGGAGGTGTTTGAAGATCTCGGCGGCGATCTCGTGGCCCAGAGTGATGATGAAGACCGCAGCCTTCTGCCTGCCGGTGAGCTGCTTGCGCGGGCCCGCGGCCCGGCCCGCCTTCTTGCCGGCGGCGGTCGAGGTGCTGGCCGAGCTCAGCTCTCTCTTACCCATAACGCTATTCCTCCATGAGCCAGGTCCGGATCAGCTGGGCCACGTCCTCGGGATGCTCTCGCGCCATGTTGATGGCGTTCTCCTGCATCTCCAGCCGCGCCCGCTCTTCCACGGACAGCTCCACCTCCACGCCCTCCTCTTCCGCCCGCCGGAGAGCCGCTTCGCGCATGGCCTGATGCTGCCGGGCCAGCTCTTCCTCTTTGAGGCGGCGTCTGCGCTCCATCTCCTTGGAAATCAGGCGGTAGACGATGGCGGCGAAGACGATCGCCCCGATGCCTATTATGATCGAAAGGATCGTGGTACGCAACTGCCGCTGGCGGCGCAGGTGTGCGTCCTCCTGGGCGAACTGGCCGCTCCTGTCGAACTGGATTCCCTCCACCGTGACCGAGTCCCCCCGATCCTGCGAGTAGCCTATGGCGTCCTTGATCAGATTCTCCGCCTTGCGCAGGTCCTCCTCGCTCACCGGCACGTACTCCCGCTTGATGCTGCCATCGGGGTTGGTGGCGAGCTCTCCGGTCTCATTGTAGACCCGACGCCACACTCCATCAATGGCCACCGCCGTGGTGATGCGGGAGATCTTCCAGGGGCTCTTCTCCTCCACCACGTTCCTGGTGTTGACCACCTCGTTCTGGATCAGGGAGTTCTTGCCGTACTTGCCCACCAGGTTGGAGAGGTCCTTGTAGGCCGGTGGGGTTTGCCCTTCCTGCCCCGGAGGGCCCTCGGGGTTGAAGCCCGTGCCCTCGAAGCTCTCCTCCTGGACCTGCTTGGAGAGGGTGATGGAAGGGACCACCTGGCTGTCGTCGAAGGGGGTGCGGGGGTTGTCCGGCTTCATGGTGATGGGGAAGTGCTCTTCGGTGTTCACCGTCTGCTTGCTCATGTCCAGGGCGATGTCCATCTTTACCACTTCAACGCGATCGGCGCCAAAGATGTTCTTCAGGGCCGCAAAGATCTCGTTCTTGTACTGCTGCTCCAGCTCCTTCTTGGTGCGGATCTCCCGGCGGGCGATCTCGATGCGGTCCACGTCCTCCAAGCCCTCGAAGTCGTTCAGCACCATCCCGGAAGGGTCGGTAATGACGATGTTGTCCCCGGTCAGCCCGCCCACGGCCAGCTGGATCAGCCGCACGATTCCTTCGATCTTCTTGCGGTTGGTGGTGATGTCCGATCCCGGTCTGGGCGTGATGATCACCGATGCGGTCACCGGCTTCTGGTCTTCGGTGAACAGCTCGTCCTTGGGCACCACCAGGGTCACGCTTACCGCGTCCACGTCGTCCAGGGCCAGGATGTGCTGCTCCAGCTGCCTGGTGATGGCCCGCTGCAGGTTCACGTCGCGCTCGAAATCCGTGAGGGTCCAGCGCTCCATGTCGAAGATGGCCCACGGATCGGTCTGGGGCGGAATCAGGTCGTCCCGGGCCAGGATGGCGCGCATCCGGCGGGCGACCTGCTCGTTCTCCACCATGACAACCTTCTCCGGGGTGATGCGGTAGGTCACTCCCTGCTCATCCAGGGTCGTGGCGATCCTGTTGAGGGTGTCCTCGTTGGTGATGGGAACGCCGATCAGCGGCACCATGCTCGGGGCCGCGCTGAATACCACCACCAGCACGATCGCCAGGACCGCCACTCCGAGGACCGCAAACAGGATGATCCTCTGGGCGGCGCTCCACTTGCCCCAGAGCGTCTTGATCTGGGCTATCAGCTGCCTCAACCACTCGTTCATTTCCCCTCCCTATCATGAACGTTCGGCCTGTCTATCTCGTGGCGATTATCTCCCGGTAGGCCCTGATCGCCCTGTCCAGGATGGCCTTGGTCATGGACAGGGAAAGAGAGGCCTCCGCCACGGCGATGGTCACGTCGTGCACGTCCACCGACTCCGGGTCGGTGATCAGGGCCTGCGACATCTCCATGCTGTGGTTCTGCGCGTCGTTGACCCGACCGAGAGCCTGAAAGAGAAGCTTCCCGAAGCCTCCCTCGGCGCTCTCCCCGGCGGGGGGAGCGGCCTTCGGCGCGAGCGTCCCGGAGATGTGGCGGGGGTTGTTGGTCTCCAGTCGGATGATGTGCCCCTGAAGCGGAAAAGAGCCCGGAAGATCAGCCATGGGTTACCTCGCAATCTCCAGCGCCCGCAGAAACATCGTCTTGCTGCCGTTTATGAGCGAGACGTTGGCCTCGTAGGCTCTGGAAGCGGAAATCATGTCCACCATCTCGTTCACCACGTTCACGTTGGGATACTCCACGTAGCCTTTGCGCGGCCCGCTCTTGATGGCGTCCGGGTGGGTGGGGTCGTACACCAACCGCGGCTTGGCGTCGCGGTCCTTCTCGATCCGGGCAATCCGCACCCCCTGCCCCACGCCGTTATCCAGGTAGGAAGGCAGGAAGGGGCTGCGCCAGTAAGGCTCGGACACCCGGGGCCGAAAGATGACGCGGCTGCGGCGGAAGGGCCCGCCTCCGGTGGTTCGAGTGGTCTCCACGTTGGCGATGTTGTCGGCGATCACGTCCAGCCGGGTGCGCTCGGCGCTTAAGGCCGTGGCGGAGATGTTGATGGACGAAAAAAACCCCATGCCTCATCCTCCCTCAGCGGAGCACCATGTTCACCTGGTTGAACTGGCCGGTGAGCGCGGTCACCATGGTCTGGTACAGCAGCTGGTTGTGCAGCGCCAGCATGGACTCCTCTTCCAGGTCCACGTTGTTGCCGTTGTTCTTGGCGGTGGTCAGGTAGTCCAGCACACGCCGCGGCTGGACCTGGCGGTAGTCCATGGGCTGATAGAACGGGATGTGCCGGGGACTGGAGGCGAACTGCCTCGGAGGCCGCTGTCTCTCTGAGTCCAGCGCCCGCTTCAGCTGCGCCTCGAAGTTCACCACCGTGCGCTTGAAGTTCGGCGTCTCGGCGTTGGCGATGTTGTTGGCAATGACATTGCGCCTGAGCACCGCCACATCCATTCCCCGGGTCAGCAGGTCCACGGTCTTTCCGAAGTTCCCTTTGAACATCATTGTCTTCTTCTCCCGTTCTAGTGTCGGTCAAAGAATGAAGCGGCTTAAATCCTGGTCCTGGACGATGTCCGAGAGCTTCTCCTCTACGTACGAACGGGTGATGCGCACGGTCTGCCCCTCGATCTCCGAGGCGGCGAAGGAGACGTCCTCCAACAGGGCCTCCATGATGGTGTGCAGCCTCCGGGCGCCGATGTTCTCGGTCCTGGAGTTGACCTCCGTGGCGATCTCCGCAATTCGCTCGATGGCCTCCGGCTCGAAGGAAAGCGTCACCCCCTCGGTGCGCAGAAGCTCTACGTACTGCTTGATCAGGGCGTTGCGGGGCTGAGTGAGGATCTCCACGAAATCCTTGCCGCTCAGCGGCTGCAGCTCCACCCGCAGCGGGAAGCGCCCCTGCAGCTCCGGAATCAGGTCCGAGGGCTTGCTCATGTGGAACGCCCCGGCCGCCACAAAGAGGATGTGCGAGGTGTCCACCATGCCGTGCTTGGTGTTCACCTTGGAGCCTTCCACGATGGGCAGGATGTCCCGCTGCACCCCCTCGCGGGAAACGTCGACTCCGCTGCGGTTCTCCTTGGAGGCGATCTTGTCGATCTCGTCGATGAACACGATCCCCATCTGCTCGGCCCGCTGCACCGCCAGCTCCGTCACCCGGTCCATGTCGATGAGCTTGTCGATCTCCTCGGCCAGCAGGATCTCCCTTGCCCTGCGCACGCTGGTCTTGCGCCGTTTCTTGCGTCCTGCCCCGAAGATGCTGCCCAGGTTGCCCAGGTTGACGTCCAGCTCCTCGAAGGTGGTGCCCGAGAAGATCTCGATGGCGGGAAACTGGCTGCGGGTCACGTTCACTTCCACGGTCTTCTCGTCCAGCTCCCCCGCCCGGAGGCGCTGGCGGAACTTCTCCCGGGTGGCCGTCCCGGCCGCCGGCACCGTGGCTTCGGGCTGCCCCTGGGGGGCCTTCTCTCCGGCGTGCCCTATCCCGGGCAGGAGCAGGTCCAGCAGCGCCTCCTCCGCCCTGCGTCCGGCCTCCTCCCGCACCTGCTCCTGCAGCTCCCCCTTGACCATGGAGACGGACACCGTCACCAGGTCGCGGATCATGGACTCCACGTCCCGCCCGACGTACCCCACCTCCGTGTACTTGGTGGCCTCCACCTTGATGAACGGCGCCCCGCAGAGACGGGACAGCCGGCGGGCGATCTCGGTCTTGCCCACCCCGGTGGGGCCTATCATGATGATATTCTTCGGGGCGACCTCGTCCTTCATCTCCTCGCTGAGCCGCTGGCGGCGCGTACGGTTGCGCAGCGCGATGGCCACCGCCTTCTTGGCCTGTTCCTGGCCGACGATGTACTTGTCCAGCTCGGCGACGATCTGTCTCGGAGTGAGGGCGTCCACGTCGACCTTCATTCCAGCTCCTCCATGACGATCTGATCGTTCGTGTAAATGCAGATGCTGGCGGCGATCCGCAGGGACCGCTCGGCGATCTCCCGCGCCGACAGCTCCGTGGCCTGAAGCAGCGCCTTGGCGGCCGCCGTGGCGTAGGCGCCGCCGGAGCCGATGGCAACGGCCTCCTCCTCCGGCTCCACCACGTCCCCGGTGCCCGAAAGCAGGAGGATCGTGCCGCGATCCGCCACCAGCAGCATCGCCTCCAGCCGCCGCAGGACCTTGTCCGTGCGCCAGTCCTTGGCCAGCTCCACCGAGGCCCGCTTCAGGTCTCCCCGGTACTCCTTGATCCTGCCCTCGAAGCGCTCGAAGAGCGTGAAGGCGTCCGCGGTGGTCCCCGCAAAGCCCACCAGGATCCTCCCGTCATAGATGCGCCGCAGCTTCCGCGCGCCGTGTTTCATGATGGTCTGGCCCAGAGTGACCTGGCCGTCGCCGGCCATGGCCACCTTCTCGTACCGCCTCACGGCCACGATGGTCGTGCCCTGCATCGCCTCCATCCTCAATCCTCACTCTCCCTTTCCGTGGCGGTGCCCCTTCCGTGGGGGTGCGCCCGGCGGTACACCTCCTTGAGCCGTTCCATGCCCACGTGCGTGTACACCTGGGTGGTGGAAAGGCTGGAATGGCCCAGAAGCTCCTGGACGACGCGGATGTCCGCCCCCCTGTCCAGGATGTGGGTGGCGAAGCTGTGGCGCAGCGTGTGCGGGCTTGCGGGCCGCGAAAGCGAAGCCTCCCGGAGCACCCGTGCCAGCAGGAACTGCACGCCCCGCGCCGTGAGCCTGCCTCCCCGGCGGTTGACCAGCAGCGCCCCTTCCTCCCTGCCGCCGGCGGACCGCGCCAGAAGGCGCCGGCCGGCAAGGTAGCGCTTCAGGACTTCCCGCGCCTGGGCACCGATGAACACCTGCCGCTCTTTGGCTCCCTTGCCCAGCACTCGCACGGTGCCCTCTTTCAGGTTCAAATCGGTGAGGTTCATGGACACCAGCTCCGAGACGCGGCAGCCTGTCGAGTAGAGCAGCTCCACGATGAGCCGGTCCCTGATCTGCCAGAACTCCTGGGGCTCGGAGTCCAGGAGCTGCCGCACCTCCTGCTCGAACAGCACCGCCGGCAGCCGGTGCCGCACCTTCAACGAGCGCAGGCTCCGAAAGGGGTTGACCGTCACCCTGCCGAGCTTGCGCAGGTAGCGGTAGTAGCCCCGCAGGCAGGACAGGGTCCTGTTCACCGAGCGCGGGCTTAGAGGTCGCCCGGCCAGATAGCCCACGAACCCCCTGGCCCCCGCCGCGTCCACGTCCAGCTCCGAGACAGCCCGGCTGGCCAGGAAGCCGCGAAACTCCGCCAGGTCCCGGCCGTAGGCCCGGACGGTGTTCGCCGACACGTGGCGGACCGAACGCAGGTATTCCAGGTAGGGTTCCTCAGGCACTCTGGTCCTCCACGTCGTGTGTGTGCAGGTAGTCGCACTCCGGGTTGATGCACGACTTGTACTCCCCCCGCTGCCGGTCCTGCTTCTCCACCAGGAAAGTCCCGCAGCGGGGGCACTTCTGGGTGGTGGGCTTGTGATGGGTCAGGAAGTCGCACTCCGGGTAGTTGGTGCAGCCGTAGAACTCCTTGCCCCTGCCGCCCTGCTTGCGGCGGGCCACGATCTTGCCGCTGCAGCCGGGCCGGGGGCAGTCGGCCAGGGGCACCGGTTTGGTGTTCCGGCACTCCGGGAACCCGGTGCAGGCCAGGAAGAAGCCGTAGCGGCCCAGCTTCTTCACCATGGGCCGGCCGCAGCGTTCGCACACCTGGTCGGTGGGCTCGTCGAGCACCCCCTTCACCGACTCCAGCGTCTCCATGACGTGCTCCACCTTCTGGTGGAACCCGTCGTAGAAGGAGCGCAGCACCTCCACCCAGGGCCGGCGGTTCTCCTCCACCTCGTCCAGCTTGCGCTCCATCTCGGCGGTGAAGTTCTCGTTCACCAGCTCGGGGAAAGAGCTGGTGAGAATGCCGTTGATGATCCGTCCCAGCTGCGTCGGCACGAGCTGGCGGCTCTTGCGCACCACGTAGTAACGGTCCAGCAGCACGGAGATGATCGGGGCGTAGGTGGAGGGACGGCCAATCCCCTTCTCCTCCAGCGTTCTCACGATCGAGGCGTCGCTGTAGCGGGCCGGGCCCGTGGTGAAGTGCTGCTCCGGATGGAAACCCAGGACTTCCAGCTGCTCCCCCACCTCCAGGGAGGGCAGGCTCTTGCGGGTCTCCTTGGCCGCCAGGACCTTCAGCACCCGCTGGAACCCCCGCTCCAGCACCCGGGTGGCGCTGGCCCTGAACAGGGCCTGTCCGGCCTTCAGGTCCACCGTGGTGGTGGAGGTGCGGGCGGGCTTCATCTGCGAAGCCACGAACCGTTCCCAGATGATGCTGTACAGGCGCAACTGGTCCCGGGTGAGGGAGGACTTGACCCGCTCCGGCGTGTTCTCCACGTAGGTGGGACGGATGGCTTCGTGGGCGTCCTGCGCGCCTCTCGGCGGGGCGTAGCTAACCGGCCGTTCGGGCAACTCCGCCGGGTAGTTGGCCGACAGGTAGCGCCGCAGCTCCCCCAGGGCGACCTCCGAGATGCGCGTGGAGTCGGTGCGCATGTAGGTGATCAGGCCCACCCGCCCCGAGCCCAGATCTACTCCCTCGTACAGCTGCTGGGCCACCTGCATGGTCTTGCGCGAGGTAAAGCCCAGCCTGTTGGCGGCGGTCTGCTGAAGCGTGGAGGTGGTGAAGGGGGCGCGCGGGCGCATCGTCTTCTCCGTCACCCTCACCTCCGCCACGGTGAAGGTGGCGTTGTGCAGGGCCCTGGTCAGGCTCAGCACTTCCTCCTCGCTGCGGATGACGGGCTTCTGCCCCTGGTACTCCAGGAGGGCGGCGCGGAACACGCTTCGCTGCTTGCGCAGCTCCGCCTCCAGGCTCCAGTACTCCTCGGGCACGAAGGCCTCCACCTCCCCCTCGCGCTCGCAGATCAGGCGCAGCGCCACCGACTGGACCCTGCCGGCGGACAGCCCGTTCTTCACCTTCTTCCACAGTATCGGGGAGAGATTGTAACCCACCAGCCGGTCGAGGATCCGCCGCGCCTTCTGCGCGTCCACCTTGGGGCCGTCGATTTCCCTGGGCCTCTGGACGGCCTCCGAGATCACCCTGGGGGTGATTTCGTTGAAGACGATGCGCTTGATGGGCAGATCCGGGTGCTTGCGCAGCAGGGCGTTGCGGATATGGTAGGAGATCGCCTCCCCCTCGCGGTCGTTGTCCGAGGCCAGCAGGATCTCCGCCGAACGGCCGGCGAGCTGCTGCAGTGCTTTCAGGATCTTGGCCTTGCCCCGGACCGTGATGTACTCGGGGGTGAAGTCGTTGCCCACGTCGATGGCCAGGCGGCTCTTGGGCAGGTCCACCAGGTGGCCCATGGAGGCGGCTACCTCGTAGCCGGACCCCAGGTACTTCTTGATGGTTCGCGCCTTGGCCGGGGATTCCACGACGACCAGGGTCTTTCTCTCGCCGTTCTTCATCGTCTCCTCGTGTACAGCTCACCGTTGTTGTGGGCGACTTCTCTCCGCAGCTCCCGGTCCATCGCCTGCGCCAGCCGCCGCCCCTGCTCCACCCCGCCCGGCGCTTCCGCCGGAGCCTCGCGGGCAGGCTCTTCTGCCGCAAGCCATCCCCACTCGCGCAGGACATCCGCGCCGCACCGGGCCACCGGCGCTCCCTCGGCGGCCAGGCGGCTTGTGCCTCCCGACGCCGGCCCGCACAGGCCCGCCTGGTGGACCAGAAGATCCCGTCCCTGCTCCAGGGCATAGTCGGCGGTGATCAGGGCGCCCGAGCGCTCCGGAGCCTGCACCACCACCGTGGCCCTGGCCAGTCCGCTGATGATCCGGTTTCGCGCGGGGAATTGATACGCCGCCGGCGGGACACCCGGCGGGTACTCGCTGAGGAGGGCTCCGCCAGCCGCCAGCAGCCTGCGCCCCACCGCTCTGCTGCTCTGCGGAAAGATCGTGTCGATGCCGTTGCCCAGCACCGCCACGGTGGTTCCGCCCGCAGCCAGGCTCCCCCTGTGCGCTTCCACGTCGATTCCCCGAGCCAGCCCGCTCACCGTCGCCAGCCCCAGCCCCGCGATGTCGAAGGCCAGGGAGAAGGCAGCGGACCGCCCGGCTCCCGTGGGTTTGCGGGTGCCCACCACGGCCACCAGCGGCGCCTCACCGCCGGGCAGCGCACCCCGATAGTACAGCACCAGAGGCGGATCGTGGATCATCCGCAGCTGCGGCGGAAAATCCAGGCTCCAGTAAAAGGTGCAGCGAATCCCGCCCGCGGTCAAGTGGCGCAGGTCCCGTTCGGCCAGGCGCACCGCCTCCGCAGGGTTCCACTCCCGCTTCCGCCGGCTGCGGCCGATGCGCCGTTCCACCTCCTCCAGAGGCAGGCGGAGGAGCGTGGAGACCCCTCCGGGCAGGGCGGCCAGCCGGAGCCTCTCCCGCGGGCGCAGGAACGTGATGCGGGCGAGCGCCAGCGCCAGCAGCTCATCCCCCGCCATACAGCTCATCCCTGATGCGCTCCGCATTCTCCTGCGCCTCGCGGCGGCGCTCCGGCGACCGCGTGGTCCTGGCTGCCCGCTCGTAGGTCTCCAGGGACTCCTCGAGGCGGCCCAGGCGGTAGTAGGCGTTGGCCAGCAGCAGCATGGCCTCCACGTTCTTGGACTCCTTCTTCAGCACGCGCTCCAGAAGCGGCACCGCCTCCCGAGGGCTTCCCAGCTCGAACACGTAGAGCACCGCCAGGCCGTAGAGCGCATCCACGTAGCCTGGGTCGAGATCCACCGCGCGCCGGTACAGCAAACGCGAGCGCTCCAGCCAGCTCTCCCTCTCCTCCACCGTGCTCTTGGCCACCTGGGCGGCGCAGACCCCGGCGTAGTAGAAGAGGATCGGGTTGGCCGTGTCGATCTCGATGGCCTTCGAAAGGTCCTGGTACGCCTCCCGGTACATGCCGTCCTGCATGAACCGCACCGCCAGCATCTTGTGAAACACCCCCAGCTGGGCCGTGTTCGTGACGATACGGTCCACCCGCTCCCGCAGCTGTCGGATCTCCTGCCGCAGCTCCTCGATCCGCTCCTTGCTTACCTCCTGGCCGCGGTAGCCGGGGCGCTCCAGGCGCTGGAGCTCCCTCTGGTAGAAGCCGTCCCGCCGCGGGCAGCCGGCCAGCAGGAGGGCCCCCGCCGCCGCCAGCGCCGCGCGCCTCCACGCTCCCCGCATAATAAACCGCCTCATCCCGGGCATCCGCTTTCAACCCCGGGGGTGAAAACGCCGGTGGTACTCCCTGAGGCGCCGGTCGTTCACGTGCGTGTAGATCTGGGTGGTGCCGATGTCGGCATGGCCCAGCAGCGACTGCACCGCCCGCAGATCCGCACCCCCGTCCAGGAGGTGAGTGGCGAAGGAATGGCGCAGGGTGTGGATCTTGCCCGCCAGGTCCGCCCGCAGGGCCGTGCTGCGGAAGCGCTTCCACATCCCCTTCCGTGACAGCCGCCGTCCCAGGCGGTTGACGAACAGCGCCCGGGCGGGACGGCCGCCGAGCAGCAGCGGCCGGGCCTCCCGCAGGTAGCGCTCCAGCCACTCCAGGGCGGGACCGCCCACCGGGACCAGGCGCTCCTTGCCGCCCTTGCCGGCCACGCGCAGCAGCCCCTCGCGGCGGTGGAGGCTCTCGGGGCCCAGCTCCACCGCCTCGGAGACCCTCAGGCCGCACGAGTAGATGAGCTCGAACAGGGCGCGGTCGCGCAGCCCCAACGGGTCCGAGAGATCGATGGCCGCCAGGAACCTCTCCACTTCCTCCCGCGAGTACACTTCGGGGACCCGCCGGGAGAGCCTGGGAGCATCGATCCCCTCGGCGGGGTTGTCCCTCAGCACCCCTTCGGCGGCCAGAAAGGCGAAGAAGGCCCTCAAGGCGCTGAGCACCTTGGCAGCGGTGCGGGCTCCGACCCCTCCGAGCTGCCTGTGGATCAGGTACTCCACCAGCTCCGCCGCGCTCACCTCCTCCAGGCGTCTGCCCTCGGCGTCGAGGTAGGCGCCCAGGCGGCGCACCTCCTGGAGGTACACCTCACGGGTGGCCGGCGCCAGGGCCAGCTCGGCGGTGAGATAGTCGCCGAAACGCTCGGTCCACCCCTCCATCATGAATTGGGCCTGCCCTTAGGACTCGTCCTGGTTCGCCAGCTTCTTCTCCCGCAGCACCGTCGGGACGTTGAGGTCGGCTTCGGAGTTGCGGCCCAGCAGGAAGTTGCCGTGGGCGCGGTTGCCGCCGGCCGAGCGCATGCGGATCCACTCGTCGTAGGAGATGATCTCCCCGGCGGCGCTCTTCTTCTCGGTTTCGGCGGCCCCCGCGGGGCGATCCACCGCAAAGCCGGTGGCGATCACGGTCACCCGGATCCGCTCCTCCAGGGCCGCGCTGATGCTGGTGCCGGCGATGATCATGGCATCCCTGTCCGCGTTGGCGGTGATGATCTTCAACACCTCCTCGAACTCGCTCAGGCACAGATCCGGCCCGCCGGTGACGTTCACCAGGATGCCCCGGGCCCCCTCGATCTTGGCGTCCTCCAGCAGCGGGTTGTTGATGGCGTTGGTGGCGGAGTCCACGGCCCGGTTGTCCCCGCTGCCTACGCCGACCCCCATCAAAGCGTCGCCGTTCCCGCTCATGATGGTGCGGACGTCGGCAAAATCGATGTTGATCTCTCCCGGCTCGGTGATCAGGTCTGAAATTCCCTGCACCCCCTGGCGGAGCACGTCGTCGGCCAGGAGGAAGGCCTCCTTGATCGGCGTGCGCCGCTCCACGATCTTCAGCAAGTACTGATTGGGGATGACGATCAGGGTGTCCACCTCCTGGCGCAGGCGCTTCAACCCCTCCTCGGCCAGCTGCATTTTGCGGCGTCCCTCGAAGTCGAAGGGCTTGGTGACCACCGCCACGGTGAGGGCCCCTTCCTCCCGGGCCACCCTGGCCAGCACCGGGGCGCCGCCCGTTCCGGTGCCGCCTCCCATGCCGGCGGTGATGAACACCATTTCGGCGCCCCTCAGCACCTCCCGCACGCGCTCCTCGTCCTCCAGGGCGGCCTTTTCCCCGATCTCCGGGACGCCCCCGGCCCCCAGCCCGCCGGTGAGCTTGGTGCCCAGGGCAAGGCGGACCTCGGCCTTGGAGAGCTGTAAGGCCTGCTGATCCGTGTTGGCGGCTACGAAGTGCACGTTCTTCAACCCCATGGCCATCATGCGGTTGACGGCGTTGCTGCCGCCCCCGCCGATGCCTATCACCTTGATGACCGTGAGATTGGCCGCCTGCTCTTCGAAGAGTTCAATGTTCATGTTCCCCTCCCAGCTTATGAACGTTGCCTTATTCTATGCCGCCTCATCCCCCGGATGCGGGATGAAGAGGCGGATGGTCTCTCCCGCTTTAGAAAAACTCCTTGAACCAGTTGCGCATCCTGTCCCAGACGGTCGAGAAAGTCTTCTCGCTGGAGCTGGTGTCCAGGATGCCGGTTTCCTTCTTGGCCGCTCCGTAGAGAACCAGCCCGACGCCGGTGGAAAAGATCGGGTTGTAGTACTCCTCTACCAGCCCTCCCAGCTTGCGGGGGTAGCCTACGCGAGAGGGCAGGTTGAAGATCTCGGTGGCAAGCTCCGCGGTCCCGGGCAGGAGCGCCCCTCCGCCGGTGAGCACCACTCCCCCGCCCAGGAGGTTGAGGTAACCCTTGCGCTGGATCTGCTCGCGCACCATCCCCAGGATTTCGGCCATCCGCGGCTGGATAATCTCCGCAAGCTCGCGGCGCAGCATCCGCCGGGGAGGCCGCCCGCCCACGCTGGGCAACCCCACCGTCTCCTCTTCCTGCACCAACGGCAGGTAGCAGCAGCCAGCCTCCTTCTTGAGCCGCTCCGCCGCTTCCAGGGGGGTCTTGAGGATGATGGACAGATCGTTGGTGACCTGGTCCCCCCCCACGGTCAGGACCTCGGTGTGGTAGGGAGCCCCCTCCAGGTGCAGCAGCACGTCCGTGGTCCCGCCGCCCAGGTCCAGCAGGAGCACTCCCAGCTCCTTCTCGTCCTGGGTCAACACCGCCTTGGAGGAAGCCAAAGGCTCCAGAACGATGTCATTAGCCTTGAATCCGGCCCGGTTCACGCACTTCACGATGTTTTGGGCGGAGGTCACCGCTCCGGTGATGATGTGCACCTCCGCCTCCAGCCGCACCCCGATCATCCCGATGGGGTTCTTGATCCCCCCCTGCTCGTCGACGATGAACTCCTGGGGGATCACATGCAGCACTTCCCGATCCATGGGGATCACGATCGCCTTGGCCGCGTCCACTACCCGGTCCACGTCCTCCCGGGTGATCTCCCGGCCCCTGCCCGTGACCGCCACCACGCCCCGGGAGTTGATCCCCTCGATGTGGCCGCCGGCGATGCCCGTGTACACGGAGGCGACCTCCCGGCCGGACATCATCTCCGCCGCCTCCACGGCGGCCAGAATCGAGCGCACCGTGGTCTCGATGTTGATCACCACCCCGCGGCGCAGGCCGCGGGAAGGCACCGTGCCCACCCCGGTGATCTCCAGCTGGCCGGTGTCGCCCATCTGACCGATGACGGCGCAAACCTTCGTGGTCCCTATGTCCAGCCCGACAATGAGATCGTCCGTGGCCAAGCTCACCCCTCCTTCAGCCTGTACACCATCTCACCGGTCCTGGCGTCCAGCTCCAGGATGCGATCCACCAGGTTCTCCCGGGCCAGCAGGTCGAGCACCAACAGGGCGTTCTTCAGCACCTCCGGCTTCAGGCCGGCGCCCACCCGCACCCGTACCCGGTAGGGGATCAGGTGGAGCACCAGCTCATAGCCGCCCGCAGGCTTGGGAACGTAGCGCACCTCCGAGATCAGGGCGTAGAGGTCCGGGTGCGCCGAGCGCAGATTCTCCAGGTCCCTGAGCAACGGCCGCAGCACCTCGGGCAGCTCCATCCCCGCCCGCAGATCGCGGAACTTCAAGCCCCCCAGCACCGGCAGGTCCCACTCCGAAACCTCCGGCCCGATCTGGAAGACTACCCCCTCGGGGTCCACGGCGAGCGGCACGGTATGACCGCTGGGACTCTCGTAGAGGGCCATGGCCAGGGCGCTGCGCCCGCTCAAGGTGATCCGCAGGGTGTCCGGGAAGACCTTCTCGACCGCGGCCTCCCGCACCTGGGGAAGAGCCCGCAGATGCTCGGCCACCGCATCCGCGTCGAGGCCGAAATAGTACTCGTTTTCCTCCAGGCCGGCAACACGAAGGATCTCCTCCCGGCTGAGCCCCAGGTCTGCGGAGATGACCACCTTGCGGATCAGCAGGCGCGGAGAGATGAGGAAATGGAAGGCCAGCTCCCCGGCCAGGAAGAGGGCCAGCAGGACGATCACGATCCACAGGAGGCGGTTGACCAGCGTTTCCGAGCGCGAGGGCTTGGGAGAGCGGTAGGCCAGGGCCTCAGACATGCCGCCTCCAGGAGTCCACGACGGGATCGCCCAGGGGGTGCCGCTGGCGGCTCCTGAACGCAGGGGACAACCCGCGGGACAGGTTGAGCAGCACCCCTCCCATGACCATGGAGATCATGAGGGAGGACCCGCCGGCGGAGAAAAACGGCAGGGGGATGCCGGTAGCCGGGGCCAGCCCCAGCACCACGGCCACGTTCAGCAGAGCCTGCAGGACCAGGGTGGAGGTGATCCCGAAGGCCAGGAGTCTCACGAAGCTGTCCTCGCTCGCGGCTGCAATCCGGTATCCCCGCCAGGCCAGCACCACGAACAGCAGGATCACGAACAGGGCGCCCAGAAAGCCGGCCTCCTCGCCTACCGCCGCGAAGATGAAGTCCGAATGGACCTCCGGCAGCCCGCCGAGCTTGCGCAGCCCTCTGCCCAGACCCTTCCCCCAGAACCCGCCGCTCACCAGCGCGGCCCGTGCCGCGATGATCTGGAAGCCGCTTCCTTCCGGATCGGCCAGCGGATTGAGGAAGGCCATCAGCCGCTGCACGCGGTGCGCCCGGGTGAACAGAAGCATCCCCCCCAGGGGCACCACCAGCACCGCCAGGAGCAGGAAGTAGTACAGACGAACCTGGGCCATGAAGAAGACGGAAAGCGCCACCAGCAGCACGAAGAAAGCCGTGGAGAAATCGTTCTGCACGTAGATCAGGGCCACGAAAGCGGCCACCACGATCAGGGGCGGCAGAATCGAGTTCACAGGGTCGTCCATCCGGCCTTCCTTCTTGTGGAACACGGAGGCCAGGTAGAGCACCACCGCCAGCTTCACCAGCTCCGAAGGCTGAAAGGAAAGACCGAACACCAGCAGCCAGCGGCGGGCGCCCAGCACCGGCCGGCCCAGGCCGGGCACGAAGGTGAGCAGGGTGAGCATCAGTGCGATCAGCAGCAGCGCGGGGCTCAGCCGGCGCAGCAGCTCATGGGGGAGCCGCGCCAGGGCCAGCGTCAGCGCCAGCCCCACTCCTGCGGACAGCAGCTGGCGCTTCAGGAAGTAGTAGGGGTCGGCGAAGGTGCGCTGCCCCTCGTAGGCGGAGGCGGAAAGCACCATGGCCATCCCCACTCCCACCAGCATCAGCAGGATCAGGAAGAGGAGGAAGTCCATCGGTTGTTTCTCAACCCGTTCCACGACCAACGCGTCCTCGCGGCCTCACTGGATCTTCAGCGTGGAGAGGCTCAAGATGGCGAACAGCCCCCCCAGGATCCAGAAGCGGATCACTACCTTTGACTCGGACCATCCCATGAGCTCGAAATGATGGTGCAGCGGGGCCATCTTGAAGACCCGCTTGTGCCGCAGCCGGAAGGAGACCACCTGAATGACTACGGACAGCACCTCGATGACGAACACGCCGCCGACGATGAACAGCAGGATCTCCTTCTTGAGCACCAGGGAGATCACTCCTACGGCCCCCCCGAGCGTGAGGCTGCCGGTATCGCCCATCATGATCTCCGCCGGGTGGCAGTTGAACCAGAGGAACCCAACCGTGGCGCCCACCAGCGCCAGGCTGTACACCGACAGCTCCCAGCTCTGGGGAATAAAGGGAATCTGCAGATAGCCGGCGTAGTCCTGGCGGCTGGTCAGATAGGCCAGAACGGCGAATGTCAGAGCCACCATGATCACCAGCCCTCCGGCCAGCCCGTCGAGCCCGTCGGTGAGATTCACCGCGTTGCTGAAGCCGGTCAGCAGAATCACGGCGAAAGGGATGTAGAAGTAGGACAGGTCCAGCACCGGGGTCTTGAGAAAGGGCAGGTACAGCAGCGTGGTCTGGTCGCTGCGCTTCAGGAACAGCAGCACCACGATCACCAGGGACAGCATGATCTGCCCCGAGAACTTGAGGCCCGCTCGCAGACCCACGCGGTTCTTGCGGAAGGTCTTCAGATAGTCGTCGATGAAGCCGATGGCGCCAAACCCCACGGTGGCCAGGATCAGCACCCAGGTGTAGTAGTTGGCCAGGTCCTGCCAGAGAATAACCGAGACCAGGGTGCAGAGGATGATCAGGATCCCCCCCATCGTGGGCGTACCGGACTTGGACATGTGCGTCTTGGGCCCGTCGCTGCGAATCTCCTCTCCCACGCCGCGCCTCTTCAGCCGGGCGATCAGCCGCGGGCCGAAGAGCAGTGAGATCAGAAGAGCGGTCAGGGCGGCGTAGGCCGCCCTGAAGGTGATGTATTGGAACACGTTGAAGAAGGAGATGTATCTGACCAGCGGGTATAGAAGATCCAGGACCATGGAAGCCTCCCTATCCCGGGCGGGCGCGGCCCGAGATCCGTGGGACCAGACGCTCCAGCTCCACGGAGCGTGAGCCCTTCAGGAGCACCAGGTCCCCGGCCCGCAGCCACCGCGAAAGCCTCGCCGCCAGCTCTTCCATGTCACGGCTCCACAGGCAGCGGTCGCCGTAGCCGGATTCTTTGAGCGCCGCCGCCGCCGGCAGCATCTGCTCACCCAGCAGGAACACCGCGTCCGCGCCGGACCTGCCGGCCAGCAGCCCCGCCTCCCGGTGCGCCCG
Source organism: uncultured Spirochaetaceae bacterium (assembly GCA_964490725.1). Taxonomy (GTDB): domain Bacteria; phylum Spirochaetota; class Spirochaetia; order SZUA-6; family DRHE01; genus CAZBDU01. The sequence goes on along the minus strand of CAZBDU010000050.1, from coordinate 20,211 downwards.
GCCGGCCTCCTCTCCCAGCTCCATCATGGCGCCGAGGACCGCCGCCTTGCGGCCCGGCCAGCGCAGGGCGCCGAGAAAGGCCAGCACCTCGCTCAGCGAGTCCGGATTGGCGTTGTAGCAGTCCTGGATCACCGTGACCTCGCCGCGGAAGATCTGGCTCCTGCCGAACAGGGGGCGGGCCGCCTCCAGCCCCGCCTTGATTCTGCTGCTGCTTACGCCCAGGTCTGCCGATACCGATATCGCCGCCAGTGCGTTCTGGAGATTGTGGGCTCCAAAAAGGGGGAAGCGGATCTGGAGATCCTCCCAGTGGATGAGCGTGCCATCCAGCCCCAGATCCTCACTTCCCCTGTAGCCGCTCGTGGTGGTCGGCCCGAAGAGAACGAGCTTTCCCCGCAGGCCTTCCGTCAACAGCGGCAGAAAGCGCTCCCCTTCGTGGATGAACGCTTTCTGCGAGCCGTCGTAGCAGGCGAACAGGTCCCTCTTCTCCCGGGCGATCGCCTCCCGCGAGCCCAGAAAGCCGATGTGTGCGGCGCCGATGTTGGTGATCACCCCGTAGTCCGGCCTGACGATCTCCGCCAGGACCGCCATCTCCCCCGGACGGCTCATGGCCATCTCGAACACGCCGTAGGCATGCCCGGGGCCCGCCTGGAAACAGGACAGCGGCAGCCCGACCTCGGAGTTCAGGTTCCCCTGGCTCATCACCGTCGGGGCGGAGGCGGCCACAATGGTCCCGATCAGCTCCTTGGTGGTGGTCTTGCCGTTGCTGCCGGTCACGCCGATGCGCACCAGACCGGTGAGTCTTCTCATGTGGTTGCGGGCAAGGGCCTGAAGCGCGGCCAGGGTGTCCCTCACCAGCACCGCTCCGGCCCCGGCGCCGGTCACCACGGCGCGCCGGCTCTCCCACTGGTCCGCACGCATCAGTACGGCCGCCGCCCCGCGCTGCAGCGCATCGGCGATGAACTCGTGGCCATCCGTGCGGCTGCCCGGCAGCGCCACGAACAGGCAGCCGGCGCCCGCCTGGCGGGAGTCCGTCACGACGCAGCGCACCTCCCGCTCCCGGCCAGCCGCGTTCCGCCCGCCCGTGACCACGGCGGCCTCTCGAAGGCTGAACAGCTCCTGCGACACCGCCGCGGCCTTCACCGGCCCTCCTCCCGGTGCTGGTCCAGCAGCACCTTCAGAATGTGCGCGGCGCCGGGGCGCTTCAGTCCCAGCTCTTCCCTGGCCAGCCGATCGATACGCTGCGGAGAGGCCAGCAGCGCCAGGGCCGCGATCAGCTTCTTGTTCTCCTCCATCCGCCGGTTCTGCTCGGCCTCCAGACCGCTCACCTCAGCGGTGAGGGCGGAGTAGCGATGCCCCTGCCACGCGCCCAGGAGAAAACAGGAGCTCACCGCCAGGGTGAGCAGAAGCAGGGTGATCCTGGTACCTTTCATTCCTCCAACCTCTCCGCAATCCGAAGGCGGGCGCTGCGCGCGGCGGGGTTGTGACGCCGCTCCTCTTCTCCGGCCATCACCGGCTTGCGCGTCAAGAGCCTTAGCCGCCTTCTACCCCCACATTGACAGATCGGCCATTCTGGCGGACAGGTACACTCCCGGCTGCCCTCCCGGAAGAATCCCTTCACGATGCGATCCTCCAGCGAGTGGAAGGAGATCACCCCCATTCTACCTCCCGGCGGCAAAGCCTTGAAGGCCCCCTCCAGGGCCCGCGGCAGCTGTTCCAGCTCCCGGTTCACGGCAATCCGCAGGGCCTGAAAGGTGCGCGTGGCGGGGTGGATCCGACCGTAGCGGTAGGGGCCGGGAACGGCCCGGGCGATCACGGCGGCCAGCTCGGCGCTGGAGCCGAGCGGCCTGGCGCGGACGATCGCCCTGGCAATGCGCGAAGCCATCTTCTCCTCCCCGAAGCTTTGCAGCAGCTCCCTCAGCTTCTGCTCGGAGGCGTCGTTCACGATCGCGGCCGCAGGGCTGCCCTGCGCCGGATCGAGCCGCAAGTCCAGCGGCTCCTCCCTGGCGAAGGAGAAGCCGCGCCCGCTTTCCTCATAATGGAAGCGGGAAACGCCCAGATCGAACAGTATCCGATCTATCTTTCGCTCCCCGAGCAGCTCCCAGTCGCCGAAGAATTCTGCGAAGCTCCGTCTGCACAGACGCACGCGCTTCCCAAAGCGGGTCAGTCGCATTCGGGCTCGTTCCAGGATCTCACCGTCCCGGTCCACTCCCAGCAGCTCCAGGGCCGGGAAGGCGGACAGGAACGCCTCGGCGTGCCCCCCCTCTCCCACCGTGGCGTCCACCATCAGCGCCGGTCCCGGCGGAGGCGCAAGCAGCGCCAGAACCGCATCCAGCAGCACCGGTGTGTGCACGTACATCCAGTGAAGACCCCTACAAGGCTATCTTGTTCCCTATCGCTTCCGCCGCCTCCTTGAACTTGCTCTCGTTGTCCTCCAGATAGCGGAGGTAGCTCTCCTCGTCCCAGATCTCCATGTAGCTCTGGATACCCAGAACGATGCATTCCTTCTTCAACCCGGCGAACTCCTTCAGGGTGGGGGGGATGATGATCCGGCCCGAGCGGTCTATCTCGGTCTCCTGCGCCGGCGCGATGATCCAGCGCTGCATCAGCCTGGCCCGTTCCTGGAACAGCGACGTGGAGCCGATCAGACTCCCGGAGATGCGGTGCCACTCCTCATGGGTGAACAGCCACAGGCACTTCTCCACTCCCCTGGTCAGCACTACCGAGCTGCCCGGAATCTCCGCCCGGATCCTGGCCGGGATCATGAGCCGGTTCTTCTCGTCCAGGGAGTAGCGAAATTCCCCCGTGATCAAGGGTCAATTCCCCACATTTCTGCCATTCTCCCCCACTTTTCCCCACCCTGACATCCACTATATCTCTGGCGGACGGATTGTCAATAATCCCTGCTGCGGGAATTCGCAAAAACGCATCCCGGGCAGCGCAACTACTACATATGCGTTGGGCAAAATACGAAATTGACCTTTCTCCGGCGCTGGGTGTATGGTGGGGCCAGCGGGAGCTTTCAACGTTGTCTCTGTATCGTGTGCACTTCAAATGGAAAGACAAAGAGATCCAGTTGACGGCGCGGAGCCTGGATCTGACGCATCCCTACTTCGTGTCGATCAAGGACATGGTCTTCCCCAAGGGCAAGAAGCTGATCATCAACCCTCTGGAGGACGAGATCAAGAAGGCCTTCGGGTCGGCCAGGCACCTCATGATCCCCTTTCAGACCGTCAGCCTGATCGAGGAGCTCGACGACGAATCTCAGGCCGTCCGCCTGCGGCCTTTCCAGATCGTGGAAAGCAACCGCAAGCCTGCGGAGGATTCCGCCGGGAACCGGGAGCCTGCAGGGGAGGACGGCGGCGAGGAGTAGCGGCAACCTTGCAAAACGGGGCCAAAGGGGATAGCTTTGAGCGCAGGGGGTCTACGACAACCACGGAGGAGAGGATATGTTTCTCAGCAAGGAAGTGTCCAAGGAGGAAATGGTCCTCCAGATCAGCGGGCCGCTCAACGGAGAGCCCGCCAACGAGTTTCAGAAGCACCTGGAAGAGCTGGCGGCGGGACCGCACAAGACCATCACCCTTGACCTGGCCGAGGTGAGCTCCATCAACTCCTCGTGCATCGGCAAGATCCTCCTGTTCCGCAAGAAGCTCGCCGAGCAGGACAGGACCATCCGCATCAGGGGGTGCAGCGACTCGCTGTACAACACCTTTCAGCTCATCAAGTTCGACAAGCTGCTGAGCATCGAGAAGTAGGGCCACCGGGGCGTCCAGCCTCAGGCGGGGACGTTGAAGATGCGGTAGTCCAGGTCGGGGAAGAGGTTGTTCCTGCCTTCCACACCGAGCAGCCACTCCTGCTCGATCTGGTTATTCATCAGGGCGGTGTAGATGCGGTTGAAGTTGTGGATGTGCTCCTTCGTCCGGCGCACGGCGTAGGGCACGGTGGTTCCCGTCTTCATGATGAACGCCCAGTCCGATGCCTGCGCCAGGAGCATCTCCCGGAAAGCCTGGTTGATCGCCCGGCGCCGGATGCCCTTTTCGTTGGGGAAGCGCGCGGCCAGATCGGCCATCTTCTCCGACGCCTTGTGCAGGTGGCGGTAGATCCAGTCATTGCTCCCGTCCAGCCAGACTTCGGCGTACCCCTGGTTGCCCCAGCTGGAGAAGCAGGGCCTGCTCACCTGATTGTCCGGATGCCGGCGCAGGTAGTCGCTGGGGCTCACCATCTCCAGGCCACGGTCGTCCTGGCCCATGCGGCGCAGCAGGCTTTCCACCCACTCCGGCCCTTCGAACCACCAGTGGCCGAACAGCTCCGCGTCGTAGGGGCAGACCACCAGGGGCGGGCGGTCCATCTCGGTCCCCAGGGTCTGGATCTGGCGCAGCCGCGAGCTCAGGAAGTGCTCGGCGTGCTCCTCCACCTTCCTGAGGGCGGCCCGGCGGTTGTAGGGCCGCTTGTCCTCGCCGGGGCCGGTGATGGCGTAGTACTTGAAGCCGGTGTTCACCCGCACGCCGCCGGGATGCACGTAGGGGCCGATGTAGTCCAGCGGGAGCTCGAAGCCGACGTCGCGGTAGAACTCGCGATAGACCGGATGCCCGGGGTAGCCGTCTTCGGCCGACCAGACGGCCCTGCTGGACTCCGGATCGCGCCCGAAGGCGGCCACCAGGTTCTCGCAATACAGCGGGGCGTACACTCCGAACCGGGGCCTGACCTCGGAGTAGAGGATACCGTGAGCCTCGGTGAAGAAATACTCCAGGTTGTGGGGCCGCAGCTCCTCCTCCACGCCCGGGTAGTACCCGCACTCCGGCAGCCAGAAGCCCCGCGGTGCCTTGCCGAAGCTGCGCCTGTGCGTGCGGACCGCCACCTCCACCTGAGCCCGCACCGCCTTGGGCACCGGCTGCAGCAGGGGCAGGAACGCATGAGAGGCCGCGGTGGTGATGATCTCCAGGAAGCCCTCGTCCTGGAAGTGCCGCAACGGCACCAGCAGGTTCCGCGCGTACTTCCCGGTGAAGTCCCGGTGGCAGCTGCGGAAGCGGCTCTGGTACAGCCGCACCACCTCGGCCAGCTCGGGATCATGCCGCGTGCGGTGCACCTCCCGGTCCGCCAGCTCGATCAGCCGCTCCAGGTGGCGAACGTAGCGCTCCTGCAGGAGGGTGTCCTGCAGCATCTCCGTCAGCGTCGGGGAGGCCGACATGGTCAGCCGGAAGGGCACCCCGTCGGCCTCCAACCGCTCGAACACCCCCATAAGCGGGATGTAGGTTTCCGAGATCGCCTCGAAGAGCCAGTCCTCCTCCAGGATGCGCTCCTGGCCGGGATGGCGTACAAAGGGCAGATGCGAATGCAGAACCAGGGCCAGGTAACCGGGGGACACCGTCACCCCCTGCCGACCGCGCTGATTCGCTGGGGAATGAGCTGGCCGCTGGAGAAGCCCTTCAGGGCGCCGAGCTCCTCCAGCTGGCAGAGCAGCGCCTCCTCGCCGGAGCACTCCCCGTCCCGCTGCTCGGAGAAGGTGCTGCGGGGCGTGCGGACCTGGTTGGAACGGATCAGGCAATGGTACCGGCCGGCGGCGATGTATCCCAGCTCCAGCAGGTAGGAACGGTCCTCCTTCGGCAGATAGATGTACCAGTTGGAGTCCGTGAACTGCACCGGGATGTCAAAGAAGGAGTGGGCGTTGAGGCCGTTGAACTCCACGCCCTCCACATCGTAGACGCGAACCACGAGCTGCTCGAAATCCTCCCGCTGGTGCACCGAGGCGGCCTTCTGGTCCTCCAGGTCCCAGTAGGCGAACGCCCAGCGGGGGTCGCGAACCATGAGAACGATCCGGCTTTCGTTGTAGCGATGGGGGATCGGACACGCGTCCTCGTCGGAAAGCTCCAACTCCTCGTCCTCGGAAACCTCGAACTTGGTCTCCTCCACCCGCACCGAGGAGTTGTTCTGCTCGGACCTGTCCCGCCGGCCCTCCTCGTAGCTCTCCAGGATGAGCTCCACCAGGGCGGCGTGGTCCCCGCATTCCGAGGTGTCCAGTCCTTCTTTCCGGGCCAGGCTCTGAAGCTCCTCCAGCGGGATCGACTGGAGGCGTTCTCTGGTCATTAGGACCTCCACTCGTCGCCGGCCTCCCGCCTGCCGGCGTAGAACAATCCTAAGACGATCCCAAAAAAAGTGTCAACCGGTCCGCGTCCTCCCTTGTCCAGCCGGCCGCCGCCGCGGTATGGTACGCGATCATGAGCGACACCCACCCCCACCCCGCGGGGCCGGGCCCCGCCTGCGCCCAGGATCTGCACGTGCACACGGTCTTTTCCCGGATGGACGGCGCCGTCGTTCCAGAGCAGACCGTGGCCCTGGTGGGCTGGATGGGACACGCCCGGGTTGCCGGAATCAGCGATCACCTCGAGGCCGTGCATAAGGAGTTCCCGGCCTACGCCGCCGAGGTGCGCCGTCATGGCCTGAAGCTGGGCGTGGAGGTGAACGGCGCCTCCTGGGTCTCCACCGCCCGGCGGCTGCCGGTGGACTACTTCGTCTATCACTGCCGCGACACCACGGCGGACTACCGGGGGGCGGCGACCCTTCTGGATGTCGGGCGCCCCGTAATCGTCGCCCACCCCATGGCCCTGGGGACCGACCTGGCCAGAGTCCCGGCGGGCTGCCTGATCGAGATCAACAATCGCTACGTCTGGCGGGACGACTGGCAGCGGAAGCTGGCGCCTTTCCGTCGCCGCTTCTCCTTTGTCCTGGGCTCCGACGCGCACCAGCCGCACTGGCTAAACCAGAACGTGGCCCGCCGCGTGGCTGCCGCCCTGGGCGTCGCAGAGACGCTCCTGTTCGACCCGTGAGGGCCCCGGGCGAGCCGCCTTTACAAAGGCGGGGCAATCGGAGCAGAATCGGCCGATGAGGAACCGGCTGATCATCCACGGCCACTTCTACCAGCCTCCCAGGGAGAATCCCTGGACGGGGCTGGTCCCCCATCACGGCTCCGCGGCGCCCTACGAGAACTGGAACCTGCGCATCACCAAGGAGTGCTACGCCGCCAACGCCGCATCCCGCATCCTGGACCCTCAGGGCAAGATCCACGAGATCACCAACAACTACCGCAGCATCTCCTTCAACTTCGGCCCCACCCTGATGCAGTGGCTGAAGGAGCACGCGCCCCAGGTGCACGCCCGCATCATCGACGCGGACCGGGCCAGCCGACCTGCCAACGCAGGCCACGGCAACGCAATCGCCCAGGCCTACAATCACAGCATCCTCCCCCTCTGCTCCCCCGAAGACATGGAGACGCAGATCCGCTGGGGGCTTTCCGACTTTACCGCGCATTTCGGCCGCGCCGCCGAGGGAATGTGGCTGCCCGAGACGGCGGTGAGCGGCCAGGTTCTGGACGCGCTGATCGCCGCCGGGATGAAGTTCGTAATCCTGTCCCCCTGGCAGGCCGCCAGCTACTGCCCGCTCGGGGCGAGCAGGTGGAAGAACCTGGGCGGCGCCCCGATTCCTTCGGACCGCGCCTACCGCATCGACCGGCCCTCAGGATCCATCGCGGCCTTCTTCTACAATCACGAGCTGGCCCAGGGCATCTCCTTCGAGCACTACCTGCGAGACGCCGATGAGCTCTACGAACGGCTGCTGGAGCTCCGCCAGGCCTCCCGGCCGGAGAGACTGGTCAATGTCGCCACCGACGGCGAGGTATACGGACATCACGAGCCTTTCGGAGACATGTGCCTGGCGGCCCTGCTCCGCCGCGTCCAGACGGGCCAGGAGTTTCAGCTCACCAACTACGCGGCATACCTGGAAGAGTTCCCCCCCCGGTATCTGGTGCGCCTGAAGGAGGGAGAGGAGGGGCTCGGCACCTCCTGGAGCTGCTCCCACGGAGTAGGCCGCTGGTTTCGGGACTGCGGCTGCAGCACCGGCGGTCGGGAGGGATGGAACCAGAAGTGGCGGCAACCCCTCAGGCAGGCTCTGCTCAGGCTGCAGGCAGCGCTGGACGCCGTGTACCGGCGCCGCATCGCGGCCCTGGCCAGCGCCCCGCCGCGGAGAATCCGCAACGAGTACGGCGCGGTCCTCACCGGGGCGCAGAGCCCCGGTGAGTTCGCCGCGCGCTGGATCGACCGGGTACCGAACGATGCGGGCAACGCCCGCGTCCTGTTCTCCCTGCTGGAGAGCCAGAGGATGGGCTTGTTCATGTTCACCTCCTGCGCCTGGTTCTTCGCCGACCTCTCCGGGATCGAGACGGTGCAGGGCCTGGCCTACGCCGTGCGGGCCGCCGAGCTGGCCCAGCCGTTCACCGAGGAGCGGCTCCTGGAAGGGCTGCAGGCCGACCTGGAGACCGCCCGCAGCAACCTGCAGCGCGAAGGAAGCGGTGCGGACATCCTGCAGCGGCGGGTGCTGGAACAGCGCCGCGATCTGTTCTGTGGCGCGGCCCTGTTCGTGATACGGTGGCTGCTCGACGGGCAGGCGCGGGAGGAGAGCCTGGGCTGCTTCCGCGCTGCGGAGCCGGGCTTCCGCCAGGAGGACGCGCAGGTGGAGGGAACGCTGACCGTGGAGCGCTTTCCGTTTCTGGAACGCGGCTCCTTCCGCTTCCACATCGACGAGTCGAACCGGTACCCGCTGCGGCTCACCAGAACCGATGGAGACGGCGAGGAGGAACGGGTGAGCAGCTTCGGGCAGACCGGCGGCCCCCCGGCTTCCCTGCTCTCGGACCTGCCGGCGGCATGGAAGACCGCCCTTCTGAGGAGGCTGGCCGACCGCCTGGTCGCCCCCATCTACGCCTTTGTCCCGCAGTCGGTGGCGGAGATCCGCGCCCTGCTGGAGTTCGCCTATTCCATCTCCACCCACGGCGCGCTGCCTCCGCGGCTGGTCAAGCTTGCCGAGCTCACCCTGGAGATCCTCATCGAGCGGATCACCACGCGTCCTACACCTGAGTTCTTCGAGAGGGACCTCCCCCAGATCGGCGCCCTGGTGCAGCTCATGCAGGCAAACCGGCTCAGCGTGAACCAGGAGTTCCTGGAGCGCCGTCTGTCCGGCCTGCTGGCAACGATGAGCGAAGGCCTGGGCGACGGCCTGCCGGCCGAACGCATCAGGCGGATCGCCCAGATCGTAGAAAGCTGCCGCCGCATCGGCCTGCAGCCCGAGCTGACCCGGGCGCAAAACGTCGTCTTCGAGCTGCTGCAGAGGGAGCTGCCGCGGGCCCACCAGGAGCTGCGCGAGCGAGGCGACCTGGGCTCATTGGAAACCATCCGCCTCCTGATCAGGTTGGCCGGTCTGCTGGAGATCAACGTGGAGCGCTTCAAGGAGCGCTTCTTCGCCCCCGACGGGCAATGACCGAAAGGCCAGTCACACCCTGCGCGCCCAGTACAGAACCACGTCCCCGAATCCCAGCCGCTTCGCCAGAACGTCCGCGGGGCGCTTGAGCCAGGCCGGAGCCGTCCCCTGGGCCAGCCCCCCCCAGGTCTTGCGGGCCAGCACCTCGAAGCCGCTTCTCTCCAGCAGCCGTTTGAGGGTCCCGGCGGAGAACAGCGTCAGGTGGTCGGCGATGGCCGACCGCCAGCGCTCGCGAAACAGTCTGGCCTGCAGCCCGTTCACGTTGGGAGTCACCACGACCATCCAGCCGCCCGGAACGAGTATTCGATGCACCTCGCGCATGAACGCCGGAGGGTCGGGTAGGTGTTCGATCAGGTGGGAGAAATGCGCCACCCCGAAGAAACCCTCCGGGAAAGCGGCCTCCTGGAGCGTTCCCACGGCGATCTCCACTCCCCTGGTGCGGATGCCGTACTCTGCGGACTCCCGGCACAGCTCCACGCCCCGCACCTCCCAGCCGCGCTCGCGCATGCCCGCGAGCAGCAGGCCGGTGGCGCAGCCCACGTCCAGGAACCGCCGCGGAGCGGCCAGGCCCCGGGAGCGCTGGTGGAAGCGGATATCCTCCAGACCCAGCTCCATGAGACGGTGGAAGTTGCGCTCGTTGGCCAGCTCGTAGCGGAAGTACCGTTCAGCGTAGCGGCCCTTCAGGTCCTGGAACACCGGCTGGGGATTCTGGTAAACCAACCCGCAGCCGGCGCAGCGCACGAAGCGAAACCCCTCTCCCTTCCACAGGCTCCTGGAGTGCCCGGATCCGCACGACCAGCAGGCCACCTGGCGGGTACGCTCCCCGCCGGGGCCCACCGAATAGGTCTTCACCGCTCGCGCACCCGGATTACCGCTTCCCGGGACGCCTCGTTGCCGGCGAAGTCCCGCACGAAGACCGCCAGCGTGCTCTCCCCCGGCACCAGGGTCAGCCGGCCCAGCCTGTACAGCCACTCCCCGGCGTAGATCTGATCGAAGGATTCGCCCCCGGCGGCGAGCTCGCGGGGCACCTCCGTCCCGCCGAAGGACTCGCGGGCTTCCGGGCTCTGCTCCCGGAAAGAGTCGAAGAGGACGCTGTGAACTTCCCGCCCGTTTTGGTACAGGGAGAGGCGGTAGGGGGCCATGCGCCAGCGATAGGACACGTCCGCACGCAGATCGTAGGCTACCGCCAGGACTTCCACCTCCCCCGGCGCCACCACCTCTCCGCCGGACACCGGCCTGAGCTGCCCGCCTTCGCGCAGCAGGATGCTCTCCACCACCGGCCGCTGTGCGTCCCGCGGAGGCGGCAGCACGGCCAGGGGGTTGATGACGGTGTTCATCTCCGAATCGATGATGGTCAGGTGCAGATGGCGGCCCAGGGAGTAACCCGTGTCGCCCACCACCCCGAGAGACTCGCCGAGCTCGAAGCGGGTGCTTGCCTGGTTCATGGTGCCGTCTTTCATGTGAGCGTACAGCGAGCGGATGCCGCCCTGGTGGGCCAGGACCATGAAGTTGCCCAGCCCGGTGGGCACGCTGGAGTAGTCCGCCGCTTCGTCGTAGCGGAAAACCACCTCTCCCGGCGAGATGGGATGAATCTCCTGCTCACCCCCGCCCAGATCCACCCCCAGATGGAAATGATCCCCGCGGCTCTCTCCGAAGGTGCCGGTCACCACGATCTTCTCAAGCGGCCAGTCGAACGCACCGGCCGGCAGGGCCGCCAGGGCCGCGGCCAGGAGAACCGCCCGCCGCAGAAGGGCGCTCATCGTTCGAGCTCCGCCAGGTCCACCCGCAGCAGGTACCCCGGGAGGCCGACGAACAGGGCGCCCTCTTCGGCGCGCAGGGTCGCGCCGGCCGCCGGGAGGCGGCTCCTGAGCACCACCATGTCCGGCGGTCTGACCAGGACCAGCTCGCCGCCACCCTGCGCGCGGGAGGCCACCGCCACCAGCCCGGCCCGGTCCAGGGGCTCCAGCGCCACCACCCTGCCGGGGACGGCCACCTCGTGGAGGCGCCGGCGGCGCAGATCCACCAGGCCCACTCCGCCGGCCGACTCCAGCAGCAGGTAGCGGCCGTCCTCGGTGTAGCGCATCATGGTCTCCCGCCGGAAATCGCTTTCCAGGGTAAAGCCGAACCGCGGCTCGAATTGACGCCCCTCGCGGCCGATCACCGTCAACCTCTGCGGATCGATGCCGGAGATCACCGCGATCTGTTCCCCCGCGGGCTGTACGGCCACCCCCAGGATCACCGGAAGCCGGCTCCCCCCGGGGGAGAACTCCAGCAGCACCTGGCCTTTCTCGCCCAGATAGTACAGCGAGCCGCCCAGAAGACCCGCCAGCGCCTCTCCCCCTCGTAGGGCCAGGCTGGTGATGGGAGAGGCAAAGCTGGCCTGCCAGACCACCTCGCCGTCGCGCGTCACCCTCCGCAGGCCCGTCCGATCGCTGGACACCAGCATCAGCACCTCTCCGCTGGGATCCAGCACCGGATAGCCGTAGCTCTGGAAGCTGTATTGCAGATTGCCTTTCACGTCGCGAAAGACGAAGCGCTCGGGGACCTTGCCGTAGTTGATGAACCCGGAAGCCGACAGCGCCACCCGGTGCAGCACCTGCCCCACGTACAGCAGGTGTCCGTCCGGCTCGAAGTAGCCGAAGCTCCTACCCGCCCGGAACCAGTGCGCCGCCCCGGGGGAGGCTTCGGCGGTGAAGGACTCGCGGTCGGCCAGGCTCAGCGCCCAGCCCGGGCGCAGCCGGACCTCCTCGCCGCCGGGGGGTGGTGCCGCCAGCAGGTAGCCCGCCGCCAGCAGCGGGGCCACCGCCAGCCACCCTCTTCTCTTGCGCTTCTTACGGAATATGCTGTAGCCGCTCATGCCGCCTTGAGGGAATGCTTCACCTTCGTCGCAGAAGCCGTCGGCGTCGCCACGCCGGCGGGCCGTTCGTCACCGACCCCGCGGCGGAATCCCGGTGGCCTCGAGCCCGGCGCATGCGTTGTCGGACGCCACCCTTGCCGCCGCACACGATTATCCTATAATGGCAGCTGCCGTATGTCAACGAAGGGGAGGAGGCGGGGAAGACAGATGATCGACCGCGAGAAGCTGCTGGCCGCCGCGCGCAGCGCTGCACAGGGGGCCTACGCTCCGTACTCTCGATTCCGGGTGGGGGCTGCGCTGCTGTGCGCCGACGGCAGCGTGGTAAGCGGGGCCAACGTGGAAAACCGCTCCTACGGGCTGACCAACTGCGCCGAGCGCACGGCCCTGTTTGCCGCGGTGAGCTCCGGCAGGCGCGAGTTCCTGGCCCTGGCGGTCTTCACCGCGGACTCCGAGGAGCCCGTGCCGCCCTGCGGCGCCTGCCGCCAGGCGCTCAGCGAGTTCCTGCCACCGGCCACTCCCGTGGTATACGCCGGCAGGGGCGGCAGCGCCGAGAGGACGATGGGCGAGCTGTACCCCTACGATTCACTCCACCACCTGAAGGGCTCCTGAGCCGCCGCGACGGGGGAGGCGGCCGGCGGATCAGCTCCGGGAGTCCTGGCTGCGCTGCAGCCTGGCCAGCTTCAGCGCATCCTCCCGCTTCTTGTGATCCGCCTCCATCTTGGCCTTCCAGATGTCGATCTTCCTCTTGACCACCTCGGCCTCCTCCGCCTCGCCGAGCAGGACGTGCAGCCTCTTCAGCGCCGCCAGAAAGAGAATGGCCTGCTTGATGTCATCCAGGCGCAGCGTGGACAGCTCGTACTTCTCCCGGTAGCGATCGGCGGCCTGCTGCAGCAGCCGCTTGGCCAGGTTCAGGTGCGCCACCCGCTCGGCGTAGCCTTCCACGCGCGGGTCCAGCTGAGCCAGAAAGGTCTTCATGTGGATCAGGTTCTTGGCGATCACCGCGTAGCGCCCCTGCAGCTCCACGAACGACCACTTCCACTTGGAGTTCTCCCCGAAGCCTTCGATCACCGAATCGATGGCAAAGCCCATCTTTTGCAGAAAGGCGTAGCGGTGCGGATCGTCGATCTCCCGGATGGCGTCCAGGCCCTTCTGGTACTCGGAAAAGGGCGCATCCACGAAGGAGGAGACCACCTCTTCCAGACAGATGATGCTCTTGTAGCAGCACTTCCTGGCCTCGTTCAGGTAGCCTTCGTTCTTGATGCCCAGAAGGCTCAAGGAGAGCTCGTTCATCAGGGTGTAGTAGGAGACCAGATTCAGGTACTGGCCCCCCAGCGCCACACGCAGCACCGCGGCGGTCTGCAGCACCGGCGAGCCCTCGGACTGGCCTTCGCGTTCCGCTTCATGAATCTGCGCTTCGGTCTTGCGGGCCTGGGACAGGATGTCCTCGGCGACGCTCTTGTACTCCTTCAGCTTCTCGGCGTAGCGCCGTTTGGCCTCCGCGCTGATCTTCTCAGCCATCTTTCCGTCCCGATCCGCCGTAGCGCCGCAGGAGCTCCTCGGCGTGTTTCAACGAAGCCTCTCCCGTGCGATCCCCCGCCAGCATCCTGGCGATTTCCTCCCGGCGGCGCGCCCCGCCCACCGTCTCCGCCCTGGTCACCGTGCGCTGCTCCCTGGTGTGCTTCTCCACCCTGATGTGATTATCGGCCCGCACGGCGATTGTCGCAAGATGGGTGATGCAGAGGATCTGCTTGTGCCGCGAAAGCAGCTTCAGCCGCTCCCCCACCGCCAGCGCCACCTCGCCGCCGATCCCCGCGTCCACCTCGTCGAACACCAGGGTGTTGACCTGGTCCGACTCGGCGAGCACGGTCTTGATGGCCAGCATGATCCGGGACAGCTCCCCTCCCGAGGCGATCTGCGCCAGCCGCTTGAACGGCTCCCCCAGGTTGGCGGAGATCATGAACTCCACGCGATCCTTGCCGGTGGCGGTGTACACCGGCCGGCCCGCCTCGTTGGTCCGCTCCCGGATGTCGACCTGGAAACGCACCTTGGGCATGCCGAGCTGCCGCAGCTCCGCCTCCACCCGTCCCTGCAGGACCTCCCGGGCGGCGGTGCGCCCTTCGGTCAGCGAGGCCGCCCGCTCGCGGAGCTCCCGCTCCAGGGCGGCGATCTCCGCTTCCAGCTCGCCCTTGGACTCTTCCCAGTTCTCGATGTCCTTCAGCTCCTGCTGGCTGCGCTCCGAGAAGGCCAGGACCTCCTCGATGGAGGAGCCGTACTTCTTCTCCAGCCGGCGCAGCACCCCGAGGCGCTCCTCCACCTGGGCCAGGCGGCGCGGATCGAAGACCACCCCCGCCGCGTAGCGCGCCAGGCTCTCGCTGAAGTCTTCCAGCTCGTAGAAGGCGTTGTCCAGCTGGCGGGAGAGAGGCTCGAGCTGCGGATCGATCTGGAGCAGCTCCACCATGGCGGAGCGGCTCTTGCGCAGCGCCGCAAGGCCGCTCTCCCCCATGGCGGAGCGGATCTCCTCGAGAACGCTCACCAGCCGCTCGTGGTTGGCCAGGATCTGGTGCTCCTTGTCCAGCTCCTCCTCCTCCCCCGTCACCAGGCGGGCCTCCTGGATCTCCTGGATCGCGAACCGCAGCAGGTCCATCTGCCGCAGGCGCTCTCGTTCGCTGGCCAGGAGACTGGCATGCCGCTCCCGGGCCTTCACCAGCCTGGAATGCAGGGCCGCGAACTGCTCCACCTGCTCCGTGCAGCCCGCGAACCGGTCCAGGAGACGGCGATGGTTGTCCGGCTCCAGCAGCGACTGGTGCTCGTGCTGGCCGTGCAGGTCGAACAGGAAGGCGGTGAGCTCCCTGAGATCGGACAGGGTGAAGGGGGTGGACTGCACGAACACGGAGCTGCGCCCCGTGCGGCGGACCACCCGGCGAATGATGATGCTGTCCTCTTCCGGCTCGACTCCCCGGGAGGAAAGCCAGGCCAGCGCTTCGGCGTTGCCGTCCATCCTCACGACGCCGGACACCGCCAGCTCCTCCGCCCCGGTGCGGATGGAGCCTGTGTCGGCCTTCACGCCCAGCAGGACGCCCAGGGCGCCGATCATGATGGATTTGCCCGCCCCGGTCTCGCCGCTGAAGATGTTGAGCCCCGGGCCCAGCTGCACGCGCAGCCTGTCGATGAGGGCGTAGTTCTGGATGGTCAGCTCCTCAAGCATTCGGCTCACCCGCCCAGTTGAGCTTTGCCCGCAGCACCTCGTAGAAATTGCGCTTGTCCGACAGGATGATCAGTGTGTCGCTGGGACTGCGCCTGAACGCCACCCTGTCGCCGGCCTGAAGCTGGCATCCGTCCCTGCCGTCCACCACCAGGATGACCCTGGAGCGCTGTCTGTCCTCCACCTCCACCACCAGGCTTTCCGAGGCGGGGACCACCACCGGGCGGTTGGATAGGGTAAACGGGCAGATCGGGTTGAGGACCAGGGCCTCCATCCCGGGATGCAGAATGGGCCCGCCCGCGGACAGCGAGTAGGCCGTGGACCCGGTAGGGGTGGCCACGATCACCCCGTCGGCCCGGTAGCGCACGACGAAGGTGCCCGCCAGGTGCACCCGCAGGCGGATGATGCGCGAGAAGGCGCTGGAGCGGATCACCGCGTCGTTCAGACCCGTATACTCGGCGACGATCCGCCCGCTCCGCATCACCTCGGCGGTGAACATGATGCGGCGGCTGATCCCCAACTGGCCCGCCAGGTACTTCTCCAGGGCTTCGCGCCACTCGTTGCGGGAGATCTCGGTGATGAATCCGAAATCCCCCAGGTTGACCGCCAGGATGGGCACACCGCGACCAGCCACCAGCCGGGCGCCGTACAGCAGCGTCCCGTCTCCGCCCAGGGTGATGGCGAGGTCCAACCGTCCTTCCGGCGCCGGAAGCGCCTCCGCGTTGTCCACGGGTATCACCTGCGTCTTGCTGCCACGGCTCTCGACATAGTCCCTCACCTCGGGAAGAAGGTTGTTCACCTCCTCCTTCAATGAGTTAACGACGACGACGACGTTGCGGACTTCGATTTTCATAGAGATCTGCCGGCCGCTCCCTTCCGGCATGATGCGGGGCTGCCAAGTATTCACTATAGCCCCCAAGGCCGCGCTTTGTAAAGCTGACCGGATGACAGGCCTCAGGGCAGCGAGGACAGCACCTTCGCGGCCAGCTGGACATCGCGCCTGCCCAGCGCCGGGTACAGGGGAAAAAGCAGGCAGCGCCGCATCAGGTCCGTGGCCCTGGGCCAGCGGGTGAGGTCTGCCGTCCCGGCGGGTGCATCCCCCGTCTCCCTCACGGACTCCCCGCCGGCCGGATCCGCCGCCTGCGCCGCCGGGGCGAAAGCCCCCGCGGGAGAGACGGCCTGCCCGGCTTCCAGCCCCCCCGCACCCACGCCGGCCACCGCCAGCAGGGCGTCGGCAAACGGCAGGATCGTCTCCACGCCGTGCTTCGTGGCATAGGCGCGAACCTGATTCAGGCTGTCCCGCACGATCACCGGAAAGGAAAAATCCACCCCCTGGGCCTCCTCGTCCCACGGGAAGCTCCGATGGCGCGAGCGGGAGATGGCCTGGCGGTAGGCCGCGGCAATCTCCCGGCGGGAGCTGAGGAAGCGCTCCAGCCGCCTCAGCTGGGCGCTGCCCAGCGCCGCGTTCATGTCCGGCAGCAACGACTCCGGGTGAAGGGGCGCCAGCACGGAACGCAGCGCCCGCAGTCCCGAACGCTCCCGCATCAGCACCGCCGCCCCTCCCCCGGCCGTGATGATCCCCTCCGGCGCCAGGGACAGCACGGCCGCCTGCCCCAGGGCGCCGCAGCGCTGCCCCTCCACGCTGCCGCCCAGCGCCTGGGAGATGTCCTCGACCACCGGCAGCCCCAGGCTGAACAGCTCCGCCCCGCGGGGAACCTGTCCCAGGGGATAGTGCAGAAGCAGCGCCCGCGCGCCGGAGGCGGCCTGAAGCTCCGCTTCCGCCAGATCCGGCAGCCCCGTGTCCGCCTCCACGTCTGTGACCAGGGGCTCGGCGCCGATCGCGGCCAGACACCCGAGGTGCAGCGAGGGAGCCAGCGCCGAAAGCACCACCCGGTCTCCGGGGCCCACGCCCACGGCGCGCAGCGCGGAGGTGACGGCCCCGGAGTACGTGGCCAGGCAGTAGCCACCGGCCACGCCGAGGCTCCGGGCCAGCTCGGCGGCCAGCTCCCGGCTCAACGAGCCCGCCCCGATGCGGTCCGAAACCAGGCAGTCCAGCACGCTGTTGAAGTCCCGGCGTCGGAGAGTCGGCCTGAAGGGGGTCATGGACACGGACGGAAGGCTCCCTACGCTCGGATGCTCGTGATTCTCTGCAGCTCGGCGGGATTGAACAGGCGGCGGATGTCGAGCACGATCAGGTAGCCCTCCTGCTCCTTGATGACGCCCTGGATAAACTCCCTGCCGATGCCGGAGATCATCTGCGGCGGCGGCTGCACCATTTTGCCCTCGACGCTGACCACCCGGGAGATCCGGTCAATGATCACCCCCAGGAGCATCTTGTTGATGCGCAGGACGATGATGCCGCCCAGCTGCCTGTCCTCTTCGGTGAGGGCCGCCTTCTTGAAGTGAAACCGCTGGTGCAGGTTGATCACGGGGATGATGTTGCCGCGCAAGTTGAGAATCCCTTCCACGTAGGCGGGAGCGTTGGGTATGGACCTGATTTCCACGAGCCTCTGGATTTCCTTCACGTCCATGATGTCGATGCCGTACTTCTCTGCGCCGAGCTGAAAGGTCACCAGCTGCAGCCTGCCGTCGCCCGTCGACATAGCTCCTCCTACCGCATAGTAGGATAGAGAACTCCCGGCGGTTTTTCAATAGCGTGGAAGCGTAGAGTCCGCGGCCCCTGCGGCCCGCGGCCTTCAGTTCTCCGAGACCAGGGGAACGAAGCGGCAGCCGATGCTGTCCTGCTTCACGAAGCTGGCGCCGATGCGCCGGATGATGGTCAGCGTCTGGTAGCTTCGCGTCTCCCCCACCGGGATGACCAGCACGCCGTTGTCCGAAAGCTGCGCCTTCAGCGCCCCGGGAACTCGAGGGGCGGCCGCGGCCACCAGGATGCCGTCGAAAGGCGCCTCCTCCGGCCAGCCGCCGCTGCCGTCCCCCACGCAGAAGCGGATGTTGTGGTAGCCCAGCTCCGTGAGCAGGTTTCGGGCACGCCGGGCCAGCGGCTCCACCAGCTCGATGGTGCACACTTCCCGGGCCAGCTCGGCCAGCACCGCCGTCTGGTAGCCGCTGCCTGTGCCGATCTCCAGCACCTTTTCGTGGCCCCGCAAGCGGAGGTTCTCCGTCATCAGGGCCACCATGTAGGGCTGGGATATCGTCTGGCCGCTGCCGATGGTAACCGGATGGTCCCCATAGGCTTCTGCGGACCTCTTGCCGGGAACGAAGCGGTGACGCGGCAGCACCGACATCACCTGCAGAACCCGGGAATCGGAGATGCCTCGCTCCCGCAGCTGCCCGGCTGCCATGCGCACGGCCAGGGGATTCTCAGGATAGCTCACTTTCAACGGCACGGTCCCCTTCCGAGGAGGCAGCAAACCGCAGCCACGGGCCGCTCGACGCGCTCGGGCACCGGTGGCCGGCTTCCGCGGGCAGCGCTCCGGTTGGCCGTCACCCCTCCGGTTCGGCCGCGGAAAGCCCCCCCTGGAAGGAACGCTGGTCCTTCGCGTGCAGCTTGGCCAGCTTGTACTGCTTGAGCAGCATCCGCAGCGCGTCGTTCACCGCTTCCGTGCGGCTCTGGTAATAGCCTTCCTGGATCATTTCGTCCACCTCCTCCAGCAGAAAGCTGGAGGTCTCCACGTATGCTTTTGACAAAGCGTTCCTCCTTCGGGAATCAGCCTGTCACCCTCCAGTGTAGCGACACCCCCGGCCGGCCGCAAGCACCCCGAGGGGGGGCGGCCTGAGGCGCGAGGGCGCGGTCAGGGCCGCACCGAGGCGGGCAGCCGCTCGCTGCGCCCCGCCGGTCCCGCCTGCCAGCGCTCGGCGAAGTGCGAGAACCAGCCCGTGACCAGCAGCGCTTCCACGGCGCGGTACAGCCGCCTCGCGGCCGGGCGGACGTTGCGCCGGAAGTCGGCCAGCGCCCGCTCGTTGCCCAGATCTGTCACCACCCGCATGCTCAGCACCGGTAGCGAGTGGCGCAGGCCCGCCACGTAGACTCCGGCGGTTTCCCAGTTTGCTCCGCCCGCCTGAAACAGCCCGTAGAGGTGCTCGCGACGCTCCAGTGACTGCACGACGTACTCCCCGCACAGCTGGCGGTCCAGGCGCAGCCGCTCCCCCGCAGCGCCGGCCTCCTCCACGGCCCTTCGCTGCAGCGCGTCCCGGTCGCCGGGGCTCAGGAATGCAAAGGCGGAGGGTAGATGCATCTCTGCAATGCTGCGCGAGGGAATGCCGTAGCCGGAGATGTCGTATTCGAAGCAGTCCCCCGCCAGAATGATCTCGCCGATCACCGCGCCGGGGGCCACTCCCGCGCAGGAGCCGGAGTCCAGCACCATGTCGCAGCCCATCGCCGGTATTGCGGCGCTGGCCGCGCTGGCGGCGCGCGCCTTGCCCGGCCCGGACTCGACGGCCAGCACCTCCTGCCCGCTCACCTCCCGCCGCGCGGCACGGCAACCGGCCAGGCGCGGGATGTCCCGCAGGGCCAGGACCTCCCGGCAGGCGTTGAACTCAGCGGGCACAGGGCAGTTGACCAGGATCTTCACGCTTTTTCACCTCACGCGCGTGCAGCACCCTCCTGCCGCAGGGAGCGGCAACGGGGACAAAAAAATTGGGGATAGACCGCTGTCTATCCCCAAGTGCTGCTTTGAGGCAAAAAGGGCAAGGAAAGGAGGTGAAACTCGCCCTCGGAATTACGATTCCTATGTCGTTAGCCTCTCACTAAACAAACAACACTCATCCGGGATGGTTACAGAAGTTCCTTCCGGAAGAGCGCCGGCTCCTCTTGACCGCACTGCCGTGTCGTCGAAGAGGGAAAGGGAAAATATGGTCAAGCCTCACGGGAGATTAGTACTGGTCAGCTGAA
>CAZBDU010000049.1:0-38154 GCA_964490725.1 uncultured Spirochaetaceae bacterium | reverse complement strand
GTGACCAGCAGCGCCGCCGCGGGGCCCGCCGCCAGGGCGGCGCCCGGCCGCCTCAGGTGCTCCTCCACGTCCTCGTTGAAGTCTCCGGCCACCAGGATGTCCGCGGAAGGCTCGCGCAGCAGCAGCTCCCGGATGCGGGCGGCCAGCACCCTGGCGGCCAGCACCCTGGCCGGCTCGGTCTCGGCCTCACCGCCGGTCCTGCTCTTCCAGTGCACCACGAAAAGAACCAGGGCGGCCCCGCGCAGGCTGAGCTCGGCCTCGAGGATGGACCGCTGCGGCTGTCCCTCCCAGTCCCCCACGGCGTGGAAGCGCGTGCGGCGGACCGGAACGCGGCTGAGCAGCGCCACGCCGGTGGCCGCTCCGGCCCGAGGCAGGAGCGAGATGTGGCGGTAGCCCAGCCCGCGGAGGTGCCGGTCCCGCAGGGCCAGCAGGGCCTGCAGGCTCTCCACCTCCTGCAGGGCCACCACGTCCGGCCCGGCCCTCCGTATCACCCGGGCGATGGCCGCGCACTTCTCCTCGAACAGCTCGCGGTTCCAGCGGCCGCCACGGAACTCGGCGTACTCACCGCCGCTGTCCACCGTATCGAAGAGATTCTCCACGTTGTAGGACATCACCGTGACCCTGCTGGCGCAGGCCGAGGTGAACAGAAGGAGGGAGAGGGCGAGCAGCCGGAGGTACAGAAGCCGCCGTGCCGGCATGGGGCCCCTTGGACTATCCTTTCAGGTCCTCCCGGTGACTGATGACCCGGTTGATGAGCCCGTACTCCACCCCTTCGTCGGCGTTCATCCAGTAGTCCCGGTCCGTGTCTTTCTCCACCTTGCCCGGCTCCTGCCCGGTCTCCTCGGAGATAAGCTTGTTGATCTTGCGCCGCAGCTTGTCGAGCTCGCGTGCATGGATCTCGATCTCCGTCGCCACGCCGCGGATGCCGCTCAAGGGCTGGTGGATCAGATAGTGCGAGTTGGGCAGGCCCACGCGCTCCGCCTTGGGGGCGGCCAGGAGCACGATGGCGGCGGCGCTGGCCACCAGGCCCATGCCGATGGTGATTACCGGCGGTTTGACGAATCGCATCATGTCGAAGATGGCGAACCCCGCGTCGGCGTCCCCTCCGGGGCTGTCGATGAAGATCTTGATGGGCTCTTCCCCCTGGTCCTCCAGAAGAATCAGCTGCCGGACCACTCGCTCGGCAAGGGCTTTGTTGATCTCGCCGGAGAGAAGGATGTTGCGGGTTTTGAGGATCCGCTCCAGCAGGCGTCCTTCACCCTCGCCGGCCGGCTCGGCCTTCGGTTGCTCCTCCTCCTGGAGGCGCCGCTGCAGTGCTTCCTCGCTCATGGTCTGAAATATAGTCATTAGGCGCTCAAAGAGCAACAGAACGGAGGCCGGCAGCCGCGCAGGAGAGCCGCAACCGGGGGTTGTCGAGGGGGTCTGCGCCGGAGGCCGGGCCCGCGGGGGGCGGGAGCGGTTGCCTGCGCCTGCCGCTTCGGCTACACTGGGACCGCCGGCGCCGATGCCGATGGCGCCGGCCGCACCGGCAAGGAGGCTTCCGGCTCATGACTGCACGCATCGGGGTCATCGGCGGCAGCGGACTGTACCAGCTGCCCAAGGCTCGCCTGCTCCAGGAGATCGAGGTGCCCACTCCCTTCGGGCTGCCTTCGGACCTGATCTCCCTGGTAGAGCTCCAGGGCGTGACCGTGGCTTTCCTGCCCCGCCACGGCCGGGGTCACCGTCTGCTGCCCGGGGAGGTGCCGTGCCGGGCCAACATCTGGGCGCTGAAATCCCTGGGCGTGGAGCAGATCCTCTCGATCAGCGCCGTGGGCTCGCTGAAGGAAGAGTTCCGCCCCGGAGACTTCCTGGTCTGCGACCAGCTGATCGACAGGACGCGCAGCCGCGAAGACAGCTTTTTCGGAGGCGGCGTGGTGGGCCATCTGGTGTTCGCGGATCCGTACTGCCAGGGAATGCGGGACGGCGCCGTGGCGGTGCTGGAGCGGTCCCGGCGGCGCTTCCACCCCGCGGGCACCCTGGTCTGCATGGAGGGCCCTCCGTTCTCCACCCGCGCCGAGTCCTTCCTCTACCGCAGCTGGAACGCGGACCTGATCGGGATGACCTCGCTGCCGGAGGCCAAGCTGGCCCGGGAGGCGGAGATCTGCTTCGCCATCATCGCCATGGTCACCGACTACGACTGCTGGCACGAGGCGGAGGAGAGCGTTACCGTGGAGATGGTCCTGAAGGTGATGCGGGACAACACCAGGGCGGTGCAGCAGCTGCTTCCGGACCTGGTGCAGGCTTTCGCCTCCCGCGGCGACTGTCCGTGCCGGCACGCCGCGGCGGGGGCCATCGTCACCGATCCGGCGCTCATCCCCTACCAGACGCGCCGCTCCCTGGCGCTGTTCTACGACAAGTACTGGCGGGACAAGTAGCGCCCCGGCTCCGGGCGCCGTTCACTTCAGATCCAGCTCCTCCACCCGCAGCGGGAAGCCCGTGGTGGCCTCCGCGGCCAGGCCGCCTTCGCTCTTCTCCCACACCAGCAACCCTTCCACGCCGGGAAGCCTCTCCAGGAGCTCCAGGCCGTCGCGCCGGCCCAGAACGAACGCCGCGGTGGCCAGCCCGTCCGCCTGTGCACAGGAGGCGGCGAGCACGGTGACGCTGGCCAGTCCCTCGGCGGGGTAGCCGGTGTGCGGGTCGAGAATGTGGTGGTAGCGCCGCCCGTTCTGCTCGAAGCTGCGCTCGTAGTCCCCGGAGGTGACCACTGCGCGCCGCTCGCCTGCTTCTCCCACGCGCAGCACCCCGAGGACCGAGTTCTCCCTGCGGGGATGCCGGATGGCTATCCCCCAGGGCAGGCGTCCTTCCTTCAGTCCGGAGACCAGGATGTCCCCGCCGGCGTCGATCAGGTAGTCTTCCAGGCCGCGCCTCAGCAGATCCGCCCCCAACAGGTCGACCACCGCTCCCTTGGCAATGCCCCCCAGGTCCAGCCCGTAGCCGGGAGGCAGGCTGACCTGGCCGTCCTGGATCTGGAGCTTCCGGTAGTCGATGCGGGACAGTGTCTCCAGGATCTCCTCCCGGACGGGCAGCCGTCCGCCGGTGTCGAAGGACCACAGGGAGGTGAGGGGAAGCACCGTGGGATCGAAGGCGCCGCCGCTGAGCGCGGCGATCTCCTTCGCCAGCTCCAGGGTGCGGAGCACCTCGGCGGGGGGATGGACGCTCTGCCCGTGGTTGATCCGCCAGACGGGGCTGCCCTGGTGGCGGTGGTCGAACTCCGCCGCCCAGCGGTCGGCCTCGGCGAAAAGCTGGTCGAACTGCGGCCGCCCGCCGGAGGAGACCAGGAGCGTGAGCAGCGTGGACATCGACAGGCGCGTCTCCCGGTACAGCCGCGGCCTGCAGCCGGACAGCGGCAGCAGGATTGCCGCCGCCAGCAGGAGCGCGCCGCAGCGGGCGAGACCCGCCCGGCGCGAAGACCGCAGACGTCTGGATTTCACGCCCCTACAATAGTACGGCAGTTCCGGCGCTGGCAAGACGGTGACGGTATTGATCCAGCGGCGGCAGGGAGGCCATAATGGGGGCTCATGCAGCCGCGGACCTTCCTGAAAGCCTACGTGGAGCTACTGCGCCGTCTTCCTCTCCTGCCGACCGTCGAGACCAGGCTGGAGGAGGTGGCGGGACTGCTGCGCAGCCTTCCAGGCGTCCTGGAGGCGGCGGTGCTGGACCTGCGGGACCCGCGCGCTGCGGCTCCGAGGGACGCCTCCTGCCTGGACCGCCTCAGCGGGGAGCCCTGCGAGCTGTTCGAGAACGCCGACGCGCTGCCCTGGAGGGAGGGAGCCACGCTGCTGCGGCCGGTGCGCTCCGCCGACGGCCGGACCCTGGGGGCGGTGGCGCTGCGCGTGGAGCCCGGCCGCAGCCATGACGACGCCCTGGAGCTGGAGCTGGTGGGAGACAGGGTGCGGGAGGTCCTGGAGTCGGCTTCCCGCGATGAGGGGCGGAGCGGCATCGGCGAGCCGCTGTCCCGCGGGGGCGGCGGCCCGGAGGCGGGAGCAGGCCCGGTGGGCCTGGAGGCCCTGCTGGACGGGCTGCCCATCCCCTTCTACGTCGCCGAGGAAAGCGGGCGCTTTCTGCATGCCAACCGGGTGTTCCTGCAGCTGGCCGGCTACCAGCGGGTAGAGCAGCTGAACGGCGCGCCGGGGCTGTTCCCCCAGGCGCGCTACCGCCAGGAGGAGCTGGAGTACATCTGCCGCCACGGCAGCATCAGCAACTTCACCCTCGCGGTGCGCCGGGGCGACGGACAGGAGCTGATCGTGCGGGACTCGGCGCTGCTGCTGGACGGGACGGTCTACGGGGTGGTGTTCGATCTCACCGAGCACATGATCCTCAACCGGGAGCTCCAGGAGGCTCTGGAGATGCAGGAGTTCCTGAACGACCGCATCATCGAGTCCGCCTCGGCGCTGAGGGCAACGCAGACGGCCACGATTCGAGCCCTGGCCCGTCTTGCCGAATACCGGGACGCCGAAACCGGAAACCACCTGCAGCGCATCTGCGAGTACTCCCGCCTGATCGCCTCCGAGATCCGCCGCCGCAACCCCTACAGCTTCACCATCGGCCAGGACTACGTGGCGGACATCCACATCTCCAGCATGCTCCACGACATCGGCAAGGTGGGGGTGCCGGACAGCATCCTCCTGAAGCCCGGGCCGCTGGACGCCGGAGAGTGGGAGGTGATGAAGAACCACACGGTGTGGGGCTGGGCCATCCTCAACCGGGCGGACCGGGAGCTGGGAGAGCAGTCCTTCTTGACCCTGGCTTCCACCCTGGCCCTGCACCATCACGAGCGCTACGACGGCACGGGCTATCCTCACGGCCTGGCGGGGGAGAAGATCCCCCTGAGCGCCCGCATCGTGGCCCTGGCCGACGTCTACGACGCCCTGGTCAACCTCCGGCCCTACAAGGAACCCTGGCGGCACGAGAGGGTGAGGGAGGAAATCGTCTCTCAGAGAGGCAGGCAGTTCGACCCGGCCATCACCGACATCTTCTTGTCCGTGGAGCAGGAGTTCCTGGCCATCAGCCGAAGGTTCCCGGACTGAGCATGCAAGCCGCCTTCGTCAGCCTGATCGGCAGGCCTTCCAGCGGGAAATCCACCTTCGTCAACAGGGTCTGCGGGGGCAAGGTGTCCATCGTTTCGCCGGTGCCGCAGACCACCCGCAACCGCATTCGCGGCATCCACACCGAAAGCCGGGGGCAGCTGGTGTTCGTGGACACGCCGGGCTTCCATCTCTCCGAGCGGCGCATGAACCTGCACCTCAAGGAGGTGGCGCTCAACGCCGTGAAGGAGGTGGACCTGGTGCTGTACCTGGTGGACGTGTCCCGCCCCGTCGGTGAAGAGGAGCGGGCGCTGATGCGGATGCTCCGGGAGCACCGCGAGGCGGTGGTGGTGGGTCTCAACAAGATCGACTCCTCCTCGGGGGATCTGGAACCCCCGCGGGCCGCACTTGCGGAGCTCCTGGAGCCGGCCGCCGTGGTCCCCCTGTCCGCCCTCACCGGGGAAGGGGTCCCGGAGGTGCTGGCCGCGCTGTTCGCGCTGGCCCCCGAGGGGCAGCGTTTCTACCCCGAGGACTTCTACACGGACCAGAGCCCGGAGTTCCGCATCACCGAGATCATCCGCGAGCGGGCGATCCACCACACCAAGAAGGAGGTGCCCCACGCCCTCTACGTGGAGGTGAGCGATGCGGAGATGCGCGGAGAGAGCCAGCTGTGGGTGCGAGGATTCATCTACGTGGAACGGGAGAGCCAGAAGGCGATCCTGGTGGGCAGGAACGGGGACCGCATTCGAGCCATCGTGCGGGAGGCCGAGGCGGAGCTGGCGGAGCTGTTCCCCTACGCCGTCCGGCTGGACATACGTGTGAAAACCAGGCCGAAGTGGCGAAAGAACGAGCCGCTGCTGCGGAGACTCATCACCTGAGCGCCGGAGCCCTCTCGCAGCTGGTCTCGCCGAGGCTGGCCGGCGAGCGCCCGCCTCTGGGGCCGCAGGGGCCCGGCGCCGGGGAGCGCCTGGTCTTTCCTTCCGAAATCACCGCGCGCTTCTGGCTGCGCCGCTCGCTGGAGGAGGGACCGCGGCGGGCCGCTCTGGCGGACCGCTTCCTCTCCTGGGACCAGTTCAAGGAACGCTGCCTGCGCTACCCGGAAGGCCTGCGGCCGGCCAACCGTGCGTTCCGCACGCTTTACGCCTGCCGGCTGCTGGAGCGCAACCGCGACCATCCCTTCCTCCACCGCCTGGTACCCCCGGAGCACCGCGGGCAGCCGCTGGTGTTCGTCGGCCTGCTGCGCCGGCTGCTTCCGACGCTGCACCGGGTGCAGGAGGTCGAGGTGGCCTGGCCGGCGGCCAGCGCCGGGCGCAGAGAGGACCTCCTGGCCATCCACCGCGACTACGCGCACACCCTGGAGGCGGCGGGGCTGTACGAGCCTGGGGCGGTGGAGCCGCGGTTGGATCTGGAAGGCGAGCGGTGGCGGATCTTCTTCCCGGAGACCCTGGAAGACTACCCGGCCTACTCCAGGCTGCTCCGGGGCCGGGTCCAGTGCACCTTCCTGCCCCCGGCCGGGCCGCCCCCGCCGATACGCGCCTTCCGCTCCAGCCCCGAGGAGGTGGGGTGGCTCCTGGCCAGGCTGGAGGAGCTCCTGGACGAGGGGGTGGACCCGGCGGAGGTGGCCGTGTCGGTGGCGGGGCTGGAAGAGATCGAATCCTACCTCCGCCGGGAGGCGGAGGTGCGCGCGGTGCCCCTGCGTTTCCATGGTGGGCGGCGGGTGGACCGCTACCCGGCGGCAAGGCTGTTCACCCAGATCGACTCCTGCGTCTCCGGGGAGTTCGGGGTCGCCGCCGTGGGAGAGCTGCTCCGCAACCGGGCGGTCCCCTGGCGCCGCGAACGGGCCAACCTGCTGCTGGTGCGGCTGGGAACCGCCTCCAGGGTGCTGCGCGGGCGCATCCAGGGCGGCGGGCGCGACCTGTGGCGTGAGGCACTGGAGCGGGAGGGCAGCCCCTCCTTAGGCCGCTACTGGACCCGGCTCACCGCCAGCCTGCGGGGGATTCACGGGGCGGCGGACTTCACAGCCCTCAGAGCCGCGATCGCGGAGTTCGGCCACCTCTTTCTCGACCCCGCCGGGTGGTCGGAGGAGCAGCTGTCGATCTTCCAGTTCACCCTCAGCACCCTGGCCGAGCTCCAGGAGGCCGCCGCGCTGCCGGGCGCGGCCCCCCGCAGCTCCCCCTTCGCCCTCTGGCTGGGCTTTCTGGGGGAGAGGATCTACGTGCCCCAGGGCCGGGGCGGCGGCGTTCCCGTGTACCCCTACCCCGTGGCCGCCGGTATCGAGCCGCAGCATCACTTCATCGTGGGAGCCTCCCAGGAGGCCACCTCCCGGCTGCTACGCCGCTACCCCTTCCTCAGCGTCCACGAGGAGGCGGGCCTGCCGCACGCCCAGGAGGAGCTGGCCGGGCCCCTGCTGCGGCTCCTGGCCCTCTCGGGCGGCGCGGCCTCCTTCAGCTACTCCCGGCAGGATCTCTTCGGCGCCCAGCTCCCGCCGGCGTCGTTCGTGAGCCAGGGGCGGATCGATTTTTCCGCGCCCGCTTCCTGTCGGGATCCCTTCGAGGGCGAGCGGCTGGCCTGGACCGGGTCGGGGGAGTTTCCCCTCCTGCCGGTGCAGCGCCGGGGCTATCTGGCCGCGCTGGCCAGCGGCCTGGCCCCGCGGCTGCGAGACTACGGCCGGCAGCCGATCCGGCGTCCGGATCTGGTGGAGAGGGTGGCGGCGCTCTTTCGCGACAGCCGGGGACTGCTGCGGATCACCCCCACGGCGCTGGAGCGGTTTACGGAGTGTCCCTTCGGCTATCTCCTGCAGCGCCTGGGGGTGGAGGGCCCGGAGCCGGAGACGCCCGGCTTGAAGCCGCGGGAGCTGGGGCGGCTCATGCACAGGCTGTTCCAGCTCTTCCAGGAACGCCTGGCAGGGGAAGGGCCACTGGATCCGGCAGGAGCGGAACGCTACCGCACCCACCTCTCCGAGGCGTGCCGGCAGGCCTTCGCCGAGCTGGAGCGCAGGGGCCCGGTGCCCATCGCGCCGATATGGGAAGATCTGCGCCGGCGAGCCTCGGAGCTGGCGGACCGGTTCCTGGAGGCGGAGCTCGCGGAAATGGCGGGCCAGGAGGCGGCGGGCACCGAGGTGGGGCTGGAGTGGCTGTGGCCGGCGGGGGGGATCGCCCTGCGGGGAAAGATGGACCGGATCTCCCGGCGCGGCGGCCTGCATACCGTGGTGGACTACAAGAAACGGACGGTGCCCTCCCGGGCCGAGATCTTCGGCCCCAGCCCGCGCTCCTTCCAGATGACCTTCTACCTGTACCTGATGGAACGGCACGGCCTGCGCGTCGGTGGGGCGGCCTACTACTCCATCGAGGAGGGCAGGTACCGCCACGTGCTGCGCCAGAGGGGCCGGGCCATGGCCGACCGGGCCGCACTGCGGGAGGCGATGGCGCAGCTCCGCCGCCGGGTGCGCGCCATGGCCGATGCGGTAACGGCGGGCCGCTTCGCGCTGCCCCACCCGGGTGCGCCGGCCCAGGACTGCCGGCTGTGCCGACTGCGGGAGGTGTGCCGCGACCGCTACCTGGTGAGGGAGCCACCCGGTGCGCTTTGACGCAGAGCAGGAGCGGGCCGTCAGGGCCACGGGTAGCGCGGTGGTGACCGCGGGGGCGGGCTCGGGGAAGACCACGGTGCTGGCCGAGCGTTTCTACTGGCTGCTTTCCAGCCGCAGGGCGCGGGTGGAGGAGGTGCTCACCCTCACCTTCACCCGGAAAGCCGCGCGGGAGATGCACGAGCGGATCCACCGGCGCCTCCAGGCGGCGCAGGACCCGCTGCTGCGGGAGCAGCTGCGGCTGTTCGACCGCGCCCAGATCGACACCCTGGACGGGTTCTGCGCCCAGGTCGTCCGGGGTTGCGCCGAACGCTTCGGGCTGGCGCCGGACTTCCGCTACGACGAGGAGGAAGTCGTGGAGCTGGCCCGCGAAACCGCGCTGGACTTCCTGTTGGAGGTCCCTCCAGATGCCGGCCTGGAACGGCTGCTCTCGGTGCACGGCTTCGAAGGGGTGTGGCTGGAGCTGCTCGCCGGGCTGGGGGCCGCTCACCTGCACCTGGGCCGGCCCCGGGACTTCGCGGCCATGCTGTCCGGGCAGCTGGAGCACTGCCGGCGGGAGCTGCCGGAGGCGCTGGGCCGTTTCAGCCGGGCGGCCGCGGAGCTCGGCGCCCTGGAGCCGCGCACGGGCACCATCCGGGGCAACCAGGAAGAGCTCCGGCGGGTCGGGGCTCTCCGGGAGCTGGCGGCGCAGGGGCGCTACGCGGAGGCCGAGCGCCTGCTGGCCGGGCTGAAGCTGCGCAGGCCGGGCGGGAGGGCGGCCCCGGACATCCTGCGCATGAAGGAGCTCCTTTCGGTGCTCTCCGAGTCCGGGGAGGCCATCCGGGCCTACGCTGTCCCCCTGGCCGATGAGACCGCCGCGCGGGCGGCCTTCGCGGTGCTTGCGCGCTTCCAGGAGCGCTTTCTGGAGGCCAAGCGGCGCCGCGGGCTGGTGAGCTTCCCGGATGTGGCGGCCATGGCGGTGGAGGCCCTGTCCGCAGACCTGCCGCTGCGGCAGCACTTCAAGGAGAAGTTCCGCTACGTCCTGATCGACGAGTTCCAGGACAACAACCGGCTGCAGAAGGAGCTCCTCTACCTGCTGGCGGAGCGGCTCGACTGGGCCGGTCCCGCGGTCCCCCCGCCCCAGTCCCTCCAGCCGGGAAAGCTGTTCTTCGTGGGGGACGAGAAGCAGTCCATCTACCGCTTCCGCGGCGCCGACGTGAGCGTCTTCAAGTCCCTGGAGCGGGAGCTGGCGCTGCACGGGGGCCAGGCGCTCGCTTTGCGCAGCAACTACCGCAGCACCCCGGCGCTGGTGGGATTCTACAACCGGGTCTTTGCCTCCATCATGGCCGCCCCCCGGCGGGACTACGAGGCCCGCTACGAAGGGATGTCCTGCGCCTCCGCGGACAGCCCTTCCCGGATCACTCTTCTGTACCGCCCGCTGCGGGAGGGAGGGCAGGAGCGGGAGTTCAGCGCGGAAGAGGAGGAGGCCTTTGCGGTGGCCAGCTTCATCAGGGACGCGGTGCGCTCCGGCTCCCTGGAGCTGCGGGAGGAGGGCCGGGTGAGGACGGCGGGATACGGGGATTTCGCCATCCTGCTGCGCTCCACCGGAAACCAGATCCATTTCGAGCGGATGCTGCGCCACCTGGGGGTGCCCTATGCGGCGCAGAACGTGCGCAGCCTCTTCCTGGAGGCCCCGGCGGGAGACCTGTACTGCCTGCTGCAGCTGGCGCTGGAGCCCGGAGACTCCGCCGCCTACGCGGGGCTGCTGCGCTCGCCGTTCGTCCACCTCTCCGACGACACGCTGCTTCAGGTGCTGCTGGCGCAGAGGGAGCGCCGAGGGGAGGGGCGTCCTTTCACGGGGCTGGAATCGCTCGCCCTCGCGCCGGCAGAGCGGCAGAAGCTGGAGCAGGGGCGCCGGCTGTACCGGTGGGTGCGGGAGAGCGCGGACCGCATGCCGCTGGCCGAGCTGGTGCACTCCCTCTGGCACGAAAGCGGATACCGCTATTTCCTGCTGGGCGCCCCGGCGAACCACAACTACCTGGAGCACCTGGAGTACCTGCGCAGCCTTGCCGGGCAGGCCGACCGCCGGGGGTGGACCCTGTCACGCTTCGTCGACCTTCTGCGGGCCAACCTGGGCCGCTACGAGAAGCTGGAGGAAATGGAGCTTCCAGCCAGCGGGGCGGCGGGAGTGCAGATTCTCACGGTCCACCGCGCCAAGGGACTGGAGTTTCCGGTGGTGATCCTGGCGG
Source organism: uncultured Spirochaetaceae bacterium (assembly GCA_964490725.1). Classification (GTDB taxonomy): domain Bacteria; phylum Spirochaetota; class Spirochaetia; order SZUA-6; family DRHE01; genus CAZBDU01. Next base: position 27,280 of record CAZBDU010000049.1, on the reverse strand, counting down.
ACACCGGAAACCGCGGCCGGGGCAGGCAGCGGCGCAGGCCCTACACCGTCTCGGACCGTTTCGGCGTGGTCCTGGACCTGGGCCGGGACAGCGCCTTCGTGCGCCAGGGGGAGGAGGAAGAGACCCGCCGGGAGCTGGCCGAGCTGAAACGGCTTCTCTACGTCGCCCTCACCAGGGCGCGCTCCCACCTGGTGATCGCCGGCTCCCACAACCGCCGCAACCTTCCCCCCGCACCGACCCTGCTCAACCTGCTCTTCCCGGCGCTGGGCCTGTCGGCCGGCGAAGCGCCGCCGCAGGGGCCGCATTCACTGCCGGGGGAGGCCCGGGAGGATGAGGGGGACCTCCCGGGCTGCCTCCTGGAAGTCCGCCGCATCCCCCCGCTGGACCGGGAGGAGTGGCGCCGCCAGCGGGTCGCTCCGGCCCGCCCCTCCCGGGAGAGCCTGGCGCCTCTGTACCTGGAGCGACCGCCCCGCGAGCGGCCGGCGCCCAGGCGCGAGTGCTCGGTGAGCGAGGCCGCGGCCCTGCTGGAACAGGCCTGGGCGCCGGCGGCCCCGGGCCCCGGGCCGGCCGAGCCGCTGGGCGAGCTCCCGGCAGACCGGCTCCTGGTGGAGCAGGGGCTGGAGAATCGCTTCGGCACGCTGGTGCACCTGCTCCTGGCCAGGGCGCTCTCGGGGGCTCCCGAGGAGGAGCCCCCCTGGGAGCGCCTGGGCATCGCTTCGGAGCTGCGCCCGGCATGCCTGGAATCGGCCCGGGTGCTCAGCGGCGGCTTCCTGGCCTCCGAGCTGGGCCGCACCGTGCTGGCGGCCCAGCGGCGCTGGGTGGAGCTGCCCTTCTGCTACCTGGCCGAAAGCGCGGCCGGGCCGCTGGCCGTGAGCGGCCAGGTGGACCTGCTGTTTCTGAAGGACGGCCGCTACGGGGTGGTGGACTTCAAGACCGACCGGTACCGGCTGCCCGCCGCTCACCAGGCCCAGCTGGCGCTCTACTGCCTGGCCTGCCGCGAGCTCACCGGCGGCGAGGTGGCCGGTACGCTCTTCTACCTGAGAGACGGGACAGCGGTGGCGGGCGCACAGGAGCGGCTCTGGGCGGAGAGGCTGCGCAGCCTGGAGCTGCCGCAGGCGGAGGGCCGGCGGGCCACCTGGGCGCTCCTGCGGGCGGCTGCCCCTTCCTGAGGCCCGGCACCCTCGCCTCCATCGCTTCACGCCTCCTGCGGGGCCTGCCGCCAGGCCTCCGTGAGCGCTTCCGGTCCGAACAGCTCCCCCTCTTCACCGTACAGGACCTCCCAGCTTCCCCTGCCCACCCGCCGCAGCGATTGCAGCGGCTCGAAGCACAGCTCCGTCTCCTGCCGCGTCACCACCGGAAAGCCGTAGCGGCGATTGACGTGCTTCAGCGGCCGGCCGGCGCCCCGGACGAACTCCAGATGCCTGAGAAGGCGCTCCCGGATGCGGCGGTTGGAGCGCTCGACGATCCCCTCGAATCCGGCGGCGATCACCGGCTCCAGAGCCGGGTCCAGCTCCACGGCAAGGCTGTGCCGGCCGCTCGCCATGGCCGCCCTCATGGTGGTGCCGGAGCCCGCGAAAGGATCGAGCACCGTGTCCCCGGCCACCGAGAACATGTTCACCAGCCGGTAGGCCAGCTCGAAGGGGAAGGCGCCGCTGCGGGGACGCCCTCCTCCCCCGCCCAGCTCCTGCCGGGCGCCGGTGAGCTCCCAGAGATCGCTGAACCACCTGTTGCGCTCCTCCCAGAAGAAGGCGCTGCGTCGCCGCTGCCGCCGCTCGGCCTCCCCGGAAAAGCCCCGCAAGGGGCCCTTGCGCAGCACCAGGATGTGCTCGTGCTCCAGGGTCAGGTAGGCGCCGGCCGGGAGCATCCCGGAGCCCACGAACTTGTTCGGCGCGTTGGTCGGCTTTCGCCACAGGATGCCGGGCAGCACGTGCAGGCCCAGGGCGGAGCAGGCCGAAAGGATGCGGGCGTGGTTGGGGAACAGCCGGAAGGATCCGTTGAGCCTGCGCGCCGCGTCCCCGACATTGATGCAGGCGATGCCCCCCGGCGTCAGGAGGCGGGCCACCTGCGCCCAGACGCGATCCAGCTCCCCGTGCATGAGGGCGAAGGCCTCCTGCCCCTCCCCCCTCTGCAGGGCCGGTCCCACCCCGGGGTTGAGCCTGCCGAACAGCTCGTCCCACATTTCGATCATCGGGTAGGGCGGGGAGGTGACTGCCAGCTGCACGCTGGCCTCCGGCAGGTGGTCCAGCAGACGGGCGTCGCCCAGCTCCAGCCGGTGGAGGGTGCGTCCCTTCATCGCGCCACCCGGGAGGCCAGCGGCAGGTAGAGGCCCCTCGGCAGGTGTCTCAGCAGCGCCAGGGCGCGGTTCGCCAGGCCGGGGATGCACACCACCCGGCCCCGCTCCAGGCAGGCGAGGGATCGCCGCGCCACCTCCCCGGCCTCCATCCACAACAGGCGCCGCCCCCGCACGGAGTCGGCCGGTCCCGGCCCCAGCCGTTCGTGAAAATCGCTGCGCGTCAGCCCCGGGCACAGCGCCTGGACCCGTATTCCCTGGCCTGCCAGCTCCATGGCCAGAGCCTGGGAGAAGGAGATCAGGAACGCCTTGCTGGCGCAGTAGACCACGCTTCCCGGCAGGGGAAACAGGCCCGCCAGGGAGGCCACGTTTACGATCGCCCCGCCGTCCCGCCGCATGGCCGGCAGGCATGCGTGCACGAGCCGCAGCGCCGCCCCGACGTGCACGCGCTCCATGGCCTCCTGGCTCTCCAGGCTTCCACCCGCGAAGGTGTTGCCCAGACCGAAGCCGGCGTTGTTCACCAGAAAGGTGACCTCCCGGCGGACGGACAGCTCCGCCAGGCGGGAGAGGTCCCCCCGGACGGACAGCTCCGCCAGGACCACCTCCACGGCCGTCCCGTGCCGGTCGCGCAGCTCAGCGGCCAGGGCGCGGATCTTCTCCTCCCGCCTCCCGGTGAGGATCAGATCGAACCCCCGGGCGGCCAGCAGCCCGGCGAAGGCGGCGCCGATGCCGCTGGTGGCCCCGGTGACCAGGGCGGTCTGCGGGCGGAGGCTCACGGCCGCTTCCGGCCCCGGCGCGCCTCACCCGCGCGCATAGGTGCCATACAGCCCGGCCTGGCCCAGAACGTGTCCTTCCATGGCCTGCTGGAGCTCCCGCCTGCTCAGACCGGGGCTCACCTCGAGCAGCGAGTCCAGAGCGTAGAGCCGGAAGTAGTAGCGATGCGGCTTGCCCGGGGGCGGACAGGGACCCCCGTACCCGTGGCGGCCGAAGTCGTTCTTCCCCTGCATGGAGCCGTCGGGGAGCTTTCGCGTCTTCTCGACTCCCCGGGGAAGCTGCCTGGTGGAAGCCGGGACATTGTAGATCACCCAGTGCACCCAGGTCCCCGCCGGCGCGTCGGGGTCCTCGCACACCAGGGCAAAGCTCCCGGTTCCCCCCGGGGGTCCTTCCCAGGACAGGGGGGGCGAGAGATCCTGGCCGTCGCAGCTGTGATCGCGGCCGATGGGGCCTCCCTGGCGGAAGGCGCTGGTTGTCAGCGTGAGAGCCATCTTCACCACCTCCTTACGTTCCAATGATAGCCGGCGGTGCCGCCTGTGCAAGCCTAGCGGTAGCCGTCGAAGGAGGACATCTCGGACAGCCGCCGGCGGCCCCTGGGCCGGGGCTCGGCCCCGGCGGGGTAGCCGACCGCGATCATCAGGGGCACCCGCTTGCCGGCGGGTACGCCCAGCAGGCGTTTCACCGCCCGTTCGTGCAGCCAGCCCAGCAGGCAGGTCCCCAGCCCCTCCGAGGCCGCCTGCAGGCAGAAGTGCTCCGCGGCGATTCCCACGTCGATGAGGCTGTAGCGGACCTTGCGCAGCAGCCCCCCCAGACGTGGAATCGTGCGGGCCGGGTCCTCCACCACCGCCACCAGCGCCGCCGCGCCGGTGACGAAGCGGTTGAAGCGCAGGATCGCCCCGAAGGTCTCCCTGGCCAGGCGCCGGCGGAGCTCCGGCTCCACGACCACGACGAACTTCCAGGGCTGGGAGTTGCTGGAGGAGGGGGCGAGCCGGGCCGCCTCCAGGCATCGTTCCAGGACATCCCGCTCCACCGGCCTGTCCGCGAAGGAACGAACGCTGCGCCTCCTCATGGCCAGGGCCAGGAAGCCCGCCTCCACCTCAGCCACCGGCGGGGACCGCCTCTGCCTGCCGTTGCCCGGGCAACGCCGGGGGCCGTCTCACGGAGTTGCTCCGCGGCCGTACAGCTCGTCGGTCCTGGCGGCCATGATGAAGTCGTTGCGGTGCAGGCCCCCGATCTTGTGGGTCCACCAGCTGACGGTGGTCCGGCCCCACTCGGTCACCAGCACCGGGTGATGCCCCTCCTGCTCGGCCAGCGCTCCCACGCTGCGCGTGAACTCCAGCGCCTGGGCGAAGTTGCGGAAGCGGAAACCCCGCCGCAGCCGGGCAACGCCGTCCTCCTCCACCACGCTCCACTCCGGGGTCTGCTCCTGGTAGCGCCGGATCTCCGCCTGCTCCAGTGGCGGCTCTCCCCCCCGGCAGGGGACACAGTGAAAACCTGCCAGTGATTCCATAGCGGCGTACTCCCTGTGCACAAGATACCGAGCCGGGCGGACCCGTGACAAGGCGGGGGCCCGGAGGAAGGCGCACAGCGGCGTTGCCACGGGGCGGCCCGGACCGCTACACTGAGCGGATGGCGCCCATTCCTTTCCTGTTCACGGGTCCTGCGGATGCGCCGCTCCTGGTGCTGGCGCACGGGGCAGGCGCCGGCATGGACTCCCCCTTCCTCGAGCGGCTGGCCGCGCTGCTCGGCGAGCGGGGCGTGCGGGTGGCGCGCTTCGAGTTCCCCTACATGCGCCGGGCCCGCGCCGAGGCCCGCCGGCGGCCGCCGGACCCGCAGCGGGTTCTCACCGGGACCTGGGAAGCGGTCGTGCAGGAGCTCGGCCCTCCTGAGCGCCTGGTGATCGGCGGCAAGTCCATGGGCGGACGCATGGCCAGCCTGGTGGCCGACCGGCTTGGCGTGCGGGGCCTGGTCTGTCTGGGATATCCCTTCCACCCCCCCGGCCGCCCGGAGAAGCCGCGCACCTCGCACCTCGCGGGCATCCTCACGCCGGCTCTCATCGTGCAGGGAACCCGCGACTCCCTGGGAGGCCGCCCGGAGGTGGAGGGCTACCGGCTGGCCGCCTCCATACGGGTGGCCTTTCTGGAGGACGGGGACCATTCCTTCAAGCCGCGCAAGAGCTCGGGACGGACCGCGGAGCAGAACCTGCAGGAGGCCGCAGACCGGGTGGCGGCGTTCGTTCTGGAGCTGCAGCGCGGCGGGGAAGCCTAGCCGGGGGACAGGTCAGCCGGGAGGCCAGCCCATGCGGCGGCCGCCCAGGATGTGGGCATGCAGGTAGGCCACCGACTGGCGTGCCTGGGCTCCGTTGTTGACCACGACGCGGTAGCCTCCCTCCAACTCGAGCAGCCGGGCCACCCGGGCCACTCCCTGAAAGAACCTCCCCATCTCCTCGGGTCCCTTCTGCTCGAGCTCGCTCATATCCACGGCCCGGCGCTTGGGGATCACCAGCACGTGCACCGGCGCCTGGGGGTTGACGTCGTGGAAGGCCAGCACGTCCTGGTCTTCATGCACGACGCGCGCCGGAGCTTCCCGGGTTAGGATGCGGTCGAAGATGGTCTTCTCGGACACGATCGGTCCTCCAGTCCCTCAGGTAAGCTCGCCGTAGCGGAAACAGCTCACCAGGTGATCGTTTACCAGTCCCACCGCCTGCAGGTGGGCATAGATGATGGTGGAGCCCACGAACCGGAAGCCCCGGCCCCTGAGGTCCGCCGCCACCCGGTCGGACAGCTCCGTGGTGGCCGGCACCTGGTCAAGCCGCTGCCAGGCGTTCACCACCGGCGCTCCGTCCACGAAGGACCACAGGTAGCGGTCGAAGCTGCCGTAGCGGCGCTGCACCTCCAGGAAGCGGCGGGCGTTCTCGATGGAGCTCTCGATCTTGCGCCGGTTGCGCACGATCCCGGCGTCGGCGAGCATTCCCTCCACCTGCTCGGGCCCGAAGGCGGCCACCGCGGCGGGGTCGAAGCCCAGGTACAGCTGGCGGTAGCGCTCGCGCTTGCGCAGGATGGTGAGCCAGCTCAACCCGGCCTGCGCGGACTCCAGGACCAGGAACTCGAAATGGCGGCGATCCTCGTGCACCGGCACCCCCCACTCGGTGTCGTGGTAGGCCACGTACAGGGCATCCTCCCCGCACCAGGGACAGCGTCGTATCACCCGCCGGCCTCCGCGGCGCGCCCACCCCGCTGGCGGCGCACGAAGGCGTCGATCATCTGGCGGGCGATGGTGACTCCATCCGGGATGGGAGGCAGCCGCTCCGGCTCGTACCAGTCCGCCTCCAGGAGCTCCTCCCGGTCGATGCTGATCCGCCCCGAGGCGTGCTCCGCCGTGAAGGCCAGCATCAGGTTGCTCGGGAAAGGCCAGGGCTGGCTCCCGAAGTAGCGCAGGTTTCGAATCCTGATCCCCACCTCCTCCATGACCTCCCGGTGAACGCACTGCTCCAGGGTCTCTCCGGGGTCCACGAACCCCGCCAGAACGCTGTAGATGGGCAGCCCCCGCCGCCGGTTTCTGGCCAGGAGGATGCGCCCGTCCTTCTCCACCGCCACGATCATGGCCGGCGAGATCCTGGGGAAGACCGCCAGCCCGCAGTCGGGGCATTCCTTGGCGCGCTCGCCCCGCTTCGGGACCAGCGCCGACCCGCACCGCCCGCAGTAGCGGTGGGTCCGCTCCCACTCGATCACCTGGCAGGCCCTGCCGGCCACCCAGAACAGCTCCTCGGGCAGGGCGGACCACAACCCCCGCATCGGCACCCCCGACAGGCCCGGCGGCAGGGTGAGCCCCTCCTCGACCTCGCCCGCGTAGGCGGGCTCGCCCTCCAGGGTGCCCAGATAGTGCCGCCTCCCGGGCGGGAGGGGCGCCTGCCCGTGGGGAACCTGCAGGAGCGGCGCCGCCCCCCCACGGCGGGCCGCCGGCTGCGCGGCCGCCTGCTCCGGGGCCTCCTCCGCCAGGAGCAGCTTCGCTCCGCGGAAGAGAAACCACCAGGCCGGGCCGGCGGACCGGCCGGGCTCCTCGAGTCCCGGCACAAAATGCATGGATCGAAGCTACAACGATCCTTCCCCCTGTGTCTACCGAAGCCCCTCCGGCGTTGACACCTACGGGCCGCGGTGCCACAGTGAGACATGATCCAGGCGCTGGAACGGCATTTCGCGATCGCGGTGGAGGTCATGCCGCCGCGGGGGCCCGAGGCGGGGCCCACACTGAAGGCTCTGGCGGGGCTGGGGCAGCTGCCCATCGACGCCTACACGGTGCCCACCAACCCGGTCGCCCGCCCGTACCTGTCCTCTCTGGCCCTCTGCACGCTGGTGGGCCGCGCGACCGGGGGGGAAACGATTCTCCACTGCACCACCCGGGATCACAACCGGCTGAGCCTGCAGTCCCTGCTGTGGGGCGCCCGCGCCCTGGGCGTCACGACCGTCCTGGCGGCCACCGGCGATCTGGTGGGGGTGAGCGACAGCGGTCGGATCACCGCCGTGCACGACCTGGACGTGTTCGAGCTGGCGCGCATGGCCGCCGCCTCGGGTCTGGAGGTGGGCGTGGTGCTGGACCCGCGATGGGAGGGCACCGGGGTGGAGCCGGAGATCGAGCGGCTCGCCAGAAAGGCGCAGGCAGGCGCCCGCTTCGCGATCACCCAGCCCATCTACGAGGTTTCCGCCGCCGAGACCCTGGCCCGGGCCGTTCAGCCCGTGGGGCTGCCGGTGCTGATGGGAATCATGCCCCTCTGGAGCCACCGGCACGCGGAGTTCCTCCATCGGGAGGTCGCCGGCATCACCGTGCCGGCAGGGCTGCGGCGGCGCATGCAGGCCGCCCGCGACCCTCGCCGCGAAGGGCTGGAGGCGGCCCGCCTCATGCTGGAGGCCGCGCGGGGGCTGTTCGCCGGTGTGTGTCTGATGCCCCCGTTCAACCACTACGAGCTGCTGGGGGAGCTGCTGGGGCGCCCTTGAGAGCCGCCGGCCGTGCGGGCCGGGTCCCGTCTCTTCCGCGCGTGCTCCTGGGTGCCTGCCGGGGCAGGCCGTCTTTCAGCGGCGCCGCACCGACCTCATGAGCCGCTGCCGGCCGGAGGCCGACAGACCGTAGCGGTCAATCTCGGCCTCCAGCTCGCTGCGGCTGCCGTAGCCGGCCAGATACCCGTTCACACGCGCCGCCACGGTGGATCTCACCAGATCCTGCTCCTTCGGGTAGGCTCGCCGCAGCTCGGCCAGCAGCTCCCCGGAGTGCTTCAGGGAGTACTTCTGGTGGTAGTCCTCGGCGGGGTGGAACGGTCCGGCGGGGCGGACGTCCAGGTGCACGGTCTTGCCCGACTGCCGCTGCCAGCGCTCCACGGCGGCCAGGGCCAGCCGGCGCTGCTCAGCCCCGTGGGTGAAGAGGATGGTGGCGTACTGGGTCGAGAAGGAAGGAGTGAGGGGCCGGTAGTGCTCCCAGACCACCTCCAGCAGATCCTGATAGGAGATCACCCGGGGATCGTAGTCGATCTGGACGGTCTCGGAGTGGTCTCCCAGGTTGTGGTAGGTGGGATCCGCCTTGGTGCCTCCCGCGTAGCCCACCCGGGTGCGAACCACCCCGTCGAGCTGCCCGAACCGGGCATCGGAGGTCCAGAATCACCCCAGGGCGAAGGTGGCGGTGGCCACCTCCTCCGGCACGGCCTGATCCAGGGGAGGGGGCGGGGCGACCGCCGCGCCGGCGTTCCGGCCAGGCGACCCGGTTCCCCCCACGCACCCCGCCAACGCCGCGGCCACCAGGGCCGCGAGCAGCACGGCGGGGCGGCGCGCTGCCCTCCTGCGCGTGTGGGCCGCCACGCCTACCTGCCCCGCAGCTGTCGCTCCAGGCTCTGGATCTCCTCCTCCAGGTCCTCGATCTCCGTCTCCCTTCGGACGTCGATCTCAGAGGAGACCACCGAAGAACAGGTAGCCTGGGAGCGGGAGCGTTTCAGCTCCTCCAGCTTGCGTCTCTTCTCCGCGATGCGATCCTTCAATGCTTCCGCCATTCCGTCCTCCTGGGCCAGTGACTTCCGCACCACCAGGGTACCACCGGCCGCGCCGATAGGAAAGTGCTTCCGTAAGGTTTACCGGCCCCGCAGCACGTCTACGTAGGCGCGCACGTCATTGTCGTGGCCTTTCAGGTCCACCACCACGTGCCACTGGGCCTTGTGCGGCGCCTTGAAGTGCGCGGAGGTCTCCCTGGTGGACTCTCCGGAACTCTGGAAGCTCTTGCCGGCGCTGTACTTGTAGTAGTTCAGCGTGTCCAGAAGACGCACGTTCGCCGGGCCGCTCAGGCTGACCCGGATGACGTCCCCCGGACCGGCGCGGACCTTGTAGTGCAGAAAGTTCATGCACTTCCCCCTGAACCGGTCTGCCTCAAACCGCACTCTGATTGTACCAGAAGGAAGAGTCTGCAGGAAGGCGCCTCACGGCGGCCGCAGCAGCCGGGACGGGGAAGCCGGGACGGGGAAGCCGCGGCCGCCCTTCAGCCTTCCAGGCCCAGGCGCACCGGCGGCAGATCCAGCTCCTCCAGGAGCCAGGAGGCGAAGGCGGCCATGGCTTCCAGTCCCGGCTTCTCCGCCGCCTCGCCCAACAGCACCAGCGCCTCCGCCAGCCTGTCCGCTGCCGCCCTGCAGGCGGTCCAGCGCCCCCGATCCTGGTACTGCAGGGCCCAGTGCAGCCCTCGCAGAAACATGCGGCGAGCGGCCACGATCCGCCGGTTCGACAGGTAGGTCTGGTAGCGGATGGCATGCACCTTGTTGTACTCCACGAAGACCGCCACGAAGCCTGGGGCGTACAGAGCCGCCCAGTACAGAACCGTGCGGATGATGCGGCGGCCCCGCCTGCCCAGCCTGCTCCTGGCCCGGTGGTCGTGCAGGCCGGCCACGGTGTAGCGGTAGAGCGAAGCGTACAGCGCCGCGCGGGGCTCGCTGTCCACGGGCAGCCCCAGCTCCTCCAATACGGTGGTGGGACTGAACTGGCCCGCCTCGGGATCGCACCCGGCGTCGGGCAGGGCGGAGGAGAGCCTGCGCAGGTACTCCCGGGCTTCCTCGTAGTCCCCCTGCAGCCGCACGAAGGCGGAGCCGTCCCGCCCGGTGAGGTCCGGATGCGCCTGCTTGCTGAGCCGGCGGTACGCAGCCTTCAGCCCTCCCGCGTCCAGCCGCCCCTGGCGCAGCAGCTCGCGAATGATGTCGCTAGACGGGGGCGGATCCTGCCTCACGAGGCGCTCCGGCCGCCCCGGCGCTCCGGGCTGCGCCCGCCAGCCGGAGTCAGCCCGGCGGGGGGGCGCGGGTGGAAGGCGTTCGCGGCTACCTCTCCTTGGCCAGCTTCCTGGCGATCCTGGCCCAGCTGTCCTTCAGCGTGACGGTGCGGTTGAACACCGGCCGCCCCGGCGTGGAGTCCGGGTCCAGGCAGAAGTACCCCTGGCGCAGGAACTGGAAGCGCTCGCCGGGCCGGGCGGAGGCCAGGGACGGCTCCACCCTGCACCCCTGGAGCACCTCCAGGGAAGCGGCGTTGAGGTTGGCGATGAAATCCTCCCCCGGGGCGCATTCCTCCGGGTCGTCCCTGGCGAACAGGTGGTCGTACTGGCGCACCTCAGCCTCCAGGCAATGAGGGGCGCTCACCCAGTGGAGGGTGCCCTTCACCATGCGGCCGTCGCTGGACCAGCCGCCGCGGGTGGCCGGATCGTAGCGGCAGTGCAGCTCGGCGATCTGGCCGCTGGCCGGGTCCCTGACGACCCGCTCGCAGGTGATGTAGTAGGCGTGCTTCAGCCGCACCTCCCTTCCCGGGGCCAGGCGGTAGAACTTGCGGGGCGGGTCCTCCATGAAGTCCTCCCGCTCGATGTACAGCTCCCTGCCGAAGGGGAGCAGGCGGCTGCCGGCCTCGGGGTCCTCGGGGTTGTTGACCGCCTCCACCTCCTCGACCTTCCCTTCCGGATAGTTGTCGATGATCGCCTTCACAGGGTTCAGCACCGCCATCACCCGGGGAGCGCGGCGGTTCAGATCTTCCCTCAGGAAATACTCCAGCAGGGCGATGTCAACCGTGCTGTTCACCTTGGAGACTCCGATGTGCTCGCAGAAGGCGCGGATGGCCTGCGGAGTGTAGCCGCGACGGCGCAGCCCCGAGATGGTGGGCATGCGGGGATCGTCCCAGCCCCGCACGTGCCCCTCCTGGACCAGGCGCAGGAGCTTGCGTTTGCTCATGATGGTGCGGGTCAGGTTGAGGCGCGCAAACTCTATCTGCTGCGGATGGCAGGGCACCTCCAGCTGGTCGAGGAACCAGTCGTACAGGGGACGGTTGTTCTCGAACTCCAGGGTGCAGATCGAGTGGGTGATCCCCTCCAGGGCGTCCGAGAGGCAGTGGGTGAAATCGTACATCGGATAGATGCACCAGCTGTCCCCGGTGCGGTGATGCGAGATGTGACGGATGCGGTAGATTGTCGGGTCGCGCAGGTTGATGTTCGGCGAGGCCATGTCGATGCGGGCGCGCAGCACGTGCGCCCCGTCTGCGAACTCTCCGGCGGCCATGCGGCGGAACAGGTCCAGGTTCTCCGCCACGGGGCGATCCCGGTAGGGGCTGTCGCGGCCCGGCTCGGTCAGCGTCCCGCGGTGCTCGCGGATCTCATCGGCGCTGAGGCTGTCCACGTAGGCCTCTCCCTGGGCGATCAGGTCCAGGGCATACTCGTACAGCTTCTGGAAATAGTCCGAGGCGTAGAACTCCCGATCGTCCCATTCGTAGCCCAGCCAGCGCACGTCCTCCCGGATGGACTCGACGTACTCCACCTCCTCCTTGCTGGGATTGGTGTCATCGAAACGCAGGTTGCAGAGCCCGCCGTACTCGGCGGCAATGCCGAAATTGAGAACGATCGACTTGGCGTGGCCGATGTGCAGGTAGCCGTTAGGCTCCGGCGGAAAGCGCGTGTGGACCCGGCCGCCGTTCTTGCCGGCTTCCAGGTCAGCCTGAACGATGGCGCGGATGAAATCCTGCGATCTGGAAGTTCCGCGGTCCTCTTGTGCCATACGTGGATCCCCCGACGAGGGGAGCGGGGCCTGCAGCCGCTTCAGTCCTGAAGCGACATGGGATTGCAGAGGTTGTCGTCACAGTCGGCGACGCGACCGCAGTTGAAGCAGATGAATCGAGGGTTGCGCGTTATTTCCTTGATCTGATCGAACAGATCCTTCGAGGCCAGCACGCACAGGTGCCCCTGATGTTCGCCCTTGCAGATAGTCTGTCCCATGACGCTCCCCCGTTCAAAGCCCACAGCTTCTGACCCGAATCATACGGACTGGCCGGGATTTGATCAAGGGCCGGCCCCCAGCCGCACGCTCACCGGTCCCCTGCAGCGTGCGTCTCAGCGCACGTCAATGAAGTGTCCGTAGGACCAGCCCTTAAGCTCGCCGGTGTCGATCCGGTACCAGTAATCGTCCATCTCCTGGATCTTCATCTTCTCGGCGGTCCGATCCAGGATCCGCACCTCCTGGCCGCGGTCCAGATGCCCCAGGATGTCCGCCTGGAGGGTGGGCGCCGAACGCACCCGCACCCTCGTGTCGTTGCACACTCCCTGGACCACGATCCCGGGTCCGGCGATCCGGGCGTAGCTCACCGACTCTCCCACCCCTTCGAACCAGATGGTGCCGTCGCGGTTCACGTGTACGATCCGCCGCGCCTCCCAGCCCGGCTCGGAGGAGACGAACTGGAGGTTCAAGACGATGCGATTCCCCAGCATGCGGCGCACCGACAGGATGTGGAACCGTACGTCCTGCTCCTGATAGAGGGCGGGGGCGGCGCCCAGGTCGATGGTGATGGCCCCGGGAGCCGTTTCCCCCACTCCCCAGGAGAAGCGCTCCACGGAACCGTTTTGCGGCGGGCTCTCGGCCCACACCCCGGTGAGCTTTCCGTAGATCTCTTCGCTCAGGCCGGGAAGCCCTCCCTGCGCGCCCGCCGCGCCGGCGAGCAGCAGCAACAGCAGCCCGGCGAGGCTCTTGCTCCCCATGGCACCTCCTTGGAACATCCGCGAAACCCTCCGGGCCCTCAGAAGGTGAGCACGCGCCGTCCCTCCTTCAGGTAGCCGGTCAGCGGGACCCCCATGTACCTGACCTCGATCCCCAGCGCTTCCAGGGCCCCGGATACCCCGTACAGGTCTGCACAGGCCTTGCAGGCCTCCAGGACCACGCCGGCCTCCTTCATGCGGCCGATCTGCTCCCGCAGCTCCGCGTCCTCGCTGAGCAGCTTCGCCGAGGGACCCCACACCACAAACCGCACCTCACGCCACCAGCTTCTCAGCCTGGCGTTGAGGGTGTACATGAACACCATCTTGAGGGCCACTTCCCGGTCCCCGCTGCTCCACAGAACCACGAGGCTGTCTTCCATGCGCGCACACCTCCTCCGGCGAAGTCATTATTGAGCATTCCCCCCGGGCAATCAAGGCGCGCAGGCCCGCGGAAGCCGCGCCGCGATGGGCCGGCGCCGGCTTCATGGTTATCTTTTGGACATGAAGGAACCACCTCCACCCCCCCGGCTGGGGCCCAGCCCCTTCATCGACCCCCCCCGACCGCTTCCGCTGCTCTACCGCCTGGCGGGCTGGCTGGCCCGCAGAAGAACGGGATTGGAGCTGCGGGTGCCGCAAATCCTGGCCTGGCACCCCAAAACCGCGCTGGGCTCTGCGATGCTGGAAGGGCTGGTTGCCCACGGACGGCGTGATCTGGACCCGCGCATGTTGAAGCTGGTGCGCATGGCGGTTTCCTTCGCGGTTTCCTGCCCGTTCTGCATCGACATGAGCTCCCACCGCCGCGCCGAGTACGGAATCACCGCCGAGGTGGTGCGGTTCCTCCAGGGCGGCACGGTTCGCTGCCCGTCGTTGAGCGATCGGGAGGTGCTGGCCGTAGAGTACGCGCGCTCGGCATCCGCGACCCCGCTTTACTTCTCGCCCCAGCTCATCGCGCGGCTCAAGCAGGCCTTCACTCCCCGGGAAATGGTGGTCCTGGCCTCCACCGCCGCCCAGGTGAATTACTGGGCGAGGCTGCTGCAGGCGCTGGGCGTGCCGGCAGCGGGCTTCTCCAGCGGGTAGGCGCCGGCGCAGCAGCGGCTGGCCGGCCGGCTTTGGCTCTTAGAAGTTGTAGTTGAGCCTGCGGTTGGATTCGCTCACCTTGCCCGTGATGAACAGGCTGTCCACCAGCGTTTCCAGCTCCGACTCATCCACACGGTCCTTGAGCAGGTTGGCCATGTGCTTGTGGAGGGTGTTGCGTGTCCTGGGACGGCGCTTCTTGTCGATCTTGGACAGGTTCTCGATGACCTTGCCCAGCTTGGCGTCATCGATCTTCTCCTGGAAGTTCTGGTTGAGCTCCAGGAGGCTGTTGATGCGGCGGCACTTTCTGCCCAGCCGGTTGACGTACTTGATCAGAGGGTCGAAGCCCCGGTCCTTGGTAAAGATGATGAAGCTGATGTTCTTGGGAGCCTCGTGATTCAGCTCCCCCAGGGAGAAGGAGATGTGAAAGTCCAGCGCATTCTTCCCCTGGCCCTCGATCTTGACCCATTCCAGGGACTGGCCGAACTTCTGGGCCTTGTCCACCAGATCGAAAGGGATGCGGTTCTGGTGATCCCCGACGAACAGAAACACCTTGGTGCTCTGCGCATCGATCGTGTCGAGCTCGAACTGCTGGACGTTCTCGTAGTCTACGAACAGGTACGTGCTGATCATGCTGACTCCCGGCGGCATGCCGTTCACGCTAAGAATACGCATTTCCCGCGGCCCGGGCAACCGCTTTCGCCGGCCATCCCTGCGCCTACCGGCGGTCAATGCGCTCCTCGAGAAAGAAACGCAGCACCGTCTCTCCCACGATGATTCTGTCGCCGTAGAACAGCTGGCGCCTCCCGGACAGCTTCTTGCCGTTCAGGAAGGTGGCGTTGCGGGATCCCAGGTCCTCCAGGTGGAAGCGGCCCTCGGCGTCGATGTTGACGGTGCAATGCCGCTTGCTCACCAGAGGGTCCTCCAGCACCGCGTCACAGGAGGAGTCCCGGCCCAGCACTACCACCGCGCGATCGATGAGAAAGGACCGGCCCAGGAAATTGGCCGACACGACCAGCAGCAGCCCCCTCCTGGCCAGCACCCCGGAGGCGCGAATGCGTCCCTCATCCCCTCGAATTACCGTGCTGTCTCCAGGGCTCACCCGGCGGCCTCCTTCTGCGGGCGGAGCCAGCGGCCGATCCTCAGCAGCAAGGTCGCCAGGACCGCCGCCATGCACAGACCCAGGGCGATCAGCACCTGAGGAATGGGAACCGCGTCGGCGCTGCGCCTTATCAGGATGCCGGCGAAGGCCCACAGCACCACCGCTGCGAAGAGAACGTCGTTGCGCTTCAGAAGCACCAGCAGGGTGATCGCGGAGGCGGCCAGGAGCATCACCACCGTCCAGAACACCTGGCTCAGGCCGAAACCGTCCCAGCCCGTCTTCACCAGCAGGGCGGTTGCGTTGGCGATGGTGGCCACGGTGATCCAACCCAGGTACACGCTGAAGGGAGCGTGGACGAACACGCGTACGGACGTGGGCGCGCCGCCGGCGCCTATGCCGAGGCGCAGGTAGATGGCAATCAGCGAGGCCAGCAGCACCAGCATGATGACCAGGGAGAGCGCCACGCGCTGGTAGTGCCAGGCGAAGATCCACCCCATGTTGGCCAGCGATGCCAGGGGAAAAAGCCAGCCCACCCCCTCCAGAAAGGGCATTGCCGACCGGTCACGGCGGAAGAGATCCCGGGCCTGGTAGACCACGAACATGCCCAGGAGGATGTAGATGAGCCCCCAGATGGAGAAGGTCAGGCCGGCGGGAACGAACAGGTTGGGGTACAGCGCCGAAAGCTCTCCGGTGTTCATTCCGCCCAGGGGCAGCGCGTTGGCCAGGACGTTCACGGCCACCGTGCCGGCGAACCCCAGAAGGTTCGCGCTCTTCAGGACCGTCCTGGATGCCTGGCCGGACATGGGCCTCCTCCTTGCTTCGGATGACCCATTATAGCAGGCGGGACCTTCGCGCCGCCAGCCTTCCGCGGGAAGAACGTCCCGGCGCTCAGGTCAGCTCCGCGAACCGCGCCCCCCTGAGGGCGGCCAGCACCGCAGGATCGATGCGGATCTGCAGCCCCGGCGCTCCCGCGCTCACCAGAATCCACTCGTGGAGCTGCGCGGTCTCGTCGATCCACAGCGGATAGTCCCGCTTCATGCCCACCGGGGAGCAGCCCCCCCGCACGTAGCCGGTCAGGGGCAGGATTTCCCGCACCGGCACCATCTCCACTTTCTTCACTCCCGCTGCCCGGGCCGCCTTGCGCAGGTCCAGCTCGATGCCCCCCGGCACGCAGAACACCAGCACCCCCTCGCCTCGGGCCACCAGGGTCTTGAACACCCGCTCGGCAGGAACTCCCAGACAGCCGGCCACGGCAACAGCGTCCATGACCTCCCGGCACTCGTAGGAGAGCACTCCGTGAGGCACGCCCAGGGATTCCAGCAGGCGGATCGCGTTCGTCTTGACCATGCCGCACCTGTGGGGCCGCCTGGGTTCACCGGCCCCCGGGCGCCGGCGGCCGGAGGAGGGGACCCCGCCGGCTGTGCGAGTCCGCCCCGATCTCCGTTCCGTACCCGGGGCGGGCGTAGCGCGCCTCCACCGGGGCGCCCGCGAGCCCCGTGTGCCGCCAGCGCTCGATGATGTGGCGGTCCGCCTGGAAGGCCATCTCCGGCAGCGCCTCCCCGGGGGCCATCCACCGCAGGGCGTCCAGATCGTCCCCGGCGGCGGGCTGTCCGCCCAGCACTGCGGCCAGCAGGACCACCACGAGCGTGTGCAGCTCCGGAGTGAGGGTGTTGGAGACCACGCTGAGGATCGAACGGATCTCCACCTCCAGCCCGGTCTCCTCACGGGCCTCGCGCCGCCCCGCCGAGAGGAAATCCTCCCCAAGCTCGATGTAGCCGCCCGGCAGGCACCATTTCCCGGCGCGGAAGCTTCCCGGGCCGCGCCGGCCCAGCAGGATCTTCCCCCGCTCCTCGATCAGAAGCACCACCCCAGGGGAGGGGTTGCGGTAAAGGGTCTGGCCGCAGGAGCGGCAGCGCAGCCTGTCCTGCTCCAGGGCCAGCGGGCCGCCGCAGCGCGGGCAGAAGCGCCAGCCCCTCGCGTTGGGGCCCCCCACCCCGTCACCGGGGCAGTCGGAGAAGACCTGGCGCGGCTCCATGACCGGGCCGCTCACGGGGTGCGGCGCACCGCGAAAGCCAGGATCAGCTTGACCATGAACAGCGGCGGGAACCAGAGCAGCTGAGGGCTGGCCGGCCCGAACCAGGCCATGATGACGATGCCGAAGGCCACCGCCGATCCGGCGAACATCTCCTGACTGTGGCGCTCGCGAAGACCGCCTACCAGAAGGGTAGCCGTGGCCGTGTACAGGAAGAGGAAGATCCAGTGCGGCAGAGAGTCCGCGAAGGCGGCAAAAAGCACCGCCGGGTGCACCACGTGGAACAGCACGAACGGCAACCTCCGTCCGGGACGGGCGGCATAGTAGCTGTCCGTGGGCGCCGAGAAGTTGGCGACCACGCCGGCGCTCACGTCTGCAGCCACCAGGAACAGGAGCACCAGGCGCCACCAGGCGTAGGGCCGGCTCGTCACGGCCATGAGGCAGACGAAGGCGCCTGCCACCGCCCCGGTGCTGTAGGTAGCCACCAGGGTGCGGGCCGTGGAACGTTCCCCGTGGAGCGGCTGCAGCAGCCTGGGGATGGGAATCTCCCGATCAGCCATGCCTGCTCCTCGCGGGGGGGGCGCCCGGCTTCAAGCCGGCGGGGCGTTTGTAAGCTGTCATAGCGACAGTATACTCAGGCTTCCCGGCTGGGCAAAGGCACGCGCTCCAGGCGCGCCTGCGCTCCTGCCCTCCCGGCACCCCGTCTGCGGCGGCGCGCCCCCTGCTGCGACGGCCGGGAGCGGCCGTTTCCGGCGGCCTCTCCCGTTCTCCGGCGCCTCGGTCACCGGGAAACGCAGGCTAGAAGGATGGAGGAATGTTTGCCCATATCGCCACGGTTTCTCCCGTGTGAATGTTGACGCTCATGTGGGGTTTGGTGGAGTCAACCACTATGCTGTCGCCACTGTCGAGGACGTATTTCTGGTCTTCGATTATGACCTGCAGCTTTCCCTTCAGAACGATTCCGTATTCTTCGCCAACATGACTGTAGAGTTTCTCGGTGGAGCCGCCCTTCTCGTAGACCGTGTAGAGAAACTCGATCTTCTTGTCCTTCAGACTGGGCGTCAGAAGGTACAACGTTGTTCCACTCTTGGTGTGGATTGCCTTGCGCTCTGCTTTTCTTACAACGATCTTGGTATCGTTCGGCTCCGGTTGGAAGAAGTATCCTATGGGAACGTGCAGAGAGGTGGCTATCAGACCCTTGGTCAGTCTTGTCCGTTCGGAGATATCTTGTATGGTCAGACGTTTCTCCTTGCGAAGCTGTCTTATTCTCTTCCCAATCATGTCCGCCAATTCCTGCATTTCAGTACCTCGAGCTCGTTGTCCTTCTTCTGCATCTTCCAGAATCGGCGGCTGCCGCCCGGCACCGAGCGCCGCTGGTTGCGGCGCACCTGTCTCGTTCCGGACAACCGTCAGAGCTTGCGCTCGGTCTTCTGTGGTGTAGCGGCGAACGCCGTGGCATCACGGCCCTGCTTGACCCACGATCTACCATAATGCACCACTTCGAAGCGCCATGCAACATCGAGCTGCCTTCCTGCTGAATGGCTAGCGCAGAGGATACGCGCCGTATTCGCGGGCCGCATCAAACACCGCCACAACATTCTCGGGCGGTACCTCGTGTCCGATGTTGTGACAGGGAGCAAGAACATAGCCACCGCCGGGCGCCAGATCGCGAATCCTCCCGGCTACCTCAGCATTCAGTTCTTCCGGCGTATAATCGGGTAGCTTGTGTTGTACGTCTATTGCACCGTGAAAACACAGGCGGTCGCCGTATCTTTCTTTCAATACGTCCGTGGCCTCCAGACCTTCCACCGTGGTCTGGATGGGATTGAGGATGTCCACGCCGATTTCGATGAAGTCCTCCACGAGCGGCAGGATGGCTCCGTCAGAATGGAGCATCACCTTCACACTCGCCATGCTCTTGATGTGTTCGATCAGGTCCTTCAGCCGCGGCTTGATGAACCGGCGAAACATCCCGGGAGACATCAACAGGGAGGTCTGAGTACCCAGATCATCGGTCAGGTATACGACCTGCACAAAGGGACCCACTATTCCCATGTAGTTCGTCCACATCTTCTTGTACAGGTACAACAGCTTGTCGAGCAGCCTGTCGGCAAACTCGCTGTCGAGGGCGAAATCCATGAACATCTTGTCATAGCCGCGAAGCCACAGAGCCGTCGTGAGAATTCCTCCCTGGATCGCATCGGCGCCGACAACATAGTCGGTATTACTGTGAAGCTCTCGTGCTGTTCTGTGAAGGTCCTCGAACATCTCCGTGCTGTCGGCATCAGGCCAGTGGTAGCGCTCAACGTCCTCTGCCGTCGCATCTCGCAGGGGTGATTCCCGAACGGCGAAGTAGTCACCGCTGTACTGAAACAAGACGCCCCACATGTCGTAGTATGCCTCTTCATTCACCTTCCGCCTCCCGGTTTCTCTCGGCACTATTCACCGGAAGTCTATTCCAAGCCGTGCGAGAAGATCCTCGTGCGGCACAACGGTCTGAGCCATGTGGTTCAGTATCTCTATCTCTACCTTCTCGGACAGGCCGAGGTGCTTCCTCAACCTGAGATAGCCTGACCTGTGAATAGAGCCGACGTGCTTGCCCAGGTCCACGGGGACCCTGTCCGGCTCTTCGTATGCTACTACCTTCTGAAAACGTTCTCTAGGATTCATGGCGACCCCGCAAGCGGCTTTGCCGAGCTACGGCAGAGACGAGTCCGGTTGAGTCTCTGGTAGCCCCACCTGCCCGACACCAACCTTCCGCGTTCTATCGGCGGCTGTCCACCCCTACTGATTTCCGATGCGCGGCAGGCCGTACACCGATTTCCAGCCCTCGCTCATCGGTTCCCTCAGATACGGCTCCATCTCCTCTGCGCTTCTCAGAGTGGTCCTTTCCACAGGAGGAACCGTTCCCGGCGGAAGCGAGCTGAGAATCTCGTCGTTGAGAAGAGTAATGTACTTCAGTATGGCGGCCACCGGCCTCTTCGCCTTTTCTGCGCTTGATTTGGTTGCGTGCCCCACCACTCCTTCAGGTGCGACGCTGGCGGAGGCATCCGGGCGCTCGCACCCTGCGGCCGCGCAGGCGGCGCAGCCCGGGCTTGACGCCGGGCGCGGCTAGCCATTAACTAAGAACTCATTGTGAACCGCGAAGACTCGCCGCAGAGGCGAGCGGCGCCGTGCGGCCTGCGGCCCCTCATCGAGCAAATCCGCCTCCTGGAGGAGCAGGGACGGCCCTGGCGGCTGTCGGGAGAGGAGGTCCGCACGCTGCTGGGCGTGGAGTCCGCCGCGTTCCTGCGCGCCCTGTACCGGGAGGAGCTGGCGGGCAACCCGCTTCTGGGGCTGCGGACTGCAAGCGACAGCTTTTCGCAGGACAGTGCCGGCGAGCTGGTGGCGCTGGTGGAGCTGTTCTGCGGCGCGGAATCCGAAGGGCAGCTGCGCCGGTCAGGGATCTTCCTCTCGCACCCGGACCAGCTCGAAGTGATCGACACGTTCCTGGAGGTGACCGCGGAGGCGATCAGGAACCACCCGCTGGAGGCGGAGCAGTTCGCAGCGATGCTTCGCACCTTCGGCGCCTTCGAGAAGGCCCGCCGCGTCTACCTGGAGGAGCACTTCTCGCTGCCGGATTTGATACGGCAAGCGGCGGAGCGTTACTGCAGCGCCCACTCGTTCGAGCTGGCGGAGCTGGCGCGGGCCAACGCCGAACGGGTGGTCGGCTATTTCTTCCAGAAACACGTGCTGGAACCCTGGACGGTATTTGCCGCGCTGAACGCCCGGCTGCTGCAGGAGGCCGTCAGGCTGGGCTACGCCCGGCCGCGCCCGGAGGAGGGCGGGGAAGAGGCTCGCCCGGCCGCGGGCTGCCGCGAATCCCGGCTGCAGCGGGCCAGGCGGGTGATGGAGCTGGGGGGCCAGGCTCTCAGTCTCCCCCTGGTGAAAAGACAGTACAAAAGACTGATGAAGCGCTACCACCCGGATGTCAACCCGGCGGGTCTGCAGCGCTGCCAGGAGATCAACGCGGCCTATTCGCTGCTGCTGGCCGTGCTGTGAGGGCCGGGACGGTCGAGCTCCCTACCCAGAAGGAGGTAGCGCCGGTCGAAACCCTCCCGCCGGTAGAAGGCGATCGCCCGGCGGTTGTCCAGCCCGGTGCCCACCTCGACTTCATCCATGCCGGCCCCGAGCGCCTCCGAAACCGCGCGGCTCAGCAGGGCGGCTCCCACTCCCCTGCCCCTGAGCTGCCGAGCCACCACCAGCTCGTTGACGAGAGCCGTGCCCCCGCGGTGCAGCAGGGTCTTGTACATGACCATGCTCAGCACACCGATCGGACGGCCGTCCAGAACGGCCACGAAGTTGCGGTAGAGGTCGGGGCGCGCCCGCATCGCCGCAAGCTGCTCCCCGGAGAAGGCCGCCGGGCCGGCCGGATCGCCCAGCGTTTCGGCCAGCGACCCCAGCAGGGCCTGAACATCGGCCAGATCGCCCTCCTCCAGCGGTCGAACCACGACAGCATTCACCGCTGCAGTGTTGCTCAGGAGGGCCGCCGGGCTCCAGTGCCGGACGGAGGCTGAGCTCCGTCGCGGGCGCCGGGACAACGGCGGGAGAGGCGGCAGAGGCGGGAGAGCGGCAGCGGTGAGGAGCCGGGGGCCGGCGGAGCGCACAATTGACTACCCCGTCAGCTATTGGATATACTATCCGAAATCAGGTGCAGCCTGAGATGCAGAGGGCCGGCGGGTGCGCGCGAAAGGAGGAGATGGTGGGAAAGAACAAGCTGTACGTGGGAAACATGAGCTACGCTACCTCGGAGGACGAGCTGCGGGAACTGTTTGCGGCATACGGGCAGGTCGCGTCAGTGAATATCGTCCTCGATCGCGATACGGGTAGGCCGCGGGGTTTCGGATTCGTGGAGATGGGTACGCCAGAGGAGGCGGATGCCGCGATCCAGGCTCTGAACGAACGGGAGTTCGGCGGCAGGAAGCTCACCGTCAATTTCGCGCGCGAGCGCAGGAAGTTCTAGGGGAGAGACAGGACCGCGGCGCCGGCCCGGCGGCTCAGGCTGCACACATTCTATATACCCACAGGAGGCTGAATTGGCACGACGTTCAGGATACAGCGCTCAGAAGAGAAGGCGGGAACGGGCCAAACAGGAAAAGAAAGCGGCCAAGAAAGAGCGAAAGCTAAACAAGTCCGAGGAAGATCAGGATTCACTGGTTGCCGAGTATCTCGGCCAGGCGGTGGAGGAAGAGGCAGACCAGGAGGACGCCGAAGAGGCCTCCGAAGAGGAGGAGGACTCCTCGGAGTGACAGCAGCCTGCCCGTAGGCGTGGTCCGGTCGACGCCCGGTCAGCCAGGGCAGCTCAGCCGGAACCGGCCCTTCGGCCCGAGCCACGGTCGAAGCCGGCTGGTCCGCCGATCGGACGCGGCTCTGCGCCAGCAGGCCGGTCCGATTCTCGTCGGTTCTTAACCCGAGCTGAATGCGGTCGAACCCCCCGAAGACGGTCCGGGACGCCTGGGCTCGCGGCGCGGCATTGACTCTGCCGTGCGGCCCGAGGTCCGGCCCCGTGGGATCCCGCGGCGCGCTACTTCCTGCCGAACCGGCCCAGCAGCCGGGCGCTGTCGATGATGTGTCCCCGCATCGCCCGCAGCAGCCGTCTCTTCGTCATCCGGCGGTCCTGCCGGAGGACTGCGTCCAGGGCGTAAAGCGTGAAGACGTAGCGGTGCCGCCCCCAGGGGGGACAGGGCCCCATGTAGCCCTCGCGGCGCAGGCCGTTTCGACCCTGCGCCAGCCCGGTCTCCGAGTGCGCGCGGCCGCCTGCTCCTTCCGCCAGCTCGCGGCGACCGGGCGGGATGTTGTACGCCACCCAGTGGGTGACCGTTCCGAACGGAGTGTCCGGGTCCTCCACGAGCAGCGCGAAGCTCTTCGTCCCCTCCGGCGGAGCCTCCCAGCGCAGCGGAGGCGAGAGGTTCCGGCCCCTGCAGGTATAGCGCTCAGGGATGTCGGCCTCCGCCGCGAAGGCGGGACTCTCCAGCCTCATCGCTGCCTCCCCACCGCGGCTGGCAGAGGGCGGCGGATTCCGCGCAAGGGTTCCCGCCGCATCCCTCACTCTCCCAGGCGCTGCTGCGCCTCCGGGTCCTCCGCAGAGCGGTCCCGTATCCCGGAAAGAATGGCCCGAACCCTGTCCCTGTCCTCCACGGCGCACTCCAGGTGTCCCCAGGCGTCGTTGAAGGTCCACACTCCCCAGCGGGAGAAGTTGCGGTAGACCTTCACGAAGTGCTGGATACCCTCCTCATCGAGGATCGCCACCAGCAGGTTGGCCTCCACGGGGTCGCGCAGCAGGATGGGTTGCTCTTCGATCGGTTGGCTCACTGCGTCTCTTTCCACACTCATCTTCCCGCCCCGCATTGTAGCAGAGGTCACACGGACAGAGGAAGCCTGCTCCCTGCCGGCCCCGGGCACCCGGCGGCGCCCCCGGCGCCTCAGCGAAGCGCCGCCCGCAGCACAACGGGCTGGTGATCCGACCAACGGAACTGCGTGTCCAGGGTCCGCACCGACAGCGCGGAGAGGTTGGGTGAGAGGGCAAAGCCGTCTATCACGGCGGTGTAGCTCTGGCCCTGGCGATAGGGACGCTCCAGGCTCCTCACCGTCGGCACGCTGCGGTCAACCGCCAGGCTCCATCCCGGCGGCGGAAACCATGGAGGCAGGTCGTGGACCCAGGACAGGTAGCGCCTGGCGGTGGTGTAGGGCCAGGCGCGGTCGGACAGGACCAGGTTCCAGTCGCCGCCGCAGACCACGTAGTTGCCCGCGGCGTACTCCCCCTGGACGTACTCGCTGAGGCGGCGCAGCTGCCGGAACCTCACCTGCGCGCCTCTGTCGAAAGCCGACAGGTGCACGTTCACCAGCACCAGCTGGCCCGCGCGCCCCGGCAGCCTGACGCGGGTGACCAGCAGGTGGTCTGCGCTGCCGGCCGTGGAGCCGGGCCCGCCGGGAAGGTCCAGCCGTGTGACTTCCGCCGGGGGCACCCGGGAAAAGGTGGCCTGCCCCACCTCGGCCAGCGTACCGAAGAACCGCAGGCTCACTTTCGCGGAGAACGAGCTCCATGAGCACGGAAGGCTTTCGCTGAGCCCGGACAGAACGTCCACGCCTCGGGTGATCACCGACCGCCTGGCGGCCTCCTGGATCAGGAGGAACTCCGCATCGGTGGAGCGAAGCAGAGAGGCGATGCTGGCGAGGTTGCGCTTCACCTGAGGCCGGTTCGATGGCAGGATCTTCTTGCCGCCGTCGGGCCAGAACTCGGCTTCCGCCCCCAGGCCTGCAAACCCGATGTTCCAGGCGGCCACTGAGAGCTCCCCTGCCGGCGCGGCCGCCGGGGGGCAGGGAGGCTCCCGCCGGGTCAGCACACCCGGCACCGCACAGGAGGACAGCGTCAGCAGGCAGATCGCAGGCCAGCAGGCGGCCAGCGTGCTCGGGGCCGGCGGGCGGTTCATGCTCCCCTCACCCGAACTGCTTGTGCATCACCACGTCGGTTGTCTGGAAGCCGAACCGCTGGTAGAGATTGAGGGCCGCCTGGTTGTAGCTGAACACGTGGAGGCTCATGCCGGAGAACCCCAGCGCCTGCAGCCGTTCCTGGAGCTGCCTGAGGGTCTCCAGCCCGTATCCTTTGCGGCGGTGCCGCTCTTCAATGTAGAAGTCGAAGATGAACGCCGTGGAGGAACGCCGCTCCGGCAGCTCGCCCACCCACAGATGCCCGATGGGCTCGTCGCTTTCCGCGAGCCGGATCGTGAAGAGGTGAGCGCCCTTGGTGTGCAGCCCCTCCGGGAGGTGGCGGTCGAACTCGCCGCGGGAATACTTTAGCGCTTCCTGCGGCTCCACGCGGCCGGACCTGACGGACTGCTCCGCGTAGCCGCGCACCGAGCGCTCGCGGAAGGCGAGAAACTCGGCTGCCGTGATCGGCCTCAACGAGATCAAGCCCGCCGCCCTTCCGGCAGAGCAGCCCCTCTAGTCCAGAACATGCTTGACCCTACCAACTTCCCCACTCTGGAGGCGCACCTTGATGCCGTGCGGATGGGTGGCGGAGCGGGTCAGGACGTCCCTCACCACACCCTCGGTGAGCTCGCCGCTTCCCTGGTGGTGCTTCTGAACGATCGCCACCCGCGCACCCGGGCGTATCGCCGATCGTCTGGTTCCGTCCGCAGGCCGCATGGTCCCTCCACTCTACCAGACAGCGGGCCGGCGAGGCAATGGAAAGGGCGGCGGCTCACTTTTCGGCCACTACGAACACCCTCCCCTCCTCCTCCGGTCTGTCCAGGACCTCCTCGACGTTCTTGGCCGGGGCGAACCGCACCTTGCGGAAGCCGCATTCCAGCAGCTTCTGCTCCACTGCCCGCAGGTCGAACACCGTGTTGTAGAAGACCTCACTGAAACGCTCGTAGAGACAGTCCTCTCTCCTGATGAAGCCGCTGATCTGGGTATAGGCCCTGGCCATTCCCGGCTCGTAGATCGACCTTCGGATCAGCGTGATCTCCTGGTCCTCCTGAACGTCCACTCCCGTCCACCGTTTCAGCCCCGCCGCGGTGTTGAGATCGAACAGGAAGCGGCCTCCGGGGAGCAGAGACCGGTAGACCGAGCCGCAGCAGCGCGCCATCTCCTCGATGCCGTCCAGATGGTTCAGAGAGTCGTACGTCGACACCGCCAGCCCAAAGCGGCCTTGAGCCTCGAACCGGCTGACGTCGGCCACCTCGAACTTCGCAACCCCCTTCTCGATGTACTCCCGGTTGAGTCTCCTGGCATGATCGAGCATGTGCACGGAGCGGTCGACGCCCTGCACGCGGTAGCCGGACTGGAGGAAGTAGTTGCAGAGCTGTCCCGAACCGCAGCACAGGTCCAGCAGGGTCCTGGCGCGGGCTGCGACGGGTGTCTTCTCGTAGTATGCCTTCAGCATCGGAGCCACCAGGACGGCGAAGCTCCCCCAACGTCCTGCATACACCTCGGCAAAGACCCTGCCGTATTCCTGCATCAGTCCTCCCGTACGCGCACAAGCTCCGCAGACACCTGCCTGCGCGCCTCTTGAATGCGACGGACCAGCCTGGTGAGAGATCCGGCGGGACGCCTGGTGCCCGGCCTTCTTCTTCAGCGCTGGAACCCGCCGACTGCTCACCCCGGCTGGGCTCTCCCGTCAGTTGGGCTCTCCCATCGCCGGTCCGTTCTCCATATCTCTCACCAGGAACTGGATGTACTCGATCAGACTGTAGAACCGCCTTTCCTCCAGCCGATGCATTACTCCGGCGAAGTTCTGTCTGATCTGCTTCCGGTAGAACTGCAGCCCCGTGAGCTGATAGGACACGATGTTGTGGAACACCGGGCTGAGATTGAACAGCAGGGCGTATTTTCTGTACGGGCCCCTCGGCTTCTCCTGCTTGATCTGATCGTAGATGCGGTTCGCCCGCCTGTACAGCTCGATACGATCTTCTCTCCATTTGCCGAAGTACTCGCACGCCCGCTGTTTGGTCCGCTCGATCTCCTCCCTGGTATTGTAGTGCTTGTTGAATGCATAGGGCCTGTCTATTCGTTCGAGCTTGTAGAGCTCCCGGTAGAACAGGAGGCGGTAGTCCCTGCTTTCCTCACCCGGCGTTCCCTCCGGCCCGTTGTCCACCTCCCTGATGACCCTTCTGGCCTCTTCGTAGTGGCTCCTGCATTCGATGTACTCGTCCACCAGCCTGTCCGAGCCAACCGCGTCCGGATGCGTCTTCATCACGATCTGCCGGTACGATCGTTTCAGATCATCCAGGGTGCGGATTCTTCCTTCCTTGATGTACTTGATGAATATGTTGTCCACGATCCTGCTTCCACGGCCGCCGCGAGATGGTGTGGCTACCTCATGACACGGAGGCGAAGATTCGTGATCTGCCCGCCGTATTATATTGTGCTGCCGCCCGGAGAGGCAAATGGCGGCCGGCGGCGACGGCGGGCGGTGGGCCCGGGCGCTCCCCCGGTTTCCGCCGGGTTCCGCGGG
>CAZBDU010000048.1:0-41124 GCA_964490725.1 uncultured Spirochaetaceae bacterium | reverse complement strand
CCGGCGGATCGACGACGCTTCGAAGTGGAATACCCGAATGAGCTGTGGCAGAGCGGCTGCATGCACGGACCGAAGGTGCTGGTGGGGGGGAAGCTACGAAAGAGCTATCTGTTTGCCGCCATCGATGACCATTCCCGCCTGATCGCTCACGCCCAGTCCTACCTGCGAGAGAACCTGGACAGCTACCGCGATTGTCTCATCCAGGCTGTGGAGAAACGCGGGCTGCCGCGCAAGCTGTATGTCGATTCTACGCCACTAAGAAATTGGTAGCGTCACACAGAGTGGACCTGGCGGTAAGTGTGGGTTCCGGAAACTCTGTCCGGTGAATTCCGGAAATTCTGTCCGGTTCTGGTGGTAGCGCCGACGGCGCCGGGTTGTCAAGAGCAAGGTGTCGAGTGCGCATCGAGGGGCCATCCAGGTGGTACAGGCGGCCTCGCTCCAGGATGCGGTCCACGATGGCCGCAGCCAGATCCTCGTCATGAAGGACACCACCCCACTGCGTGGGGTGCTTGTTGGTGGTGAAGATCATCGAGCGGCCTCGGAGGTGGCGCTCGTTGACGACGTGGAACATGTTCGCCGCATCCGTGCCGTAGCTCAGGTAGCCCGCCTCATCGACTACCAGGACATCCGGGTGAGTGTAACGCGGTAGCTGCTTCGACAGCTCCCCCTGGCGGGAGGCCGAGGAGAGCTCGTCGATGAGTTGGGCTGCGGTGAGGAACAGGGCGTTGAAGCCGTTCTGGATGGCCCTGTAGGCGATGGCCACGGCCAGGTGCGTCTTGCCCGGCCTGGTTTCCCGGTGAACACCAGCGAGCGGCCCTGGGTGACGAAGTCGGCCGTCAGGGCGCAACCCAAGAGGTGCAACCGTAGCGTGCTCTGGAAGGTGAAGTCGAACTCCTCGATGGTTTTCAGGAACGGGAATCCGGCCCGGCGGGTGAGCCTCTGGATGCGGGTCTGCTGCCGGTGGGCCACCTCCTCGGCAACCAGGACGGTGAGAAAATCGTGGTAGGACCAGCCCTCAGTCTCGGCTCGCTGGATGAGCGTGCGGTAGACCCGGCGAGCGTTGGCCAGGTGCAGGCGCTTGAGCAGGGGCTCGAGGTTCACATCGGAGGCACTCATGCCGGAGTCCCCTGCGCTGCTCGTTGACCTCGGTGAGCCACTCAGCCAGCTGTCGGCGCAGGTCCTCTTCGTCCCAGAAGCGCCTCTGCTTGAAGAACGACCCCTTCACCCAGCCGACGATGTTCTCGATGCTGCCCTTCTGCCACGGACTGGCCGGCCAACACACCTCCACCCCGAGGCCCAGCTCCAGCGTCACGGCGGCGAACGTGGGGTTCCACTCTGTGATCTGCCCGTCCTCGCGCCACTTCAAGGCCACGGTCTTGGGTCGGTCGAAGACCGCTACCAACGGCACCCCACCCATGAGCCCAAAATGCTCCCCCAGGCGGCGCACCAGGGTCTCCACCCCCTCATCCTCCACCAGGGTCACCACGGCCCAGCGGGAGTACTTCAACCGTGAGGCCAAGAAGTGGATCGTCTTCTGGCTGCCATTCAGAAACCGGACCTTGACCTGGCCGAAATCATGCTGGCTGAACTCCCCGGCAAGTCCTTCGAAGCGCACCATCAGCCGAGAGTCCTCAGGCCGAAGAGAGCGAACCAGGGCGTACATGGCCGTCTTGGCCCCCTGGTAGCCCTCCAGACGCATGCGCCGGAGGATCTCCACGCTCAACAGAGCCGGCTGCTCTTGCAGTAGGGCAGCAATCTTGCCCCGAAACGGTTCGACCTTTGACGGGCGGCCGATCCCTCGGCGTTCTCTCTCGGTCACCGGATCCAGGTCCTCGACGGCAGGCTCGCCCTCAACCCGTCGGACTTCCCTCTCCGAGACCCCCGTCAGGGTCGCCACTTCCGCCTGGGTGTGCCCTGCCTGCCGCAGAACCTGAATGGCGTGTCGCTTCAGCATGCCGATCGTCCTTCCCCCCGCCGCTTGAGTTTGCGACGAGTCTGTCCGTTGTTCCCTGAGGATTCAACCGGACAGAATTTCCGGAAAGGATGCGGCCAGAATTTACGGAACCGACACCATTCCGTTGTGGATCAGCACCCAAGGGGGCAGCGGACGCCGTGTGCCTTGGTTGTGTGCCATCTCTGGTTTGGCATGGGCTTCCTCGACTGAATCCGGGGGCAGCATGCCGTTGGTGGCCGCTGCCCTGCAGGAGATACTTGCTCTGGACCGATCATCGTCACGCGCCAGACACGACTCGCCGAGATGCTGACGGCCGGCGTTGCAATCCCCGAACCCGTCCCTCGGCGAGCCCGCCTGTACCTGCCCGCCCGTAAGCGTGCGTTTTTCTCTGGGCGGCAGGCCGCGTACAGGCTGGTCGACGGGGAGATACGCCTCTGGCCACGGCATCGGGCGAGCTGGGCGATCCCGCCTGTGGCGGGCTCATACGCGCCGACAACGACAAGAGCCTCTTCGCCCGCCAGGTGGAGCGCCAGGCCGACATTCCTGACGTCGGGCGCCGCGGAAGCGCGCCTGCGCGCGGTCCTCTACCGGCGGCCCCCTCCGCCCAGCCAGGTAGTCGCCGACAGGGACACCAGCCCCGTGGACGGATATGAGTACATGAGGCCCGCCCCCAGCTCGAAGCGAGGAGAGAAGTCGAGCCGCAGCCCGGCCGCAGCGGTGAACAGCTGCGGCGCGGACGCGGTGGTGCTGACGCTGAGGTACGTCTCCAGGGGCCTCGCCATGCGCAGAGAGAGGCCGGTTCCCGCAACGAAGGTGCCCCCTTGGACGGTGCCGCCGAACACGGCCGGGCCGCCGAACAGGAGCCAGTGCAGCGCCCTCTGGTGTGCGACGGGGTCCCACTTGAGCGGGACGAAGAGAGCCCCGGCCTGCCCCGTCCCCACGGGATAGGTGTAGAGGGATGCGCCGATCTCGAAGTGCTCGCCCAGCGCCCTACCCACGTAGCCGTAGCCCAGGGGGCCGACCTGGTCGCCGTCCTTGCCAAGGCCCCCGCCGCCTTCCAGGGTCCAGGTTCCAGGCTGCACCGCCCGGGTCAGGGGAGCGCCCAGGGTAAGCAGGCAGCCTGGGAGCCAAAGGAGCACGAACGCGCCGGTCAAGACCAGGCTCACCGTGCGTACCACCCGCCGATGCCTGTTCATGGAATCCTCCTCCCACTGTGCGCCACCACCGGCCTGCCGTGTTGCTCCCGAAGGAGCTCGAAGGAAAGCTGGCCGCCTTTGGTTGACGAGGGAATCACTTTAGCGGAGACGCCAGGGGAGCGCAAGCCGGCGCGCGGCTATTCCTCCGCGCCGTGGCCGGCGAAGAGGAACTCCTGCGCGCTCAGCGAGGCCTTGGCCCCCTCGCCCACGGCAACCAGCACCTGCTCGCGGTGCACGTCGGTGACGTCCCCGGCGGCGAAGACGCCCTCCCGGCTGGTCCTGTTGCGGCTGTCCACGCGGATGTAGCCGGCCGGATCGCGCTCCACCAGATCGGCCACGATGTCGCTGTTGGGGGAAGCCTCGCCCTCCAGGAAGAACCCGTCCGCGGGGATGCTCTCCGTGGAACCGTCCGGCCTGCCGATCAGCATCTCGGAGGCAAGACGCTCCCCCGCGAAACCCGCCACCCGGCAGTCCGCCAGCACCCTGACGCCTTCCAGGGCGGCCAGAGCCCGGCCCTCCGGCGTGCTCAGGGCCGGTCCGGGGTCCTTTCCCTCCTCGGGGAGCAGGTACACGCGGCTCGCCGAGTAGGCCAGCCGCAGCGCGGAGCGGACGGCCCGCATGCCGCTGCCGATCACCACCACCCTCCGGTCCAGGAACAGGTGGGCGTAGCTGGTGGCGGAGTACGCGATGCCTTTCAGGAGGTACCTGCGGGCGCCCTCCACCTGTGGCGGCTCGAAGCGGCAGCCGCTGGCCACGAGCACCGAGCGGCACTCCAGCGCCTCGCCGCCGGAAGTCTCCACCACGAAGCCGGCCGCCCCGCTCGCTGCGGCCTGAAGCCGAACCCGCAGCACCCGCTCCGGCCTGCGGGCGATCTCCAGGTAGCTGAGCTCGTTCTTGAACCGCGCCACCAGCTCCCCTCCCCGGATGATGGCGCCCTCGCCCTCATGGGCGAACTCCGAGCGGGTTTCCGTCCAGCCTCCCAGCTGGGGGGAGACCAGCAGGACCTTCAATCTCTGGCGCATGGCGTACACCGCCCCCGTCAGCCCCGCCGGACCGCCGCCCACGACAATGAGGTCAAGCATCGGCCTGCTCCTTGGGGCCCTCCGGGCTCTCCGGTGCCTCGGGAATGAACCCCTTCTCCATCATCAGCCCGGTGAGGTTCCTCGAGCGGGTGATCAGCTCTTCGGCCCGAGCGTACAGCTGCTCCCGGCCCACGGCGAGCCGGGCGACCCCCTCTTTCTGCGCCTGCTCCCCCACCGCGGCGGCAATGGCCGGGAACACCTGCCACTCGTCCATGCCGGGCAGGATACGCTCCCGCCCGAGGGTGGGCCCCACCGCTGCGGCCAGGGCCTCTGCGGCGGCGAAGCACATGGTGTCGGTGATGGTCCTGGCCCTTACGTCCAGCACGCCGCGAAAGATCCCCGGAAAGCACAGGGAGTTGTTCACCTGGTTGGGGAAGTCCGAGCGCCCGGTGGCCACCACCTCGGCCCCCGCCTCGGCGGCCTCCCAGGGCCAGATCTCGGGGGTAGGGTTGGCGCAGGCGAACACCACCGAGCGCCGCTCCATCCGCCGCACCCATTCGGGCAGGATCGTCCCCGGGCCAGGGCGGGAGAGGGCGATCACCACGTCCGCTCCCTCCAGCGCCTCCGGAGGCCCACCCTTGCGGCCCTCACGGTTGGTGAGCTGGCAGAGCCGCCACTTCTCCGCGTACTCGTAGCGGCGCCGCTCCAGGTCCTGCCGGTGGGGCCCCAGGATGCCCCGGGAGTCCACGATCAGGCAGCGGCCGGGGTCCGCGCCGCGGGCGAAGATCAGCCGGGCGCAGGCGATGTTGGCGGCCCCGCTGCCCACGAAGACGATGCGCGCCTCCTCGATCCGTTTCCCCACCACCTCCAGGGCGTTCATCAGGCCCGCCAGGGTCACCGTGGCCGTGCCCTGTTGATCGTCGTGCCACACCGGGATCTCCGCCTGCTCCCGCAGGGTTTCCAGGATGCGGAAGCACTTGGGCTGGGAGAGGTCTTCCAGGTTGATCCCGCCGAAGGCGGGCTGGAGCAGCAGCACGGTGCGGATGATCTCCTCGGGGTCGCGGCTGTCCAGCGTGATGGGCACGCAGTCCACGCCTCCCAGGTACTTGAACAGCAGCGCCTTGCCCTCCATCACCGGCAGGGCCGCCTTGGCGCCGATGTCCCCGAGCCCCAGCACCCGGGAGCCGTCGCTCACCACCGCGATGGTGTTCCACTTGCTGGTGTAGTCGTAGACCTTCTCCGGGCTGTCCTGGATCTCCCGGCAGGGAGCCGCCACGCCCGGGGTGTACCAGTACGCGAAGTCCTCCGGGCCCCTCACCGGGCAGCGCAGGGTGGTCTCCATCTTGCCCCGGTAGAAGGCGTGCAGCCGCATGGATTCCCTCTGCGGCCGGTTGGCCTTGCGCAGCGCCTCGCCTCCGGAGTTGTTGCTGTTGTCGGCACTCATGAATGCTCCTGATCGGTCCTCCAGCCGTCCCAGGGGGCGCACCCCAGCCTCAACCGGGAACGTAGAAGCTGTCCAGCAGCTCCACCCCCTCCTTCACCGCCGCAGCCGAACGGTCCAGCGCCGCCTTCTCCTCCGGCTCCAGCTCGATCTCCACCACCCTCTCGGCGCCGAAGCGGCCGATCACGGTGGGGACCCCCAGGAAGATGTCCCGGTACCCGTACTCTCCCCGCAGGTAGACCGAGGCGGCCAGCAGCCGTTTCTCGTCCTTGATCACCGCCTCCACCATCTTGGCCACCGAGGCCCCGGGAGCGTAGAAGGCGCTGCCGGTCTTCAGGTGGCTCACGATCTCTCCGCCGCCCTTCCGGGTCCGCTCCACCAGGGCCTCGATGGTCTTGCCGTCCATCAGCTCGGTGATGGGGATGCCCCCCACCGAGGTGTAGCGCTTCAGCGGCACCATGCTGTCTCCATGTCCCCCCAGCACCATGGCCATCACGTCCCCCGGCCACACTCCCAGCTCCTCGGCGATGAAGTAGCGAAAGCGGGTGGCGTCCAGCACCCCCGCCTGGCCGATCACTTTCCTGAGGGCGAAGCCGGTCTCTCGCAGGGCGGCCATGCAGACCACGTCCAGCGGATTGGTCACCACGATGAGCACGGCCTCCGGGGCATAACGTGCCACCGCCTGACAGGCCTTCTTGGCGATGCCGACGTTGGTCTTCAGCAGGTCCATGCGGTCCATCCCGGGCTTGCGTGCCACCCCGGCGGTGAGCACCACCACATCGGAGCCGGCGATCGCCTCGTAGCCGGTGGTGCCCACGATGGAGACGTGGTAGCCCCGCAGTGGGGCGGTGTGCATGAAGTCCGCGGCCTTGCTCTCGGGAAGCCCCTCCACCACATCCACCATCACCACGTCGCCCATGTTCTTCTCTGCGATGTAGTACACCGCCGTGGCGCCGACGTTGCCGCTGCCGATCACCGCGATCTTGCTCATCGGACCCCTCCCATGGCGGCCTGGAGCTCCCCGGCCGACCGTTTCAGCTGCCGCTCCTCCTCCCCGGTGAGCGCCGGGGTCAGCACCCGTTCGATGCCCTCCCGGCCGATCACCGCCGGCAGGCTCATGGCCACCCCGCTGATGCCGTACTCCCCCTGGAAGAGCAGAGAGACGGGAATGACCCGCCGCAGGTCCATGTGGATCGAGTCCACCAGGTCCGCCACCGCAGCGGAGGGCGCGTAGAACGCGCTGGCCCGCTGCGCCATGCTTACTATCAGGCCCCCGGCGCGCCGCGTCTTCTCTTCGATGCGCTCCAGCTGCTCGGCCGAGAGCAGGCCCGTAAGAGGCAGCCCCGAGACGCTGCAGTAGCGCAGCAGCACGATCATGGCGTCCGAGTGGCGCCCAATCACCAGGGCGCTGATGTTCTCCGCCGAAAGGCCGAGCTCCTGGGAGGCGAAGAAGCGCAGCCGCGTGGCGTCCAGGCAGCCGCCTATCCCCATCACCTGCCTTCGGTCCAGCCCGGAGAGGCGCACCACCTCGGCGGTGATCATGTCCACCGGTTCGGTGGCCACCAGCACCTTGGCGTGAGGGGCCAGCCGGCCGATCTCCGGCGCCAGGGCGGTCACCACCTCCCGGTTGGCGCCGAACAGATCCTCCCGCTTCATGCCGGGCTTCCGCACCTGCCCGGCCGCCAGGATGACCATCTCCGAGTCCGCAATCGCTTCCAGGGAATCCACCGCCCGGATCCGGCCCCGGTACTTGCGGATCGGGGCCGCCTCCATCATGTCCAGCGCCTTGCCGGCGGCAGTTCCCTCACGGAGGTCGTACAGGGCGACGTCGGTGATGCCCTTCTCCGCTATGAAGAACGCCGTGTTGGCCCCGACGTTCCCGCTGCCGATCACGCTCACGTAGTGCATCCTCTCCCCCTTCGGCGGGTTTGTTGCGCGCGTTCAGGCGCGCCGCCGGCCTTATCTGGCTCTCTTGTCCGGGCTGGTTCTGCCCGTCAGCCTGTATTTCATGGTGGCGAGCTTCAGCAGCTGAATGGTCAGCGCCGGATCCACCCCCTTGGGGCAGACCTCCGAGCACGCTCCCGCGAACTCGCAACCCCACAGGCCGTCCATGGTGTCGATGCTCTCGAGCCTCTCCTTCTCTCCCTGGTCACGGGAATCGCTGTTGTAGCGGTACGCCTGGGAAAGCGCCTGCGGCCCCAGAAAGTGCGGATTGGTGTTGCTCACCGGGCAGGCGTCCACGCAGAGGCCGCACTTGATGCAGTGGGCAAAGTTCAGGAAGTAGTCCACCTGGCCGTCCGTCTGGACGTACTCCTGCCCGGCGTCGAACTGCTCCTGCCGATCCTCCCGCACCAGCCAGGGGGAGACGCTGGAGTGCTTCTGGAAGAAATCGTCGAAATCCGTGACCAGGTCCCGGAGAAGAGGATGCGCCTCCATGGGGGCCACGCTCAGCCGCCCTGAGCCCAGAGAGAAGATGTTGGTCTCGCAGGCCAGCCGCGGCCTGCCGTTGATCACCATCCCGCAGGACCCGCAGATCCCCATGTTGCAGCTGTAGCGCAGCGCAAGCGTAGGGTCCAGCCGCTCCTTCACGTCGATGAGGGCGTCCAGCACCGTGGTGAACCGGTCCGCCCGCACCTGGTAGCGCTCACGGCGGAACGCCCCGGCCTCGGGATCGTATCGTTTTACCTCCAGCTCAACCGTCTTCGTTTCTCTGCCGAACAGCTCTCTCACGCTTTCCGCCTCCGTGGATGTAGACTTCTCTGAGGGCCACGGCGCCGTAGATCACCGCGCCCACCCCGATCAGGAGGAGCAGGATGCGTCCCGCCGGTGTGCCCGCATGCGCCGCCTCCAGAACCATCAGCGCAAGGAGGAGCACCGGGACGCCCATCATGGCCAGGTATTCGAAGAACATCAGGAACGAAGCCCTCACGGAAACCACCTCAGGATCATCAGCACGAATCCCGCCGCCCAGGCAACGAGCACCACCCAGGGCAGCGCCAGGTACGGGGCCGAATGCCGGGAGTACTTCTTCCTGTAAAGACGGGCGAACTCCCGGTTGAGACGTCCAAAGGCCATGCCTCTGGACCAGGCGAGCGCCAGGCCTCTGGCCACCTCGAAGAGCTGGGGAGTCCACAGAATCCAGATCACCGCCGTGAAGGCCTTCAGCACCGTGCCCATCCCCGGGAGGAACAGATACACGAAGATGCAGATTCCGTACAGGATGGACAGGGGGACCATGATTCTGTAGAAGAGCATGTGGATGAACCCCTGCAGGTAGAAGGGCAGCAGCCGCCCGATTCTTGCCTGCCCGCCCCGCAGGTCCTTGAGCTTCTTGGCGGATTCCATCAGTACTTCCTTTCGGTGGGCTGCCACTTGGTGATGGCCACGGGCACGTAGGAGATCCGCGGCCGTCCCTCGGTCCGGTGGGCCAGGGTGTGTTTCAGGTACTCCGCATCGTTCCTGGCGGGGTACTCCACCATGGCATGGGAACCGCGGGTCTCCTTCCTCTGCAGGGCCCCCGCCACCACGGCCTCCGCCAGCTCGATCATGTTGCCGACCTCCAGGGCGTCCCTGAGGTTGGTGTTGAACAGCTCTCCCTTGTCGGCCACGTAGACCTGAGCATACCTGGCGCGCAACTCGGAGAGTATCCTGCGCGCTTCCTCCAGCCCCTTCCGGGTCCGGTAGACGTGGACGTGGGCGTCCATGGTTTCCCACAGCTCCGCCCGCAGGCGGTAGGGATCCTCGCCCTTCTCCCGCCCCAGAAGCCCCTCCAGGCGGGCGACGGCGGCGTCCACCTGCCCGGCGACCTCCCGGACCTCGGGGAAAGAGCCCACCCCCAGGGCGTGCCTGGCGGCGGCCTCTCCGGTCATCCTGCCCCAGATCACGCAGTGGCTCAGGGAGTTGCTGCCCAGCCGGTTGGCTCCATGCAGGCTGACGCAGCCGCATTCGCCGGCCGCCCACAGCCCCTCCACGGGAGTGGAGGAGTCGTCCGCCATGACCTGGCCCTGGAGGTTCTCGTGAATGCCGCCCATGGTGTAGTGCGCGGAGGGCCTCACGGGAATGGGATCGTGGGCCGGGTTGACGGCCAGGAGCTTCATGGTGAGCTCCTTGATCATGGGCAGCCTTTCGTCGATGCGGTCCTCCCCCAGGTGGCGCAGGTCCAGGAGCAGATGGCTCATCCCGGAGACCGCGTGCACCAGCGCCCTGCCCTGCTCGATTTCGGTGATCATGGCCCGGGCCACGATGTCCCGGGGCGCCAGCTCCATCTTGCTTGAGGCGTAGTCCTCCATGAACCTTTTGTCTTCTGCGTTCAGCAGATAGCCGCCCTCCCCCCTGGCGGCCTCGGTGATGAGCACCCCGGTGGGGATCATCCCCGTGGGGTGAAACTGCACGAACTCCATGTCCTTCAGCGGCAGCCCGGCCCGATACGCCAGGGCGATCCCGTCCCCGGTGCTGGAGTACGCAGTGGTGGTGAAGCGGTAGATCCTGGCGAAGCCCCCGGTGGCGATGATGCAGGACCTGGCGGCGAAGACCTTGAGGCGCCCCGTGGCCATGTCCAGAGCCGCCACAGCCTTGAAGGCGGAACCCTTCAGGATGAGGTCGGTCACGTAGTGCTCGTGGAAGATGTGGATGTTCTTCTGGCCCAGCAGCGTATCGTAGAGGGTGCTGAGCATGAAGAAGCCGGTCTTGTCGGCCGCGAAGGCGGTCCGGGGCACGCTCATGCCCCCGAAGGCCCGCAGGGCGATCCCGCCCCGTTCGTCCCGCTTCCAGGGCGTTCCCAGGTGATCCAGGAGCCTGATCTCCTTGGGCGCCTCGGCCACGAGGAGCTCGATGGCCGGCTGATCACCCAGGTAGTCCCCGCCCTTCACCGTGTCGAAGGCATGCAGCTCCATGGAATCGTCCGCCTGACCGGGGTAGAGGACTCCCGAGATGCCGCCCTCCGCCGACACGGAGTGGCTCCTCATGGCGTGCAGCTTCGAGATGAGGGCGATCTTCAGCCTGCCCTCCGAGACCCTGGCCGCCTGGAGCGCGGCCCGCATTCCCGCCAGGCCGCTCCCGACGATGACCAGATCGTATTTCAATGTCTCCGACGGCTGTGCGTGCACCTCCCGCTCCTGTCCCACGGAGTCGCACCAGTGCGGCCCGCCTGAGGACCGCTCCTGGGTTTCAAGGTACTAAGATTTCTGCCGGAAGAGAAACGCGGGTCTCCCGGATCTACCGGGAGGAGGAGTGAGCCGGGCCTGCGCGCAGGCGGGCCGATCTGCCCGGGAAACGCTCCAGGGCGCGCGCTCGGCCCCGCCATACGACGGGCTCTTGGGCCTTCCCGGGACCTTCCCGCAGAGCGGGGCCGGTCGAGCTCCAGCCGATGCCTCCTGGCCCTGCGTACTGCCGGGGCGCTCGGCGGCCGGCCAGCGGCGAGGCCCCTTCTCCTGAGGGGCCTCGCCGGAGACCGGTTCCCTAGCTGCTCTTCAGAAAGAGGTTCATCTTGGTGCCGCAGTGCGGGCAGGTGCCTTTTGCCTGCTTGCGCCCCTGGGCGTTGGTGACAATCTGGACATCCTTCATGTCACGTTTGGTCTTGCACTTCACGCAGTAAGCCTGATACTCGGCCATCGGAACCTCCCATAGGATGGTCTTTGCCTCTACTGTACACCATTCCGCGACTTTGTCACGCATAAGTTTTCATATAATTTCGGGCAATTTTGGGGCGAAAACAGCCGCCTTTTCCGGCCCGGGTGAACGACCCTCCTCCCTTGCCTATCCAGGCCCCCACGCCGTCAGCGGCGCTCCACGGGCAGGAACTCCCGCGGCTCCGGCCCGACGTACCGGCTGGAGGGCCGGTAGATGCGGTTGCCGTCGCGCTGCTCCAGGATGTGCGTCAGCCACCCGGAAGCGCGGGCGGCGGCAAAGACGGGTGTGAACAGGGACCGGCGGATGCCGAGCATGGCGTACACCCCGCCGGAGAAGAAGTCCACGTTCGGGTAGACGGGCTTACCCTTCTCCTCCAGCCTGGCCCGGGCCGCCCGCTCCACCTCCGTGAGGATCTCGTAATAGCGGAAGTCCTCGTGCTTGCGGGACAGCTCCTCCAGGAAGCCCTTCATGATCACCGCCCGCGGGTCCATGGCCCTGTAGACCCGGTGGCCCATGCCCATGATCTTCTCCTTGCGGTCCAGGGCGTCGTTCACCCACTCCTCAGCGTTCTCCTTGGAACCGATTTCCTCCACCATCGCCATGACGCGCTCGTTGGCCCCGCCGTGGAGGAACCCGTACAGGGCGCCGATGGCGGCGGAGATGCTGGAGTAGCAGGTGGAGTAGGTGGAGGCCACCACCCGCGCGGTGAAGGTGGAGGCGTTGAAGCCGTGCTCGGCGTGCAGGACCAGGCAGGTGTCCATGATCTGGCCTTCCCGGCTGTCCGGTTCCCGCCCGTGCAGCATGTAGAGAAAGTTGGCGCCGTGCGACAGGTCCCGCCGCGGCTTCACGTACTCCTTGCCGTCGCGGACGCGCCGGTAGGCGGCGATTACGCTGGCGATCTGCACCACCTGGTGCAGCGTCTCGCGGCAGTTGCAGGTGGCGGAGTGCTGGATCTTGTGCTCCACGTACCCGCTCAGGTAGGAGATCACCGCCTGCAGGAGCTCCATGGGATGCGTGTCCCGCGGAAAGTTGCGGATCATCGCCAGGATGGGCTCGGCAAGGTCGCGGCTGGCGCGCATGCGGCTCCGAAAGCGCTCCAGCTCCTCCCTCTTGGGCAGGTGCTCGTAGAGAAGCAGGTAGGTGACCTCCTCGAAGTCACAGTGAGCGGCCAGGTCCTCGATGGAGTAGCCGCGGTAGTACAGCTTGCCGTTCTCTCCGTCGATGCGGCAGATGTCGCTTTCGGCGGCCACCACTCCTTCCAGGCCTTTCGCGTACGAGCTGGTATCAGGCATTGCGTTCTCCTCCGATTCCGGAAAAAACTTCCCTCTTTGGTATCAATATAACCACAAATCGCAGCGGAGTGCTCAGGTTTTCCGGCTCCCCGTCCGGGATGGATCGCCCGTTCGCGCCAGGATCCCGTTCCTGCGCGCTCATAGGCTTCAGACCTGAAGCAGGAGCCGCTCCGGCTTCTCCACCAGCTCCTTCACCGCAGCCAGGAAGCTCACCGCCTCCCGCCCGTCGATCAGGCGATGGTCGTAGGTGAGCGCCACGTACATCATGGGTCGGATCACCACCTGGTCATCCACCGCCACCGGCCGCTTCTGGATGGCGTGCATCCCCAGCACGGCCGACTGGGGAAAGTTGGGCAGGGGTGTGGACAGCAGAGAGCCGAACACGCCGCCGTTGGTGATGGTGAAGGTCCCCCCGGCGAGCTCGTCCGGGCTGATCCGCCGCTGCCGCGCCCGTTCGGCCAGCTCCAGCACCTTCCGCTCGATCTCGGCGAAGCTCATCCTGTCGGCTCCCCGGATCACCGGAACCACCAGGCCCCGGTCGGTGGACACCGCCACGCCGATGTTGTACACCCGGCTGTAGACGATGTCCGAGCCGTCGATGCGCGCGTTCACCACCGGAAACCGCAGCAGGGCCTGGCAGGAGGCCTTGACGAAGAAGGACATGAATCCCAGCC
This sequence comes from uncultured Spirochaetaceae bacterium, assembly GCA_964490725.1. GTDB lineage: Bacteria > Spirochaetota > Spirochaetia > SZUA-6 > DRHE01 > CAZBDU01. The sequence goes on along the minus strand of CAZBDU010000048.1, from coordinate 27,917 downwards.
GCACTCCGTGCCGCTGCTCGAACTGCTCCCGGTGGTCGCGGCGCAGGGCCGCCACCCGGCTCATATCGATTTCGTTGAAGGTGGTGAGGAGCGCCGCCTGGGTGGAGGCCTGGACCAGCCTGGCCGCGATGGTCTGGCGCAGCCGGCTCATCGGCTCGCGGCTCTCCGCCTGGCCCGGCTCCTCCCCCCTGGTCTCAGGCTGGCCCTCTCCTCCCGGAGCCTCCCCTGCCGAGGGTGCGGCCCGCTCCCGGGCTGCGCGCAGAGCGTCCTCCTGGGTGATCCTCCCGCCCCTGCCGGTGCCGCGGATCTCTTCGGGGGACAGCCCCTCTTCCCGCACGATGCGCCGCACCGCCGGGGAAAGGGCGGGCGCTTCCGGCGCAGGAGGGCGAGGAGCGGCTTCACGCGCCTCCGGGCCGGCGGCATCCCGCCGGGCGCCCTCCTCCCGCCGGGCACCCTCCGGCTCACCGGCAGCGCCGGCGGCGGCCCCGGTGTCCAGCGTTCCCACCACCTGTCCGACGCTCACCTCCTGGCCTTCCGCGCTCTGGATGTGGAGCACCCCCGAGGCCGGCGAAGGCACCGCGACGGTGGCCTTGTCCGTCTCCAGCTCGAACAGGTCCTCCCCCTCCTCTACCGCCTCCCCTTCCCGCTTCAGCCAGGCGGTGAGGATGCCCTGGCTCACCGATTCCCCGACCGATGGAACGGCCACCTCTTCCTTGCTCATCCTCTCTCCTTCGCTGCGCTTCAGGCCGCCCTCAGCCTGCAAACCTTCAGGCCACCGGCTCCTTCTTCCGCTTCTCCGGGTGCCCCGGCGCGCTCTCCGGGGAGACCTCCCGGCCGAAGGCCCGCTCCGCCAGGGTCCGCTGCTCCGCCTCGTGCTGCCTGTGGGACCCGGTGGCCGGGCTGGCGCTCGCGGGCCGGGAGACCCACTTCAGCTCCAAGGAGGGGAACTCCCTGGCCGTCTGCAGGCGCATGAAGGTGAGCGCACCGCGATTCTCCGGCTCCTCCTGCGCCCAGAGGTGCTCCTTCACCCCGGGGTAGCGCTCCAGCACTCCCGCCAGCTGCTCCCGCGGAAAGGGATAGAGCTGCTCCATCCGCACCAGGGCGGTGTCCCAGCGCTGAAGCTCCCGGCGCTTCTCCCACAGCTCGTAGTAGATCTTCCCGCTGCAGAGGATCAGGCGGCGGACCTGCTGCGGGTCCGGCGGTCCGGCGGCTGCCTTCGCGGACCCGTTCCCCGCCTCCCCGCCTGGCCAGCCGGCCGGCTCGTCAAGCACCTCCAGGAAGTGCCCCCTGGTGAGCTCCTCCAGCCGCGAGAGCGCCAGGGGGTGGCGCAGCAGGCTCTTGGGGGTCATCACCACCAGGGGCTTGCGGAAGTCGCGATGCATCTGCCGGCGCAGCAGGTGAAAGTACTGCGCCGGGGTGGTGGCGTTGCAGACCTGGATGTTCTCCTCCCCGCACAGCTGCAGGTAGCGCTCCAGATGGGCGCTGGAGTGCTCCGGCCCCTGCCCCTCGTAGCCATGGGGCAGCAGCAGCACCAGCCCGCTGTAGCGCTGCCACTTGCGCTCGGCGGCGGCGATGAAGTTGTCGATCACCACCTGGGCGCCGTTGGCGAAGTCCCCGAACTGGGCCTCCCAGATCGTAAGCCAGCGGGGCCGGCTCAGGGAGAAGCCGTACTCGAAGCCGAGGATGGAGTACTCCGACAGCGGGCTGTTGTAGACGTGGAACAGGGCCTGGCCGTCTGCCAGGTTGTTGAGGGGCGTGTAGGGGACAGGCTCCTCGGTCTCCGTGTCCCACCAGGTGGCGTGGCGCTGGCTGAAGGTGCCGCGCTCGCAGTCCTGGCCGCTCAGGCGCACCGGAACGCCCTCCAGCAGGAGGCTGCCGAAGGCCAGGCTCTCGGCGAACGCCCAGTCCAGAAGACCGTCCTTCGCCAACCGCTCCGCCTTGCCCTTGAGGATGCGCTCCAGCTTGCGATGCACGTTGAAGCCCGCAGGCACGGCGGTCAGGCGTTCGGCGATGTGCTCCAGGCGACCTCGCTCCACCCCCGTCCGCACGGGCTCGTGGGAGTAGCCGCCGGTCAGTCCCTGCCAGTCCTCCCCCTGAAAGGGCTTGATGCTGGGCTCCGGGGGGTTCTCCCGCGCAGCCTGCAGCGCCTCTTTCAACTCCGCGGCGTAGGTCTGGCGGAACTCCTGCTGCTCCTCCCGGCTCATCACGCCGGAGGAGGCGCAGGAGCGGGCGTAGAGGGTGGGCACCCCGGGGTGGCGGTCGATAGCCTTGTACATCCTGGGGTTCGTGAAGGAGGGGTCGTCGCCCTCGTTGTGGCCGTGGCGGCGGAAGCAGACGATGTCGATCACCGCATCCTCTCCGAACTTCTGGCGGAACTCCAGCGCCAGGTCCACGGTGTGGACCACCGCCTCCGGGTCGTCTCCGTTCACGTGGAACACGGGAACCGAGGTGGCCTTGGCGAAATCCGTGGGGAAGAAGGTGGAGCGGGAGTTCTTCATGGAGGCGGTGAAACCGATCTGGTTGTTGATGACGATGTGAACCGTGCCGCCGGTCTCGTAGCCCCGCAGCTGCGAGAGGTTGAAGTTCTCCGCCACCACGCCCTGACCGCTGAAGGCGGCGTCGCCGTGCAGGATCACCGGCAGCACCTTCTTGGTGCCGCGGATGAAGCCCATCTTGTCCTGCACGCCCCGGGCCTTGCCCTCCACCACCGCGTCCACGGACTCCAGATGGCTGGGGTTGGAGACCATGGCGATGTGTACGGCGCTGCCGTCGTCGTGGCGGTGGTCCGTGGAGCAGCCCAGGTGGTACTTCACGTCCCCGCTGCCGCCGTACATCTCCGGCTCATCGATGCCCTGGAACTCCGTGAAGATCTCCGCGGCGGGCTTGGACTGGATGAGGTGCAGGATCGTCAGACGGCCGCGGTGGGTGGTGCCCAGCACCACCTGCTCGATGCCCCTGCGGCTGCACTGGTCGGCCAGGAAGTGCAGGGCCGGAATGACCGCCTCCGCCCCTTCCAGGCTGAAGCGCTTCTGCCCGATGAAGGTCTTGTGCAGAAAGTGCTCGAACTCCTCGGACTGCAGCAGATCCTTCAGGATGATGCGCTTCTGCTCCCGGGAGAGCTCCAGGCGGTTGCGGGTGGACTCCATCCGCCGCATCAGCCAGTAGCGGATGGGCTTGTTCTGGATGTGCAGGTACTCCGTCCCCACATGGGAGCAGTACGTCTGCCTGAACGCCTCCAGGATCTCCGGCAGCGGCGCCCGTCGCGGCTGCATGTAGCGCCCGGCGGAGAAGACCGTCTGCAGGTCCGCGGGGGAGAGGCCGAAGCGCTCCAGGGACAGCTGCTCGTAGGCGCCCCTGGCCCGGGGATAGCGGTAGTTCTGGGCCGGATCATGCTCGTCCATCAGCGGGTTGAGGTGGGCGTAGAAATAGCCCACGTCCCGGAACGCCCACAGCAGGGCGTTCAGCCGCCCTTGCTTGAAGGCGGTCTCCGCGTCGGCCTCCGCGGGGGGAGCCTCCAGCGCGGCCCGCACCTCCGGGGCGGCTGTCGCGCCTGCGGTCTCCGCGTCGGCGGGCAGGTCCCGAAACCACTCCGCCCACCGCGGGTCCACCGCCCCGGGGTCACGCCGCCACTCCTGGTACAGGGCCTCCAGGTACTCCGGGCTCGCCAGAGCCGGGATTTCCGCGCGCCTCATGTCTTCGAACACCTCCTATGCGGTTCCCCCGAGCCGGCTCTCCAGGAGCTCCGGAATCTGATCCGGACGGTCCGCCACGGGCACCCCCGCCTCCGTGAAGGCCTTCACCTTGGCCTCCGCGGTGCCCCGGCCGCCGGAGACGATGGCGCCGGCATGCCCCATCCGCTTTCCCGGAGGTGCCGTGCGTCCCGAGATGAAGGCCACCACCGGCTTGGTGATGGAGCGGGCGATCAGCTCCGCCGCCCGCTCCTCCTCCTCGCCGCCTATCTCACCGATGATCACCACCGCCCGGGTCTCGGGGTCGGACTCGAAGAGAGGCAGCAGGTCCAGATAGCCGGTGCCGATCACGGGATCCCCTCCGATGCCCACGCAGGTGGACTGCCCCAGCCCGCTCTCCGTGAGATTGTACACCACCTCGTAGGTCAGGGTGCCGCTGCGTGAGATCACACCCACCGAGCCCTCGCGGTGTATGCGGCCCGGCATGATTCCCACCTTGCTCTTGCCCGGGCTGATCAGCCCCGGGCAGTTCGGCCCGATCAGGCGCGCCCCCCTGGAGCGGATGTAGTGGCAGTTGTCCAGCATCTCCAGCACCGGGATTCCCTCGGTGATGCAGGCGATCAGCCGCACGCCGCCGTCCGCCGCTTCCCGCAGGGCGGCGCTGGCAAAGCGGGCGGGCACGAAGATCACCGAGGCGTCGGCTCCGGTCTTCTTCACCGCCTCGCGCACGGAGTCGAACACCGGCAGCCCGTGCACCGTCTCGCCGCTCTTGCCCGGGGTGACCCCGCCCACCACCTTCGTCCCGTACTCCAGCATCGAGGCGGTATGGAAGGAGCCGTCCCTGCCGGTGATGCCCTGCACGATGACCCGGGTGTTCTTGTCGATCAGAATGCTCATGCTGCCCCCCCCGCCTCCTGGATCACCCGGCGCACGGCGTCGGTCATCCGCTCCGCTGCGGCAAGGCCTGCCTCCTTGAGAATGGCCCTGCCCTCGCGCTCGTTGGTGCCGATCAGGCGGATCACCAGCGGAACCGTCAGGGAGATGCGGTCGCGGGCGATCACGATCCCCCGGGCGATGTCGTCGCAGCGGGTGATGCCGCCGAAGATGTTGATGAGGATGGCCTTCACCCTGGGGTTGGCCGTGATGATCTCCAGGGCCTTCAGCACCTTCTCCGGGCTGGAGCTCCCGCCCACGTCCAGAAAGTTGGCAGGGGTGCCGCCGAAGAGCTTGATCTGGTCCATGGTGGCCATGGCCAGGCCGGCACCGTTGACGATGCAGCCGATCTCGCCGTCCAGGCTGACGAAGGACAGCCCCGCCTGCCTGGCCTCCATCTCCCCGGGAGCGTACTCCTCGGGGTTGCGCAGCTTCTCCACCTCCGGGTGCTTGAACACGCCGTTGTCGTCGAAGTTGATCTTGGCGTCCGCGGCCACCAGGCGCTCGCCGGGAAGCTCCGCGTAGGGGTTGATCTCCACCAGCGAGCAGTCCTTCTCCCGCAGCAGCCGGTACAGGGCGGTGAGCGCCAGCCAGGCCTGCTCCTCCCGCGCTCCCGGGAACACCTCCGCCAGAGGGCCGCGAAGCTCCTTGTCCTGGGGGCCGGTGAGCGGCTCGATGGGAAGCTGGACGATCTTCTCCGGCTCCCGCGCGGCCAGCTCCTCGATCTCCACGCCCCCGGAGGCGCTGGCGATGGCGACGATCCGCTTTCCGGTGCGGTCCACGGCCAGCCCCAGGTAGTACTCCTTCTGGATGGCAACCGCCTGGGCCACCAGGAGCCGCTCCACCTTGATGCCCTTGATGGTGAGGGCCAGAATGTCGGCGGCGTAGCGCATCACCTCCTCTTCGCTTCCCGCCACCTTCACCCCGCCGGCCTTGCCTCTGCCGCCCACCAGCACCTGGGCCTTGATCACCACCGGCAGGCCGAGCCGGCCGGCCGCCGCCACCGCCGCCGCCGGGTCCCGGACCACCTCCCCCGGCGGCACCGGCAGGCCGTAGTCGGCCAGAAGCTGCCTGGCCTGGTACTCGTGGATCTTCATGACGTTCCCTCGCGGAGGCTCTTGATCTTGCGTTTGGTCAGGTTGATGAGCTTGGTCACCTTGATCCCCCGCGGGCACACCCGGGTGCACTCGAAGTGGTTCTCGCAGGCCCACACCCCGTTCGGCGCGTCCAGGGCCGGGAGGCGCTCCTGCAGGCCGCGGTCCCTGCTGTCGAAGAGGAAACGAGCGGCCTGGACCACCGCCGCCGGTCCGATCCACTCGGGGTTGGTCTGATCCAGCACCGGGCAGGCGGAAAAGCAGGCCGCGCAGAGGATGCACCTGGTGGCGTCGTCGAACTCGTGGCGCTCCTTCTGGGACTGGAGCCGCTCTTTCTCCGGCGGCGGCTCGGGATTGATGAAAAAGGGCTTCACCTCCCGGTAATGATCGAAGAAGCCCCCCTGGTGCACCATCAGGTCCCGCTGGACCTTCATGTGCCTGAGGGGCTCCACGGTGACCGTATCCCCGTCCTTCTCCGCCACCTCCTGCACCAGGGTCTTGCAGGCCAGGCGCTCCTTTCCGTTGATCACCATGGCGTCGGAGCCGCACACGCCGTGGGCGCAGCTCCTGCGCAGCGCCAGGCTTCCGTCCATATAGCTCTTGACGTGCATGAGCGCGTCCAGAACCCGGTCCGTGGGCTCGGCCTCCAGCTGGTACTCGCGATAATACGGGCTCTCGTCGCTGCCGGGATCGAACCTCTGGATCTTCAGCGTGAGCTTCACGTTCCTCTCCTCCCCTAGTACTCCCGCGGCTTGGGCTCGAAGCGGGAAACGTTCACCGGCCTGTAGTCGATGCGCACCCCGCCCCCGTCGAGCCAGGCCAGGGTGTGCCGGAGCCACTTCCGGTCGTCCCGCTCGGCGAAGTCCCGCCGGGCGTGGGCGCCGCGGGTCTCGGTGCGGTTGGCCGCGCTGGCGGCGGTGAGATAGGCCAGGTCCAGCATGTTGCCCAGCTCCAGCATCTCCAGCAGGTCGGTGTTGAACCGAGCCGAGGGATCCTGGACGCGCACCTCCAGGTAGCGCTCCCTCAAGCCCCGGAGCTCCTCCACCGCCGCGCTCATCTCGGCTCCCTCCCGGTAGATTCCCACCCGGGCCATCATCAGCTCCTGCATCTCGGTGCGGATGTGTCCTCCGTGGGGTCCCTTCTTTCCGTCGGTCAGGCGCCCCAGAAGCTCCCTGGCCGGTCCCTCCGGATCCGCGCCGGCCGGCGGGAGGTCCGCCTCCCGCACGTAGCGGGCGATGTGCTGCCCCGCCCGCCGTCCGAAGACCACCAGGTCCACCAGGCTGTTGGTTCCCAGGCGGTTCGCCCCGTGAACGGACACGCAGGCGCATTCGCCGGCGGCGTACAGTCCCTCGATCGCCCTGCCGCTGCCGTCGGCCACCACCCGGCCGTCGTTGTCCGTGGGAATCCCTCCCATGGCGTAGTGCGCCGTGGGCTGGACCGGGATCGGCTTCTCCGCCGGGTCCAGGGCCAGGTAGGTGCGGCAGAAGTCGGCGATTTCCGGCAGCTTGGCCTCGATGGTGTCCTTCCCCAGGTGAGTGGCGTCCAGCAGCACGTAGTCGTCGATCCTGCGGTCCCCGCGCATCCCGCTTCCGGCGGCGATCTCCTCCATGATGGCCCTGCTCACCATGTCCCGGGGCGCCAGGTCCAGCAGCGTGGGGGCGTAGCGCTCCATGAAGCGCTCCCCCTTGCGGTTGCGGAGGATCCCTCCTTCGCCGCGCACCCCTTCGGTGATGAGGATCCCCATGCCGTAGATCCCGGTGGGGTGGAACTGGTAGAACTCCATGTCCTGCAGCGGCACCCCCCGGCGGGCCAGGAGGGCGGGCCCGTCGCCGGTGTTGGCGAAGGCGTTGGAGGTGGTCTTGTAGATGCGGCCGAACCCGCCGGTGGCGAAGAGCACCGCCTTGGCGCGGAACAGGTGCAGCTCCCCGGTGGCGAGCTCCACGGCCGCAAGCCCCCCGCAGCGCCCGTCCTCCAGCAGCACGTCCACCACCTGGAACTCGTCGAAGAAATGCACCTCATTCTTGATGCACTGCTGGTACAGGGTCTGCAGGATCATGTGGCCGGTGCGGTCCGCAGCGTAGCAGGAGCGCCGCACCGCCGCCTCGCCGAAGTTGCGCGTGTGGCCGCCGAAGCGGCGCTGGTCGATCCTTCCTTCAGGCGTGCGGCTGAAGGGCAGGCCGCGGTTCTCCAGGTCGTAGACCGCCCGCACCGCGTCGTCGGCCAGGATGATGGCCGCCTCCTGGTCCACCAGGTAGTCGCCGCCCTTGATGGTGTCGAAGGCGTGCCACTCCGGGCTGTCCTCCTCCACGTTGCCCAGGGCAGCCCCGATCCCTCCCTGGGCCGCGCCGGTGTGGCTGCGCATCGGGTACAGCTTGGAGACCACGGCCGTCCTGGCCTGCTGGCTCGCCTCCAGGGCGGCGTACAGTCCGGCGCCCCCGGCGCCTACGATCACGACCTCGTACTCGTGGGTCAAAGGCTTCTCCTCTCGTGCAGGTCTGAAGGCGGCCCTTCGCGCCCGGCCGCCCCGGGCGATCCGGCGCACCCCCCGGCCCCCTGCGGTGCGTTCAGCGGTTTCGGGCAAGGTTGAGCCGGCCGCCCGCCAGCAGTATCCGTCGCTGGCGCTCGGTCACCTCGAGCCGCGTCGGCACCGCCCGCCCCCCCGCCAGCACCGGTATCTCCTCCTTGCCCGCCTCGAGGAGCCGGCGCACCTCCGGGATGCGGAGCCTCTGGCCGGAGGCGATGCGGTCGTAGTCGGCCGGATCGACGAACACCAGCGGCAGAATGCCGAAGTTCACCAGGTTGTCCTTGTGAATGCGGGCGAAGCTCTTCACGATCTTGGCCCTCACCCCCAGGTAGCGGGGCGCCAGCGCGGCGTGCTCCCGGGAGGAGCCCTGCCCGTAGTTCTCCCCTCCCACCACGAACCCACCGCCGGCGTCCCTGGCCCGGGCGGCGAAGCCATCATCCAGAATGTCGAAGACGAACTCCGATATGGCCGGGATGTTGCTCCGGTAGGGCAGGACGCGGCTTCCCGCCGGCATGATGATGTCGGTGCTGATCTGGTCTCCCACCTTGATCAGCACCTCCCCCTCCAGGGACTCCGGGAGCCCCTCGAAGGCCGGGAAGGGCTTGATGTTCGGCCCGCGAAGGATCTCCACCGTGGCGGATTCCGGGGCCGGCTGGATCATCCAGTTGGGGTTGAAACGGAAGCGCTGCGGATAGTCGATCCGCGGGAGATCCCCGTGGCTGCGGGGGTCGGTGATCCGCCCGGTGAGCGCCGAGGCGGCGGCCGTTTCCGGCGAGCAGAGGTACACCGCGTCGTCCTTCGTGCCGCTCCTGCCCTGGAAGTTGCGGGGAAAGGTGCGCAGGGAGTTGGTGCCCGTACCGGGGGCCTGTCCCATACCGATGCATCCCAGGCAGCCGGGCTCGTGCACCCGGGCCCCCGCTTCCAGGAGCATCGCCAGGCCGCCTGCGGCCAGGACGTTCTCCAGGGTCTGGCGGCTGCCCGGGTTTATCTCGAAGCTCACCGTGGGGTGCTTCATCCTTCCTTCCACCATCTTGGCGGCCCTCATGTAGTCGCGGTAGCTGCCGTTGCAGGAGGAGCCCAGGATCACCTGCTGCACCTCCACTTGCTGAAGCTGCCTGGCGGGGCGCACGTTGTCCGGGTTGCTGGGGCAGGCCACCAGGGGCTCCACGGTGGAGAGGTCGATCTCGGTGAGCTCCTCGAACTCGGCGTCCTCGGCGGTGGCCAGGGGCGTCCATTCGGACTCTCGGCCGTTCAGGGTCAGGTAGCCGCGCGTGACCTCGTCGGAGGGAAAGATCCCGGCGGTGAGCCCCGCGTCCACGGCCATGTTGGCGATGGTGGCCCGGTCCGCCATCTCCAGGGCCGCCACTCCGGGTCCGAAGAACTCCATGATCTTGCCGATCCCCCCCTTGGCGGTGAAACGCCTGAGGATCTCAAGGATCACGTCCTTTCCCGACACAAACGGAGAAAGCCGGCCTGAAAGGCGCACGCCCCAGATCTTCGGCGTGCTGATGTAATAGGGCTGGCCCGCCATGGCCAGCGCCACCTCCAGGCCGCCGGCGCCCATGGCCAGCATCCCCAGGCAGCCGCCGGTGGTGGTGTGGCTGTCCGAGCCCAGCAGGGTCTTCCCGGGAATGCCGAAGCGCTGCCGGTGCACGTGGTGGGAGACGCCGTTGCCGGGCATGGAGAACAGCACCCCGAACCTGGAGGCGCAGCTCTGCAGAAAGCGGTGGTCGTCGGCGTTGCGGAAGTCCGTCTGGATGATGTTGTGGTCCACGTAGCTCACCGCCCGCTCCACCTTCACCCTGGAGATGCCCAGGGACTCGAACTCCAGGTAGGCCATGGTGCCGGTGGCGTCCTGCGTCAGGGTCTGATCGATCCTGATCCCGATCTCCTCGCCCGGCCGCAGCCTCCCCTCCACCACGTGCTCGCTGATGATGCGTTCGGCTATCGTACCCTTCATCCCTGCTCCCCTGACGGTGACCGCGAACCCGGAGCGGACGGTCCGCCTATTACTAGCCTACCGTACCCGATTTGTCGAGTCAAATTCGCCCCCCGCCCGCCCTCTAGCCCTCCGGGGCGACCATCCGCTGCGGGTCCAGCACCCGGTCCGCCTCCTCGGGCGTGAGGATCTTCTCCTCCAGGACCACCTGGCGAACCGTCTTCTTCTCCCTGAATGCCTGGTAGGCGATCCTGGCGGCGCGATCGTAGCCGATGCGCATGGCCAGGGGGGTCACCAGCGCCAGGCTCCATTCCACCAGCTCCGCGCAGCGCTGCGGATCCGCCTGGATGCCGCTCACGCACCGCTGTCTGAAGACCCGGCAGACGTTGGTGGCCAGGCTCAGGGCGTCGAGCGTCTCGTAGGCGATCAGCGGCATCATGATGTTGAGCTCGAGCGGGGCGGTGGCGGCGGCCAGGCTGACGGTGTGGCACTTGCCGAACACGTAGGCCGCCGCCTGCACCACCATCTCCGGAATCACCGGGTTGACCTTGCCCGGCATGATGGAGCTTCCCGGCTGGAGCGAAGGGAGCAGGATCTCCGCCAGCCCCGCCCGGGGCCCGCTGGCCAGCAGGCGCAGGTCCTGAGCGATCTTGGAGAGGCTGCCGGCCACGGTTCCCAGGGCGCCCATGAGCTCTGCCTGGGCGTCGCGGCAGGAGATGGCCTCGAAGAGGTTGTCCGCCTGGCGGAAGGCCAGGCCGGTGCGCTCGGCGATCCGCGCGATCACCCTGGCACCCAGCTCGGGGTGGCTGTTCAGGCCCGTGCCCACCGCGGTGCCCCCCAGGGCCAGCTCCTCCAGGCGGGGAAGGCAGCCCCTGAGGCGCTCCACCCCCTTGGCGATCTGGCTGGCGTAGCCAGACAGCTCCTGGCCCACGGTCATCGGCACCGCATCCTGCAGGTGGGTGCGCCCGATCTTGATCACCTTCGCCAGCTCCTGCGCCTTGCCGGCAAAGGCTCCCTGCAGCGCCTGCAGCTCCGCCAGAAGCGGTTCCACGGCCCGGCGGTTGGCGATGTGGATGGCCGCCGGGATGACATCGTTGGAGGACTGCCCGCGGTTGACGTGGTCGTTGGGATGCACCGGCCTCTTCTGCCCCAGCGGCTGGCCGAGCATCTCGTTGGCCCGGTTGGCGATCAGCTCGTTCGCGTTCATGTTCCAGGAGGTGCCCGAGCCGGTCTGGAAAACGTCGATGGGAAAGTGCTCGCTCCAGCGTCCGGCGATCACCTCCTCGGCCGCATCCACGATGGGTCGGACCAGCTCCCGGGGCAGCAGCCCCAGCTCCCCGTTGACCTCGGCGGCGTAGCGCTTGATCAGCCCCAGGGCCTCCACCATCAGCGGCGGGATGCGCTTGTCGGAAACGCCGAAGTTCTCCACGGCCCGCTGCGTCTGGGCGCCCCAGTAGGCCCATTCGGGGATCGCCACCTCGCCCATGGTGTCCGATTCCATTCGCCCCTTGCTCGCCGCCATCCGGCCACCTCCCCTCTAGCCGCGGGCAAGACCCCGCAGCACCGTCCGCAGGATACCGCCGTCGCGGTAGTACTCCATCTCCACCGGCGTGTCGATGCGGGCGTGCGCCTGGAAACGGATCTCCGCGCCCTCCGCCTTGCGCGCCGTGACCCGAAGGCTCTGCCCCGCCCGCTCCGGCGCCTCCACGTCGAACACCTCCTCCCCGGTGAGGCCCAGGGAGGAGGCGCTCTGGCCCTCGGCGAACTGGAGGGGCAGCACCCCCATGCCCACCAGGTTGCTGCGATGGATACGCTCGAAGCTCTCCGCCAGCACCGCCCGCACGCCCAGCAGGGCCGGCCCCTTGGCCGCCCAGTCACGGGAGCTGCCAGAGCCGTACTCCTTCCCGGCCAGGATCAGAAGCGGCACCCCCTCGGACCGGTAGCGCTCTGCGGCGTCGAAGATGGAAAGCCGTTCCCCCGAAGGCAGGTGACGGGTGTATCCTCCCTCCACACCGGGGAGCATCCCGTTGCGGATGCGGATGTTGGCGAAGGTGCCGCGAATCATCACCTCGTGGTTGCCCCTGCGGCTGCCGTAGGTGTTGAACTCCTCAGGCGGCACCCCCTGCTCCTGCAGCCAGGCTCCCGCGGGGCTCGCCGCCTGGATGGTGCCTGCCGGGGATATGTGGTCGGTGGTCACCGAGTCGCCCAGCACCGCCAGCACGCGGGCGCCGCGCACCGGCTCCGGGGACAGCGGCTCCAGGCTCATCCCCTCGAAGAAGGGAGGAAGGCGGATGTAGGTGGATTCACTCCAGCCGTAGAGCCGGCTCTCCTCCACCTTCACCCGGTTCCAGGTGTCGTTGCCCGTGAACACCTCCGCGTACTCTTCCTCGAACAGCCGGGGGTCCACCGAGGCGCGCACCGCCTCCGCGATTTCCTCCCGCGAGGGCCAGAGATCACTCAGGTAGACAGGATTCTCGTTCCGGTCCCTTCCCAGGGGCTCCCGGCTCAGGTCGATGTCCATCCTGCCCGCCAGGGCGTAGGCCACCACCAGGGGTGGGGAGGCCAGGTAGTTGGCGCGCACCTCGGAGTGGATCCGTCCTTCGAAGTTGCGATTTCCCGACAGCACCGCCGCCACGGTCAGGCCGTTCTCCTGGATGGCGCGGCTCACCGCCGGGTGAAGCGGCCCGGAGTTGCCGATGCAGGTCGTGCACCCGTAGCCCACCACGTGAAAACCCAGAGCCTCCAGGTAGGGGATCAGACCGGCCCGGGACAGATAGCGGGTCACCACCCGCGAGCCGGGGGCCAGGCTGGTCTTGGTGTAGGCCGGCACCTCGAGCCCCAGCTGCACCGCCTTGCGCGCCAGGATCCCCGCTCCCAGCATCACCGAGGGGTTGGAGGTGTTGGTACAGCTGGTGATGGCCGCGATCACCACCGCGCCGTGATCGATCTTCCCGGTGCGCCCCCCCACCGTCACCTCAACGGCCGCCGGCGTCTCCGGGAGCTCCCTGGCCAGTCCCGCCCAGGCGGCGCAGGCCTGCCCCAGGGGGATGCGGTCCTGGGGCCGCCTGGGTCCGGCGATGCTGGCCTCCACGGTGGAAAGGGAAAGCTCCAGCACGTGGCTGTACTCCGGCTCCGGAGTCTCGGGAGTGCGGAACAGCCCCTGCTCCTTGGTGTAGCGCTCCACCAGGTCCAGCAGCTCCGGCGGGCGGCCCGTCGCCGCCAGGTAGCGCAGCGTCTGCGCATCCACCGGGAAGAAGCCGGCGGTGGCGCCGTACTCGGGAGCCATGTTGCCGATGGTGGCCCGATCCTCCACCGTCAGGCCGGAAAGCCCGGGCCCGAAGAACTCCACGATCTTGCCCACGACTCCGAAGCGGCGCAGCATCTGCGTGACCGTCAGGACCAGGTCCGTGGCGCTGGAACCCGCCGGCAGAGCGCCGGTCAGCCGCACGCCGATCACCTCGGGGATGAGCATGACCATGGGCCGCCCGAGAATGGCGGCCTCCGCCTCGATGCCCCCCACGCCCCAGCCCAGCACGCCGATGCCGTTGATCATCGTGGTGTGTGAGTCGGTGCCCACCAGGGTGTCCGGCAGCGCCACGGCCTGGCCATCGACAGTGCGCGTCTGCACCACCCGGGCCAGATACTCCAGGTTCACCTGGTGCACGATGCCGGTGGCCGGCGGCACCACCCGGAACCGCTCGAACGCCCTGGCCCCCCAGCGCAGGAACTCGTAGCGCTCGCGGTTGCGCTGGAACTCCTTCTCGGCGTTGGCCGCCAGGGCGCGCTCGGTGCCGTACTGGTCCACCTGCACCGAATGGTCGATCACCAGGTCGATGGGAATGCGCGGGTCGATCCGGTCGGGGTCTCCCCCCAGGGCGGCCAGGGCCGCGCGCATGGCCGCCAGGTCCACCACCGCGGGCACACCGGTGAAGTCCTGCATCACCACCCTGGCGGGCATGAAGGGGATCTCCCGGTTCGCCGCCTGTTGGCCGTTCCACCCGCAGAGGGCCTGCAGGTCTTCCTCCCGGATCAGCCGGCCGTCGATCTGGCGCAGCACCGTCTCCAGGAGGATCTTCACGGTGAAGGGCAGGCGGTCCAGCCGCGCCAGCCCCGCCCGCTCCAGCGTGTCGAGCCTGTAGATCCAGAAGGAACGATCCCCGGCGGCCAGCTTCTGCCGGGACTGCTCGCGGATGCCCATCAATAGCCTCCGGTTGTTATCGGTGTTCTGCCTCAACTATACTTACTCATGCCACCGGAGGGCAACGAGAACCGCCAGCGGGGAGGGGTGATTGACCTTTCCCGGTCATGCCGGTATTCTGCATATTCAAATCCGGCTCGGTATTATTATGCAAGGAGACGTGATGAGAGTGGATCGCAGCTTGCTGAGCGCAACCAGTCTGGCGCGACTCGAGGCTCTGCACAACCCGGCCATGATGGAAGTCGTGGAGGGGTACCTGGAGCTGCTCAAACCCGCCAGGGTCACCGTGGTCACCGACGATCCCGCGGAGATCGCCCGCCTGCGGGAGCTGGCCCTGAACAACAGGGAGGAGCACGCCCTGGCCATGGAGGGCCACACCGTGCACTTCGACGGCTATCGGGACCAGGGACGGGACCGCGGGAACACCCGGGTGCTGCTCACTCCCGGCGTGAAGATTAGCAAGGTGATCCGGACCGTGGACCGGGCGCAAGGCCTTGCTGACATCACCTCCGTGATGGACGGCATCATGGAGGGCAAGGAAGCCCTCATCTGTTTCTTCACGCTGGGGCCCCTGGGCTCCAGGTTCGCCATCTCGGCGCTGCAGATCACCGACTCGGCCTACGTCGCGCACAGCGAGGCCATCCTGTACCGGCCGGGCTACGAGCAGTTCAAGAAAGTGCGGGGCGGCGATTTCTTCACCTTCATTCATGCCGCCGGCAGGCTGGACGAGAGGGGCAACTCCCGGGAGGTGGACAGGCGCAGAATCTACATCGACCTGCGGGGCAGCCAGGTCCTCACGGTGAACAACCAGTACGCCGGCAACAGCGTGGGCCTCAAGAAGCTGGCCCTCCGCCTGGCGATCCACAGGGCGAACCACCAGGACTGGCTGGCGGAGCACATGTTTCTCATGGGGGTGCGGCCGCAAGGCAAGGACCGGGTCACCTACTTCGCCGGCGCCTTCCCCAGCGCCTGCGGCAAGACCTCCACGGCCATGGTGCCGGGCCAGATGATCCTGGGGGACGACATCGCCTACCTCCGCGAGGGGACCGACGGGCGGCCCTGGGCGGTCAACATCGAGCAGGGGATTTTCGGCATCATCATGGACGTCAACCCGGCGGACGACCCCCTGATCTACAAGGCCCTCACCACCCCGCGGGAGCTCATCTTCTCCAACGTCCTGGTGAACGGCGGCAAGCCCTATTGGCTGGGCATGGGGGGGGAGCTGCCCCAGGAGGGGCGCAACCACTACAGCGATCGCTGGAAAAAGGGGGATACCGACGCGGAGGGAATGGAGGTGGCTCTCTGCCACCGCAACGCCCGCTACACCATCCCCATCGCCGACCTGGATAACGCCGACCCGCGCCTGCATGACCCGGAGGGGGTGCCCGTGGAGGGGATCATCTACGGCGGGCGGGACTCGGACACCTCGGTGCCGGTCTACCAGAGCCTGGACTGGGTGCACGGGGTGGCAATAGGGGCCACCCTGGAGTCGGAGAGCACCTTCGCCACCATCGGGGCAAGCGGGCAGCGGGAGTTCAGCCCCATGGCCAACCTGGACTTCCTGGTGGTGCCCCTGGGCCGCTACATCGCCAACCACATCGCCTTCGGCCAGCGCCTGGACAGGGCGCCACTGGTCTTTGCCACCAACTACTTCCTGAAGCAGGAAGGCAGGTTCCTGAACCAGAAGGTGGACAAGAAGGTGTGGCTGCTGTGGATGGAGGGCAGGATCCATGGGGAGTACGAGGCAGTGGAGACTCCCATCGGCCACATCCCGCGCTACGAGGACCTGAAGGCGCTGTTCGCCGCGATCTTCAGCCGGGAGTACACCCGCGGGGAGTACGACCGGCAGTTCACGATCCGGGCGGACAGGTTTCTGGAGAAGCTCTCCCGCATGGAGGCCATCTACGCCGCGGAGGAGGAGGTCCCGGCGGCGTTCACCGGTTGCCTGAAGATGCTGCGGGAGCGCCTGGAGCAGGCGCGGGCGGAGCACGGGACCGGGGAGATTCCCCCGGAACGCTTCGGCGCCTGAAAGCCGGCTTCCCCGGGCCTCCTCCCCCGGCCTCTTCCCTCGGCCTTTCCTTCAGCCGCCGCGCCTGGCCGCCTCCAGGGCCTCCAGAATGGCGGCCATCCTGCCGCGGGGCGGCTGGTTGAGGAGCTCCAGGGACCCGGCCCTCCAATGGGCGCGCAGGTAGCGGTCCACAGGCAGGCGCTGGAACCAGCAGTCCCGGATGCGCCGGCAGGGAAGCCCTTCCCTGGAGCCCGAGGCTCCCCCCCGGCGGCAGTAATCGAATCCCACCTGGTGGCCCAGGCTGCGGCAGTAGCCCTGCAACCCGTCGAAGGCTTCCAGGGGAAGGGAGCCGGCGGCGCCCGCCGCCGGGTCCCCTGGAGCCTGGGCCCAGGCCCCTTCTCCTACCACTTTCCCGTCCTGGCAACCTTGGGCCTGGGCAGCCCGTCGATGGCATGCAGGGCGCGGTCGATCTCCTCCTTGGGCAGCGCGTAGTCCTGGAGCTGCCCGCTGAAGTACAGGTCGTAGCCGCTGAGGTCCATCAGGCCGTGACCGCTGAGGTTGAAGAGGATGGTCTTCTCTTTTCCCTCCTCCTTGGCCTTCCTGGCCTCCTGGATGGCGCCCGCCACCGCATGGCTGGTTTCCGGCGCCACGATGATGCCTTCCGTCTTGGCGAACAGCACCGCCGCCTGGAAGCACTCCAGCTGGTGGATGGCCCTCGGGGCGAGCAGCCCTTCGATGATCCCTTGAGAGATGAGCGGGGCTATGCCGTGGTAGCGCAGCCCGCCGGCGTGGATGGGCGGCGGCACGAAGTCGTGCCCCAGGGAGTGCATCGGCAGAAGCGGCGTCATCCTGGCGGTGTCGCCGTGGTCGTAGACGAAATGCGCCTCCGTCATGGTGGGACAGGAGGAAGGCTCCACCGGGATGATCTCGATCTTGGCGCCGTGGATCTTGTCCCGGACAAAGGGGAAGGCCAGGCCGGCGAAGTTGCTGCCGCCCCCGGCGCAGCCGATCACCACGTCCACCTTCTTCTCCCCGATCTTCTCCAGCTGCTTCCTGGCCTCCAGCCCGATGATGGTCTGGTGCAGGAGCACGTGGTTGAGCACGCTGCCCAGGGAGTAGCGGGTGCTCCCGCCCCCGTCACTCACCGCCTGCTCGATGGCCTCGCTGATGGCGATCCCCAGGCTACCCGGGGAGTCCGGGTGCTCCGCCAGGATGGTCCGGCCCGCGTTGGTCTCCTGGCTGGGGCTGGCCACGCAGGTGGCGCCCCAGGCCTGCATCATCATCTTGCGGAAGGGCTTCTGATCGAAGCTCACCCGCACCATGAACACCTTGCACTCCAGGCCCAGAAGCGAGCAGGCGAAGGCCAGGGCGCTGCCCCACTGGCCGGCCCCGGTCTCGGTCACCAGCCGCTTGATGCCGAACTCCTTGTTGTAGTAGGCCTGGGCCACCGCCGTGTTGGGCTTGTGGCTGCCCGGGGGGGACACGCTCTCGTTCTTGTAGTAGATCTTCGCCGGCGTGCCCAGAGCCTCCTCCAGGAAGTAGGCCCGGTGCAGCGGGGTGGGCCGCCAGCGATAGAGCAGCTCCAACACCTTCTCCGGGATGTCGATGTGCCGCTGGGTGCTCACCTCCTGCTCGATCAGGTTCATGGGGAACACCGGCGCCAGCATGTCCGGGCTGACCGGGTTGCCGTCCGGTCCCAGGGGTGGGTTCATCGGGGTCGGCAGGTCCGCCGCCAGGTTGTACCACTGGCGCGGAATCTCGCTGTCCTTCAGCAGTACCTTGAACTTCACAGCTGTCTTCCTCCTTGCTCGTGTTTCTCTACGGTTGCGCTACGGCAGCTGGCGCAGCACCCGCCGGAACGCCGAGTCTCTCTTCTTCAACTCCCGGGAGCCCCGGGTGATCTTGCACAGGCTCATCCCCAGCTCCTGCGCGATGCGGCGCTGGCTCACCCCCCGGTCCAGCCGCTTCACCACCTCCCAGCGGCCGGCGATCTCGGCCAGCTCGTTGGGAGTGAGCAGGCACTCCAGGAAATCGCGGATGAACCGCGGGTCCTCTATCCGGGAGAGGATCCCGGCGATCTGCCGGATGGCCTCCTCTTCAGCGCCTGTCCGCCCGCTCATGTTACTATCCGTAGAAACGGATGCTACACCCCTGCCGCGGCTTCTGTCAAGGGGTTTCTGCGCAGGCCGCCGGGACCGGGGCGCGGGGCGGCGGCGAGCAGACCCGTTGACCCAAGCGGCGGCGTTGCGCTACAAATTCCGTTGCCATGAACCGGATCCTGCAGCCGTTCCAGCGCTACGAGGGCAATCCCATTCTCACCCGCGCCGACATTCCCTACCCCTGCAACACCGTATTCAACGCAGCCGCCTGCAAGCACGAAGGGCAGTACCTGCTGCTGCTGCGGGTGGAGGACCTCCGCGGGCGCAGCCACCTGACCCTGGCGCGCTCCTTCGACGGACTCGCCTTCGCCGTCGACCCCGAGCCGTGGATCACGCCTTCCTCGGATCCGGCCTACGAGCCCTACGAGCGGTTCGGCGTGGAGGATCCCAGGATAACGAAGCTGGATGAAGGATACTTCATCACGTACACGGCCTACGGACCCTACGGGACAAGAGTGGGCATAGCCAGAACCGAGGATTTCGCCGGCTGCCGGCGCATCTGCCTGGCCACGGACGTCGACAACAAGGACGCCGTCCTGTTTCCGGAGAGGATCGGCGGCCGCTATGTTCTCCTGACCCGCCCCAGCACGACGCTCACCGCCGGCGGCGCCATCTGGATCACCTACTCCCCTGACCTGATCCACTGGGGCGGGTCGCAGCTGCTGCTCGCTCCGCAGCCGGGGTGGGGGGCGACCAAGCTCGGGGCCTCCACGCCGCCGATCGCGACCGATCGCGGATGGCTCGTGTTGTATCACGGGGTGCGCAACACCGGCGCGGGGGTGCTCTACAGGGTGGGCGCCTTGCTCCTGGAGCTGGAGGATCCGAAGCAGGTTCTGGGCTACTCCCCCTATTTCGTCTTCGGTCCCCAGACCGAGTACGAAAGGATCGGCGACGTACCCAACGTGGTGTTTCCCTGCGGGGTGGTGCAGGAACCGGGGAATCGCATCAAGATGTACTACGGCTGCGCCGATACCTGCATCGCCGTGGCCGAGGCGGGCATCGATGACCTGGTCCGCGCCTGCCTCGACCGCCTGGAGCCGGGTGCGGCGATCCGCGGTTAGACCGAATCAGGCGCCGCGAATACGGCAGCGGGCGGTCCACGGGCGAGCGGTCCGCGGGGCGGCTCCGCCGGCGCCTCGGCCGCGCTTCACGGGCCATATTACCGCCGGGCCAACCGCTCTGGAGCGGGCTCTTCGCGGCGCTTGCCCCCGCCAGGGCCCACCGCCTCCTCGAGCAGCCTCTCGCCCCCGCCTCTCAGAGTCTTTCCCGCCGCCGCAGAGATTTAGTATCTATAACTCATGGAGAATATCAGGCAAGCCACGTAAGGAAAGAACCCATACCGGATCAAGACAAGGGGCAAGAGCGAATGGAACCGAGTCCCGTAAACGCACATTTTCCGTCGAAGGTCAGCCGCATCACCCTGGTGGGCAATCACCTTCCCAGGATGTGCGGGATCGCCACCTTCACCGCGGATCTCCGGGCGGCCATCTCCCGCGAGAGCCCGGATACCGAGTGCTGGGTAGTGGCCATGAACGACAACGCCTGCGGTTACGACTACCCGCCGGCGGTTCACTTCGAGGTCAATCAGAACAGGCTGTCGGATTACGAGCTGGCTGCGGATTTCATCAACATGAACCTGGTGGAGGCCGCATGCCTCCAGCACGAGTTCGGCATCTTCGGCGGCCCGTGGGGAAGCCACGTTCTGGCTTTCCTGCAGGAGCTGCGCGTGCCGACCCTGACGACCCTGCACACCGTGGTGGAGGACCCGGAGCCGGACCAGGAGCTGGTGATGAGGAAGCTGATCGATCTGTCCGGGCGGGTGGCCGTGATGAGCCGCTTCAGCCAGGAGACGATCAGGGAGCGCTACGGCCTGCCGGAGGACCGGATTGCGCACATCCCCCACGGGATTCCCGACCTGCCGTTCATCCACCCCAACTTCTACAAGGACCGGTTCGGAGTGGAAGGCCGGAAGGTGGTGATGACCTTCGGGCTCCTGTCGCCGGGCAAGGGCCTGGAGCAGGTGATAGACGCCCTGCCGGAGGCGGTGGCCCGCTATCCCGAGCTGGTCTACGTGATCGTGGGCAGCACCCACCCGCACATCAAGAGGCAATCCGGAGAGTCCTACCGGCTGTCCCTGCAGCAGAGGGCCCGCAGGCTCAAGGTCGACCGGCACCTGATCTTTCACAACCGCTTCGTGAGCATCAAGGAGCTCTGCGAGCTGCTTATCGGCGCTGATATCTACGTAACGCCCTATCTCCATGAACAGCAGGCCGTCTCGGGAACGCTGGCCTATGCCATGGGGGCGGGCAAGGCCATCATTTCCACGCCCTTCCGGTATGCCCGGGAGATGCTGGCCGAGGGACGGGGGGTGCTGGTTCCCTTCGGCGAACCGTCGGCCATCGCTTCAGAGATCGTCCGCCTGTTCGGCGAGGAGGCGGAAATGAACGCCATGCGCAGGCGCGCCTATGTCTTCAGCCGGCAGATGGTGTGGAAGGAGGTGGCGCGCCGGTACCTGGCGGAGCTGGGGCTGATGAAAGAGGAGCGCCTGCGGAAGATCCACGTCGCAGGCGCCCCCAGGCTCCCCGGGCGCAGCTCCCATGACCTTCCCGAGCTGAAGCTCGATCATCTGCGCCTGCTCACCGACGACACCGGGGTGCTGCAGCACGCCCGCTTCACCGTCCCCGACCGCAGGCACGGCTACACTACCGATGACAACGCCCGCGCCCTGATCGCCGTGTTGATGGCGCAGGACAAGGTGCACGACGCTCATCTGCCGGCTCTGGCCAGCCTGTACCTGAGCTTTCTCAACCATGCCTTCAACGAGCAGAACGGGCGTTTCCGCAATTTCCTCTCCTACGACCGCAGGTGGCTGGAAGATGCCGGATCGGAGGACAGTCACGGGCGGGCCGTTTGGGGCCTGGGCACCGCGGTGGTCCTGGCGTCGATGGACGACCAGGTGGCCATGGCGATGGACCTGTTCGAGCGGGCCTTGCCGGCCCTGGACCGGTTCGAATCCAGCCGGGGCCTGGCCTTCTCGATCCTGGGCATCGACGCCTATCTGGGGCGCTTCTCCGGCGACCGGGGAACCAGACGATACGGGGAAACCGTAGCCGCCCGCCTGTTCGGGCGTGTCGATCCGGGAGCGCCCCAGGAATGGCCGTGGATCGAGGAGCGGCTGACCTACGCCAATGCGGTGATTCCTCACGGCCTCATCGTCGCCGGCAGGCTCCTGGACCGGGAGGACATGCTGGCAGCGGGCCTGCGGCTCCTGGGCTGGCTGGCCGACATCCAGACGGACCCCCAGGAGTACTTCGTTCCCGTGGGCAACGGGGGATGGTACCGGCGGGACGGAAACAAATCCCGTTTCGACCAGCAGCCCATCGAAGCGGCGGCGATGATCGGGGCCTGTCTGGCCGCCTACGGGGCCGTCCGCGAAGAACGCTGGATGCGCGAGTGCACGGCGTGCTTCGAGTGGTTTCTGGGCCGCAACGATCTCCAGCAGCCGATCTACGACTACATCACCGGCGGCTGCCGTGACGGTCTCCAGGCCAACCGCGTCAACCTGAACCAGGGGGCCGAATCCACCCTGAGCTGGCTCATCGCGCTGCTGTCGATGTACAACCTCAACTCCCTGGCCGTGTCGCTGGAGGGTAGGCCCTCCGCGCTTGCCGCCGAGGAACCCGGACAGC
The DNA here is from genome assembly GCA_964490725.1 of uncultured Spirochaetaceae bacterium. GTDB lineage: Bacteria > Spirochaetota > Spirochaetia > SZUA-6 > DRHE01 > CAZBDU01. The sequence goes on along the minus strand of CAZBDU010000048.1, from coordinate 5,684 downwards.
CCCCCTCCAGGGAATCCCCGGCGACGAGGCCCGCCTGAGGGCGGCTTGACAACCTGCCGCGCTGTAGATACTTGTTGGAGACATGCCCGTTTTCTTCCAGAGAAAGGCCCTGCGGCTGCTGCCCGATCCGCGCAGGGTGATCGCCCGCTACTACCGCCCCGGTCATCCAGACAGGGCTTCCCGCATTGTCCGCAAGGTCCTGGAGCTTCCCGCCGAGGAAGTGCACCGGAGTCTCAGGCAGACGCTGCGCCGCTTCTCCGGGCGCCATCGCAACATCTCGCGGATCTTCGAGAAACACTGCGACAGGGTCCTCGGCGAAGAGCCCTCCCTGGCCGAGATCACCGCAGGCCTCTCCCAGGAGCAACGGCTTCTGATCGGCTCCTATTTCACCGCCGAGTACGCAGTGGAGTCGGCGGCCTTCTACAATCCTTCCGTCGTGGAGGACCCCGATCAGTCGGACCTTCAGAACGGCCAGAAGAGGCTCATCATCAGCTTTCGGGCCACCGGGGAGGGACACGTCTCTTCCATCGTGTTTCGCCGGGGCGTGATCGACGGCAGCTGCGACATCAACCTGGAGGAGCCAGGGCCGCTGCTGGACATGCCCGAGACGGTCAACCGTCACGTGTACGACAAGCAGTCCTTCCTGGAGAAGCTTGCCGAGATGCGCATCCGCAAGGACGTGATCGACGAGGTGATGGACCGGCTGGGCGGGCGGTTCCTCTACGGCGAGCTTCAGGCCAGCATCGAGCAGACCCTGAAAAAACCGGAGCTGTCCTTCACCAAGCGCAAGGTGGTCCAGGCCATCAACTGGCTGGCCGTCTCCCACTACGAGGTTACCTTCTCCCGGGACACCAACATCTCCGAGCGGGTTCTGTTTCCCGTCTCCTATGCCGAGAGCAACGGCATCGAGGACGCCCGCTTCGTGCGCTTCCGCGATGAGGAGGGCAGCGTCACCTACTACGCCACCTACACGGCCTACAACGGCTACGCCATCCTGCCCAAGCTGATGGAGACGAAGGACTTCTACCACTTCAAGGTCATGCCCCTGCACGGCCAGCACGCCCAGAACAAGGGCCTTTCGCTGTTCCCGCGCCGCATCCGGGGCAGGTACGCCATGATCGGCCGCTGCGACGGGACCAACCTCTATCTCATGTTCTCCGACAACATCAACCTCTGGCAGGAGGCCCGCCAGCTCCAGGAGCCGCGCTTCCCCTGGGAGTTCGTGCAGATCGGCAACTCCGGCTCGCCGCTGGAGACCGAGGAAGGGTGGCTACTGATCACCCACGGCGTGGGGCCGGTGCGCACCTACTGCCTGGGCGCCACCCTGCTGGATCTGGAGGATCCCTCGCGGGTCATCGGCAGGCTCGAGGAGCCGATCCTGACGCCCAACGAGGAAGAGCGGGAGGGCTACGTGCCCAATGTCGTCTACTCCTGCGGGTCGTTCATCCACAACGGGCATCTGATCGTGCCCTACGGGATGGCCGACTACGCCACCGGCTTCGGCTGCGTGCCGATCCAGGAGCTGATGGAGCAGATTACCCGTTCCTGAGGATGCGCCGGTAGACCGCGAGATAGTCGGAAACCATCCGCTCGGCGCTGAAGCGACCCTCGGCCCAGCGGCGGCAGGCTCCGCGGTCCAGCGTATCCACGCGCTCCAGGGCCCTGGCGGCTTCCTCGATGCCGCCGACCAGAAAACCGCTTGTTCCTTCCTCGATCAGCTCCGGCATTGAGCCTCTGGCGAATGCAACCACCGGGGTCCCGCACAGCATGGACTCGACCACGCTCAGACCGAACGGCTCGGCGAAGTTGATCGGGTGGAGCAGCGCATAGGCACCGCCGAGCAGAAGGTCTCGCTGCAACGGGCCGGAGGGGCCGAGGTATTCCACCTGCCTTCCGTCTATCAGCGGCTCTATCCTCTGCTCGAAGTAGTCCCTGTCCTGGATGATCCCCGAGATGAGCAACCGCATGCCGGCGCGGCGGGCAATCTGGATCGCCTCCCAGGTGCCCTTGTCGTGGTGGATCCTGCCGAAGAAAAGCAGGTAGTCTCCCGGGCCGGCCCGAAAGGTGAACTGCTCCACCGGCACGCCGTGATACACGGTCGCGATGTATGAGAGCCGCCCGCTGCGGTCGGCGTTGCTGATGGACACGTAGTGGACCCTGTCGTCGTACCGCTCGTAGACGGGCAGGATGGCGGGGGAAGAAAAACCGTGGATCGTGGTCACCATGGGCGTCTCGATCAGCCGGGAGTAGCTAAGGGGCACAAAGTCGAAATGGTTGTGGATCAGGTCGAAGCGATGCGCCCGCTCCATCAGATGGGCGATGTGCAGGCACTCCCATGCCTTCGCGTCCAACGTTTTGTCCTCTTCATAGCCCCGCGGACATACCGCCTCCAGAGAGGCCGCGGTGAGAGAGTCGGCGGTGGCGAACAGCGTCACCTCCACTCCCTGCCCCACCAGCCCCTCCGCAAGGGTGGAAGCGATCTGCTCCCACGGACCGTAGTGCCTGGGCGGAGTCCTCCAGGCTATCGGGGAAAGCACCGCTATCTTCACGCCTCGTTTCCTGCTGTCTCATACCTAGTTCACGCAATCGAAGGATGTTCAAGGGATCGTCGGGCCTTCGCAGCCGGGCGGCCCCGGCCAGCCGCCGGTGCCACAGCCACGGCCGGCGAGGGGTGCTATAATGGCGCACCATGAGCATCTTCAAGTCCTACGACATTCGCGGGGTGTACGGGCGCGAGTGGGACGCCCGGACGGCCTACCTCATTGGACGCACCCTGCCGGACCTGCTTCAGGCCCGGACGCTGCTGCTGGGAAGGGACGCGCGCCTGAGCTCCGGGGAGATACTCGAGGCCCTCAGCAGGGGGCTGCTGGAAGCCGGCTGCCGGGTGACCGACGCAGGTTTGTGCACTACCCCGTCGGTCTACTTCGCCACCGCCCACTTCGGCTTCCAGGCCAGCGTCATGATCACCGCCTCGCACAACCCGCCGGAGTACAACGGCCTGAAGGTGTCGCGAGCCGGGGCCGTGCCGGTGGGCTACGACACCGGGCTGGCCGAGCTGGAGCGGCGCTACCGGCGCCCCCCGGCGGCGGCCGCGCAGCCGGGACAGCTGGACCGCCTGGACGTCCGCACCGCCTACCTGCAGCACCTGCGGCGGTTCACCGCGGGGATCGGTCCCATCCGCGCGGTGGTGGACTGCTCCGACGGCATGGCCTCGTTGTACATCCACGAGCTGGCCACCGCCACGCCGGCGGAGCTGCTCACCATGTACGACGTTCCCGACGGCCGCTTCCCCCACCACGCCCCCAACCCGCTGGAGGAGCGCAACCTCGCCGACCTGAAGGCGCGCACCGTGGCGGAAAAGGCCGCCCTGGGGATCTGTTTCGACGGCGACGCCGACCGGGTCATGTTCGTGGACGAGACAGGGCGCTTCGTCTCGCCGGACCTGATCACGGGGCTGCTGGGCTACCACTTCTTCCGGGACGGCGCCAACCGCGGCCAGGCGGTAACCTACGACGTGCGCACCTCCCGGGCCGTGGTGGAGCTGGTGCAGGAGCTGGGCGGCCGGCCGCTCATCTGCAAGGTGGGACACTCGCACGCCAAGAAGCTGCTGCGCGAGTCGGGAGGGATCTACGGCGGAGAGCTGGCGGGCCACTACTACTTCCGGGACAACTACTTCTGCGACTCCGGGCTGATCGCCGCGGCCCTGGTGCTGTCCGTGCTCTCAGACCGGAAGAGGAAGTTCTCCCAGGTGATGGCGGGGATCCGCCGCTACCACGGATCCGGGGAGATCAACTTCCGGGTGGAGCAGAAGGACCGCATCATCGAGGAGATGCGCGGCCGCTACCGCCAGGGGAGGCTCACGGAGATCGACGGCATCCGCCTGGACTTTCCCGGCTGGTGGTTCAATCTCAGGAAGAGCAACACCGAGCCGTTCCTGCGCCTGGTGGTGGAAACGGCGGACGGGGAGGAGTGCCGGCTGCGCACCGAGGAGCTGATCCAGGCCATTCGGGAGATCGATCCTTCCGCGAAGCGGGAGCAGTGAGGGGGCGGGTATGACGGATCCGGGAGCGACCCCTACTCCGGCGGGATGACCAGCTTCCACCCGGGGTAGATCAGGTCGGGGTGCTGGATGAGCTTGCGGTTGCGCCGCCAGATCTTGGGCCACAGATACGGGTCTCCATAGATGTAGTCGTACTCCGCGATGCGCCAGAGGCAGTCGCGGCGCTCCGGGATCAGCCGCACCACGTAGATGGGATAGCTCGCGTTGACGGCCTGGGTCTTGTACACCTCCACCAGCTTGCGGGACTGGGCGAAGTACTCCTCGGCAAGCTGGTAGTCGCCCTTGTTCCAGGCCAGGACCCCCTGCCTCCACAGCTCCTTGGCCTGGGCCAGCAGGTTGTCGTCGGTGAGGTCTCCCATCACCGCCGTGCCCCCCCCGGAGGGGATGCGCAGCGACGGCGGCAGCGCGGACTCCGGACCTCCCTGGTCCTCGATCTGGACGTCCTCCTGCTCCAGGAACTCCTGGCCGGACCACTTCTCCGGCTCCACCACGGTGCCGTCCTCGGTGACCACGGTCAGCTCGGATGCCGCCTCGATGTCCTTCATGACGTCAAGCATCAGCTCCTTGCTCTTCCGGCGGGCCTCCTGGATCTGGCCCTTGGCGACCTTGATGGCGGCCAGGATGGCCTCCCGGGCGGCCCCCAGGTTCTCCTCCGCCTTGGACAGGTCATAGCGCTGGAAGGCCTCCACCCCCGCCAGGTAGAGGCGGTTCACATTGTCCATCCGGTCCGGCACCTGGGAGTAGGCGCCCATCTGCTTGGCCTGGTCCAGGTACTGATTCACATCGCGCTTCAGGATCTCCAGCCAGCGCAGGCGCTCCTGCAGCCGGTCCGTGAGCCCGGCCATGGCGGCCAGCGTGGCGTAGGCCTTGTCCCTGGCCTCCAGCAGCTTGCCCTCGCGGTACAGCTGCTCCGCCTGGGGGATTCCCGCCACGGCGCTGTTGTACTCCGACGGCAGGAACTTGTCCGCCTGGAGGCGCAGCAGGTAGTCCCGGGCCCGCTTCATCCGCGCGGCCAGCTCCGAGGAAGCCTTGGCCACGGAGCCGTCGAAAGCGGCGTTGGCCCTGGCCTTGGCCTCCGCCAGGTACTGCCGCGCCGCCTCCGGGTCGGATTCCCGCACGGCCAGAGCCTGGCGCAGCGCACGCTCGGCCTCCTGCAGCGCCTGCGGCTCGTAGTAGTCGGCGGAAGCCTCCTTGGCGCGGGCGATGGCGTTGCGCGCCTGCTGGATCTCCGCGTCGGCGACCGGTACGGGCTTGGGCTTCTCCACGGGCTTTTCTGCTGGTTTCTCCGCCGGCTTCTCCGTCACCTCGGGCGGCTTCTCCTCCGGCGGCTTCTCCGGGGGCTTTTCCTCGGGCACTTCGGTCACCTCGGGCTCTTCGGCCGGCTGCGGCGCGCTCTTGCAGCTGAAAAAGAAGACCGCCATGCCGACCATGAGAATCAGGACCCCCACTTTTCTGACCATATTCATCCCCCTCAGGCGTGCAGCACGCCCACCAGCCGGCAGCCGCACTGAGATGCAGAGGCACCCTGGATAAGTGTAGCACGCCCCCCAGGGGCAGTCAAGAAAAGAAAGGTCGCCGGGCCGGCGCGCGGGCGGGGGCGGACCCGCCGCCACCGGCGCAGGCC
>CAZBDU010000047.1:0-41668 GCA_964490725.1 uncultured Spirochaetaceae bacterium | reverse complement strand
GGCCGGGCCAGGGCGTGCCCCCCTGCGGATCCTGCTGCTGCTGGTGGCCGCGCGGCTTGCCGCCCAGGCCGCCGGCACCCCGCCGCAGCTGGAGCTCCGGGAGGTGCGGGTGCAGCCGCGCGGGAGCGAGGCGGCCCGCGGCCTCGAGGAGGAGATCCTGGGCCTTTGGGCCCAGCGCTACTCCCGGCTGGTGCGCCTGGTGGCCGGCGCGGCGGAGGCGAGCGCCCGGATCCAGGTGAACCTGCGGGAGGGCGGCGGCGTGGAGGTGCGGGTGTTCCTCGACGGGGCCGGCGGCGCCCGCAGCGAAGGCGCGGCAACGCTCCAGGCCCCGGGCCCCGGGGCCGTGGCGGAGGCCGCCGCCGGCGAGCTGTTCTTCCTGTGGGCCGGCACGCGACGCTTCCGCATTCCCCCCCAGGGCGAGCCGCCCATCCTGGCGGGGGTGCTTTCGCTTCCGGCCTTGAGCCTGCTGGCGGGCTGGCCCGCCAGGCCGGCCGAGCCGGTTTCCCTCGCCGCCTCCCCGCGGGGGCTGACGCTGGTCTTCTCCGATCGGCTCCTCACCCTGGGGGCGGACCTGGAGCCTTCAGCGACCACGGTGCGGCAGCTCCTCTTTCCCCTGGAGCCCCCCCAGGGCTTCATCCCTTCCCACGGGGCGCTGGACCCTCTGGGCCGGCCCTGGCTGTACAGCCTCCAGAAGCGGGAGCTGCTGGCTGGCGGCTCGCTGGCCCTGGATGAGCCGGCGCTGTTCGTGGTCCCCTCCGGCCGGCCCCTGGCGGCGGCCGCCGCGCCCGGGGGCGGGCTGGCCCTGCTCACCGACCGCGGGTTGGAGCTGTACCGCCGGCGGCGGGAGGGGCTCCGCCGCACCGTCCTGGCCCTGCCCCACCCCTACTTCGGCGCGCTGGCGGCGGACGGGAAGCTGTGGGTGCTGGACCTGAAGGAGCGGCGGATCCGCTTCTTCTCCCCCGGGGGGGCGGAGATCGGCGGCGTGAAGCCCTGCCTGGACCCGGCGGCACTGCCCTTCCCGCAGGTGCTGGCCCCCTTCTCCGACGGCAGCTTCCTTCTGGGCGGCTCCGGCGAGCTGTGGCGCTTCGACCGGGCGGGCCTGCCCCTCTGGCGGCTGCGGCTCACCGGGATGGGCGGCGCCGAGGCCCTGCCCGCCTACTTTCAGGCGGCCGCGGTGGGCCGGCACTGGTATCTCCTGGACCTGGTGAAGTCCCGGGTGCTGCGCTACCGCCAGGCCGGCCTTTCCGGGGAGGAACCGGTGGGGCAGACTGCGCGCTCCCTGGAGGAGCTCTACCCGCAGCTCGCCGCGGGAGAGCTTTCCCCGGGCCAGCTGACCGGGGCCGCCATGGAGGGGGGGGCGCTCCTGCAGGCCGCCTCCCTGAGCGCCGGACGCGGCAACCAGGCCCTGCAGCAGGAGCTGGGCCGCAGGGTGCGGGGGCGGCAGGCGGAGCTGCTGGAGACGCTGGCGGCCCGCCTGGAAGAGGAGGGGCTCCTCCCCGAGGCGGAAGCCGCCTGCGCGGCCGGCCTGCAGCTGTTCCGGGAGCTGCGCAAGGTCGATCCCGCTGACCCGCGCTACCCCGACCGGATCGCTGCCATGACCGAGCGCCGCGTGCGCCTGCGTTCGATCCTTACCGCGGAGCCCGCCTTCGCCGTCCCGAATCAAGCTCGGGACCAAAGCGGCCCCGGAGGGGCCGGAGCGGAGCGGGGGAAACCCGCCGCGCTGCGCCTGGTCAACCGCCTGGCCCGCGCCGTGACCGACGTGCGCCTCAGCGGGAGGTACCCGGGTCTGCCGGGCGCCGGGTTCACTGCCGCGCTGCCGGAGGTGCCCGCCGGAGGGAGCGTGGAGCTGTCGCCCCCGCCCCCGCAGGCTCCGCCGGCACTGGAAGAGGATCTGCCGGTGGTGCTCTGCCTGCTGCTGCGCTACCGGGGCCCGGACGGCCCCTCCGCCCAGTACCTCCGCCTGCCCGCGGTGGTGCCCGCCGCGGCCTCTCCCTGAGGCGGCGAGCCGCCGGCGCCCTGCCGGCGCGCCCTGCCCTCGCAAAAGGCCGGCTCTTGGCCTATACTGAGCTCGCCATGAAGACCAAGATGCGCATCGCTGTGCTGTTCGGCGGCAGGTCCGGAGAGCACGACGTGTCCCGCCGCTCGGCGGCTTCGGTGCTGCGCAGCCTGGATCCCCAGCGCTACGAGCCCCTCCTCCTCGGCATCGATCGCCGGGGCGTGTGGCACCTGCAGCCCCGCCCGCTGTTCCGCAGCGAGGGCGGCGCGGAGGTGCTGGCCATCGAGGAGACCGATTCGCTGGTCGCCGTGGCGCCGGGCCGGGGGCTTACCGTGGCGCAGGAGCCCCTCGACGTGGAGGTGGTCTTCCCCGTGCTGCACGGCACCTTCGGGGAGGACGGCACCGTCCAGGGTCTGCTGGAGCTGGCCGGCCTGCCCTACGTAGGCAGCGGGGTGCTCGGCAGCTCGGTGGCCATGGACAAGGAGAAGACCAAGCAGATCTGGCTGCAGGAAGGCCTGCCGGTGGCGGACTTCCGCGTGCTGCGCCGTCGCGACCCGCCGGAGCTCGCGGCTCAGCTGGCCGCACGCCTGGGCTATCCCCTGTTCGTCAAACCGGCCGCCGCGGGCTCGTCGGTGGGGATCAGCCGGGTGGGCGAACCGGCAGGCCTGCCTGCGGCCGTGGAGCTGGCCTTCCGCTTCGACCTGAAGGTTCTGCTGGAAAGCGCCGTCGTCGGCCGCGAGGTGGAGTGCGCGGTTCTTGGCAACGACGATCCGCTGGCCTTCCCTCCCGGGGAGATCGTCCCCTCCCACGAGTTCTACAGCTACCAGGCCAAGTACGTCGATCCGCATGGAGCGGAGTTGAAGCTCCCGGCGGAGCTGGATGCGGACTCCGAGCGCCGCGTACGCGAGCTGGCGGTCCGCGCGTTCCGGGCCGTGGAGTGCTCGGGGATGGCCCGGGTGGACTTCTTCGTGGACGGCCAAAGCGGCCGCCCGCTGCTGAACGAGATCAACACCCTGCCCGGCTTCACCAACATCAGCATGTACCCCAAGCTCTGCGCCCTTGCCGGGCTGGAGTTTCCGCGGCTCCTGGATCGGCTGGTGGAGCTGGCCATGGAGCGCCACCGGGCGCGAGCTGCTCTGAGCTACGACTACACCGCAGCCACCTGAGCGCCGAAGAGAACAGGGGAGGAGAGCGTGCTGGACGACTACGAGAAATACCTCAGGAACCTGCCGGTGATCCCGCAGGTGGCCACCAAGATCCTGGCCATGGCGGAGGACAGGCTGGAGATCTCCTTTCGGCAGCTGGAGGACATCATCAAGCTGGACCCCGGGCTCACGGCCAAGATCCTCAAGATCGCCAACTCCGCCCTCTACGCCAGGCAGCGTGAAATCAAAAGCCTGCAGATGGCCCTGACCCTGCTGGGATTCAAGAACATCAAGAGCCTGGTGCTGCTGGTCACCGCCTCCAGCACCTTCACGCGTCACCGCAACACCGAGTTCTACCAGCTGTTCTGGAGCCACTCCATCCTGAGCGCCTTCTGCGCCAAGCACGTGGCGGTGCGCAGCAACCGCAAGGAGATCTCCGAGGAGGCGTTCCTGGCGGCGCTGCTGCACGACATCGGCCAGGTAGCTCTGTTCAACGCGGACCCGGAGAGCTACCGGCCGGTGGTGGAGACCCTCAAGAGCGGTGGGGAGATCGAGCCGGCGGAGCAGCGCCTCTTCGGCCAGGACCACCGCGTCCTCGGCGGAGCCGTGCTGGAAAAGTGGAACTTCCCGGAGCTCTACGCGGCCGCCGCGCGGGAGCATGAGAGCCGCAACATTACCTCCCCCCACAAGGCGTTGATCGTCATCGTCAGCGTCGCGGACCTTCTCTCCGAGAGCCTGCGCGCCGGCTCGCTGAAACCCGAGCGGGAGGAGCTGCTGCGCGAGCTGGTGAGCCACACCAGCCTGGGCCAGGAAGACCTGGCCTACTACCGCGAGCGCTTCCTGCCGGATTGCGCCGAAGACCCCCTGTTCCGCGAGTGTCGCAGCATGTTCGGCCTGCGGGGCGATGCGGGCTGACCGCCCCGGGGAGCGAGGCACCCCGCCTCGGCCGATGGCTCAACGAGACGGGCTGAAGCGCAGCTCCGCGATGGGCCCTGTGGTCTCCACGACCAGCGCCTGCGGCACGCCGTAGCGGTGCAGCACCCTCAAGCCCCGCGTGCCGGCCACGCTGTGTCCGTTCAACCGCACCCGCAGGAGGACTCCGGGCTGGGCCCGCACCACCAGACGGTCCCCCTGGAGGCGGACCTCCACGCCGACCCCGTCCAGGCGCGCCAGCTCGCTGCGGGCCTCGCGAATGGAGACGAAGCGCAGCCACGGGTACTGGGTGCGGACGAACCCGATCATCTCCGCCAGGCCCTCTTTCAGCTCCTCCCAGCTTCTTCCCCCGGAGCGGTAGGGATCGAAGAGGTCGTCGGGATGCACGAAGTGGCTCCAAACCCCCGCTCCGCCCACGGCGGCCACGATGAGCTGCCGCCGGGAGGGTGAGAAGACGTAGCCGCTGGAAACCCGGGGGATCAGGTACACTCCCGGAATCTCGGGGTGAGGTCCGAAGACGGTGTGCGTCTCCTCCCCTCCTGCGGAGCGCAGCGCCGAGATCACGCGGATCGAGGGGAAGACCTCGTGCAGGGCCCGAATCCCTTCCTCGGAGACGATGTTGTTGGGGGGCACGTAGGCGTAGGGAAGGGAGTACTCCCCGAAGAGGCTCATCCACTCCCGCCGGGCGATGCGCAGGGACTCCTCCATGGCCGCCTGCGACGGCCAGGCCCCTGGGTTCACCTGGGTGCGCTCCAGGGTGAAGGAGACGTGGTTGTAGCCATGGAAGCCCAGCTCCTGATCCCCCCCGGCCAGGATCTCTCTGGCCACCGCCAGGGAGGCGTCTCCCTTGGCCACGAAGAACTCCCCGCCGCTGAAGGGCGGCCTGGTCCTGGTGTTGTAGTTGAACACCAGATAGGCGGTGAAGGGGATCGAGTTGGAGGCGAACAGCGCCTTGATCTCCGGCCAGAACCGGCGGGTGTAGAACTCCGTATCGGTGATGGAAAGGGGCGGCTTGACCACGTTGTACATGGGAAGCGGCCAGTCGTCGATCATCATCACCCCCAGCCCGGCGGTGACCGCCGCGCCCACCGGTCGCACGTACAGGAAGGACTCCAGGAGCATGCCCTGGAAGCCTCCGGTGGCGAAGCCGTCCCAGTTCCAGACCAGCACCCGCCCCCGGCCCCGCCGGGCCGACCAGAGAAGGGCAGTCCGGCCCGCGAACCCCGTGGCGAGCACCGCCGCGTCGCCTGCCGGCGCGCCGCTTCCCGAAATCCATCCGAACTTCTCCTCCGCCAGGGCCAGCCCTTCGCCGAAGAGGAAGCCCTCCCGAAAGCGATAGCCGCCGCGCTTGCCGGCCAGTCCCGCGGGAGCGCCCGTGGCCAGCTGCGGTCCCAGCCGGTTGAACCGGCCGCCCCGCAGCGACACCACCCCCCCGCCGGCCTTCTGCAGGTCCGCCAGCACCTCCGGATCCAGTCCGGCGTCCGTCTTCAGGATCAGCCCCACCGCTGTGAAGCACCGCAGGTCCCCCGGGAGCAGGAGCGCCAACTCCCCAGGGCCCAGCACCTGGAAGGGCAGCTTGGCTCTGCGCAGCACCCCGCGGGCGTACTCCAGGGTGCTCCGGGCGGTCTGGTCGGCCCGGTCGGTCAACAGGGCGATGCGCTCCGCGGCCGCCGAGGGGAACAGCGCGGCCTGAAGGAAGCGCTTCACGTCCAGCAGCATCTGCACCTTGCCGCCCTCCACGCGGTAGATGTAGCGGGAGAGTGCGAAGCCCCCGTTGGCGTTGCTGACGATCACGGGGCTGGGCTCGTAGTCGCGGTCGGTGCGCCGCAGGGCCAGGTACACCTGCAGATCCCGGTCGTGCTGCAGAAAGCGGTAGAAGAAGCGGGAGGAGGCCGCCTCCTGACTGCCGCCCGACTCCACCATGGCGCTTTCCCGGGAGGCGATGCGGATCACCCCGGGGTCGTCCGTCCAGTCCCCCAGGTAGAGGATGCCGAGCCTGGCCAGCGTCAGGTTGAGGCGGCCCGGGCTCAAGTACTCCCCGGTGCCCCGGTTCTGATAGGCCCCCAAGTTGTCGAACACCACCACCTTGCGCCCGGCCGAAAGGGAAGCGTCCAGGAAGTCCAGGTAGCCCTCGGGATCCGCCATCGAGGGCCCCCGGAACCAGCTGACCAGGGCGCGCACGTCCCCCAGGTCCGCTTCCCGGGGCAGCCCCCGGTCCACGTCCCAGTAGCGCACGGTCAGCCCCAGCGCGGCGAGGGGCCGCGAGAGGTAGAAGAAGGCCTCGTTCTCCCGCTGCGTCTGCCCGTCGGAGGACTTGTAGAGGGCCAGCACGGTGTGGCCGTACTGCTGGGCCGCCAGGGAGGCCAGGCAGAGCAGGAACAGAATCAGGGCCGCGATGCGAGTCTTCACCGGTTCGCGCTCCCGGCTACGGCGCGATCAGCCGCGGCAGGTCGGCGGACATCTCCAGGCCCACGTACAGCGACCAGTAGTCCCAGCCCGGCGCCTTCCCGGCGTACGCATAGGTGGCGCTGAAGCTCCCCTTCAGGGCGGTGAACGCCTGCCCGCGGGCCAGCCCCACCGAGGCCTCCCCCTCCACCTGAAGGCGGCTGATCTGGCCGGGGGTGACGATCCGCTCCTCGTAGGCACCTGCCACCCCCCGCAGGTGCAGGTTGAGGCTGCTGTCCTCCCCCACTCCCAGCCAGGCGTCCGCCATGAGCCCTCCGGTGGCCACCAGCACGCCGATAGGGGTGTAGTAGAGCACGGTCTCCTCGCGGCGCGAGTCCTGGAAGAGGAAGTTGCCCAGCAGGTGGACCGTCACGGAGGGCTCCTGCACGGTGAGCAGCCGCAGGGTGAGCTCCTCCGCCGCGGTGAACAGGAAGTTGCCGTCGCTCAGGAACTCCACCTGGCCGTAGGTCCTGGACGCAGAGTCGCGCAGGGGCCAGGCCTGGATGAAGGACAGGGAGGTGTTGAGGGCGAGCTCGCCGCTGTGCGCGAATACCGGCGTCCGGCCGGGGGTGAAGGTCTCGGTCTTCCGCCCCCAGGCATACTGGCCGCTCAGGCTCAGGTACCGGCCCAGCGAGGCCTCAAGGCCCAGAGCGGCGTGCACCTCCAGGCCCCCGAAGCCCAGGAACTGCGCCGCCCCGATCGTGTCGGTCAGCCCGGCCAGCGCCGCCTCCCCGTACAGCCGGTTCACCAGGTAGAGCCCGGCGGTGGGCTCGAGGCGTGCGCCCAGCACCCCCAGCTCCAGCGGCGCGCTAAAGGAAAGGTCATGCACCAGGTGGGCGGAGGGGTTCTCGCCGGCCGGGGGGGCGAACAGGCGGCTGCCGTCCAGCGCGTAGCGCAGACGCAGCCCCAGCAGGCTGCTCAGCAGGACCTTATAGGATGTCTCGCCGTGCACCATGATGCGCTGGGTGTCGGCCACGGTATTAGCGGCAAAGGACAGGGAGTCGGCGTGCTCCCGCGCCAGCCGGTTGTATTGGCCGGTGATGTTTTCGTACAGCGGGTCGTTCCAGAACACCTTCTTGTAGTTCTTCATGGCCTGCGCCCAGTCACCGCTGCGCTCGTAGACCTTGCCCAGCCGGTAGACCGCGTCGATGTCCCAGGGATCGATGGCCAGCACCTGGCGGTACTGGCGGATCGCCGCGCTCAGGTCCCCCTGGCTGAGGTAGTAGTCTCCCAGCTCGTTGCGCAGCAGGTAGGTGCCCTCCTCGAGGTGGAAGAAGGCCCGCACCATGGCTCGCTGCACGATGCGGTGCAGCGCCAACCGGTCGGAGCTCGACGCCGTCAGGGCCTCCCGCGCCTGCCCCGCAAGGGAGGAAAGCTGGGCCTGGAGGTCGTCCAGTCCCCCAGGCTCCAGGACCGACATGTCGGCAAAGGCCTGGCCCTCGGAGGCGGCATCCGCCCGCGCGGACTCCAGTGCGTCCAGATAGGGCACCACCGTGCCCAGCCGCTCCCGCTCCTCCTCCAGCATGGCCGCCACCCGTTCGGCTTTCCCCTGCCACAGCAGGCTCTCCAGCAGGCCGTAGTCGTAGCGCGGCGGGGCGGTTTCCCCGGCGGGAGGCGCCTCGAAGAGCCGCTCCGCCGTCGAGGCCCGGCGTTCGATCAGAGCCACCCGGCCGAGCACGTATCGAGCCAGCACGCCGCCGTGGCTCTCCAACTCCTGAATCATGCCGCCCCGGTCCCACTGCCAGCCGACCGGGCTGGTGACCTTCTCGAACACCTCCTGGGCCTCCCGGTCGGCGGCCTGGAGCTCCTGCACCCGCGGGCGGTCGGCGCCGGCCGAATCGGCCGTATCCGTCACCGTTGCCAGGTAGTCCCGGGCCCGGCCGGCGGCGAGCGCCAGCTCCTCCGCCGCCCCATCCACAGACCGCTGGAGATCGTCCCGGCCGCTGGCCTCCGGAAGCTGCTGTCCCTTCTCGCGGGCCTTCTGCACCTGCTGCTCGTAGCGCTCCAGCTCCTGCCGGGCCTGACCGTAGCGCCCCTGAAGGTCGGCCAGCTCCTTCGCCAACCGCCTGCTCTCCGCCGGCGCGGCTTCCAGGATCGTCGCCCGGAGATACCCCACATCGAGGAGCTCCAGGGCCTCCTGCCACTTCTGGTCCATCTCGTTCAGGCTGCGGAAGGCGTGATTGGCCAGGATGCGGTGATACTCTTCTATCGCCTTCTGGCGCTCTCCGTTCCAAAAATAGGTCTGTGCCAGCGTGGCGCGAAGCCGCAGGTCGTCCGGCTGGCGCTTCAGCTGTTCCAGGTATCCGGCGATCACCTGTTCCTTGAGCGTCTGCTTGCGGCGAAAGGTGTCCAGGTAGCGGGCCAGCTTCGGGGAGGGGGCGAAGGTGCGCTGGATGCGCTCGCGCACCTCCTGCGCCCTGGCCGCCTCGCCGCGGGCCACCCGGATGCTCTCCAGCATCAGGTACAGCTCCAGCCGGTCCGGATAGCGGCCCAGGTTGGACTCCAGAAGCTGAGCCGCCCGGTCCGAATAGCCGTTGACCTGGTAGACCCGGGCCAGCGCTGCCACGCTCTCCGCAGAGCCTGCCGCCTCCGCGGCCGCCTTCTGAAAGAGCTGTTCCGCCTGTGCGGCCTGGCCGGCCCAGAGGTAGGCCAGAGCCAGGTTGACGGTCAGGTCCAGCTGGTCGGGGAAATGCTCCAGGCCGCTGCGGTAGAAGGCGATCGACTCCTCGTAGCGGCCGGTCCAGGCCGCCACCTTGCCCGCCTCCAGCCACAGATCCATGCGCTCGGGGTCCAGCAGCAGGAGCTCCCGGTACTTCTTCAGTCCTTCCGCCACGTCACCCTTCCAGATGCGGTTCTTCGCGATCAGCAGCTTCACCTGCACGTTCTGGGGATCCAGCAGCTCCGCCCGGCGCAGGTATTTCAGGGCGCCCAGATAATCGCTGGCCAGCGTGTAGATCCTGGCCAGCTCCAGATAGTGATCCAGGCGCTCGGGCTGCTCCCGGATGCGGATCTGGTAGTCCTCGATGGCCTTGAAGGGGAACTCCACCTGCGGGGTGTCCAGGCTTTGCGGGAATACCGCCGGCAGGGGGGAGCCGGTAACCCGCCGGCCGTCCTGCAGTCGAACCAGAAAGAAGGCGTCCAGGTAGAAGAGGAAGCGCCCGTCGTAGCCGCGCTTCTGCGTCACCCGGAAGTCCAGGGTGTGGGCGCCGGCGGCCAGCTCCGCCTTCCCGACCCGGCACCAGTAGTAGGAGGGCGTGTACTCCTGCAGCACAGTGATGTTCTCCGCGGTGGCTTCCACCGGCTCGCTTTCGTCCAGCCGGTAGCGGAACGGGGAGGCGTAGGAGGGTAGCAGGTCGTCCCCCGGGCCTGCGGGGGTACCTCCGTACCACAGCTCATAGGTTCCGGGCTGCTCCAGGTAGAACACGTAGGTCGAATAGAAGGCCATCCCGTCCTGCAGACCGCTGCCGCGGTTGAGCTGCAGGGTCCGCGACCCCGAGGCTCCGTAGTTGAGGATCGGCTCCTTGTTGAAGTTGGTGGAGACCGCATCCTCGCCCTCCACGAAGACGATGTTCGCGTTCTCCGGCGGGAAGATCGGCTGAAGCTGTGTCGCCGCCTCCGCCTGTGCGGATCCCTCGGAGGCTGCCGGCGATGGGGCGCTCTGCGCCTCTCCCGCCCCGGAGCTCTCCTGGCTCCACGCCGCCCAGCCGAGTCCCATCAACACGATCAACACCCATGCCAAACGTCTCATCCTGTCAACCTTTCCGCCTTGAGTTTCCGGTCGATGAATAATATAGTACGGGAGAGCCGCAAAACCAGGGATGAAAATCGCCGTGATCCGGCGCATCGGCGAGGTGGCCCTGTTCTCTCTTGCCGTGGGCGCCGTCAACATGCTGTTTCCCCGCGATCCCGGCTTCTTCGCCGGCGTCTTCAACCCTTACCTGTTCCTGGCGCTGCTGGTGGCCGCCTACTACGGCAAGTACTACGGGCTGGCCAGCCTTGCCCTCTCCTGCCTGGTGGTTGCCCTGCCGCTGCCGGCGGTCCTCCAGCTGCGCCGGCCGGAGATCTGGCAGCTCTCCTACTGGCGGCAGCTGGGACGGATGGCTCCCGTGCCGGTGGCCCTGACGCTGGCGGGGGTCTGGGTGTTCGGGTTGGTGCGCGACGCCGGCGCCAGCCGCCTGCAGCGCACCCGGGAAAGGCTCAAAAGTTTCTCCCGCCGCGCGGCGGACCTGCTGCGGCAGAAGAAGGCCCTGGAGACGGTCAACCGGGAGCTGGAGCGCCGCATCTCCCGCCAGCAGGAGTCGGTGACGGCCCTGCACGGCGAGATCCAGCAGCTGTTCTCCCTCAACCTGGGCGGCGCCCTGGAGGCGCTGCTGGAGACGGTGTGCCGCTTCTCCGGTGCCACCGCCGCTTCCGTCTGGGAGTACCGGCCCGAGGGCAAGGAGCTGGCCCTCAGCACCGCCGTCGGGGAGAGGCGGAACCTGCCGGCGGCCATCCCCGTGGAAGGCACCATCGAGGGGTGGGTGGTGCGGAACAGCATGATCTTCTCCGTGAAGATGCTGGTGCAGTACGAGAACCTGCGCAAGATGGACAGCGGCCGCAACCTCCTGACCCTTCCCCTGCATGCCGGGCGGCGCATCTGGGGGGTGCTCAACATCGCCGACATGCCCTTCGTCCGCTACAACCTCTACACCGAGAAGCTGGTGGCCATGATCGTCGCCCTCACCGCCCCGGCTCTGGAGAAGGCGCTGGAGTACGAGTCGGTGATGCGTCAGGCGGAGGTGAACCCGCACACCGGCCTGCCCGGCTTCAGCCAGTTCTACTCCCTGCTGGTGTCCACCCTGGCCAGAGTGCGCGAGGCGCAGGGCACCGCCAGCGTCATCGTGCTGGAGCTGGCCAACTTCGAGCGCCTCCAGGAGGAACACGGGAGGGAACGGGTGGTGGGGCTGCTGGGCTCCTTGAGCGCGGAGATGGAGAGCCTGGCCCGCGGTCAGGCCAGCTTCTTTCACTACAAGAGCGAGAACCAGCTGGCGATCCTCTTCCCCAACCTGGACTACGACGGGGCTTCCCTGTTCAGCCTGGAGGCGCTGGGGGCGGTGAACGACCGGCAGTGGCTTCTGGAGCAACAGCCGGTCCACCTTGAGGTCATCCTGGGCTACGCCTCCCTGGGGGAGAAAGAGGCCGGCCCGGAGGATCTCCTGCAGACCGCGGAGCACATCCTGGAGATGCAGAAGCTGTGATCGAGGGCTTCGACTACTTCCGCAGAGGCAGCGATGGGTTCGCCCCGCGCACGGCCAACAAGGCGCTCCTGGCCCTGGCGGCCGGGCTGGCTCCGCCGGAGGCCTACATCCACCTGGCCGCCTCGGCGCGCCCGTTGGACGAGGAGCCCATCGACCTGGACGAGATCGAGGGGGCCCTCTCCCGGGAGGATCTGGACCTGGAGACCAACCGCATGCTGGTACGCCTGCTGAACCGGCTGGTCCGCAGCCACGATCAGGAGATGGCCCTGTTCGCCGCCGAAAGCATCAACCTCATCGAGGGCCGCTACAACCGGCGCATCGAGGAGCTGAAGCGGCGCCTGGAAGCCAAGGAGGACCCGGAAGACCTGCGGCGGCTGGCGCGGCAGCTCTACGAGCTGGCCCAGCTGCAGCCCGGGTCGATCCGCACCTATCACCTGAACGAGTGCTACAAGCACCTGGCGCGGCTGGGACGGCTGGAAGGCCTGCGCAGCGTCGATGCGGCGCTGCTGGTGCGGGTGCTCCTGGACCTGAAGCAGCTCGACCGCGCGGCCAGCATCCTTTCCAGACTGGCAGGCAACGAGGACCCCACCTTCCTGGTTCTGGAAGCGGAGCTGGAGTTCCGGAGACGGGACTTCTTCAAGGTGCTCTCCCTCTGCACCCGGCTGTACGGCCGCCAGGAAGAGCTCCAGGAGCGGGACCGGGCGATGCTCGAGTACTGGCTGGGGGACTGAAGGTGCGCCCGTCGGTCTGCCTGATCCTGGAGGGTTCCTACCCGTTCATCACCGGCGGGGTGTCGGCCTGGGTCCATCAGCTCCTCCTGGACCTCTCGGAGATCGACTTCGTGCTCTACACCATCTCTCCCGCCGCGCAGCAGGAGGTGCGCTACGAGCTGCCCGCCAACGTGGTGGGCCACACGGACCTGGTGCTGGGCTCCCCTGAGCCCTCCAGAAGCCGGCCCCGGCATCGCGACGCGCTGCTCAGAGAGATCCGCAAGGTCCACGAGCAGCTGTTCCTGGACTCCGCTCCCGCCCTGGAGGAGGTGATCAAAGGCATCCCCGCGGGCTACAACCCCTACGTCGAGGCGGTGCGCTCGGACATCGGCTGGAACATGCTGGTCTCCGCCAACCGCCGCCACAACCCGGTCTATCCGTTCTCCGACTACTTCTGGGCCTGGAAGAGCGCCCACGACATGATGTTCGCGGTGCTGGCCCATCCCGCCCCGGAGGCCGACCTCTACCACGCGGTGTCCACCGGGTATGCGGGGCTGGCGGGCGTTGCGGCCACGATCCGCACGGGGCGGCCGCTGCTGCTCACCGAGCACGGGCTGTACCACAAGGAGCGGGAGATGGAGATCCGCAAGACCCGCATCATCCGCGGCTACCAGCGGGACATGTGGATCCGCACCTACAACAGCCTCAGCCGGCTCTGCTACCGGTACGCCCGCCTGATCGTGTCCCTTTTCGAGGTGAACCGGCAGAAGCAGATCGAGCTGGGAGCGCCGGCGGAGCGGACCCGGGTGATTCCCAACGGCATCGACGTGGCCTTCTACTCCGCCGTACGGCGGGAGAAGCGCCCGGGATTCCACGTGGGCCTGGTGGGCAGGGTGGTGCCGATCAAGGACATCAAGACCTTCATCTCCATGGCCAGGATCGTCTCGGAGCGGGTCCCGGAGGCTGAGTTCCACTGCATCGGGCCCACCGACGAGCACCCCACCTACTTCGAGGAGTGCCTGATCCTGGTGCGCAGCTACGGGCTGGAGGAGAAGTTCCACTTCACCGGCCGGCAGGACGTGCGCCGCTACTACTCCTTCCTGGACGTGCTGCTGCTGACCAGCGTGCGGGAGGCTCAGCCGCTGGTCATCCTGGAGGGCTATTGCGCCGGGGTGCCCGCGGTGGCCACCCGGGTGGGCAACGTCCCGGAGCTTCTGGACTACGACGAGCGCTTCCTGGCCGCTCCCAAGGACCCGGAGAAGCTCGCCCAGGGGGTGCTCTACGTCAGGGACCACCCGCAGGAGATGGAGGCCCTGACGGCGCAGAATCGGGAGCGGGTCCTGCGCTTCTACGACCGCACCGCTGTCTTTCAGACCTACGGGGAGCTGTATCGGGAGCATGCGGTCCCCGCCCCGGGAAGCGGGGGAGGCTGAGGGTGGCGGGGATCGGCTTCGAGCTGCAGCGGGTTCTGCGTCGCGGCGGCATCGGCTCCTTCGTGCGGGTGGCCCTCTCCGGCATGATGATCGTGGCCGGTCCCTGGCTGCTGTCCATCGTGGCCATCTTCGTGATCGGCCGCTACGCCGGGATCGCCCTGGCGGAGGGACGCATGCTCTTCATGGGGGTGATCATCTACAGCTACGCCTTCTCCCTGTTCCTTCTGGGAGGGGTGCACTACATCTTCACGCGCCTGATATCGGACCTGATCTACCTGAAGCGCAGCCGGGAGGCTGCCTCGACGCTGCTGGCCTTCGGGGCCGCTCTGGCGGCGGCGGCGGGGGCGGTCGCCGCGGCGGCGCTGTGGAGGCTCCCCGCCGCCGGTGTGTCCCACCCGCTGCTGTTCAAGGTCAGTTCGGGCCTGTTCTTCGCGGTGATCAATCTGATCTGGCTGCTGATGATCTTCATCTCGCTGCTGAAGCGCTTCATGGCCATCTTCCTGGTGTTCCTGGGCGGCATGCTGATCTCCGTGACCG
Source organism: uncultured Spirochaetaceae bacterium (assembly GCA_964490725.1). GTDB lineage: Bacteria > Spirochaetota > Spirochaetia > SZUA-6 > DRHE01 > CAZBDU01. Next base: position 27,232 of record CAZBDU010000047.1, on the reverse strand, counting down.
GGGTGGCGCTGGTTGGTCCCCGCCTGGGACTGGGGGGTGCGATGCTCGGGTTCCTGTCCGGCCAGGCCTTCATCGCCGTCTCCCTGCTGGTGCTGTCCATGCGCGACTACCCGCCGGGGCGCCTGCCGTTGCGGGAGCTGGCCTCCTACTTCCCCCGCTACGGCTTCCTCCTTCTCTCCGGCCTGCTGTACTACTGGGGCATCTGGATCGACAAGATGATCTTCTGGGCGGCCTACGGGCAGCAGGTGCCGGGCACCTTCATCCACCTGTTCGATCGCTACGACATTCCCGTGTACCTGGCCAACCTGACGATGATCCCGGGCCTGGTGTACTTCGTGGTGGTCACGGAGACCGGGTTCTATGGCGCCCTGCGGTCCTTCCTGCGGGCCCTGGTGGAGGAGCCCCTGGATGCGCTGATGGCCAGGAAGCGGGTTCTGGTGCGGCGGGCCTGGACGGGGCTCAGGGACCAGGGCCTGTTCCAGGGGGTCCTCACGGCGGCCTTCCTGCTGCTGGCTCCAACCATCTCCCAGGTGCTGTTCGGCGGCAGCGTGGACCCCCTCGTCCTGCGGGTGGCCATGCTGGCGGTGCTCTTCCAGCTGCTCTTCCTCACCCTGGTTACCTTCCTCTTCTACTTCGAGCTCTACCGCCGCTCCGCCCTGGCCTGCGCCGCGTACTTCACTGTCAACCTGGCCTGCGCCCTGGCCACGGTGCTCTCCGGCCGGCCGCTGTTCGGGGCGAGCTACCTGGCTGCAGGGGTGGCCGGCTCGGTGGTGGCGGCGGTGTTGCTGGGACGGGCGGTGGGGGTGGCCGAGCGCCTTCTGCTGGCCCGCTTTCGCTGAAGCGCCGCCTTCAACCCGGAGTGGAGGAGCCGGCCGCGGTCTTTTCCATCCGCCGATGGTAGCAGCCGATGGCAGGCCGCCTCCAGCGTCGTCTCCATGGCAGCCACGGTGCCATCGCTCACGATGACCCGTACCTGGGGCACCGGGGTCGATCCGCCGGAGGTGAGATAGACCGGTTGGATGCACAGCAGCCCCGACCCCAGCGGCAGCGGGATCGTGCTGCCGTGGATCACCTGGGAGCCGGCCCGGTCCCAGAGGGCGACCTGACGGGCGATCGCGGGGTCCTCGTCGATCAACGCGCCGATCTGCTCCGGGCCGTAGAACAGGGGCTGGCAGCTGTCCGTGTGCAGCAGGGGGTAGCGGTCGAGCATGAAATGCCAGAAACCCAGCAGCGCCAGCAGGAGGAAGACCGCGTTCAGGTGACGCCGGACGCCCCGGGGCAGCCCCTGGCCCGTGAGCGCCAGGACCCGCCGCTCTGCCAGGTGGAGAAGCAGCAGACCCACCAACACCACCCACTGCAACGGGAAGCCGCGCCTGGATGAGGCGGAAGATCGGCAGGGCGAAGAGGTAGGAGGGGGCTTCCTTGCCATACACGGGATCGGCCACGCCGGTTGCGGGACCGAAGAGGCAGAAAGGCCTCCCAGTTGCCGAACAGGGGCAGCGCCAGCAGGACCGCCAGGCCAGGGAAACCGGAACAACAAGCCAGAGGGAGCCCCTGCGGAAGCCCTGACGCAGCCGGCGGGGAAGCCCTCGCTCCTCCCTGGAGCTGTGCGCGGGCAGCGGGACTTTGCCCAGGAACCGCGCGGCCACCCACAAGTTGACCGGGACCACGGCGTTTCCCGGGGGCGGGGAATTCAGTAGATTATGGACAGCAGATACCGCGGGAGCCGCGAGAGGTCCCGGCGGTCAGGGTCGCCTCGTTGGAGGGACCCGAAGTACGCTTCGCTTGGGAGGTATTGCGATGTCGGGAAAGAGTTTTTCCTTTGACCTGGGACGCGTCATGGATGAGGCGTTCCGGGTGGCCCAAAGCCTCGGCGAAGCCTTCGAGAAGGGCATGTCCGAGGGCTTCGATCACGCCGAGGAGTTCCGCGAGAAGTTCCGTGATCAGTTCCGCTGGAGCCAGTACACGGATTTTTACCCGTACTACTCCTACCCGCCCGCCAACATCTATTTGACCGCAGACAAGACGCTGGTCTTCGAGTTCGCCCTGGCCGGCTTCGAGGAAAAGGAGGTGGAGCTGCAGTTCCGCGGCGACCACCTTTACCTGTCGGCCAGGAGCCCCGCTTCGGAGCAGCCGGAAGAGGGGGTGCAGTACTTCAAGAAGAGGCTCAAGCTGCGCGACATACCGGAGCAGCGCTACTACGTGCCTGAGGACAAGTTCGACCGCGGCAAGGTGGAGGCGCGCTTCAAGAACGGCCTGCTGAAGGTGGTGGTACCCCCCCGGGAGGAGCTGAAGGCCAAGCCCGGCGTCAAGGTGAAGATCGTGGCCGAAAAGGGTGGAGAGGGCGGAGCCGCCGGGGGCAAGCCCAAGAGCTAGACCGCCGGAGGGCCGGACCGCGAGGGGCGCCGGGGCGCCCCTCAGCCCCGCCCGCGGCCGTCTTCAGTCCAGGAAATCCTCACGGACGGGGTGAAACGCGTCCACCAGGGTCACCTCCGGGGAGAGCAGCTCAACGGTGTGCTCGACGTTGGGCGGAATCGTGGCCATGTCCCCTTCCTCCAGGCGGCTCCACTCCCCGCCGATCAGGTAACGGAGCGTCCCCCGGGCCACGTAGGAGATCTGCTCGTGGGGGTGACTGTGCGGGGGGATTCTCGACTCACCTGGCTGCTTCTGGAACTGGAACACCACCATCGTCATGCTGTCCGTGTGCGTCTGGTAGCGCCGCCGGCCCGGGCCGAACGCCACCGGTTCCACCGCCTGTCTCCTGATCACTGCCACCACCTCACCTCCTGGTCCCACCGGATGATCCGGAACCCGCCGCACCCGGCCCCGTGGTCCCAGTGTAGACCCGGGCAGACTGGCGCCACAAGCCCGGCGCCGCGGGCATGCGCGGGCCGCTGTCGCGGCGGGGCTGCACCCCTTTCTCTCCGCCGGCGGATGTCCTACACTGAGGCATGATCGGCATCCTGCCCCTGGAGAACCGTATCCAGGAGTACGCCTGGGGCTCCCACACGGCCATCCCGCGCCTCCTGGGCAGGGCGCCCTCAGGCAGGCCGCAGGCGGAGCTGTGGATGGGGGCGCACCCGGTGGCCCCTTCGCTGGCCCTGGTGAACGGAAGCCGGGTGCCGCTCCCGGAGCTGATCGCCGCTCATCCGCAGGAGATCCTGGGCGCGCAGCCGGCGGCCCGTTTCCAGGGGCGATTTCCCTTCCTGCTGAAGGTTCTGGCCGCCGCCGAGCCCCTGTCCATCCAGGCGCATCCCGACCTGGAGCAGGCCCGGCAGGGGTATCGCCGGGAGAACGAGGAGGGTATTCCCCTGGCGGCGCCGCAGCGCAACTACCGGGACGACAACCACAAGCCGGAGCTCCTGGCCGCCCTCACCCCCTTCTGGGGAATGAGCGGCTTTCGACGCCTCGCGCGGATGCGGGAGCTGCTGGGGGAGATCGACTCCGCCTCCCTCCGGCGCCTCCTCCCCGGGCTGCAGGAAGGGGCGGGGCTGAGGGTGTTCTTCGCGGCCCTCATGAGCCTGGAGGAGGGCGAGCGCCTGGCGGTGGCGGACGCGGCGGCCGCCGCCGGGCAGCGGCTGGCCGGCAGGCTTCCCCCGGGGCTCCGGGAGGAGGACCCGCCGGCCCTTCCGCCGGGGCTGGCCCCATGGTGGTGGGTGCGGGAGCTCGGCCGGCGCTATCCGGGGGACGTCGGCGTGCTGTCCCCCCTGCTGCTCAACCTGACGCGGCTGGAGCCCGGCCAGGCCCTGTTTCTGCCCGCCGGGGTGCTGCACGCCTACCTGGCGGGCACCGGCATCGAGGTGATGGCCAGCTCCGACAATGTGATCAGGGGAGGCCTCACCGGCAAGCACGTCGACGTGCCGGAGCTGCTCCGCATCCTGCGTTTCCGGGGTGTCCCCCCGGCGTTGGTGGAGCCTCGCTCCCTCGCAGGCGGCGAGGAGGTCTACCCCGCCCCGGCTGCGGAGTTCCGGCTCTCCAGAGTGCGCCCCGACCCCGGGTACCGCAGCCCGGCCGACCGCGGCGTGGACATCCTGATCTGCGTGGAGGGGCAGGCTTCCCTGCGCTGGGAGGGGGGAACAGGGGAGCTCGGCCGCGGCCGCTCGCTGCTGGCCCCGGCCGGGGCCGGCGCCTACGAGCTGACCGGGAAGGCTACGATCTTCCGGGCCACCGTTCCTCCGCCGCCCTGAGCCGTCTGCCCGCTCCGGAAGGGCTCCGGGGTGTGAGTGCGGTGCACGACATCAAAGGGAGGAGGCGAGTATGGCAGAGTATCTCGGCAGGAGATGGAGCAGGCGGGAGCTCCTGTCCCGCCTGGGCGACCCTTCCCAGCTGGCGGCCGCCACTCCGACGGTGCTGGCGGATGGCAAGGGGGAAGGGGTGCGGGCGGTGCACGTGAGCACCGGCGGCGGGCTGGACTTCTGGGTCCTCCCCGGGAGGGGCATGGACATCGCCGGTGCCCACTTCCGGGGACGCGCGGTCGGCTTCCTGAGCGGGACGGGGATCACCTCCCCGGCCTACTACGAGGAGCCGGGCCTCTCGTGGCTGCGCAGCTTCTACGGCGGGCTCCTGACCACCTGCGGCCTCGCCAACGCCGGCGCGCCCAGCACGGACCAGGGGCAGGCGTTCGGTCTGCACGGCCGTCTGGCCAACGCCGCGGCGGAGAACTTCTCGATCGACCAGGAGTGGGAGGGGGAAGAGTACCGCATCCGCCTCAAGGGCAGGATGCGGGAGGTCGCGGCCATGGGTGAGAACCTGACCCTCACCAGGACCGTGGAGACCGAGCTGGGGCGAGCGGGCCTGAGTCTGCGGGATGTGGTGGAGAACCGGGGCTTCCGGGCGGAACCGCTGATGCTGCTCTACCACTTCAACTTCGGCTTCCCCCTGCTGGGGCCGGCCGCGCGGGTGGTGGGGCCGATCACGGCCACGGAGCCCCGCGACCAGGAAGCCCACAAGGACCGGGGCGTGGAGGAATGCCTGCGCGTTCCCGAGCCGCAGCCGGGCTACAGGGAGAAGGTCTTCTTCCACACGCTGGCCGCCGACGGCGAAGGCAGGACCTTCATCGCGCTGCTGAATCCCGACGTGGGCGACGGCTCCGCCCTGGGGGTGGTGCTGCGTTTCAGCCGCCGGGAGCTTCCGGAGCTTACGCACTGGAAGATGCCCGCCGAGGGGTTCTATGTCACCGGGCTGGAACCGGGAACGGTGAGCGCCCTGGGGAGAGGGCCGCTCCGCCAGGCAGGTAAGCTGCCCATGGTGGCCCCGCAGGAGAGACGTTCGGTCTCGATCGACATCGAGGTGGTGGAGCGCCCGGAGCGGCTGCGTGCCCTGGAGGAGGAGGCCCGGGCCCTGGTGGAGGCGGCTCCCGGGTAGGCGGGAGCCTTCTTCAGAGGGCGCGCAGCAGCCACCCCTTCAGGTACTCCCCTTCGGGGTGCACCAGCACGGAGGGATGATCCGGCCCCGCCTGGAGGGCCTGGAGGAGCTGCAACCGGCGGTCCGCCTTGCCTGCGGCCTCCCGCAGCGTCTGCAGGAACAGCTCTGCGGACACCGCCCCGGAGCAGCTGAAGGTCATGCACAGGCCCCCCGGCCGCAGGCGGCGGAGGACCCACTCGTTGAGCCGGCGGTAGCCGCGCAGGGCGCCGGCCAGCTCCGACTTGCGGCGGGCAAAGGGCGGCGGATCGCAGACGATCAGATCGTAGGCCGGACACTCCCGCAGGTACTCGAAGACGTCCGCCTGGATCCAGGCCAGCCGCTCCTCCTGCACCTCTGGGTTGAGCGCCGCATTCCTCCGTGCCAGCTCCAGCGCCGCCTGGGAGCTCTCCACGGAGTCCACCCGGACGGCTCCGCCGCGGGCCGCGAAGAGGCTGAAGGCGCCGGTGTAGGCAAAGAGATTCAGCACCGACCTTCCCGCCGCCAGCGTGCCTGCCAGCGCCCTGTTCTCCCGCTGGTCCAGGTAGTAGCCGGTCTTCTGTCCCTGGGGGATGTCCACCCAGAAGCTTAAGTCCCCTTCCCGGATCCGCGCCATCCCGTCGCCGGAGCCGTTCAGATAGCCGGCCGGAAGCTCCAGCGCTTCCAGCCGGGCGGCGCGCTCGTCGCGCTTCAGGTACACCGCCCTGCCCGGCAGATGGCTCGCCAGCGCCGCGCTCACCCGCTCCACCAGCGCTTCCATGCCGCGCACCAGCGGCCGGATGGCCACGGTGCCGGCGTAGAGATCCACGATCAGCCCCGGCAGCCAGTCACCCTCGCCGTTGATCAGACGGAAGGCGTCCGCGGAAATGTGCAGAGCGGCCCTCAGCTCCAGCGCCGAGGCGATCCGTTCCTCCAGCCACCCCTCGCGGGGCGCCTCGACGCCGTAGTGGACCACCCGCACCGCTATCAGGCTGCTCTCGGAGAGGAACCCCCAGGCGAACACCGCTCCGTCCGCGGAACACACCGGTACCACTCGCCCCGGCTCCGCCGGCGGCTCCGCGGTCTGGAGGGCCCCGCGGAAGATCCAGGGATGGTGCGAGGCCAGGAGCACCCGGTCCCGCCCCGCCTTCAGCCTCACCACCTGCCGGCTCCTTCCCGCTGCTCCCGCCTGCGTCTCGTTGACCCCGGGCGCGGAGCTCCGCTATTATCGGAAAAAATGCATGCTCCGTCCACCGGCGCATGTGCAGGCGGTACGCGGCCGCTCGGAGTCCATGATCCCAGGGGGATCTCATGCTGATGGCGTGGTTTACGGGGCTGCCTCCCGTGACCCAGGCTCTGCTGGCAACCTGCTTCACCTGGCTGGTCACAGCCGCCGGCGCAGGGCTGGTGTTCTTCTTCCGCTCCATCGAGCGCAGGGTCCTGGACGGCATGCTGGGCTTCGCCGCCGGGGTGATGGTGGCGGCCAGCTACTGGTCGCTCCTGTCACCGGCCATCGAGATGGCCGAACGGGAGTCCTCCCTGCCTGCCTGGATCCCCGCCACCACGGGCTTCCTGCTGGGAGGCGCGTTCCTGCTGCTGGTGGACAAGATCCTGCCGCACCTTCATCTGGGCATGCCCCGGGAGCAGGCCGAGGGGATCCAGACCACCTGGCAGCGCAGCATCCTTCTGGTCATGGCCATCACCCTGCACAACATCCCCGAAGGGCTGGCCGTGGGCGTGGCCTTCGGAGCCCTGGCCGCCAACCTCCCTTCCGCCTCCCTGGCCGGCGCGATGACCCTGGCGCTGGGCATCGGCATCCAGAACTTCCCGGAGGGGACCTCTGTTTCGGTGCCGCTCCGCCGGGAGGGCTTCTCCCGCCGAAGAGCGTTCTTCTACGGACAGCTGTCGGGGATCGTGGAGCCGGTGGCCGGCGTGCTTGGAGCCCTGGCGGTGATCGCCATGAAGGCGCTCCTGCCCTACGCGCTGGCCTTTGCGGCCGGCGCCATGATCTTCGTGGTGGTGGAGGAGCTGATCCCGGAAAGCCAGATGCGCAAGGAGACCGACGTGGCCACGATCGGCGCCATGGCCGGCTTCGCGGTGATGATGACCCTGGACGTGGCCCTTGGATAGGATGTGCTCGTGAATCTGCGCCTGATCGTGTCCACCTTCGTGATGATCTTCCTGGCGGAGCTGGGCGACAAGACGCAGCTGTCCATCTTCGCCCTGGCCACCAACCGGGCCTCGATGCTCTCGGTGTTCATCGGCGCCGCCGGTGCGCTGATCCTCACCACGGTGATCGCGGTGCTCGTGGGCAACGCCGTGGGGCGTTTCGTGCCGGAGAAGGTGATGAAGATCGCCGCCGGGGCGGTCTTCATCGGCTTCGGCGTGTTCACCCTGGTCGAAGCTCTGCGGGGGTAGCGGGAAGGGACGGGAAGGATGAAGATCTGCCGTGCCGTGGAACGGTTCACCCGCCGTTCCATCCTCAAGAGCGCCCTCGACCTGGAGGAGGAGCTGTACGGGCTGTACGAGGCGCTCACCAGCGAGCTGGGGTCCGAGCCGCTCCCGCCTTCCCTGGAGGTGGTGCTGGAGGAGGAACGGCTGCACCAGCGGCTGCTGCGGGAGATCATCGCAGGGCTCGTGCCCGAGGAGCGCATCGAAGCGCTGATGGCCGCCCCGAGCTTTCACGACCTGAGCCGGGTGAGCCCCCTGGACCGGGAACGGTACGCCGGGATCCTCGCTCCCCTTGAGAACATCCTGGCGCGGGAGAGGCAGGTCTTCGCGCTTTACCAGGGCCTGCATCACAAGAGCAAGATCCCGGCGGTGCGCCGCTCCTTCCAATTCCTCGCCGACCAGGAGGAGGTGCACGCGAAGCTGCTGGAACGCCTGCTGGAGGGAGGCTGAAATGGAACCGACCACCGTGCTCGCCCTGGGCTGCCATCCCGACGACATCGAGTTCATGATGGCCGGCACGCTGCTGCGCCTGAAGGCGGCCGGCTGCGCGCTGCACTACGCCACCGTGGCCAACGGCAGCTGCGGCTCCACGCGCCACGACGCGGCCACGATCACCGCCATAAGACGCCGGGAGAGCATCACTGCCTCCTCCCTGCTCCAGGCCGCCTACCACGAGAGCCTGGTGAACGACCTGGAGGTGTTCCACACCCCGGAGCTGATTCGCAAGGTGACGGCGCTGATCCGGCGGGTGGCGCCGGACATCCTCCTCCTCCACTCCCCGGAGGACTACATGGAGGACCACATGAACGCCTGCCGGCTCGGGGTCACCGCCGCCTTCTGCCGGGGCATGCCCAACTACCCGAGCGACCCGCCGCTGCCGCCGGTGATGAAGGACATCACCCTCTATCACGCCCTGCCCTACGGTCTCACCGACGCGCTGCGCCGTCCGGTCCGCGCGGAGCTCTACGTGGAGGTGGGGGCGGTGCTGGAGGAGAAGGAGCGGATGCTCGCCTGCCACGAGAGCCAGAAAAGCTGGCTGGACGAGAGCCAGGGACTGGACTCCTACCTGCGCACCCTGCGCGAGATGAGCCGCGAGATGGGCCGCATGTCCGGCCGCTTCGAGTATGCCGAGGGATGGAGGCGGCACTCGCACCTGGGCTACTCCTCCCGGGAGATCGACCCGCTGGCGAAGCTCCTGGCCGCCTTCTGCCACTTCCCGCCCCCTTAAGGCCCTCAGCCAGGAAGCTCCCCCCGTTCCAGGGCCGAAAGCAGCTCGGTGCGGCTCATGAGTGGCGCCGCCGCCAGCTCCCGGAACAAACGCTGCCCCGCTTCGCTGAAGAACGCGCGCGGCGGGTCCTCCGGCCCTCTTTCCAGCACCACCAGGCGCCGGGCCCGGGCGGCCAGGACCAGGTTCTCCACGTTTCCGGCCCCGACGGGAAAGGGGCAGAGCACGGTGAGATCGGCCTCCCGCACCAGGGATGAGGCCTCCTCCACGTCCTGGCGGCGGATGTGGGAGAACGGCTCCACCGCCCGATGCGGCAGCTCCAGGCTCTGCCACAGCTTCTGATCCGAGTCGTACCCGTGGGCGATGCCGCCGGAAACGCGGAAGCCCAGCCGGCACAGCTCCCGGGTCAGGTTGACCGCCGCTCCGGCCCCGCTGATCAGGTGGATCCGCGGCCCCGCGCCGGCGGCGGCCCTGGGCAGAACGCTCACCACCAGGGTGCCGGTCACGGGGCTCGCCGCCACCGCGGTGCGCACCCGGTAGACCGGCTCCAGCAGCTCCGGGCGGAGCACCTCCGCCGGCCTGCCGTCGGCCGCCACCCGGCCGCGGTCCAGCAGCACCAGGCGGGAGCAGTAGCGGGCCGCCACGTTCAGGTTGTGGACGCAGGCCACGATCCCCCGCTTCTCCCAGGACAGCTCCGCGGCCATGGAGAAGATCTGGTCCTGGTGGCGGATGTCCAGGTTGGAGGAGGGCTCGTCCAGGAGCAGCAGGTCCGTATCCTGCACCAGCACCCGGGCGAACAGCACCAGCTGGCGCTCCCCGCCGGAGAGCGCGTCGAAGGCGCGTTCCTCCAGCCCCGAAAGCCCCACGTAGGCCAGGGCGCTGCGCGCCCGCTCCAGGTCCTCCTCCCCCTGGCGGCCCAGCCGGCCCAGAAAGGGATAGCGCCCCATGAGCAGCACGTCCTGCACCGGGAAGCCGCCGGCGGGCCCGGCATCCTGGCTCATGTAGGCCACCCGCCGCGCCCTTTGCCTGGGGGGGAGCTCCGCGACCGGGGTGCCGGAGAGGAGCACCCTTCCCGACCCGGGTCGCAGGATTCCCAACAGCAGGCGCAGGAGCGTGGTCTTGCCGGCCCCGTTGGGACCGATCACCCCCACGAACTCCCCCGAGGTGACGCTCAGGCTGAGGGAGTCGATGATGCGGGTGGCTCCCAGGCCGTATACCAGCTCTTCCGCCCGCACCAGCTCACGCCGCTCCGCACCCGGCCCTCCGGCGGTCATCTCAGGGTCCCTCCCAGGCCCCGCCGCTGGGCGCGGACGATGAGGAAGATGAAGTAGGGGCTCCCCACCACGGCGGTGATGATCCCCACCCGGATCTCGAAAGGCGGAGCCACCACCCTGCCCAGGAGGTCCGAAAGCAGGAGGAACACCGCCCCCCCCAGCGCCGAGGCCGGGAGCAGCACCCGGTGGTCCGGGCCCACCAGCAGCCTCAGGAAGTGAGGGACCAGCAGGCCCACGAATCCGATGGGGCCGCCGATCGAGATGGCAAGGCCGGTGACGGCGGCGGAGATGGCCAGCACCAGGCGCTTCGTGCGCTCCACGTGCACTCCCAGCGCGTGGGCGCCCTCCTCGCCGAAGGCGAAGAGGTTCAGCTCCCGGGTGAACAGGAACAGGGCGACCAGCCCCGCCGCCAGGAAGGGCAGGGGCAGGGTGATGTGCCTCCACAGCCTCCCATCCAGTCCGCCCATGGTCCAGAAGATGTACTGGCTCACCTCGTACTGCTGGGAGAACATCAGGATGGCCGACACCAGGCCGTTGAAGAAGGAGGAGATCGCCAGGCCGGCCAGCACCACGAACAGCAGCGAGGTCTTCCCCCGCCGGCTGGCCACCAGGTAGATCAGCGTGGAGGAAAGCAGCGCACCGGCGATGGTGAGGGCCGGCATGAACAGAACACTCGCGGCAAACAGGCCGGTGTTGATCGCCGTCACCGCCCCCAGGCTGGCGCCGGCGGACACCCCCAGGATCTCCGGGCTGGCCATGGGGTTGCGGAACAGCCCCTGCATCGCCACCCCGCAGGCGGCCAGGGAGAAGCCCACCAGCAGGGCCGCACAGACCCGGGGAAGCCGGATGAACAGAACGATGGCCCGCTCCTGGGACGCGGGCTGGGCCACCTGCACCCCCAGGGCGCCCAGGGCGATCCGGGGGAGCGCCAGCGCCGATACCCGCACCGCCCCCAGGGCGATGGAGGCGGGCACCAGCACCACCAGCAGCGTCAGGAGGACGGCGAAGGTGGCCCGGCGGCGCCCCTTCACTGCTGGAACAGCCCCGGATAGGCCTTGTGCGCCAGCCACTCCACCGCCTCCACGATGTGCTGCGAGGTGGAGGCCCTGAGGCGTTCGGGCATGGCGTACACCCGTCCCGAACGTACGGCCGCGAGGCCCGCCAGGGCCGGATCATGCGCGATCCTCTGCAGGAGCCGCTCCGCCCCATCGGGGTCCCCGTAGACCCAGTCGGGCACGACCAGGATGTCCGGGTCCAGCTCCAGGAGCCTCTCCCTGGAGACCGGCACCTGCCCCCACTCGTCGGCCTGGTCCTCTCCCGCCGCGTTGATCAGGCCGGCGCGGTGCACGATCTCGTCCCAGGTGGAGCCCCGCCCCATGGCCACCCCGCCCACGGTGTAGTCCATAACCGTGAGGCGGCGCCCGGCCCCCAGCGCCCCCAGGCGCTCCTGCAGGGTTGTCAGGCGCCTCTCCATCCAGGCCGCCAGCCCGGCGGCCTCCTTCTCTGCGCCTACCACCGTCCCCAGGGTGAGGATCTGCTTCTCCACGCCGGCCACCGTGAGCGGCGTCTGCACCAGGTAGACCGCCAGACCCGCCTCCCGGAGCTGGCGGACCTTGTCGGCCTCGCTCCAGTTGGCCACGAAGACGATGTCCGGCCGCAGGGACAGTATCACCTCGGTGTTGGCGGTCAGCTTCGCCGGCCCCTCCGCCACTTGCGAGGCGATGTTGGAGACCCGCGGGTCGGCGGCGAAAGTGGTGACCCCCACCAGGCGCTCCCGCGCCACCAGGGAGAGCAGGATCTCGTCGGTTCCCAGGGTGAGGGAAACGATGCGCCCGGGAGGGGCGGCAAGGGTGAACGTGCGGCCCGTGTCGTCGGTGACCGAACGCGGGTAGCCGGGGCCCGGGGCGGGCGAGGAGCCGGAGACGCCCGGCTGCTCGCGGGCTGCCCCGCCGAACAGCGGCGGCGCCAGCGCCGGCAGGAGAAGGAAGAGGCACCAGAAGGTAGCGAGGGTTCTCGTGGGATCACCTCCTGCAACAGGATCGAGTGCAGGCGCCGGGACGGCCTTTTGCACACCGCGCCCCAGAGTCTCCTGGCTTCCGGATCGTCCTCCCCCTTGCGCCTTCCCGGTCACCCAGTGGTCCTGTGAAGGGATCGTCCCCGGTTACAGTGGCTCGTCCGCGGCGGCCTTGCACCGCCTTCCTCTGCAGGGCTGCTCCGAGTGTAGCCGCAGGGCCGGGGACTGTCAACGCCGGGAAGCAGAGCGCGAGAGGGCCCCTCTCGGCTACCGCTGGAGCGGCTCGGCGACGATTCTCCCCTTTTCCTTGTCCAGCCTCAGCCTCACCCGGCGCAGCCCGCGGGTGACCGCGAAGGAGACGTGGCAGATCTCCACGTAGGCGCCGGGATACAGGTCGGCGGCCACGCACACCTCCGCCTCCTCCTTCCGGTCCAGACGGAAGATCAGGGCGTTGGCCGCTTCGTTCAGCTTGTCGATGGCTCCGCGGATGCGCTCGCGCAGCTCGGCCAGGCGGGAGGAGGCGTCCGGCTGCTTCAGGCGGCGCTCCACCTGGGCCAGTTTGAAGGACAGATCCACGTTGCGGTCGCGGATCCAGGTCACCTTCTGCTCTACCTGGTAGTCGATGCCGCAGTACAGCTCGGTGCGCGGCTCCATCCCGGAGCCCATCTGGGTGGCGCTGATGCCGTTCTGCGCGTACACCCTGCCGCCCACGATGATCCCCTTCTTGCCCATCTCCACCCGGTCGCGGGTGTACACCGCCGAGTGCAGGATGCCGACCTCCACGACCACCGGCCCGCCGGCTTCCACCCGGCAGTTTTCGATGAAACGCGCCTCCACCTTGCCGCCCGCACGGACCGTGGCCTTCTTGCGGCCGATGATGCCGCGCCGCACCAGCAGGTCCATGCCGCACTGCACCTCCGAGGCGTCCAGCGTGCCGGCGCAGTAGACGCTGCCCCCCGCGCGGACGCGAAAGCCGTCCTTGATCTGGCCGGAGATGACCACATCACCAGGGAACTCCACGTGCCCGGTGTGGTAGTCCACGTCCCCCTGCAGCTCCAGCACCGGGCTGACCTGGAAAGACTCCGGGGAGGACACGAAGTGCCCGTCACAGCAGGCCACCACCGTCTCTCCCTCTACTCGGGTGTTCGCGTCCGGCTGCGAAGCCTGGACGGGACGCACCCCATAGGGCAGGGCCTTGCCTCGCACGGTGGCTCCCATGGCCCCCGGCCGTCTGGGCACCAGTCGGGCCAGCACCTGTGCCTCCCGCACCAGCACGAAGGGGCTGACCTCCTTGAAGTCCACCCGGCCCCCTTCCGGGGAGAGCGCCGGAGGCGGGAGGCGAAGCGCCTCCTCCACGGCCCAGTGCTCCGGCACCTCCTCTTCCGGCTCCGCGCCCCGAGCCACCACTACGTCACAGACCGCAACGCGCTCGGTATTGCAGCGGAACACCGCCTCCTGGACCGCCTGCCAGTCCACCCGCTCCGCCGCAGCCTTCTCCTCCAGCTCCGGGCGCACCTCTTCAGGATCCAGGGGCGGCATGTCGCCCACCGGCGGGTAGAAATCCGCCAGCACCTGCATCTCGTCCGCCGAAACGCGCAGCTCCGCGTGGCCACGGATGCGCAGCTGCAGCCCTTCGGCGTAGTCCTCCACGGTCTCTCTGCGCGGGTCCCCCGCCCCCTGTCCGGGCTCACCCTCGGCACCCTCCTGCTCCACCAGGACGGAAGGGTCGCCGACGGCGCGCAGCAGCTCTTCCGATTCGCGCAGCAGCCGGTCCAGATGCCGCTCCTGTCCCTTCTCCCTCACCCGGAGCTCTCCTGGAAAAGGTTCAGGGACCCGCTCACGCCTGTCCTCCCGCCGGGGCGGGACGCCGCCGCCCGACCTTGCCGCCATCCTCGAAGCGCGCACGGATGCCCCGCACCTCCGCCGGGATGGCCAGGAAAGCGTCGGCCACCAGCGGATCGAAGTGGGTGCCCCTTCCTTCCTGCACGGCTTCGAAGGCCTTCTCCAGGGGCAGGGCAGCCTTGTAGGCGCGGGTGGAGGACAGGGCGTCGAAGACGTCCGCCACCGCGGTGATCCTCCCGGGCAGGGGGATGGATTGGCCCGCAGTCCCCCGGGGATAGCCGCTGCCGTCCCAGCGCTCGTGGTGGGTGAGGGCGATCAGCTCGGCCAGCTGCACGATCTCGGAGCGCGATCCGGCCAGAATGCGCGCCCCGATGGTGGTGTGCTCCTTCATGATCTCCCACTCCTGCTCGGTGAGCCGGCCCGGTTTCAGCAGGATGCTGTCGGGGATGCCCACTTTTCCAATGTCGTGCAGCGGTGAGGCGTAGCGCAACTGCCGCACCGTCAGCGAAGGCAGGCCGATTTTCCTGGCAACCGCCGCCACGTAGTAGCTCATGCGCTGAATGTGCTCGCCGGTGTCGTTGTCCCGGAACTCGGCGGTGCGGGACAGGCGGTACACCGTGTCCAGGGAGAACGCCCGCACCATGGAGAGGGCCTCCCGCAGCCTGCGCGTGCGGGCGCGCACCGCCCGCTCCAGCCGCCGCCGGTACTCTCGCTGCAGGTCGTGGTACTCCTTCACCTTGCACAGCGAGCGCACCCGGGCGGTGAGCTCCACCGGGTGAACCGGCTTGGCCAGAAAATCGTCCACTCCGGCCTCCAGGGCCCTCACCCGATCCTCCACCTCGCGCAGCCCGGTGACCATCACCACCGGAATCAGCCGCGTCTCCTCTCGGGCGCGAAGGAGGCGGGTGAGCTCGAAGCCGTCCAGGCGGGGCATCATGGCGTCGGTGACCACCACGTCGGGCGCCGCGGCGGCCACCTCCGCCAGCGCCTCCTCACCGTCAGCGGCCACCAGCACCCGGTAGCCCTGCGCGGTCAGCAGGCGCTGCAGCACCTCCCGCACGCTCTGGTCGTCCTCCGCGATCAGCACGGTCTTTTCCATCATGGGGCCAGAAGCTCCTTCAGCGTCTTGAGGAGGGCGGTCACCGTCACCGGCTTGTGCAGGAACCGGTGACCCGCTTCACGGATGCGCTCCCAGTCGCTCTTGTCGTCCAGGTATCCGCTCATGAACACGGCGGGCATGCGGTCCTGCGGCACCAGCTCCTCGTACAGGGCCAGTCCGCTGGCGTCGGGGAGGACCACGTCGCTCAGCAGCGCATGGAAACACCCCCCCTCGCGGTGGAACAGCTCCCGGGCCTCCCGGCCGCTGCCGGCGGCGAGCACTTCGTAGCCGCTCTCCCCCAGCCCGGCCTCCAGGAGGCGCCGGATGGCCTCCTCGTCCTCCACCACCAGGAGGCGCTCGCCGCCCCCCCGAAGCCCGGCCAGCTCCGGCGTCTCCCGGCGCTCCTCGCCGCCGGGAATGACGCTGGCCGGCAGGTAGACCTTGAAGCGGCTGCCCCGGCCGGGCTCAGTTTCGGCGTTGACCCATCCGCCGTGCTCCTTGACGATCCCGTAGACCACCGCCAGCCCCAGCCCCGTACCCGCGCCCGGGGGCTTGGTGGTGAAGAAGGGCTCGAAGATCTGCCTGAGGGTCTCCGCGCTCATCCCCTCCCCGGTGTCCTCCACGCTCAGGCACAGGAAGCGCCCCCGGCGCGCATAGGGATAGGCGCGCACGTAGCCAGCCTCCACCACCAGATTGCGGGTGGCGATGGTGACGGTCCCGCCTTGCGGCATGGCGTCCCCGGCGTTGATCATCAGGTTCATCAGCACCTGCTCGATCTTGCCGGGATCGGCATTCACCACCCAGGCCTGCGCCTCCAGGTCCACCGCCACGGTGATGTTCTCGCCGATCAGGCGCTTCAGCATCTTCAGCAGCCCTTCCACGCTGGCGTTGATGTCCACCGGCTTCATGGCCATGGGCGCCCGGCGGCCGAAGAGGAGCAGTTGCTCGGTCAGCCCCGCTGCGCGGCCGCTGGCACGGAGGATCTCCTCCACGTACTCCCGCAGCTCGCTGTCGGAGGACTTCATGCGGCACAGCTCCGCATAGCCCTGGATGGCAGTGAGGACATTGTTGAAATCGTGCGCCACCCCGCCGGCCAGCTTGCCGATGGCCTCCAGCCGCTGCACCT
Organism: uncultured Spirochaetaceae bacterium; assembly: GCA_964490725.1. GTDB lineage: Bacteria > Spirochaetota > Spirochaetia > SZUA-6 > DRHE01 > CAZBDU01. Next base: position 10,822 of record CAZBDU010000047.1, on the reverse strand, counting down.
GCACCAGCTTCTCCTCGCTCTCCCGCAGCGCCTGCTCGGCGCGGCGCAGCGCCGTGAGGTCGCGGGTCACGCTCAGCAGGCTGCGGATGGCCCCGCTCTCGTCCCGCTCCGGCACGATGCGGGCCTGGAAGTAGCGCGGCTGTCCGCCGTGCTGGATCTCCAGATCGACGCTTTCCTCATGGCCCGATCCGAGAACCCGGCGGCAGCCCTCCAGCCAGGAATTCCACTTCATCGTGCCGACACCCAGCCGGCCGGGCAGGGCGCCCTGGTCCCCGGCCAGCAGCTCCGGGAGCGGCACCCCCAGCAGGCGCTCGGCGGCAGGGTTGATGTAGGTGGGGCGCAGGTCCGCGTCGAGGCGCGCGATGATGTCCGGGGCGTTCTCCACCAGCGCCTGGAACTCCTGCTCCCGGCGGCGGAGCTCCCGCTCGGCGCGCTTGCGCTGGGTGATGTCCCGCACCACGCTCACCACCCCTCTCATCCTGCCCGCCTCGGCGTCGATCACCGTCACCGTCACCTCGGCGTCGAACAGAGCGCCGTCGCTGCGCCGCAGGCGGTACTCCGTACGAAACTGCCCGCGCCGCTTCAGCTGCGGGTTGCCTCGCCGGGAGAACTCCTGGAAGCTCTCGCGGTCCACATGGAGGAGCTCCGTGCTCCGCCCCTCCATCTGCTTCCGGGAGTACCCGAAGATGCGCTCCGCCGCGGCGTTGCAGAGCAGGATCCTGCGGGTGGGCGGATCGATGAGGAACACAGCGTCGGCCAGGCCGGCGAACACCGCCTCCTGCAGGCGCAGCGCCCGGCTCAGCTCCTCCTCGGCCTGCTTGCGGTCGGTGATGTCCACCGCCACCCCCACCAGCCCCCGCAGCGTCCCGTCACGGCTCACCAGGGGGGCGCGGCAGGAGATGAGGGCGTGCACCTGGCCGTCCGGCAGGCCCAGGCTGTGCTCCCAGCGCCTGGGCGTGCGGTCGCGGAGCACCTCCAGGTCCATCATCTCCATCTGGGCGGCTATTTCCGGCGCCAGGAACTCCTCCGCCCTCCTGCCCAGGACCTCCTCCTCGGTGACGCGCAGAACCTCGCAGGTGGCCCGGTTGCAGCCCAGGAAGCGCCGCTCGGGGTCCTTGTAGAACAGCGGCGCCGGCACCGCGTCGCCGATCACCTGCAGCAGGTGCAGCTGGTCCTGCAGCTCCTGCTCGGCCCGCCGCCGCACCTCCCGCTCGCGGACCATCTCCAGCGCCCGCCGCACCGCCGGTCCCAACCGGGAGAGACGGTACTTGAACACGCAGTCGGTGGCCCCACTGCGCATCAGCTCGATGGCCTTCTCCTCGCCGATGGTGCCGGAAACGAAGATGAAGGGCGTCTCCGCCGCCTCACGCCGGGCGGCCTCCAGAGCCAGCTCGCCGCTGAAGGAGGGCAGCCGGAAGTCGCTCGGGATTAGCTGGGGCCGAAAACCCGCAAGCTCCCGCAGGAAGCCGGGCTCGTCCGCGGCGCGGCGGGACTCGAAGGCCAGCCCTTCCTTTCCCAGCTCCCGCTCGATCAGCTCCACGTCGGTGGCGAAATCCTCCAGGATGAGAACGCGAATGGCGTCCACCGGATCACTCCGCCGGACGGTTCACCACCAGCCAGTAGTAGCCCACCTGGCGGACGGTGTCGGTGAACTTGCCGAAGTCCACCGGCTTGACGATGCAGCTGTTCACCCCCAGGCGGTAGCTCTCCACCAGGTCCTTTTCCTCTGCGGAAGAGGTCAGCACCGCCACCGGCAGGCTGCGGGTGCGCCTGTCCTCACGGATCCGCCGCAGCACCTCCAGCCCGTCCACCTTGGGCAGCTTCAGGTCCAGAAGCACCAGGCGCGGCAACCCGCCGTCCCGCCCCCCGAAGAGCGCCTCCAGCGCTTCGGCGCCGTCACGGGCCACCACGACCCGGTTGGTCACGTTTCCCGACTTCAGCGCCCGGACCGCGAGCTCCAGGTCGTAGGGGTTGTCCTCCACCAGGAGGATGTCTATCGACTCGAGCCTGCTCATGCTCCCTCCTCGGCACGGGGGTCGGCCGGGTTCCCGGCGCCGGCTCCCGCCCTGGGAAGCGTGAAAAAGAAGGTGGCGCCGCGATCCACCTGCGCCTCGGCCCAGATGCCGCCGCCGTGGCGCTCGATGATGCGTTTCACCAGGGCCAGCCCCACGCCCGTTCCCGGGTACTCCTCGGCCCGGTGAAGGCGCTGGAAGATCGTGAAGAGCCTGTCCGCGTAGCGCGTGTCGAAACCGGCGCCGTTGTCCCGGACGTAGTACAGCGAGCGCTCCCCGTCCTCGCACCCGCCTACCTCTATCACCGCCTCTTGCCGGTGCCGCGTGAACTTGAGGGCGTTCTGGAGCAGGTTCGACAGCACCTGCCGCACCAGCGCCGGGTCGGCCTCCGCAGGCGGCAGATCCTGCAGGCGCAGATGCACCCGGCGCTCCGGCTCCTCCTGGCGCAGGAGAAGGAAGACGTCCCGGCACTGGTGGCTCATGTCCACCCTCCCCGGCCGCAGGGCGGTGCGGCCCAGCCGCGAAAACGCCAGCAGGTCCTTGATAAGCAGATCCATCTGGGCCGCGTTCTCCCGCACCACCGCGAGCAGCCGCCTGCCCTCCTCATCCAGGCGCTCGGCGTGCTCTTCCTGGAGGAGGTTGGCGAACCCGTTGATGGCCCGGAGGGGCGCCCGGAGATCGTGGGACACCGAGTAGGAGAAGGCCTCCAGCTCCCGGTTGGCCCGCTCCAGCTCCTCGGTTCGCCGGCGCACCCGCTCCTCCAGCTCGCGGTTCAGGCGGGTGATCCGCTCCACCAGGCCCGCGTTCTCCACCGCCACTCCCGCGCGCCGGCCGATCTCCTCCGCCAGGGCCAGCTCCGTGCCGTCGAAGCGGTGTCCCGACTCCGCCGAAACCAGGGTCAGGGTCCCCAATGCCCGGCCGCGGCTGAGCAGGGGCACCACCATCGCCGATCTCAAGCCCAGCTCCCGCAGCACGGCGCGGAGCTGCGGGTCGCCGACGGTGCGTTCGATCAGCTCCTCGCCGATCTCCGGTACAGCTCCGCCTGCCCTGTGCGCGCCACCGCGGCAGTCCCCTGGGAGGCTTCCGGCGCGGCCCGGTAGCGCCGCTGCAGCTCCTCGGCCAGGCGGACCCTTGCCGGATCGCGGTGCATGACCGTCACCCGCTCCATCCGCCCCCCTTTCGTGACCAGGTCCACGGCGCACCAGTCGGCCAGCTCGGGCACGATCAGCCGCGCCAGGGAGCCGAGGGTTTCGTTCACCTCCAGAGAAGAGCCCAGCAGCTCTCCCGCCCGGCTGAGCAGGAACAGGCGACGGTTCGCCGCCTCGGCGGCCTGGCGGGCGTCGCGCTCCAGGCGCAGCATCTTCACCCTTGCGGAGGCGTCGATGGCCACCGCCGAGGCCGCCACCAGACGCCCCTTCCCGTCGGTCACAGGGGAGACCGTCAGGGACACGTGCACCCGGCGCCCATCGCGGGTCAGGCGCACGGTCTCCAGGCTGCCTACCGCCTCGCCGCGCCTCAGGCGGTCCATGATGGACCGAAGCTCCTCGCGGCGGTCCTCGGGAACGATGATGGAGACCGGCTGCCCCACGGCCTCCTCGGCGCTGTAGCCGTACAGGCGCCGGGCACCCTCGTTCCAGCTGGTGATGGTCCCCTCCAGGGCCTTGCCGATGATCGCCACGTTCGCAGAGGCCAGGAGCGCGGCGGCTGCGGCCGCCGTCCCCTGGGGGTGGCTCGCCTGCCGCTGAGCCGGCCCGCCGGCCTGCCTGGAGGTGCCGTGAAAATCGTCTCTCATATCGCCCTCCGCCATCACGGGTTGGACAGAAACGGCCTCACGCGCGGGATGGGGGAGCCGCCGTTTCCGGCCGCCTCTCACATCGTCGAGGTCTGGGTAGCGGAGCGGATGGTGCGCGGCACGCCGAAGCCGTCCCTCTATATATGAGTAGTATTATCATATATTTTCTTCTTTACAAGGGGAAACGACGGTTGCGCCCTGGCCCGGCCTTAGCCGGGCGCTCTGGTCCGGCCTTAGCCGGGCGCTCTGGTCCCGCCTTAGCCGGGCGCTCTGGTCCCGCCCAAGCCGGAGGCCCGCCCGGCCTGGCGCAGGCTGCGCAGCGCTTCCCGCAGCGAGGCGCGGAGGCTGGTGAGGGAGCTGGCCAGCCGCTCCAGGTAGGGCCGCTCCAGCCGCAGCCAGCGGCGGCTCACCGCCCGGGCGTACATCCCGATCAGCGTGGCCCGAATCCTGCCCCTGAGCGCGTTGAGCAGCACCCGCCCGAAAGCGAAGAAGCGGCTGTGGGCCAGAATCTGCGCCACCTGCAGCTCCCACAGAGAGAAGCGTCGGGGCCGGAACTTGACGTGGTGCCCGTCGTAGGTGTCCCACTGGTAGTCCAGGATGCGGTTCTGCTTCTTCAGGGTGTCGAAGAACTCCGTCCCCGGCAACGGGGTGAGGATCATGAACTGGCTGGAGTCGATCCGCTCGCGAATGGCGAAATCAACGGTGGAGCGAGTGGTGGAGGGGGTGTCCGCATCGAATCCGAACACGAACATGCCGTGGATGTGGATGCGGCGGCGGCGGATCTCGTGGATGGCCAGCTCCACCTCCTCACGGCTCTGCCCCTTCCTCATCTCCGCCAGGGCACCGGGGTCCACGGATTCGAAGCCGATGAACAGCACCTGGCAGCCGCTGGCCTTCATCAGGTCCAGCAGCTCCGGGTCCCGGGCCACGTCGGTGCGCACCTGCGTCACCCAGCTGAAGCCCAGGCGCAGGTCCACCATCCGCCGGAGCAGATCCTTGGCCCGGCCGCGGTTGGAGGCAAAGTTGTCGTCGTAGAAGAAGAGGAAATGCCTGCGGGGGTCGTAGCGGCGGATTTCGGCGATCACGTTCTCCGCCGAGCGGTAGCGGTAGCGGTGCCCGAACATGCAGGTCACCGAGCAGAAGGTGCAGTCGAAGGGGCAGCCCCGGGAGGTCTGGATCGGCACGAAGGCCCGGCCGATGGGACCACCCAGCTTGCGCCCGCCGGTGTCCAGCAGGCTGAAATCGCAAGCCGGCAGGCTGTCGAGCTCCCGCACCGGAGCGGCCATGGGGTTGACCACCGTCCGCCCCCCGCGCCGGAAGGCCAGGCCGGGCACCGACTCCAGGTCGGCCCCCCGGTTCAGCGCCTCCGCCAGCCGGGGCAGCGCCTCCTCCCCCTCGCCGCGGATGCAGTAGTCCGCGTGGGAAAGGGCCTCCTCCGGCAGAAAGGTGACGTGCGGACCGCCGATCACCACAGGAATCCCCCGCGCGCGGTAGTGGTCCGCCAGGCGGTAGGCCACAGTCACGGTAGGGGTGATGGCCGACACGGCTACCAGGTCGGGGCGCAGGTCCCGCGCCAGGATGGCCCGGGCGCTGAGGAAATACGCCCGGGCCTGGTAGCCGCGGCCGCGCATGACGGTGGCCAGCAGCGTGCTGCCCAGCCGCGGGAGCTCGTAGCGGCTGAAGACATGCACGTGCTCTCCCTTTGGCTCCAGAAAGGCGATGCTCTCGATCAAGGTTTTCTGTCTCCACTCTCACTGAAGGATTCGAAGGATTCATCGGCCGCGTAGCGCTCGTAGGGGTAGGCCTGGAAGTCCAGGGGGCTGCCGTCCGCCTCGCGCAGGGCCAGGTAGCTGTCCGGATAGGCCTCGGGATTCTCCTGCCTGTACTCCTGGAAGTCACGGTACTCCGCCTCCAGGAGGGGCACCCGCAGCTCGTCCACCATCATGACGGTGCGGTTTCGCCCGCCGTCCTTGGCCAGGTAGAGCATCTTGTCGGCCCGGCGGAACAGCTGTTTCTCGTCCGCGCAGGGGGCCAGGAGGCCGGGGCCCAGTCCCTGGGCGATGCCGATGGACAGCGTTCCCAGGGGACGGTCCCTCCACCGCCGCAGCAGCTCCGCGTGCTCCGCCGGGGCCTGATCCGGATGCCTGCCCCGGGAGGCCATCTCCTTGTGGGCCATGATTTCCGGGATCTCCGCCGCCCGCGGCGCCCCGGCGCCGCGGAGCAGCTCCCCGTAGGTGCGGCGAATCCGCTCGGCCAGCTGCAGCGCCGCCTGTTGCCCCGCCCGCATGACCACCAGCAGCTCCTCTCCGCCGAAGCGCACCGCCAGGTCCTCCCGCCGGACACACGCCCGCACGGCCTGGCCGGCCAGGCCGAGCATTGCATCCCCCGCCTCGTGCCCCAGCGCATCGTTGACCGCCTTGAAATGGTCCAGATCCAGCAGCAGCATGGTCAGCTCGTCAGCGTCCCTGCGGGCCCGGCGGAACAGCTCCGGCATCGATTCCAGGTAGCCGTTCTTGGCCACAAGTCCGGTCAGGCGGTCGGTCTCCTCGAAGTCCTTCTTCAGCTCCACCCGCAGGGGCGTCTGCTCCTGCTCGATGTCCTGCCGCAGGCTCCGGTCCCGGGCATCCGCCACCCTCACCTCGCCGCCCGCCGCCCGCAGAGGGGAGACCGGGTCGTTCACCAGGTGGTGGAGCAGGTCCACGGTGCCGGTGAGGATCTCCAGAAACTGGCGGTTGGTCTCCCCCACCGGGCTGTCCAGGTGCCGCTTCTCCGCCGGCACCGCGTCGATGTAGGCCTGGATCTGGCGGATCGCCGCGGTGGGCTGAAAATGAACGGCCCGCGCCTGTTCGAGCCTGGCCCGGGGAATGGGGTTTCCCTCCTCCAGCTGGCTTCTCTCCGGAGAGGCCAGGCGCAGCAGGTCGTAGAGGTCCCCGGTGAGGGTAAACAGCGGCTGACAGCGGAAGTACTCCTTGCGGTCCAGCCCCACCACCGTGTGACCGTAGCCGCGGATGACGTGGTTGCGGATCTGGTTCATCGTCTCCACGGTCTTCCGCCCGGCGGCGCTCTGCAGAAAGCGCGTGCGCATCCTGTCGTCCGCCGCCGTCTCCTTCTCGAAATAGTCCAGCTCCTTCAGATAGCGCAGCAGCAGCTCCTCCCGCATGCAAAGCCACTGCTCACGCAGCTCCACCAGCCGGCCGGCCACCTTGGGTGGGCTGGCCTTCAACGGGTCCACCAGCTTTCCGAACGCCTCGGCGTCCACGCAGTCCAACATCTGTCGCACCAGCTCGTGGAGCACGACCACCATGGCCAGCGGATCGCTCCGGGGCATCTTCCATAGAAGATCCAGCAAGTCCGACCGCCGGGGCACCAGAGGGCCGCGCAGCTCTCCGTGGCTGAAGATCCGCTGGTGAAACCAGAACAGCGACGAGAAGTCCCCTTCGTCGATCAGCTCCAGCCTGGATCCCGGAAAGGCGTACTCGAGAATCGTCAGGATCCCCTTGTATTCCTCTCGCACGCTCGATCCGGGCTCCTCCGCCTGCTCCGGCCCCGGCGAAGGAGCCGGAGCGGGTTTGGAAGCAGGCGCCGGGGGTCGCTTCGCCGGCCTGGCCGTCACCACTTCGCGGCGGTCCAGGCCGACGAAGGCGAACAGCTCCGGGGCGATGCTCTGTATCTGCTCCTCCTCGCGGAACAGGTTGAGCATCTTCAGGAGCGCGGGGTAGAGCTGATGGGCGAACCACTTCAGCCGCTGGAAGGAGCCCAGGAACTCCTCGACCTGGTTGTCGATCCGAACGGACACCTGCCGGAGCTTCTCGGCGGTGGGGTAGATGCGCCGGTACACCGCCGTAACCAGCTCACCGACGTTCTGGACGTGCTCCCGCACCGCCCCAAGCGGTGCGTTCACGCGCAGCACCGCCCGGTAGACGCCCTTGACCACTTCCTCCAGATCCAGGACGTCCACCCGCTGCTGGGCCTCGAAACGCCCCCGCACCGACTCCAGCGCCTCCAGGGTGCCCCGATCGACATGCTGGAAGAGCCGCAGCACCCGGTGCCCGAAGGGCTCCCAGAGGGCGACGTCCCGCTGCAGCTCGGCGCCCACGTTGAGCCGCCTGTCGGAGCTGCGCCGGAGGAAGAATCCTCCCTTGAGGAGCGCCTGGCCCGCTTTGCGCAGCTCCACCAGCGTGCGCATCAGACTGTAGCCCGAAGGGTCCGCGCGGTACGGGTCGTCCCGGACCAGGGCTCTCACGAAGCGAGGATGAACCAGGTCCGGACCGGAGGGGTTGAGAAAGGAGAACAGGCCGGCCAGAAACTGCGTGAGCCCGGCGATCTGGAACCCCTGGGCGTAGGCGTAGGCGTCGACCTTGCGCCTCACCCGGTAGGCAGGCCGGCGGGCGGGCAGGGTCTCCCTGGACTCCGCGGCGGCCAGCTCGAATCCCAGATCCTGCGGCTGCTCCCTCTTCTCGGCCTCCCCGGGGCTGCCCAGCAGGCCCGAACCCTCGATGTCCCTGGCGGCCTCAGTGAACTGACGGTGCAGCCTGCGCCGCTCCTCGTCTGAGAGGTTGCCGTACTTGCTCATCGATAACCACAGTATACACTGCGGCACCGCAAAAGTCTCGGCCCGCCGCCGCGGGGCGCGCCGCTGCAGCCGCCGCCTCCCCCCGCACCGGGAGGCCGGGCCTCAGGCGTAGCCGAGCTCCTTCTCCACCTCCGAGATGGCCTCCTCGATCATGTCCAGGCCCATCCCCGCATAGTGCTCGTCCATGATCAACGGCGGAGACATGCGCAGGATGTGCCCCGCCGGAATCCAGGCCAGGCCCTTGCGGAACGCCTTCTGGTACACCAGCTTCCCCGCCTCGTCGAAGGGCTCCTTGCCGGCCTTCTCCTTCACCAGCTCGATCCCCAGAAGGCACCCCTTGCCCTTGACGTCCCCGACGATCGGATGGGCCTCCTTCATGGCCTCCATGCGGCGGCGGAAGAAGCCGTCCAGGGTTCGGACGTTCTCCAGGATGCCCTCCTCCTCGATCACCTCCAGGGAGGCCAGGGCGGCCGCGCAGGCCATGGGGTTGCCGCCGTAGCTGGAAGAGGCGGAGATCTTGTCCAGGGCCTCTGCGTATTCGTCCCTGACCACCATGGCGGTCACCGGGAAGCCGTTGCCGAAGGACTTGCCGAAGGTCACGATGTCCGGCATCACCTCCCAGTGCTTCATGCACATCCACTCGCCGGTGCGTCCCATCCCGGTGAGCACCTCGTCGGCGAACAGGAGTATGCCCCGTTTGTCGCAGAAACGGCGCAGCTTGGGGAAGAAATCCTCCGGCGGGAAGATGGACCCTCCCCACCCCTGGGCGGGCTCCAGGACAAAGGCCGCCACGGAGCCCACCGTGGCCTCGCGGATGAACTCGTCGTAGAAGTCGATGTACCCGTCAGTGTCGATGGTGCCGTCCGCCCTGGTGAAGGTGGGCCGGTAGGGGTTGGGCCTGGGCACCATGTAGAAGCCCGGGGCGCGGGTGGGCCCGTAGCTCAACACGTCGCCGCGCCACATCTGGGCGCAGCTCACCGCCGCCATGGTCTTGCCGTGGAAGTCCCGGAAGCAGGAGATGAACTCGTGTCTGCCGGTCACGGCGCGGGCGGCGCGGATGCCCGCCTCCACGGCTGAGGCGCCGTCGCTGTAGAACTGCACGCTGCACAGCCCCTTCGGCAGCACCTCCGCCATCTTCTGTAGAAGCGCCTCCTTCACCGGCGAGGTGAAGTCGTGGCAGTTCATGAGCTTGCCGGCCCAGTGCGCCACCGCCTCCGAGATCTTGGGGTGGCTGTGCCCCAGCGAGGTGACGTAGATCCCCGAGGAGAAGTCCAGATAACGGTTGCCGTCCACGTCGGTGAGGGTGATGCCGTGCCCCTCCTCGAAGCAGACGGGGAACAGCTTCACCTGGCTGGACAGCCCGTGGAAGTACCGCGTGGCGCTGCCGTGCATGGCCTGGCTCCGCGGCCCCGGAGGCTCCACCGTGACGTGGGGAATCCCCCGTGCGCTCGCTCTCCACCAATCCCTGGACATCGGGTCCTCCTTCGACTCCCCGGGTTCCTGCTCACCCGGTGATGACCTCGATGCCACGCTTGCGGTAGGAATCGAGGATGGACCGCGGCGCGTCGCGGTCGGTGATCAGCACGTCGAACAGGCTCAAAGGGGCGAAGCGGTAGTAGGAGTCCCGCTCCAGCTTGGAGGAATCGCAGAGCAGGTACACCCGCTCCGCGCTCTCCGCCATCCGCCGGGTCACCCCGGCCTCCTTCTCGTCGTAGGAGCTCAGTCCCCCCGCCAGGGACAGACCGTCGGCGCCGATGAAGGCCTTGTCCGCGTGGTGCTCGCCGATGGCCCGCTCGGCGGCCGCGCCGTAGACGGCCCGGCGCTCGCCCACCACCTCCCCGCCGACCAGGTTCAGCCGGATCGCCGGCCGGTCGATCAGCTCGGAGACCACGGGCAGGGAGTTGGTGACCACCGTCAGCCGGCGGCGGCCGCGGAGGTGAGCGGCCAGGCGGGAGAGGGTGGTCCCGCAGTCAATGAACACCACCTCGCCATCGGCGACCATCCCCGCCGCCGCGCGGCAGATTCTCTCCTTCTGCCCGGCGGCTCTCTCCAGACGCCGGGAGAAGCTGAACAGGCTCTCCACCGCCTCGGACTTGACCGCTCCGCCGTACCTGCGGATCAGGTAGCCCCGGCGCTCCAGCTCGGCCAGGTCTCTGCGCACGGTCATGTGCGAAACCGCCAGGCTCTCCACCAGGGAGCCCACCTCCACGCACTCCTCGCGGTCCAGGGCTTCCAGGATGTGCCGCATTCTTCCTTCCCGGCGCATCGCCCCCCCGTCTGCCTTCGGCCCGCCGGCCCCGGCGCCGGCGGCGTGGCTCATTCTGTTTAGAAACGCACAACAGCGAACATCATACTGCCGCCGGCGCTTCCGGTCAAGGCGCACTCCCGGCGGCCCGGCGGCCCGGCGGGCCCCCCCTACGCTGTCCTGCAACGTGGGGTAATGAT
>CAZBDU010000046.1:0-42118 GCA_964490725.1 uncultured Spirochaetaceae bacterium | reverse complement strand
TTCAGCTGACCAGTACTAATCTCCCGTGAGGCTTGACCATATTTTCCCTTTCCCTTTCCATACACGGTAAGGGCGGCTGCCAGAGCGGCCGCGGCCGGCAAAGGACAGCCGGCCCAGGGCTCTGGCGGAAGCCCTGACGGTGTAAAGGATATGCCTGGTGACCATAGCGGAGGGGTTCCACCCGTTCCCATCCCGAACACGGAAGTTAAGCCCTCCAGCGCCGATGGTACTGCCCCTCGTGGGTGGGAGAGTAGGTCGTTGCCAGGTATTTTTTTGCCTTCAACGCGCGGAAGTTGCCGTTTTTGCGGTTTTCTGGTAGTACATGAACACCACGCTGGAGCTTCCGGACGAGCTCATGCGCGAGGTGAGGATCCGTGCAGCCATGGAGGGAAGGAAACTGAAGGATGTGGTCGAGCAGGCTCTCGGGACCGGATTGGCGCCGACGAGCCGCTCCAGCACGCCCAGAGAAGGCCTCAGGGTGGAAATGGATCCGCAGACCGGGCCGACGGTGGCGATTGCCGTTACCGATGCACTCGGGTCCGCGATGACGCCGCAGGATCTCCGACGCCTCGAACAGGACGCCGGGTACCGGGAGGACCTCCGAGGTGCCGGGCTTTCTCTTTGACTCCAATCTGTGGGTTCCGCTGACATTCGCCTCTCATCCTTTGAGGAAAATCGCCGCCGGCCGGCCCGCCTGCAGGACACGGGCGACCGAGCCCTCCGCGCTGCGCCTGATTGCCACGCCTGCGCTTCCCCGACGCTGTGTAAGGATGCCTACCTCGGGGTAGGCGGCCGCAACCCATGAAGAGGGCGCTGCAGTCGGAGAAGATCCTGCTGTTCTCGTACTTCAGCGGGCTCATCGTGGCCGGAACCCTGGCGCTGCTCCTGCCTTTCGCCTGGGGGGGAGAGGGAAGGCTGCCGGTGGTGGACGCGCTGTTCACCGCCACTTCGGCGGTGTGCGTCACCGGGCTGATCACCGTGGACACCTCCCAGTACACCAGGGTGGGCCAGGTGGTGATCATGACCCTCATTCAGGCCGGGGGGTTGGGGATCATCAGCTTCGCCACGGTGTACCTTGCCAGGCGGCGCGGGCGGATCTCCCTGATCAGGCGCGGCGTGATCCGCAGCTACTACCTGGAATCCGTCGAGCACGAGCCGGTGTCCATCGTGGAGCGCATCGTGGTGATGACCCTGGGATTCGAGGCGCTGGGGACAATCCTTCTGTTCTTCGAGTTCTCCCGTGCGGGGGCGGAGGCGCCCGGGTTCACCGCCCTGTTCCACTCGGTCTCGGCGTTCTGCAACGCCGGCTTCTCCCTCTTTCCCAACAGCCTGGAGGACTATGCCGGCAACCCGGCGGTGAGCCTCACGGTGATGGCGCTCATCGTGCTCGGCGGCCTGGGGTTCGTGGCCCTGCAGGACGTGGCCGGACGGCTGGCAGGACGCAGGCGCAGGCTGGGCATGCACGCCCGCATCGTCCTGGTGATGAGCGGGGCGCTGATCCTGCTGGCCGCCGCCCTGTACCTGCTCTTCGAGCACCACCGGGCCTACGCGTCCCTGCGGCCGGCTCAGAAAGTGCTGGCGGCGTTCTTCCAGGCGGTGACGCCGCGGACGGCCGGTTTCGATACCGTGGCGCAGAGCAGGCTCTCCAGCCCCGGGAGGACGCTCACGATCCTGCTGATGTTCGTGGGCGGAGCCTCCGGCTCCATCGCCGGCGGGATCAAGGTGACCACGGCGTTCGTCATCCTGATGGTGGTCTTTCGCGGGCCTGACTCCCGTGGAGAGATCACAGCCTTCCGGCGCAAGATCGGCTCGCCCACCATCTACCGGGCCATCGTATTCGCCTTCCGCGCCCTGTTCATCCTCTTCGGCTGCATCTTCCTGCTCACCGTCACGGAGATGTGGCTGGGAGGAGCCAGGCAGGAGTTCTTCCCCATCGTGTTCGAGAGCTTCTCCGCCTTCGGCACGGTGGGGCTCTCGCTGGGGGTCACCCCCGGCCTCTCGGCGGCGGGGAAGCTGGTGATCGTGCTCACGATGTTCCTGGGGCGGGTGGGGCTGCTGGCCCTGGCCATGCCCCAGCCCCGGCAGGTTCCGGTGCATCTGCTGGACTATCCGCAAGGGGAGGTGATGATCGGATGAGACAGTTCGCCATCATCGGGCTCAGCCGTTTCGGGCGGCGGCTCCTGGAGGAGCTGCTGGAGGCCGGCGCGGAGACGCTGATCATCGACAAGAACCGGGACGTCATCGAGCTGTACAAGGACAAGGTGGCCTCCGCCTACGTGGCCGACGCCATCAATGAGGAGGTGATCCGCCGGCTCGTTCCCCCCTCGCTCGACGCGGCGGTGGTGGACCTGGGAGACCGGCTGGAGGTCTCGATCCTGGTGACCAACTACTTGAAGAAGCTGGGGGTGCGGGAGATCATCGCCCGGGCGGAGACCGACGAGCACGGAGAGATCCTGGAGCTGGTGGGGGCCACCAAGGTGGTGTTCCCCAACCGGGAGGCCGCCAAGCGGATCGCTCCCTTCCTGATCTCCTCGCAGATCTTCAGCTTCCTGCCCATCAGCCAGGAGTTCGCCATCGCGGAGGTGCGGGTGCCGGAGAGCTTCGCCGGCAAGAGCCTGATCGAGGTGGACATGCGCCGGGCCCACCGGCTGAACGTCATTGCCTTCCGCAAGATCGAAGAGGAGAACTACGCCTTCTTCGCGCCGGAGTACCGGCTGCAGGAGGACGACGTGCTCCTGGTGGGCGGCCGGGAGGAGGACATCGCCGCCTTCGCCCAGGTCAAGACGCTGAAGTCCGCCGGCAGGCTCGGCGGCCTGTTCCGTCGCTTCTTTCCCCGCAGGCCATGAACCGGATGGAGACCGGAGGAGCCGGGCCGGTAGGGGGCCGGGCGGGGGCTTCCGCGGTGAGCAGGGCGGCGGTGATCCTCGTTTCGCTGTACATCTCTGCCCAGATGCTCTCCGACATCGCCAGCCTCAAGATCGCGCTGGTGGCCGGGTTCAGCGTGGACGCGGGCACCTTCATCTATCCTATCACCTTCACCCTGCGCGATCTGGTGCACAAGCGGCTGGGCCGCAGCGCCGCGCGCACGGTGATCGTTATGGCCGGGCTGATCAACCTGTTCATGGCCGCCTTCCTGCAGTTCGCCGCCTGGCTGCCGCAGGACCCGGCCTGGGGGCTGGCGGCGGAGTTCGCCCGGGTGCTGGGCCCGGTGTGGCGCATCGTGGTGGCCAGCATCGTGGCGGAGGTGGCCAGCGAGCTGGTGGATACGGAGGCCTACCACCTGTGGGTCACCCGGGTGACCCGCCGCCACCAGTGGGCGCGGGTGCTGGTCAGCAACGCGGTGAGCGTGCCCCTGGACAGCCTGATCTTCGCCTGGGGCGCCTTCGGCGGGGCGCTGCCCGCCGCCACCGTGTGGTCCATCGTGGCCGCCAACATCCTGATCAAGGGGATCGTCACGGTGGTGAGCATTCCCGCCATCTACGCGGTGCGGGAGAGGGACCAGGGGTAGCCGCCGCCCCTTGCCGGGCCGGCCGGGCTTCGTTACTGTCTATGGTATGAACAAGGTTGCCATCGGGGCGGACCCCAACGCCCTGGAGCTGAAAGAGATCCTCAAGGACCACCTGGAGAGCCTGGGCCACCAGGTGGAAGACTACGGAAGCGACGACCCCATCTACGCCAACACGGCCATACGGGTGGCCGAGGCGGTGGCCCGGGGCGAGCACGAGCGGGGGATCCTGCTCTGCGGCACCGGCATCGGCATGAGCATCGCCGCCAACAAGGTGCCCGGCGCCTACGCCGCCCTGTGCGCGGACCCCTACTCCACGGAGCGCTCCCGCAAGAGCAACAACGCCAACATCATGACCATGGGCGCCCAGGTGGTGGGCCCGGAGCTGGCCAAGACCCTGGTGACCATCTGGATGGGGGCGGAGTACACCCCCGGGGGCCGCTCGGAGCCCAAGGTCCAGCGCATCGCCGACTACGCCCGGGAGCACCAGAGGTAGCCGGCTCCACCCCACCGGCGTAGCTCCCGGCCGCGCTTGATCACGAGAAGCCAGGTGGGCTCGAGCCAACGTCCTGCCTCGCTCCACGGCAGCGCGTTCCCACCCGAACCTCCCCCTAGCCGAACTTGAGCAGCGGCCACATAATTCGTTGCCCTGTAAAGCAAGGTTGCGATTTTCGTGACTACCGTGCCGGATCGAGCACGTAGCGTCGATTCGGCAGGGGTTGATCCGGCAGGCCCAGCCTCTGGTAGATCTCCTTCTGGGCAGCGGTCGGGCGGGTCGCCGCCTGGCGATGATGGACCCGGCCCTGCTCGTCGGTCAGCCGCATGGTCATCACCCGATGGGTGTCCAGCTCCCCTCGGATGGTCGGCCAAGAGCGGTGGTCGCCCTGCGCCAGCAGCATCTGTTCGGCGGCATGCAGCAGGTGGTAGGCCAGGATGGAAATGAAGATGTGCCCGTCCACTCGCCGGCCCAACTGATGGAAGTTGGGCCGGATCCCCAGGCTGCTCTTCAGATAGCGGAAGGATCGTTCCACCCGATTGAGCATGGTGTACAGCGACCAGAAGGTCTCCTCGCCTACGTCGCTGCGATCGCTCTTCAGGGTGTAGCAGCCATCCAGCAGTTCCGCCTCCTTCAGCTTCGCTTCATCGATGCGCCAGAGAAGCTTCAAGGCCTCTGCCTGGGCGCTGAGCTCGATGTGAACGAACCGCCCGGCCCGCTTGTAGCGCTCCTGAAGCTTGCCGATCCGACGCTGGATCGCCTCGGGGCTCTTGAGCCTGCCCCGCTCCACCTGCTGCGCCAATCGCCTCAAGGCCTCCTGCATCCGCCCGAGAAAACGCTCGCGGATCGCCCGGTCCTTCTCCACCCGCAGGGGGCTGCGCACAAACAGATACGCCTTCGCGACCAGCGGACACCGCAAGATCTACTACGACAACCTGCCTTTCGGCTGGGGCGGCACTCGGGGGCTGCCGACGCGGGTAGAGGAGTTCATCGACGAGACGCAGCTCATCACAACCCAGACCGTGTACGACGCCTGGGGCAACGTGCAGACATCGATCGACGGCCGGAGCAACGACCGGCAGTTCTCCTACGACACCACCTTCCGCCGCTACCGCACCGAGGAGAGGACTCCCGAGGTGCAGGTGGAGGGACTGCCCACGCGCCTGGTCACCACCATCGGCTACGACAGCCGCATGCGTCCGGTGAGCCTGGCTGACGCCAACGGGGTTGCAGTCTTGACCCGCTACGATGCCTTGGGGCGGGTAATCAAGACCATCGAAGACGGGGACAGCGAGCAGTATCCTACGGTGGAGACCGAGTACCATGATGCGGATGGAAGCGCAGCGGGGGACGGCACCCCCTGCGCCTGGACCCTCACCTGGCGGCGGGAGGTCTCCGGGCAGAGCGGCACCCTGACAGCTACAGGTACGCAGACGGGTTCGGCGTGGTGGTCCAAACCAAGAGCGAGGCGACCGACGAATACGGCAACAGCTGCTGGCGGGGCGAGGAGAGCTGGGAGGTGGCGGACGGTGTGAAGCGGGTGTCGGCCCGCTCGGTGCCTTCCTTCTCGCTCACTGCCGCCCTGGACCGCCCTTCCCTTCCCCCGGCGGGAAGCCTCTTCACCCGGCGCTGGCTGGACAGCATTCTGGGGCGGGTCAGCGAGAGCCAGGACGCAGGCGGAGTGAAGAGCTATCGCTACGAGCGGCTCCTGTGGGTGCGGGAGGTGGATGCGCTGGGGCACGTGAAGGCGGCCGAGCTGGTTCCTTCGGCCAACCAACGCCGAAGCCACCGCTACCTGGGCGAGTATCCCGCCGAGACCCTCTACGCCACCACGACGGTGACCGACACCTACGAGGCCACGCGCATCAGCGATCCGCTGGGGAACCTCATCGAGGTGGAGAAGGACTGGCTGGGGCGGAAGACGGCCTACCGGGACCCGGACATGGGGTAGTGGAGCTACGGCTACGACGAGAACGGCAACCTGCTGAGCCAGACCGACGCCAAGGGACAGACCATCCAATTCGTCTACGACGCCCTGAACCGGGTGACCCTGAAGGACTACCCGGCGCGGACGGACACGGTGTACACTTACGACCTGGGCGGGGCGGCGGAGTACGCCCTGGGGCGGCTGCGGGAGGTGAGCTACGCGGCCGGCTCGGACAGCTACGGCTACGACGGGCGGGGGCGGATCACGGGGATGGAGCGCGCCATCGAAGGGGTGAGCCGCAACGTCAGCCGGCAGTACGACGCGCTGGACCGGCTGATCGGGGAGCTGTACCCGGACGGGGAGCAGGTGAGCTACCGCTACGACGGGGGCGGGAACCTGGATGCGGTGGAAGGAAGCGGCCCGGGGGGCTCGGCCAGCTACGTGCTGGAGATGAACTACACCGCCCTGGGGAAGCTGGCCTACCAGGTGTACGGCAACGGGGTGGCCACCAGCTACGAGTACTACGACAGCGCAGGGGAGGTGGACCCCAGCGCGGGGGCGGAGCTGAGCTACCGGCTGAAGGAGATCCAGGCCCCCGGGGTGCTGTGGCTGTCCTACGAGTACGACCGGGCGGGCAACGTGCGGGTGAAGCGGGACCTGGAGTACGGGGAGGAGCAGTACGGCTACGACGAGCTGGACCGGCTGGTGGAGGCGGCAAGCGAGCTGTACGGCCAGCGCAGCTACGCCTACGATGAGATCGACAACATCGTGGAGAAGGACGGGAGGCTCTACAGCTACAACCCCAGCGGGCCCGAGTCGGTGCGGCCGAAGGCGGTGGTGAGCGACGGGCTGTACGGCTACGGCTACGATGCGAACGGGAACACGGTGAGCCGCAGCGACGGGCGGGGTTTCTCCTACGACTGTGACAACCGGCTGGTGGAGGTGAGCGGGGTGGGAAGCTACGCCTACGACGCGGAGGGGCAGCGGGTGAGGAAGACCGAGGGGACGCTCACGACCTACAGCTTCTTTGCGGGCTACGAGGAGGAGTACGAGGAGGGGGAGCCCACCGCGCGGGTGAGGCGGTACTACTTTGCAGGCAGCCAGCGGGTGGCGCAGCGGGACGGGAACAACGGGCTGGTGTATCTGCACGCCGACCATCTGGGCTCCTCGAAGCGGATTACCAGCGGGAACGCGGGAAGCGAGGGGGAGCTGATCCGGGCTTTGGGGTATCTGCCCTACGGGGAGGATGCTTACGGGGGCTTCTCGGGGGCCGGGGGAGCTGGAGATCACCGAGGCGATCGTGGGGCAGACGGTGACCTTAGAGGCGCGCACCAGCGTGGCGCTGGCGGCGGCGGTGGAGGGGTATGCGGAGGTGAGCCTGGTGGCGGGGCGGAAGGTGAGCCTGCGCGCCGGTGCTCGGGTGGAGGCCGGCTCGGCCTTGAGGATGAGAGTCGAGGAGGGGGCGCTGGCCGACGAGACGGTGAAGGTGAAGCACAAGTTCACGGGGCAGGAGCAGGACGCCGGGGGGCTGTACTACTACGGGGCGCGGTACTACGACCCGGAGCTGGGGCGGTTCCTGCAGCCGGACACGCTGCTGGAGGGGCTGAACCGGTGTGCGTACTGCGCGAACAATCCGGTGCGGTATGCGGATCCGAGCGGAAACAGCATCAGCGAGCCGGGAGTGACCAAGGAGCAGGCGAAAGAGCTGGCAGAGACGTTCGACAGCTTCGTGACGGTGACAACGGACAGCGGGGAGACGTTTTCGGTTTCCAACGCCGGTTCCAGCAGTGATCCGGAAGGGCCGGACAGGGGAAGCGGTGGGGCCGGCAGCGGTGGGGGCAGCAACGGCGGGACCGGCGGCGGAACCACGAGCAGCGGTAGCGGTACAGCGAGCGCGGGGACGCAGAAGCCTGCCGGTTCGAAGCCTCTGGAGGCGGTTGCGGGTGTCTTGTCGTGGGTCGGAACCTCCGGGATTACCGTCGAGATTGGCAAGATCGCTTCTGCGGTAGCAGGCATTGGGTGGGCTGGCGTTGTCGGCTTTTGCCTGAGCCTGCAAGGAAGCGCGGTGCAAGTGCCGGAGGAAGCTCACAACATCGACCTATCAACGGAGGTCGATACCGAAGTATCTAGTGACAAACAGCATTCGCCTGATCAGGAGGCCTTGACCGAGTTGGCTAGGGAGGCAAAGCAGCGAGGAGGCGTGTCAAGCGAGGATGCGGAAACGCTCGTTAACTGGGGTGAGGAGACCGGGCTTCCTTCACGTGGACCAGAGAGTCATCCCTCCCGCCCGTACGGGCAGGATCCACACATTCATGTAGGGCCTGTTGATCACATATGGGTTCGGTAGCCTATGAACCGGAAGGGACGAACTTGATAGACATACTGTCTGAACCGACCGGTGAGAAGTATCGCCTTCTTCTTGCTGGTCTATCCAAGTTCTGCCCCGGGTTCCTGTTGGTTGTTCGTGACGAGATTCCTCTGAACCCAAGGGGGACTAGCATACTTGCTGAGCTTGCTGGGTTCCTTCGTGGCAAAGAGAGGAGTACAAGGTGGCCTGGGACAGAACTGCTGAGCGGTGAGGCAACAGTCTACACGTTCGAGCTGAACGAAGAAACGCTGCACATACTGGCAACTAGGGTGCAAGGACTGTACGAGTGGAAACAGCCTGAGAACCCCGAAGACCTGTGTCTGCTACTTGAGAACGGTTCGCCTCTACTTGTAACGATCTCTCACGAGGGAGATTCGTTTGTCGCGGCAAACGAGCAGATAGAATCTGCATGTCGGCTACTACTTGACAGATGCGGCATTGAGTACTCGTAGATTCAACGTAATCCTGTGCAGCCGTACAAATCGACAAACACTGGGGTGAACTGGCTATGAGGTGACGGTGCACTACGGGGGAAGGGAGTATCATTTCAGCTCAGAGATATCCGGCGAATGAAGGAGCCGAAGGAACGCGATATGCGAAAGCTGTCGATGGTCTTAGCGGGAGTGGCTATCCTAATCGGCGGGTGTCTCAGTCGAATCGGGGCGGATGAGGCCACTCCGTTTCTTGCGCGCGAGCTTTTCGTGTCTCCCATCGGGTGGGAGAGCGAGGAGGAGATAAGGCAAGCGACGAGTGCAGTGGCTTTCAGCGTGGCCGAGAAGGTCATCGCCGAACCGAGTCAATTCGTCCTGACAGCGCCGATTAGTGGTGTCCTCGCAGACGCGGGAGACGCTGTGGTGATAGCGAACAGCGGCTATCGGATGGTCTACCCTAAGAACGGAAAGCTGCTGGTCAGGAATGGCGCTGACGTGCGCGAAGGCCAGGAATTCATGCGTGTCAGCGCAGATGAAGACATTGCGTTCGTGGTCTTCCTCAGAAAGCCGGGAGCGCCGTTTGATGCTCGGCGATTGCCTGGCTCGGGTTTGAAGATCAGATTGAAGCAACCTACCCGAGTGTTTTCAGTCGGTTCCGGTCTTGCGTATCTCAGCGAAATCCATCCGATGAGTCCTGAGAAGACAGTCGAAATCCACATGGCCAACGAGGAAGGGGACTACTGGGCCAGCTACGTCGGCGTTGGTGGCTTTGGAGTTGGTGAACTGTCACAGGTGAGAGCGGGCCAGGAACTTGGAGTAACCGGTACGGGATTGAACAGCGGTGTCTTCGATTTTTCGTTTGCCAGAACGCAACCGACCGATCCGCGTGTGATCTCTGATCCGTACGTAGTGTTCGTCGAAGTCACCGCCAACGAGAAGAACTGAGTGGCGGCGAAGGGATTGCCCCCACCGTAGGCTCCTTGAGGCGGGTGCGCGGCCTTGCATAGGCAGGTTGCCCGGCCCCGCTAGGTCGCTGCGAGTCTGGGGTCCCGCCTGCGGAGGCTGCAGCGGAGTCGGACTGTTTGGGCGGCGCGGTCTGTTAGCGTGCGCTCGGACGGCTACTCCTAGGACGGGATGGGGCGCACCATCGAAGGGGTGACCCGCAGCCTGAGCCAACAGTACGACGCGCTGGACCGGCTGATCGGGGAGCTGTACCCGGACGGGGAGCAGATGAGCTACCTCTACGACGGGGGCGGGAACCCGGAGGAGGTGAAAGGTAGCGGGCCGGCCGGCTCCACTCCCTTCAGCCCCGGGCGGCCGCCACGATCTCCTCGAGTCTCCGGCAGGCCCGCTGGATGTCCTCCTCGGGGGCGCAGACGCTGAAGCGCAGGTAGCGGGCGTAGCGCGGGCCTCCGAAGGCGGCGCCGGGAACGTACAGCAGCGGCTCCTGGCCGGCCAGCGCCGCCTGCCGGAACTCGCCTTCCCCGGGTATGCCTTCAGGGAGCTCCGCGAAGATGTAGAACCCCGCAGCGGGAGGGCGAAAGCGGAACCCCAGCCGCCGCAGGGCCGCCCCCAGGGTGCGCGCCCGCCGCGCGTAGGGGGCCGCGGGGAGGCAGGCGGAGAAGCCGATCCGGGTCAGGACGCGCTGCTGCAGGGCCGGCGCGTTCACCACCCGGATACGCAGGTTGATCGCCAGCCCGGCCAGCAGCTTGCCCCCTTCCCGCCCCCCGGCAAGGGTGGGGTGGACCGCCAGGTAGCCGATCCGCTCTCCCGCCAGGCTGAGGGACTTGGAGAAGGAGCCGGTCACGACCGTGAAGGGATAGCAGGAGAGCATGGAGGGGGGAGGAGCGCCGTCGAAGGTGAGGCGGTCATAGGAGACGTCCTCCAGCACCACCACGGTGATGCCGTGCTCCCGGTTGGTGCGCTCCAGCGCTTTCGCCAGCGCCTCCAATTCCGCCCGGCCGTAGACCGCCCCGGTGGGGTTGTTCGGGGAGTTGAGGAGGAGCACCCGGCTGCGGGGCCCCAGCGCCGCCTCCACCGCCGCCACCTCCAGGGTATGGGGGACCTGCCCGTGCACCGCCACCATCCTGCCCTGGCAGCTCTCCACCAGGTTCGGGTACTCGACGAAGTAGGGGGCCGGAACGATCACCTCGTCCGCCTGAAGGCTCCGCCGGCCGGAGCCCCCCGATCTGAGCTCCGGGGAGCCGTCGCGGTACTGCACCAGCGGGTCCACCAGGGTGCTCAAGGCCACCTCCAGGCCGTTGGCCGCCCCGGCGGTCATCAGGAGGTGGGAAGCGGAGAAGGGCAGGGCGAAGCGCCCGGTCAGCTCGGAGGCCAGCCGCTCGCGCGTCTCCGGGTAGCCGGCGTTGGGCATGTAGCCGTGCAGGCTCTGCTGGCTGGAGAGGGACTCGCGCACCACCTCCGAGAGGGCCTCCAGGTAGGCCTGCGGCGGCTTGAGGTCCGGGTTGCCCAGGGACAGGTCCACCGGCCGCCGGCCGGCCTCCCGCGCCCGGCGGGCCGCCTCGAAGAGCTCCTTGACCGCCGCTCCCCCGGTCGCCAGCGCCTCCAGCCGTTTGCCTCCAATCATGCCTCCCCCTCCTGGAGCAGCCAGACGCTCACCTGCAGCCGGTCGCTGCGGCTCAGGAAGCGGACGAAGGCCGCCCGTTTCTCCCGGTCCAGCTCCCCCGTAAACTCCAGGAACGCCTGTCTGCCCTCCTCGAGCCTCCACTCCTTGACCCCGGTGATCTCCAGCTCCGGGGGCTTCAGCCGGTCGTTGCGCAGCAGCAGCCGGAAGGCGCGGCGGCCCGGGTCCAGGGCATGACCCTCCAGGAGCGCCAGCCAGGCGCCGGACAGGGAGATGCTCTTGACGTAGCCCACCTGCTCCTCCCCGCGGTCGGCGGCCAGGAGCAGCCTCCAGTCGGATTCAATGGCCGGATAGACGACCTTGCGCTTCACGGCCGCCCTCCGGCCGGCACCTGGGTCCGCTCCAGGTGGTTGCGGATGAAGTGGGGGAGGCCAGGGCTGTCCGCGCTCACCCGGAAGCGCGAGCAGTAGGCCTGGACGAATGCCTGGTTTGGGATCAGCCCTTCCGGGTCTTCGGCGTATCTCCGGGCCAGGCGGTCCAGGAAGTAGGTGCGCACCGTGCCGATGTGCTTCACCTCCTGGCTGCCCCGCAGGGAGCAGTCGAAGAAGTCCTTCACTTCCTGGTAGGTGGGCTCCGAGACGTTGATCCGCCCGGGCTCCCCGACCTCCTCCATGCGCGCTGCGATATTGACGGAGTCCCCCCAGATGTCGAAGGTGTACTTCTTGTACCCCACCACGCCGGAGATGCACGGACCGGTGTGCACCCCGATGCGGATGGACCAGTTGTTCAGGTCCAGGCCCTCCACCGGGCGCTCCTCCTGGCGCGTCTCCTTCATCAGGCGCAGAATGTTCAGGGCCGCCAGGCAGCAGTCCACGGCATGGGACTTCTTCTTGGCGGGGATCCCGGAGACGCACATGTAGGAGTCCCCGATGGTCTTGATCTTCTCGATGCCGAACTCGTCCATGACACGGTCGTACATGGAGAAGTAGGAGTTGAGCCTGCGGATGAGGGAAACCGGGTCCAGGTGGAAGGCCAGCCGGGCGAAGCACACCACGTCGGTGAACATGACGGTGCTGTGGCGGTAGACCTTGGGGTGCACCGCCTTTTTCTCCACGAGCTCCTCGGCGATGTAGCCGGGAAGGATGTTTAGCAGGATCTCCTTGAACACCAGGCTCTGCCGCCGGAACTTCTCCAGCAGGTCCTCCAGGCGCTCCCAGTCCACCGCAACGCACAGGACGCCGCTGCGCAAGGTGATGAGCTCCCAGCGCAGGGTCTTGCGACGCCCGTCCGCCAGCCTGACTGTCACCTCGCGCTTGCCGCCGTTCCTGGCGGCGCTCACCAGCTCCGAGTAGCTCTCCAGCCCGAACAGCCGCTTGAGGCTCAGGCCCCCCTGGTCCAGCAGCGCCGCAAAGCCGCGCGCGCCGGCGCTGACGGGCCTGACCTCTTCCGATGCGGTGATCCAGAACAGGAAGTAGTCGAAGAGACGCAGCACCCCGTTCGTGGAAACGGATGCCATCAGAGCGCCGCCGACTCCTCGAAGGTGGTTCGCGCTTCGATCTCCGGCTCGTCCACGTTCAGCAGGATGGGCAGCGTTTCCTGCTGCCAGTCGTCCTCCTGCAGCCGCTTCACCACGATCGGGCCGGCCACCTGCTCCATGACCATCTCCGTGATGTCCATGATGATGTAGAACCCGTTGGAGTTGCAGAAGGCGAGCTCCCGGAAGTCCAGCTCGATCCGTTCTGCCGGCAGCTCCTGCAGGAGCTCCTCCAGCTCGTGCATGTAGCCTTCCAGGTGCCTGTACGGGTTGTCGATGCGGATCACCCCCGTGAAGGAGATGATCAGCGTCGAGTCGTCGATCTTGGCCACGGAGGTGAACACGCTTGAGCCCCCATCCATGATGTCGCCGTATGCCAGTATTCTCAAAGCAGACCTCCCAGGCCGATCTGAGACTCCACGATCAAGTAGGGAGCACGGTAGCGGACGGCCAGCTGGAACTTGTTCTCCGCGGCCAGACGGATCAGCCCCAGTCCTCCCGGCAGGCGGTCCTTTCTTCGACTCCGGATGGTCTCGGCCAGGAGCCTCTTGGGGTCCTGCGACCTGCGGATCTTCCTGACCTGCTCTCGGACCGCCCGGTACTGCCGGCGGTCGGCGGCGTTCATTACTCGTATCCACAGTGCCTCCCTGTTGATCCTGAGCTCCAGGGTGATGCGGCTGTCGCCATCGATGTTGTTCTCCACCGCGTTGTTGAACAGCTCCGTGATCACGATGTTGGCCTTCTTGCTGATGGCCCGGGGGTAGAAGGAGCCGATGAACTCGTCGCAGAAGTTTCCGATCAGGCCGCTCAGGTCCCCGACCAGGTTCTTGGACGGGGCGAGCTCGTAGCGCATCGTGATGTTGGTGCTCGCCAGCTCCTGCTCGGTGATCATCCCTTGCCCTTCCTGCGCGCCAGGATCAGCGTGATGTCGTCGGAGTCCTTTTCCCTGAAGGCGGTGTAGTCCTCCACGCACAGGTCCACGATCTGCTGCGGGCTCCTGCCGGCGTTCGAGGCGATCAGGTCGTTCAGCCGCCTGACGGTGTAGTCCTCCCCTCCCGCGTTCTGGGCTTCCACGATGCCGTCGGTGTAGAGGGCCAGCAGGTCCCCGGGGCCGAAGGGCAGCTCGTACTGGTGAAAGGGCCGGTTGCGCAGGCCCAGAAAGGGGTCGCGCTTGGCGAAGGTCTCATTTTCCTTCCCCCTCACCACCAGGCCGAAGCCGCCCCCGCTCACGTACTGCAGCCGCTCCCGCCGGAAGATGATGAAGTTGACCGTGGCGTACTTCTTGATGGTCTTGAGGAACTCGTAGGATACGCCGTTGATCCACCCCACGATCTCCTTGGGAGAGTCCATCCGTTCCATTATCGTCATGAACTGGGCCTTCAGATAAGTCATTACCAGGGCCGCGGAGACCCCGTGGCCGGAGATGTCGAACACCCCGATGGCGTAGCGACCGCTGCGGGTGGTGAAGAAGTCGTAGTAGTCGCCCCCAACCTCCGCCAGCTGGCGGTGAAAGACCGCGATCTCCAGCTCCTCCGCCATTTCCGGGGGAGCCTTGGGCAGAAGCGCCTGCTGGATGCGGCTGGCCACCGACAGGTCCTCCTGGATGATGCCGTAGGCCCTGGCCAGCTCCCGATCCTTCTCGTCCAGCTTCTCGTAGGCCTTCTTCAGATTCTCGTTCGTGGCCGCCCAGAAGGCCTGGTCGCGCTCGCGCTGCTTCAACAGGCCCTTGTGCTTTCTTACCAGCCGCACGATCTCCGCATCGGTGAGGCTGATCTCGGCCGGCACACTCGGCGCATCCAACAGTTCTTCGAGCGTCATGATCTCTCCCCTGTCAGTTTCCGCTGTCAACAGAACTCGATGAGGAAGCGGTTCCGGTCCTCTTCGTTCCGCACGTCGATGTAGTCCAGGTCTCCCGGCGCGTTCATTCCGCCGATGATCACCCCGCGCTCCTGGTCCTTGCTGAACGGCGTGGTGCTGTAGATCACCGCCTGCCCGTTCGCCTCGTCGATGGACTCCAGGTTGAAGCTGCCCACCTTGTCCGGAGGCCCCACCACCACGCTGGCGTAGCCCTGCGAGCCGGTCTGGAAGTACAGGAAGTCCACGCCGCGTTTGATGATGTCCTTGCCCGGGCCGAAGTGGTACCAGCCGGCCATCATCTCGATCCCCACGCGCTCCAGGATGGGTCCGGCGTTGTCGTAGGCTTCCAGCACCGTCTTCTCGATGGCCCGCAGCCGCTCGAAGGGGTACCAGGAGTTCACGTCGATGCTCTCGATGAGATCCCCCGCCCGCGAGCCGGCCACGATGTTCAGGTTGATGCATGCCTGGGCGAACCCCATGATCGTCGCCCCGTAAACCTTGAGCTCCTGCTCGTTCATCCTCGCTCCTTTCCAACCTCGGACTTGCGTCTCTAGGGGGAGAACGCCATCACCGCCACGATGGGGATGCCGTTGTACTCCAGCCGCACCAGTCCCTCCGCGGAGGAGGAGCTGCAGTATCCCGGCAGCTCCGGGCTGAGGGTGGCCTTCCGGGCGGGAGAGAAGCCCGCCCGGTGCAGCCGCAGCAGCCAGGACTCATACCACTCGTGCCGCTCGCAGCGGAAGTGATCGCTCACCCCGAAGATGTCCCTGATCTCCCGGCCGAAGAACTTTTCCTTGATCAGGAACTTGTGAGAAGGCTCGATGGCCGCCTCGTCCACCAGGGCGAAGACGTTGCCGAAATGCTGCCAGCAGTGATGAAAGCGCCGCGGCAGCTCCTCGGTGTCGTGATCGGAGCTGGGCTCCACCATGGTGAGCACCAGCGGTTGCAGGGACCTGATCCTTCCCAGGAGCTCCGTGCGGCGCTGCCGGTCCCCCAGAGGGTGCATGGTATGGTGGAAGCTGAACGCGGTGTTGACCAGGAGCGCCCCTTTGCGGGCCGAGCTGATCTTCTCGAGGCCGCCGTCGCCAAGCTCTTCGAAGAGCCCTTCCACGGGTACGAAGCTCACCGCAAAGGGCAGCTCTGCGTCTAGCTCCTCGAAGGCCCGGCGCGATTTCTCCAGGTTGTCCGCCACCGGGTCCAGGCCGACCACGCGGGCCTCCTTCACCGCGCCGCCGCTTTCGGCCAGCAGGCGCAGAAGGTGAAGCATCTGCTTGCCGCTCCCGATGCCGATGTCGAGAACGGTCAGCCGGTCCAGCCCGGCGGCGGCCTGGAGCAGGAAATGGTTCGCCAGCATGTGGCCGGCGTACACGAACGGCACGGCCTCGGCCATGCTGTAGAAGAGGGTCGTCTGGGGAATGTCGAACTGCTGAACGTAGATGTTCTTGCTCTCCAGCAGCTGCCGGTCGATGCGCTTCAGAAGCGATTCGGCCACCAGGTGAGCCAGGAGCCGGTCGTTCGGGACATCGGGACCAACATGACCGAGCACCGCCTCTTCCAGAGCGGGCTTGGCCAGACTCTGCCGGTGCGATGTGATCTGTCGACAGACGTTCAGCAGTCGGTCATACAGCTCCTGATAGATCACAGAACCCCCGGGAATTGGCCTAGCATAGCCCATGAGACAGAGTGTGTCAATCGTATATCGTGATAATAGTAACACAGTTATATAGTAGGGATTTGTCAAGGTTTGCGTCCGCGGCCGGCGAGTACGCCGCCGCGGCGGCCGCTGCCGCCGCTGCCGCCGGCCGGACCGGCCGGCGCCACGTGTTGATCTCCGGCCGGTGTCGTGCCAGAATACGGCTCGAGGGTTGTCTGCCCCCGGGCAGGCAGCCGTACAGGCCGGATTGACCGACGGCCCGGCTGAGCAGAATCATCAACCCCAGGAGGCTAAAGGTGCGCAACAGAGAGCTGGAGCAGACCCTGGCGCTGATCAAACCGGATGCGCTGAAGAACTCGCTGACCGGGTACGTGCTGTCGCAGCTGTCGGAGTTCCATACCGGGCTGATCTACGCCGGCACCAAGGTGGTCCACGTCACCAGGATGCTGGCGGAGGTGCACTACGAGGAGCATCGGGGCAAGGTCTTCTATCCGTCCCTCATCGAGTACATCACCGGCAAGGTGCACTACGGCGACAAGCCTCATCGCCAGCGGGTGATCGCCATCGTGTATCAAGGGCCCGACGCCGTGAAGAAGGTGCGGGAGGTGGCCGGGCCCACCAATCCCCATGCGGCGCGGGAGCAGAAGCCTGGCTGCATCCGCTCCCTGGGTACCATCGTCAGCCTGCGGGACGGGAGCGGCAACCAGATCGGCGAGCGCATGGACAACCTGATCCACGCATCCGCCACGGACGAGGAGGCGGAGCGGGAGATCAAGCTCTGGTTCAAGCCCAACGAGATACCGCCCTTCATGCGGGCCTACTCCACGATGCAGAGCGAGGAGCTGTACTACTTCAAGGAGGACAGCCTCCTTCCCAGGTACGAGCCCGGCAGCGTATGCGTGGTGGCGCCGGGTGACGTGATGTGGGAGTCCGACCTACAGGTGCTTCGTCTCATCCAGCAGGGCAAGGACGCACCCTGCCCGCTTCCCACCGTGGTGGCCAAGTACCTGCTGAACGAGGGTGCCGAGGCCTGGTGACCTCCACGCCCACGAACGTCATACCCTATTCGGCCGGCTATTTCTCGATCAAGGACATGGCCTTCGCGGGGACTTTCATGACCGTCGTGGCCAGCCTCATCGTCTCGGGAGCCATCTACGTGATGGGCAGGCTCACCGGACTGTATTGAGCGGGCCGTCCGGATCGCTTCTCAATCCACGGCGGGAAAGCCGGCCACCATGCGCACCGCCCTCTCCCAGGCCAGCTCCTGCTCCCGGCTGAGAGCGGGCCTGTCCGTACCCAGAGAGTAGTTGCGGCTGTCCAGGCAGGCGCGCAGGTCCGCCGCGATCTTCTCCACGACGGCCCGCTGGAGATCGGCGAGCCAGCCCGGAAGCGCCTTCCTGCCGCGACCCAACCGCTCCTCCAGCATCCCCAGGTGCGGCAGGCACAGCCCGGAGGAGCCCCGAAGGGCCTCATGCAGCTCCTCATCATCGAGAAAAGCCGTCAGCAGCGAGAGAGCCCTCTGCTCGGCCTGCGCCTTCTCCCGGCAGGCCGGGCAGTCGGGCAGGCGCCCGTCGGAAGACTGCACCGGCATGGCCGAGGGCCGCTGCAGCCACGTTTCCAGCAGATCCCGGTACAGGATCGAGCCGGCCAGGCCGTCGTGGTATTCTGCGAACTGGAAGGAGTGACGGTTGCAGAACCCTCCCGCGCTGCGGATACGCTTCCGCAGCTCCGGGTCGTTCACCTTCTCGTAGAGCAGGCCCTCGAAGTACCGCTTCACACGGCGCCGCGCCAGGGCGCAGAGCGGGCACTCCGCCTCCCGGCAGGCTTCCAGGAGCCGATAGAAGGCGTTGTGCTTCTGCCGCCGCCCCGCCGGTTTCCTTCGGCTGCCTCTTCCTTTCACCGTCCGCGCTCCTGGCCCGGCGGCTCCGCACTGCCGCCCGCCTTCCGCAGGTGGCAGGTGTCGTTCATGCTCGAAAGCGCCAGGGAGGAGTCCCGGATCTCGATCAGGTTGACGGCGCAGGGTTCCTGCCGCAGCCGCCAGAACCCCTCCAGCCCCAGGCCGAGCACGGCCAGCAGCAGCGTCCGGTTGACCACAGTGTGACCCACCAGCACCACGGTCTGTCCCGGATGCCGGCCGGCTATCTCCAGGGCCGCCTTCCGGCAGCGGCGCATCACCAGGGCGAGCGCTTCCCCTCCCGGGGGCTGCGCCCGCCGCGGAGACTCGTACCAGGCCCGCAGGCGTCCGGGCCAGCGCCGTCCGGCCTCCTCTGGGGTCAGGCCCTGCCACCGGCCGTAGTCAATGTCGATCAATCCCGGATGGACCTGCAGGGGCAGCCGCAAGCGCCGGGCGGCCGCCTCTGCGGTCTGCCTGGCCCTCCGCAGAGGGCTGGAGTAGAGGGCCCGCGGGCTCCACTCCTCG
The DNA here is from genome assembly GCA_964490725.1 of uncultured Spirochaetaceae bacterium. Taxonomy (GTDB): domain Bacteria; phylum Spirochaetota; class Spirochaetia; order SZUA-6; family DRHE01; genus CAZBDU01. The sequence goes on along the minus strand of CAZBDU010000046.1, from coordinate 23,343 downwards.
GCGATCCGCTCGGCGGTGCGGCTGGCCTGCCAAAGCCCGGTCTGGTCGAGGGGAAGATCTTCCCGCCCGCGAAAGCGCTCCACCACGTTCCAGGCGGTCTGCCCGTGGCGCACCAGGATGATCCGAGTCACCTCTTGCCTCGCTGCTGCCGGTTGCCCACCGACAGAGAGTAGAGCATCGGCTCCCCGGTGTCCACCGCCGGGGCCGGCTGCTTCGGCTTTCGGGGAGGTCCGGGAGGCCGCTTCCCTTGTATTAACCGGTCGGTGCCGGTATACTGAACTACGAAATCCCACGCATAAAGGAACGATGCATGGCACGCAAGATGGTTACCATCGATGGCAATACGGCCGCAGCCTACGTGGCGCACGCCACCAACGAGGTCGTCGCCATCTATCCTATTACCCCTTCCTCTCCCATGGGAGAGATGGCGGACGAGCTTTCGGCCGAGGGCCGGAGAAACATCTGGGGCACGGTGCCCACGGTGGTGGAGATGCAGTCGGAGGCCGGCGCGGCCGGCGCGGTGCACGGATCCCTGACCACCGGCGCCCTGACCACCACCTTCACGGCCTCCCAGGGGCTCCTGCTGATGATCCCCAACATGTTCAAGATCGCCGGGGAGCTGTGTCCGGCGGTGTTCCACATCGCCGCCCGGGCGGTGGCGGCCCAGGCCCTGTCCATCTTCGGCGACCACACCGACGTCATGGCCGCCCGCGCCACCGGCTGGGCCATGCTCTGCTCCGGCTCGGTGCAGGAGGTGATGGACTTCGCCCTCATCGCTCAGGCGGCAACCCTGGAGTCCCGCATCCCCTTCCTGCACTTCTTCGACGGCTTCCGCACCTCCCACGAGATCCAGAAGGTGGAGGAGCTCACCTTCGAGGACATGAAGGCCATGATCGACGACGAGCTGGTCCGCGCCCATCGGGCCAGGGGGCTCAACCCGGAGCGGCCGGCCATCCGCGGCACCTCGCAGAACCCGGACGTGTTCTTCGCCGCCCGGGAGACGGTGAACCCCTACTACCTGGCGGCCCCGGGGATCGTGGAAAAGGCGATGGAGCGCTTCGCCAGGATCGCCGGCAGGCGCTACCGGCTCTTCGACTACGTGGGCGCACCGGACGCCGAGCGCGTGGTCGTGATGATGGGCTCCGGAGCGGAGACCATGGACGAGACGGTGAGCGCCCTTTCCGGGCAGGGGGAGAAGGTCGGCCTGGTGAAGGTGCGCCTCTTCCGCCCCTTCAGCCCGAAGCACCTGATGGCGGCGCTGCCGGAGACCGTGAAGGCCGTGGCTGTGCTGGACCGCACGAAGGAGCCGGGCTCCCTCGGTGAGCCGCTGTACGAGGACGTTCGAACCGCCGTGGGCGAGGTCATGAGCGACGGCGGCGGCCTGCGGAGCTACCCTGTGATCGTGGGCGGACGCTACGGCCTGGGCTCCAACGAGTTCAACCCCGGCATGTGCAAGGCGGTGCTGGACAACCTGAAGGAGAAGCGGCCGAAGAACCACTTCACTGCGGGCATTCACGACGACCTGGCCGGCACCAGCCTTCCCTGGGACGAGGAGTTTTCCACCGAGAAGGACGTGCACCGCGCCATGTTTTACGGCCTGGGCGCGGACGGCACGGTGGGCGCCAACAAGAACTCCATCAAGATCATCGGCAAGGCCACGGACAACTACGCCCAGGGTTTCTTCGTCTACGACTCCAAGAAGAGCGGCGCCCGCACCGTGAGTCACCTGCGCTTCGGCCGCAGGCCCGTGAAGAGCACCTACCTCATCCAGAAGGCCAGCTTCGTGGCCTGCCACAAGTTCAGCTTCCTGGAGCGCTACGACATGCTCTCCGCCGCGGAGCCGGGCGCCACCTTCCTTCTGGCCTCCCCGTACGGGAAGCAGGAGGTCTGGGAGAAGCTGCCCGCGGAGGTGCAGAAGCAGATCGTCGAAAAGAGCCTCAACTTCTACGTCATCGACGCGCTGAAGATCGCCGAGCAGGCCGGCCTGGGCGGCAGGATCAACACGATCATGCAGACCGCTTTCTTCCTCATCTCCGGGGTGCTGCCGGAGGACAAGGCCCTGGAGCTGATCAAGGTGGCCATCGAGGACACCTACGGCTCCAAGGGACGGGACATCGTGGAGATGAACATGAGGGGGGTGGAGGCCGCCCGCAAGGCGGTGCAGAAGGTGGACTACCCGAAGCAGGCGAACGGCGGGCTGCACATGCTGCCGCCGGCTCCTCCGGAAGCGCCTCCCTTCGTGAAGGAGGTGATCGGGGAGATCATCGCCGGGCGCGGAGAGAAGCTTCCCCTGTCGAAGCTTCCCGACGACGGCACCTATCCCACCGCCACCACCCAGTACGAGAAGCGCAACGTCGCCGAGGAGATTCCGGCCTGGCTGCCGGAGGTGTGCATCCAGTGCGGCGAGTGCTCGCTGATCTGCCCGCACGCGGTGATCCGCATGAAGGCCTACGACGCCAAGGCACTGGCCGGCTCACCCGGCGCCTTCAAGTCCGTGGACGCCCGGGGCAAGGATCTGGCCGGCATGAAGTATACCCTCCAGGTGTCTCCGGAGGACTGCACGGGCTGCGCGCTGTGCGTGGAGATCTGCCCGGCCGACGAGAAAAAGGACGGGGAGAAAACCGGGCGCAAGGCCATCAACATGGTGCCCCAGCCGCCGCTGCGCGAGCAGGAGGCGAAGAACTGGGAGTTCTTCCTGTCGCTGCCGGAGGTGCCGGAAAGCCTGATCAAGCGCAACACCATCAAGGGCTCGCAGTTCATCCGGCCTCTGTTCGAGTTCTCGGGGGCCTGCTCAGGCTGCGGAGAAACCCCCTACGTGAAGCTGGTGAGCCAGCTCTTTGGGGACCGGGCCATCATCGCCAACGCCACCGGCTGCTCCTCGATCTACGGTGGGAACCTGCCCAACACCCCCTACGCCGTGCGCGCCGACGGGCGCGGGCCGGTCTGGAGCAACTCCCTGTTCGAGGACGCGGCGGAGTTCGGTTTCGGGATGCGCCTCAACGTGGACAAGATGAGCCAGTTCGCCCTGGAGCTGCTGCACGAGGCGGTGAAGAGCAAGCTGGTGGATCTGGACCTGGCGCAGAGCATCCAGGAGTCGGACCAGTCCACTCAGGAGGAGATCGAGGCCCAGCGCGCCAGGGTGGCGAAGCTGAAAGATGTCCTCGCGAAGGCGAAAACCGGGGAGGCGAGGCAGCTCCAGTCCGTGGCGGACTACCTGGTGCGGCGGTCGGTGTGGGCGTTCGGCGGCGACGGCTGGGCCTACGACATCGGCTACGGAGGCCTGGACCACGTGATCGCCTCGGACCGGGACATCAACATCCTGGTGCTGGACACCGGGGTGTACTCCAACACCGGCGGCCAGATGTCCAAGGCCACCCCCCTGGGGGCCATCGCCAAGTTCGCCGCAGCGGGGAAGCCTTTGGCCAAGAAGGACCTGGGGCTGATGGCCATGACCTACGGCACGGTCTACGTGGCCAGCGTGGCCATGGGAGCCAACCGCGTCCAGACCATCCGGGCCCTGCAGGAGGCCGAGAGCTACCCGGGGCCCTCCATCGTCATCGCCTACACCCACTGCATCGCCCACGGGTACAACCTCAAGTACGGGGCCCGGCAGCAGAAGCTGGCGGTGGATTCGGGGTCCTGGCTCCTGTACCGCTTCAACCCCCTGTTGGGCAGGGAAGGCAAGAACCCCCTCATCCTGGACAGCAAGGAACCCACCGGTGACATCGCCGACTACATGTACCGGGAAATCCGCTTCCGCTCGCTGCGGGAGCAGCATCCCCGCCGGGCCGAGGAGTTCCTGGGGCAGGCCAGGCGGGACGCCCGTGAGAAGTACCGCTACTACCGCTACCTGGCGGACCGGCCGGTGAGCGGCTGACCGGTCGAGCCGGAGCGCAGCTCCGGCCCGTCGACGGCGGACAGCAAAAGGCAGGGGCCCGCGCCCCTGCCTCGCTTTTTCAAGCAGAGGGTAGCAGGATCATGCCCAGCCGCTGGCGGCGGAACCTCTTCGCCATCTGGATCGCGGAGCTCCTGGCGGTGGCCGCCTTCTCCGGAGCCAACCCGATCATTCCCTTCTACGTTCGCCACCTCGGCGTGGCAGACCTCAGCCGGGTCAAGCTGTGGGCCGGGATGGTGCAGACTGCCGGCGCGGCCGCGGTGGCGCTGTTCGCGCCCATCTGGGGCCGGCTGGCCGACGCCTACGGCCGGCGCATCATGCTGCTGCGGGCCCTCCTGGGCGGCGCGGTCACGATGGTGCTCATGGGGCTTGCCACCCATCCGTGGCAGCTGGTGCTGTTTCGCGGCCTGGGCGGGATGTTCACCGGCACCGTGGCCGCCGCCACCACCCTGGTGGCCAGCACCGTGCCGCGCGACAAGGCGGGCTACAGCCTGGGAATGCTGCAGACCTCCATCCTGGTCGGTTCCGCCCTGGGCCCGGTGCTCGGCGGCTCGGTGGCGGACCTGCTGGGCTACCGGGTGCCCTTCTTTCTCAACGCCCTGCTCTTTCTCGCCGCTTCGATCACGGTCCTGACGGTGGTGCGGGAAGATTTCACGCCCCGCTCCCTGCGGGGTCAGTTCTGGCGCAGCGTGCTTCCGGATTTCTCCCTTCTGGGGCGCTCCAGGGAGCTGCTCTCCCTCATGCTCCTGGTGGCGCTGATCCAGCTGGCCAGCGCCGCGCTCACTCCCATCCTCCCCCTGTTTATCCAGTCTCTGCGGCCTGCCGCCGCCCTGATCGGGACCACCTCCGGGCTGATCATCGGCGCCCGCGCCCTGGCGGGTGCCGCCGCCGCGGCGGTGATCGGCAGGCTGAGCGACCGGCTGGGCTACCGGCGCATCCTGCTGGTCTGCCTGGTCGGGGGGATCCTGGCGCACCTGCCCCTGCTTCTGGTCCGCACCCCCTGGCAGCTGTTCTTCCTGCGTCTGGCGGCGGGAGTGTTCATGGGCGGGACCCTGCCCACCGTGAACGCCCTCATCGCCGCCAGGGCGGCTGCCGGCAGCCATGGGTCGGTCTACGGGCTGAGCTCCAGCATGAGCGCCGCCGGAAGCGCCGCCGGTCCGGCCATGGGCGCCTCCATCGCCGCCCTGGCCAGCTTCAACGCGGTCTTCCTCACCATCGCCGGGGTCTTGAGCATCGGGCTCGCCGCGGCTGGGCTGGTACTGAGGCCCCCGCGGCGGGCCGGCGGCCGGCCGGGGGAACGCCCCGGGGCGGCCTGAAGGGTGCGGGAGCGGCGCGACCTGGCGCCGGCTCGGCGCCCCGGGCCGCAGCCGTTCCCGCCCGCCGCACGGCCGCCCGGTTTGCACGCAGCGACGCGGCGGCATTATGCTGGATGCAGGGCATCTCCAGACGCCGCCGCCCGGGCTGGCGCGAGGGGGTGTACCGGGAGGAGAGCGGGGATGAAACGAGGGTTCGATCTGATCGTGGTAGGCTCCGGGTCGGCCGGCAAGTCGGTGATGTACCCCTGCCGGAAGGCAGGGTGGAGCGTGGCGGTAATCGATTCCATGCCCTTCGGCGGCACCTGCCAGCTGCGGGGCTGCGATCCCAAGAAGGTGCTGGTGGGCGCTGCGGAGCTGGTGGACTGGAACCACCGCATGGGGAAGGCGGGGGTGCCGGCGGCGGCAACGCAGATCCACTGGCCGGCGTTGATGTCCTTCAAGCGCACCTTCACGCAGGGGGTCCCCGAGAGCAACGAGAAGGCCTTCAGGGAGGCCGGGATCGAGCCGATTTCCGGGCGCGCCCGTTTCTCCGGGCCCACGACGCTGCGGGTGGGGCGCGAGGAGCTTACGGCGGGACACATGCTGATCGCCGCCGGCGCCAGGCCGCGCACCCTGGGCATCCCGGGCGAGGAGCACCTGACCACCAGCACGGAGTTCCTGGAGCTGGACTCCCTTCCGGAGCGCATCCTCTTCGTGGGGGGAGGCTACATCTCCTTCGAGCTCGCCCATGTGGCCGCCCGCGCCGGTTCTCGGGTGGGGATCCTGCATCGCAGCGGCAGGCCCCTGCCGCAGTTCGAGCCGCAGCTGGTCGAGGCGCTGGTGGGCGCTTCCCGCGAAGCGGGGATCGACGTGCGGCTCCACCACGAGGTGGAGGCCGTGGAGCGCAGCGGCGGAGCCTTCGCCGTGCAGACCCGGACTCCCGAAGGCCCGCGCACCCTGGAAGCGGAGCTGGTGGTGCACGGAGCGGGCAGGGTCCCGGACATCGACGATCTGGACCTGGCCAGCGGCCAGGTGGAGCGGGACGGGCGCGGCGTGGTGGTGAACGAGTTCCTGCAGAGCGCCTCCAATCCCGCCGTGTACGCCGCCGGAGACGCCGCGAGTCCGGGCCCGCCCCTGACGCCCGTGGCGGGCATCCAGGGCGCCGCGGTGGCGGAGAACCTGCTCCACGGCAACACCCGCAGGCCGGACTACCGGGGCGTGGCCACGACGGTCTACTCGATCCCGCCGCTCGCGGCGGTGGGCCTGCGGGAGGAGCAGGCCCGGGAGAGGAATCTTCGCTTCACCGTGAACAGTGGAGACGCCTCCTCCTGGTACTACGCCAGGAGGGTGAAAGCCGGCTGGGCGGCCTACAAGGTGCTGGTGGAGGAGGCGAGCGGCCGTATCCTGGGGGCGCACCTCCTGGGACCGCACGCCGAGGAGGCCATCAACCTGTTCGCCATGGCGATCCGCTTCGGCCTGTCCGCCGCCCAGATGAAAGAGGTGGCCTACGGCTATCCCACGGCCTGCTCGAGCCTGAAGTACATGCTCTGAAGGAGTGCTCCGATGGAGAACGCCGTGATGGAGCATCCGGATTTCGGTACATGCGTGGAGCTCTCCGCCGGCAGTCTGAGGGCGGTGGTGGCCCCCGGGCTCGGGATGTCCCTGGTGGATCTCACCGTCGGGGAGGTGCCCATCCTGGAGCGCCGGCGGAAGCAGATCTTTCTCGACTACCGCAAGGGGCTGGGCCCCCTGATCGTGCCGCATTTCAACCAGGAGAGGGAGATCCCCCCTACGCAGCGCAGCGTCTTTCCGCACGCCGCCCACCTGGCGGAGCTGGGTGTCCGGGACCCCTTCCAGCACGGGGTAGGCCGCTACGTCCCGTGGAGCTTCCAGACGGCCGGGCGTTCCGTGACCGGCAGGATAGGCGGCGGGGACCGCTATCGGGGGGCGACTCTTCGGGAGCTTCAAGGGTTCGACTTCGACGCCCAGCTCCGCTACACCCTTACCGGCGCCTCCCTGGAGGTGGCCTTCGACGTCTCCTCGGCGGAGCACGTGGTGGCCTGCGGCATCCACTTCTACTACGACCTGGTGAATCCCGAGACGGCCCGGGTGAGGCTGCCGGTGCGGGAGGGGGACGGCACCCTGACACTGCCCCTGGACCGCGGCTACGACCGCGCCTGGGAGCCGAGGCCCGGGGCGGACGGGCGGGCCGCCTACACTCTGACCACCGACGCCTATACCCTCGTCACGGAGGTGCGGGTCCGGGGTGATCCGGGGGAGGTCTTCGACTCGGTGATCCTCTTCAGCCCTGAGGGAGAAACCTTCGCCTGCATCGAGCCGCTCTCCTACCCGCGGTACGGGGAGAATCTGAAGCGGGCCCATCGGGGCAGGATCCTGCTGCGCCCCCAAGCGGCGGGCTGACCGCGGTCAGCCGGGCGGTCCGGAGATTAACAGCGTGCCGCCCCCATCCCCGGAGCGGCCGCCCGAGCCTGCGCGCAGCCAGCGCCTGAGGCGATCGCGGAACTGCGCCTCGTCGAGCTGCTCGATCTCCTTGAACGCCTGCAGAAACTCCTCACCGGAGATGAGGCTGCACGTGCCGGCGTGGAACACCGACACGATCACCCCCGGAGCCGTCTCCGGGCTGCGCCGCTTGGCCCGCAGATGGCGGGCGAAGGCTGGATAGACCCTATCACGCAGGTAGGGCCACGGTTTCGGCTCCAGCAGGGACACCTCGTAGAACAGCGTTTCCGGCGGCAGCGTGTGCTCCACCCGTTCCCGGTAGCGGTTGTACTCCTGCCCGGGCAGCGCATGGAAGGACCTGCGTGCCAGAACGCACAGGTAGCCAGCGGTCCCGGGCCCCGGCACCTCAGACTCCTGAGGCGACGTACAGCGTCACCGTTACGGCCGCGTAGGGGAAGGCCTCAGCACCCAGGAGTATCCGCAGGCGCCCGGCGTTGCGAATGCCCGCGGGGACGTGCACCACCACGTCCGCCGCGCCGGGCAGCCGCAGCGGCAGGCGCCCGCGCTCGCGGACCAGCCGGGTGTCGTAGGATCGGCGCCTTTCCCGATCGGCCAGCACGTCGTAGGCTTCCCCCACTTCCAGAAGGCGGTCCGAGCCCTCCGGTCCGTGTCCCAGGTCCGGGTGCAGGCTGCGGGCGGCGCTGCGGCAGGCGCTCCTGATGTGCCCGGCGCTGGCATCCGGCGGGACGCCCAGGATTCGATAGCAGTCCTTCACCTTTCTGGCCCTCACCCCGGCGGGCGTCGAACCCGCCCGCCCACGATCCAAATTTCCTCCCTCCGGCTGCCGGGCGTCAACCCTCTTTTCCGGCGGTCCGGACAGGGGGGCGTTGCGCTCGGCCGAACGCCTGGCCCGGCCAAGACCGCCCGGCCGAACCCGCCGTCCGGACGGCGGAAGTGGCGTGGACTATCCCGACCATTCTGGACTACAATCGCCGCAGCGCGCGTGCGCTTCGATGCCGGCAGGGCGCCTCGATTGCAGCCCTGCATCCGCAGGGGTTCTGGTGTCCGAGAGTCTGCACCCGCAGTCGCCGGTGCTCCTGGCCGCCGGGAGCGAGGAGCTGCGCGGCCAGGTTCTGGCCGCCCTGCAGTCGGGCGGCATCAGCAACGTCATTCCTGTCCTGGACGGGGAGGAGGTGCTGGACCTGCTGGGCCGGCGCGAAGTGGGGGTGGCGCTGCTGCAGCACGACATGTCACGCCTGTCCGGCGAGGAGCTCCGGCCGCTGATCCGCCTGGACTGGCCGGACCTGCCGGTGATCATTCTCTCGGAGCGGGCCGACCTGACCCGGGCGGTGCACTGCATCCGGATGGGAGCTTTCGACTACCTGGCCCCGGGCCTGGGCCCCATGGGGATGCTGGCCTCGGTGCGGCGGGCCGTGGAGGTTCGCGAGCTGCGCAACGTGCAGCTGCTGCTGAAACGGCGGCTGATTAGCGGGCAGCTGGAGCGGCCGGAGGCTTTCTCCGCGATCGTGACCGCCAACGACCGCATGCACGCCATCTTCGGCTACGTGGAAGCTATCGCGCCCACGGACGCGCCGGTTCTGATCTCCGGCGAGACCGGAGTGGGCAAGGAGCTGGTGGCCAGGGCCACGCACGCCTGACCGGCCCGGGACCGCTTCCCGCCCCACCGGGATTGCGCTGCAGGAGGAGCCTCTTCTCACCGACAAGGTAGACGAAAAGCTCGAGGAGTTTTAAGATGACGTCCTCAGGAGCGAATATGGAGCAGGCGGAGCGAACGAGTGTGACGCAGTACCTGACCTTCAACGTGGGCGAAGAGCTGTTTGCCGTGGACGTCGGGCAGGTTCGCGAGGTGCTGGAGCTGTCCGCGATCACCAGGATCCCCAACAGCCCCCCGTTCATGCGGGGAGTGATCAACGTGCGGGGCAGCGTGGTCCCGGTGGTGGACATGCGGCGCAAGTTCGGCCTGCCGCCGGTGGAGCACACCGTGGAGACCTGCATCGTCGTGATGGAGGTGGAGCTGGAAGGTGAGCAGGTGGTCCTGGGGGCGCTGGTGGACGCGGTGGAGGAGGTGATCGAGCTGGAGCCCAAGGACGTGGAGCGGGCGCCGCGGATCGGCACCCAGCTGGACACGGAGTTCATCCGGGGCATGGGCAAGCTCGAGGAGAAGTTCATCATCATCCTGGACATCAATCGCGTGTTCACCGGGGAGGAGCTGGCCCAGATCCGCCAGACGGAAGCCTGAAGAGGGCCGCCGCAGTCCCTTGCGGCTCTGCGGCGGGATCGCGTGAGACAGGCCGGTGGGGCAACCCTGCCGGCTTTTCTTGTGCGCGGCGGCTGAGGGTGTGCGGCATCCGGTTGGGTCTCCCAGGACTCAGGGGAGGCGGGGGGTAGCCCGGCCGTCCGCCTGGCATGGTATAATGGCCACCGATGCAGGGGCTTTACGGCGCCGGCGCGGCAGCGACGGCTCCCCTCGGGAGGAACCTGCCCGCCCGGAGGGAGGCGCGCTCCGCCTTGCAGGCCGGGCGCGTCCAGGCGCAGAGGCTGCAGCAGGTGGATGCCGAAGTGCGCGCCCACGAGCAGGCGCACATCGCCGCTGCGGGCCCCTACGCCCGCAGCGGGCCCCAGTACATCTATGCGGTCGGCCCGGACGGCCGGCTGTACGCCGTGGGGGGATCCGTCGCCGTGGACCTGAAGCCGGTGCCGGGCAACCCCGAGGCCACCCTCCGCAAGGCGCGGGCGCTGCTCAGAGCGGCCTTCGGACCCACCCAGCCCTCCGCTGCGGACCTGCGGGTGGCCGCGGCCGCGTACCGGCTGGAGATGCAGGCCCGGCGCGAGCTGGCCAGGGAGGAGGCCGAAGCCGAGGGGCGGCGGCCGCAGCCTGGCCTGCAGGTGAACGTGCTGGTGTGAGCCGCAGCCGCCGGGGCGGCTGTTTGCTTCTTCGGCCGCCTTCAGTATCTTTCGCGTTGAGTACCATATGGACAGCGAGCAGAGCGAGCGCAGCGACCGCAGCGAGCAGATAGTCGTCGAGGGGGCGCGGCAGAACAACCTCAGGGACCTGACCGTCCGTCTGCCTCTCAACAAGCTGATCGTGGTGACCGGGGTGAGCGGTTCGGGGAAATCGTCCCTGGCCTTCGACACCATCTACTCGGAGGGCCAGCGGCGCTACGTGGAGACCTTCTCCCCCTACACGCGGCAGTTCCTGGACCGGATGGACAAGCCCCGGGTGGATCGAATCGAGGGCATCCCGCCGGCCATCGCCATCGACCAGGTCAATCCGGTGCGCACCTCCCGCTCCACCGTGGGCACCATGACCGAGCTGAACGATCATCTCAAGCTCCTCTTCGCCCGGGCGGCGCGACTGTACTGCGGGAGCTGCGGCCGGCCGGTGCGTCGGGACACCCCGGACAGCATCTGGATGGCCCTGGCGCCGGGCTCTGCGGCGCCGCGCCTGTTGATCACCTTCCCGGTCACGGTGCCGGAGAACTTCACCGACCAGGAGGTGCTGGAGCTGCTGGCCCGCCAGGGCTACCGGCGCATCCATCGCCGGGAGGGCTCGCGCCTGGAGGTGGTCCAGGATCGCGTGGAGCTGAAGGAGGAGAACCGCAGCCGGGTGGTGGAGGATCTGGAGGCGGCCCTGAAGTACGGGCAGGGGCGGGTGGCCGTGTATCCGCTTGCCGACGGCCGCTCTGCGGGCACGGCCCGCCGCTTTTCCAGCGACCTGCACTGCTCGGAGTGCGACATCCACTACCGCGATCCGGTTCCGAACCTGTTCTCCTTCAACTCCCCTCTGGGCGCCTGCCAGGTGTGCCGGGGCTTCGGGCGGGTGATCGGAGTGGACTACGGCCTGGTGGTGCCCGATCCGTCGCGGACGCTGGCCCAGGGAGCGGTGAAGCCCTGGCAGAGCCCGAGCTTCCGGGAGTGCCAGCACGACCTGGTCCGCCACGCCAGGCCGCGGGGGGTGCCTCTGGACGTGCCCTGGGAGAAGCTCTCCGAGGGGCAGCGCCAGTGGGTCCTGGAAGGGGACGGCCGGCAGGACGGCTGGTACGGGGTGCGGGGCTTTTTCGACTGGCTGGAAGGCAAGAGCTACAAGATGCACATCCGGGTCCTGCTGTCCAAGTACCGTGCCTACCGGCTCTGTCCCGCCTGCGGCGGGGCGCGGCTCAAGCCGGAGGCGCTGCTGTGGCGTCTGGGGCCGGGGGAGGGGCTGAGCATCCACCAGGTGATGCTCCTGCCCCTCCAGCGCTGCCACGAGCTGTTCGCGGGGCTGTCGCTGCCCGCTCCGCTGGACGAGGCCACCGAGATGCTCCTGGGGGAGATCCGCGTTCGGCTGCGCTACCTGGTGGAGGTGGGTCTGGGCTACCTCACCCTTGACCGGCAGTCAAGGACGCTTTCGGGCGGAGAGGTGCAGCGGATCAACCTGACCACGGCGCTGGGCACCTCCCTGGTGAACACTCTGTTCGTGCTGGACGAGCCCAGCATCGGCCTTCATTCCCGGGACATCCGTCGCCTGATCGCCGTGCTCCACCGGTTGCGGGACGCGGGCAACACTCTGCTGGTGGTGGAGCACGATCCGGAGGTGATCCGGGCCGCCGACCTGGTGCTTGACCTGGGCCCGGGACCGGGGGAGCGGGGCGGACGGCTGGTCTTCTCCGGCGCCGTGGAGGAGCTTCTCCACGCCCCCGGCTCCCTGACCGGGGAGTACCTGTCGGGGCGCCGGCGGGTGGCGGAGGAAGCGCCGGCCGTTGCCGGCGGGCCGGTGGACCTGGCGGCCGGCGCGCTGGAGGTCCTGGGCGCGGCACAGAACAACTTGAAGGGGATCGACGTGCGCATCCCCCTGAACCGGCTGGTGTGCGTAACCGGGGTGAGCGGCTCCGGAAAATCCACCCTGGTGCAGGACGTCCTCTACAACGCCCTGGCCAAGCTGAAAGGCAGGCCCGCGGAGACTCCCGGCAGGCACCGGGCGGTGCGCGGCGCCGGGGCGTTCCAGGAGGTGGTGCTGGTGGACCAGTCGCCCATCGGCAGGACGGCGCGCTCCAACCCCGCCAGCTACGTGGGCGCCTTCGACGCCATCCGCAGGCTCTTCTGCCAGGAGCCACTGGCCAGGCAGCGGGGCTACACGGCGGGCACCTTCAGCTTCAACTCCGGAAAGGGACGGTGCCCCACCTGCGGCGGCAGCGGTTTCGAGCACATCGAGATGCAGTTCCTGAGCGACGTGTACCTGCGCTGCCCCGACTGCAACGGCAGCCGCTACCGCTCCGAGGTTCTGGATGTCCGGCTCCTGCCCTGCGGGCCCCCGGCGCCGGAGGAGGAGGCGGGGGAGGCGCTGTCGGTGGCCGGCGTGCTGGCCCTGACCGTGGAGGAGGCGTGCCGCTTCTTCGCCGGCGCGCCGGAGGTGGTGCGTCTGCTGCAGCCCTTGCGGGCGGTGGGGCTGGGCTACCTGACCCTGGGCCAGCCGGTGCCCACACTGAGCGGCGGGGAGGCGCAGCGCCTGAAAATGGCCGGCCACCTGGCCCGCCGCCGCAGCCGCGGGTCCGGGCGCACCCTGTTCCTCTTCGACGAGCCCACCACAGGGCTGCACTTCTCCGACATAGCCACCCTGCTTTCGGCCTTCCGCCGCCTCCTGGAGGCGGGCCATTCGCTGGTGGTGATCGAGCACAACCTGGACGTCATCGCGGCAGCCGACTGGATCGTGGATCTGGGGCCCGAGGGGGGAGAAGCGGGGGGAGAGGTGGTGTGCACCGGGACGGTCGACCAGGTGGTGGCCTTCCCGGGGAGCCACACCGGCGCGGCGCTGCGGCGCTACCGGGAGGCTTCCAGCGCCGGAAGCGGGGGCGAGGCCCTGGAGGGCCGTGCCGCCGCAGCCTCGAGCGCGCCGGCCCCGGCTCAGCCCGTGGCCGCTTTCCAGCCGGCGCCGGGGGAGAATCACCGCATCCGCATCCGCCACGCCCGGGAGCACAACCTCAAGGGGATCGACCTGACCATCCCCAGGGACCGCCTCACGGTGATCACCGGAGTGAGCGGCAGCGGCAAGAGCACGGTGGCCTTCGACATCCTCTTCGCCGAAGGGCAGCGCCGCTACCTGGAATCGCTGAACGCCTACGCGCGGCAGTTCGTGCAGCCCGCTGCTCGCCCGGACGTGGACGGCGTAACCGGCGTGCCTCCCACGGTGGCCATCGAGCAGCGCACCAGCCGCGGCGGCCGCAAGAGCACGGTAGCCACCATGACCGAGATCTACCATTTCCTCAGGCTCCTGTACGCCAGGCTGGGCGTTCAGCACTGTCCCGACTGCAGGCTGCCCATCGAGCCGCAGACCCGGGAGGCCATCCTGGCCCGGGTCCTGCGGGAGCACCGCGGCCGCCGGGTGGACGTTCTGGCGCCCCTGGTGAGCGCCCGCAAGGGCTACTACACGGACCTGGCCAGGTGGGCCGCCGCGCGGGGGTTCCCCGCCCTGCGCGTGGACGGCCGCCTCCTGCCCACGGAGCCGTGGCCGCGGCTGGACCGCTTCCGGGAGCACAGCATCGAGCTTCCCCTGGGTACGGTGGCGGCCTCCGCGGCCCACGGGGAGGAGCTCCGGGGGCTTCTGGGCCGCGCCCTGGACCTGGGCAAGGGCACCGTCCGGGTGCTTCCCCGCCCGAGGCGGGGCGCCGCGGCCCCGGCATCGACCTATTCGGTGCGCCGCGCCTGCCCGGGCTGCGGGCGCAGCTTCGAGGAGCCGGACCCGCGGCTGTTCTCCTTCAACTCGCGGCACGGCTGGTGCCCCAGCTGCTACGGGACTGGCCTGGTGCTGCCGGGCTTCGACGGGGAGCAGTCCGGCGAGGAGATCTGGTGGAACCAGTGGTGGGAGAGGGAGGAACGCAGCTGTCCCGCCTGCGGCGGCAGGAGGCTGCGGCCGGAGGCCCTGTCGGTGACCTTCCGGGGCCGCACCATCGCGGAGCTCACCGCTCTGTCCGTGGAGCGGGCCCTGGCCTTCGTGGCCGGCCTGAGGCTGCCCCGGCGCCAGGCGGAGATCGCCCGGGACATTCTGGCGGAGCTGCGCTCCCGGCTGGCCTTCCTGCGCCAGGTCGGCCTGTCCTACCTCAGCCTGGACCGGGCGGCGCCCACCCTGAGCGGCGGGGAGGCGCAGCGCATCCGGCTCGCGGCCCAGCTGGGCTCCAATCTGCGCGGGGTCTGCTACATTCTGGACGAGCCCACCATCGGGCTGCACGCGCGGGACAACGGGCTGCTGCTGCGCACCCTGGGGCGGCTGAAAGACAAGGGCAACACCGTGGTCGTGGTGGAGCACGACGAGGAGACGATCCGGCGCGCCGAGCACGTCATCGACCTGGGCCCCGGAGGCGGCGTGGACGGCGGGCACCTGGTGTGCTCCGGCACAGTTCAGGAGCTGCGGCGCAGCCGCCGCTCGGTCACGGGCAGGTTCCTGCGCCGGCCCCTGCGCCACCCCCTGGTGGGAAGGCGCGCCACCTCCCCGGCCGGCCAGGCCTTCCTTTCGATCCGCGGCGCCAGGATGCACAACCTGAAGGACCTGGAGGTGAGGCTGCCTCTGGGGAGGCTGGTGTGCGTCACCGGGGTAAGCGGCAGCGGGAAAAGCACACTGGTCCGCCACGTGCTGTACAACAACCTGCGTGCCCTGGTGGGCCGGCGCCGCCGCCCCCGGACGCGGGAGGGCTTCACCGGCTGCCAGGGGATCGTGGGCTGGGAAGCTGTGCAGCGGGTGCTGGAGGTGGATCAGACCCCCATCGGCAAGACGCCCCGTTCCTGTCCCGCCACCTACGTGGGTTTCTGGGACGAGGTGCGCCGGGTCTTTGCCCGCACCCCCGAGGCGCGCATGCGCGGCTACGGCCCCGGACGGTTCTCCTTCAACGTGGCCGGGGGGCGCTGCGAGAGCTGCGCCGGCCAGGGAGTCAAGAAGATCGAGATGAGCTTCCTGCCGGACGTGTCGGTGCCCTGCGAGGAATGCGGCGGCAGGCGGTTCAACCCGGAGACCCTGGCGGTGCGCTTCAAGAAGGCAAGCGTTGCCCAGGTGCTGGCAATGAGCGTGGACGAAGCGGTGGGTTTCTTCGCGGCTCACCCCTCCATCCACCACAGCCTCAGCCTGCTCCAGGAGGTTGGCCTGGGCTACCTGCGTCTGGGCCAGCCCAGCCCCACCTTGAGCGGGGGGGAGGCGCAGCGCATCAAGCTGGTCACAGAGCTGGCCAAGACCCGGCCCGCCGCGGCCCGTCCCGCCCGCGGCGGCGGGGGCCATTCCCTGTATGTCCTTGACGAGCCCACCATCGGCCTGCATATGGCCGACGTGGAGAAGCTGGTACGGGTGCTCCACCGGCTGGTGGACGCGGGCAACACCGTGGTGATCATCGAGCACAACCTGGACGTCATCGCGGAGGCGGACTGGGTCGTGGACCTGGGCCCGGAGGGAGGGGAGGGCGGAGGACGCGTGGTGGCCGAAGGCTCCCCCGAGGAGGTCGCGACGGCGCAGGGCTCCCACACGGCCCGCTACCTGGCCACCTTCCTGAAGGAGCGGAGGGCTTCCTGAAGCGGCCGGACCCGCCCCTACCTGGACCTCAGGCCCAGCAGCAGCTGCAGGTCGCGGGCGTTCTGCACCGCTTGGGCGCGGCTGTGGTTGTTGAAGGCGGCGATCAGCATGCGGGCGCGCTCCAGGATGCTCTTGATGCGGGGCAGCCAGGACTCCAGCTCCCGGCGGCTGTAGAGGTAGTCGTAGCGGGTCACGTTGTCCCCCCGCCACCACTGGGCGCGGTTGCGGCCGTGGAAGCGCAGGTAGGCCAGCGGGGAGGTGACCACCTCGCTCGGGGCGGGCAGGCGGGGCAGCCTGGGCTCGTCGACGTTCACGAACGCCGTGCCGTAGCCCCGCAGGCCGTCATAGACGGAGTCCCGCAGCCACTCGCCGTTCCTGAACTCCACGGCGGCGGGAAGGTCGGCGAAGGCCTGGCAGATCCGCTCCAGGTGCCTGCGGCTCTCCGGAGTGTAGTGAAAGCTGTAGGGAAACTGGAAGAGCACCGCAGCCAGGCGCCCGCCTGCGGCGAGCGGCTCGATGCCCTCCCGGTAGCGGCGGATCGCCTCCCCGGCGTCCTCCACCTCGTGGGTGAGGCTGCGGTGGGCCTTGATGGCGAAGCGAAAGGTCTCGGGGGTCTGCTCAACCATGCGGGCCAGGGTGCGCGCCTGGGGCTGGGCGTAGTAGGAGAAGTTGAGCTCCACCAGCGGGAACTCCTGGGCGTAGAAGCGCAGGAAGTCCCGCCGGGAGGTTCCCTGCGGATAGAAAGGGCCCACCCAGTCGTCGTAGGAGTAGCCGCTGGTGCCGACAAGGATCATGCTTCCAATGATAGGGAGGGCCGGCGCGGCGGGGCAACCTCCCCTTCAGTCCGCCTTGCGGCTTCTCATGGAGTGCAGGGCACCCTTCTCCGCGTCGATCTGAAAGACCCTGTACTCGCGGCGAAACTCTTCCTGCTGCCCCACCAGGATGGCCATGGGCCCGGCGGAGGTGGGCTCCTGAGGCCGCGTGAAGCCGATGGTCACGTTCCAGAACCGGTCGTCCTCGGACCGGTCCACCTCCTCCAGGAGCACGTCCCGGAACGAGCGTGTGTCGTACATTTCCTCCAGATACTGCATGGCCCGCTGCACCGCGTCCTTTACGTCGATCATCCCGAAAGCCTCCGTTTGAACCGGCTGCGGGCGGCTGCCGCCGCCCCACCCGGCGTCCCGGCGCCCGCACTCAGTATCGACCACCCGGGCCGGGCTGGCAAGTGCCTGCATGCCCACCGGCGCGCACGGCCGGGTCCGCCGCAGGCTCCCCGCCGGGCCGGGCGGACGCTCCCCGCGGCTCCTGGAGCCGGCCCCGCGAGATGCGGGCCCCCTGGACGACGGCCGGGGCCCCGATTGAAAACTTCCCGGAGACGGTCTACCTTTAGGTGCAATGAGAAAAGTGCTGCTCCTGGCCTTCCTCCTGGTCGGGACGCTTACCTACGCGCTGAGTGAAGAGGAGCTGTTCACCGAGGCGGAGGCCCACTACCGGGTGGGCAACTACCTGCTGGCCCTGGAGAGCTACGAGGAGCTGCTGAAGCAGTACCCGCTGAGCGACCGTGTGGCCGACGTCCAGTACCGCCGCGGGGTCTGCCTGTTCCGCCTGGGTCGCAATCGCGAAGCGCTGGAAGTGTTCGCCGAGATCGAGAGAAGGTATAGAACCACCCGCTACTTCGACTACATCTACTTCTGGCGTGGGGTGGGCTACTACCGGATCGACGACTACAGCCGCGCGGTAGACTCGCTGCGCACCTTCCTGGCCCGGCGCAGCGACGCAGAGCTGGAGCCGCAGGCGCTGCTGTACACCGGTCTGGCCGAGATCGGGCTGAAGGACTACCAGGAGGCCACCTCTCCGCTCCGCGCCCTGGTAAACGGCTACTTCCACACCGCCAACGGACCCTACGGGCTGATTCTGCTGCTCTTCAGCTACCTGAAGCAGGACCGCTACCAGGAGCTCCTGGAGGAGGCGGACGGATTCAGCGCGGCCCAGATTCCGGAAAAGTGGCGCAGCCGCTACAGCCTCTACCGGGCCGAGGCGCTGTGGAAGACCGGCAAGCAGGAGGAGGCGGGGCGCATCTACGCCACGCTGCTTCAGGCCAAACCCGAGGTGGCGGCCGTGGCCTTTCGCAGACTGTTCATGGCCGCGCAGGCCGCGGACAACCTTGCGGAGATGGAACGGCTCATCGGGGAGGCGGAGAGCCGTTTCGCCGGCTCGCCGGTGGCGGTGGCGGATCTCCTGGTGCAGGCCGGGATCGAGAGCTACCAGCAGGGCAACCTGGAGCTGGCCCAGTATTTCCTGGGCAAAGTGTGGAGCCAGCCCGCAGGGCAGACAGTCCCGGAGGCCGTTCCGCTGTACCTGGCGGAGATCCGCATCCGCAAGGGGCAGCTGGAGGAGGCCGCGCGGGCTCTGGAGGCAGCCCAGAAACGCGTGACCGGCGGGAGCGCGCTGGCCCTGCTGCGGCTGGCGGACGTCCGCCGGCTGCAGGGGGACTTCGATTCCGCCGCCGCGCTCTACGAACGCTTCCTGGAGGCTTACCCCGATTCCGAGCAGTACGCGGAGGCGGGCTACCTGCTGGCCTACTGCCGCTACCGCCTGGGCCGGGAGGGGGACGCTCTGGAGCTCGCCTACCGGCTTCTACAGAAATACCCGCAGAGCGGCTACCGCAAGGACCTGTACCGCCTGGCGGCGGTGCTGGAGGGCCGGCAGGGCAACTTCGGCAAAGCCGTGGGTCTGCTGGACCGGTACCTGGCGCTGTACCCGGACGATCTCAAGGTCCGCGAGGAGGTGCTGAAGCTCCTCTTCCGGCAGAAGAGCTACCGGGAGGTGCTGGTTCGAACGGAGCGGCTGTTCCGCAGCTTCCCGGACCTCAAGGAGCGCAGCTTCGGGCTGTACGTGCTGGCCAGCTACCTGCGGGGTCTGGCGGCGGTCTCCGCCAAAGAGTACCAGGTGGCCGTGGCCGCCCTGACCCCCATCGACCGCGCCGCCGCAGAGCGGGCGGGTTTGAGCGTCATCACCCCCTATGCCCTGTACTATCGGGGGTGGGCCAGCTACAGGCTCAAGGAGTACCGCAAAGCGCTGGCCGACCTGGTGGAATACCTGGGCAACTACGCGGGTAACCCCCTCTTCTACCAGGCCCTGTTCCTGGCGGGGTGGTGCTCCTTCAGCGCGGAGGACTACACCGGGGCGGTGGCCTATTTCTCCCGGCTGGCCAAGGCTGGCTCGGATCTGGCTCCCAGGGCGGCTTTCCTCCAGGGCAAGAGCCTGGAGAATCTGGGGAACCTGGATGAGGCGGAGCGGGTGTTCCAGGGGGTCATGAAGAGCTTCCCCTCCTCGGCCTTCACCGACGACGCTCTCTTCGAGGCCGCTGGCGTGCAGGCCCGCCGGGGCCAGACCCGCCTGGCGGCGGACACCTACCGCGAGGTGTGGGTGCGCTTTCCGGCGAGCCCCCTGGCCGAGGAAGCGTTGTACAAGCGAGGCGAGCTGCTGTACGCGGCCAAGCTGTACGCCCAGGCCCGGGACGCCTTCTACGACTACCGCACCACCTTCCCGGACGGCCGGCTGGTGGACGCCTCTCTGTACTGGGGCGGCATGGCCGCCGACCAGATCGGGGAGAAGTTCGGCGCGGTCCTGCTGTGGGAGCGGTTGATCGAAGGCTACCCGCAGAGCCCCTTCCGGGCCGACTCGCTGAAACGCACCGCCGACGCCTATGCCGACCGCGGAGACTACCGCAAGGCTCTGACCCTGATGCGGCAGCTCGACCGGGAGTATCCAGAGGAAGCGCGGGCCTTCAACGCCTCGCGCCGCATCAGCGAGCTCCAGCTGCTGCTGCAGGGCTTGAGCCGGCGGGAGGCGGAGCTTTCCTCCACCATCGGCCAGGAGGGCGGCGCGGCCACGGCGCGCGGCCGCGAGGCGATGCTGGCCCTGAGCCGCCTCTACATCTACGAGCAGACCGGGAAGATGGACCTGGCCTACCAGATGCTGCGCTCGGTGGTGGAGAAGAAGAAGGAGGACTCCGCCGCCGCCGCGCAGGCCCAGTACCTCATCGGGGAGTACCACTACCGCAAGGGCGATCTGGTGCAGGCTGCGCAGGACTTCCTGGAGGCCGCCTACCTCAACCCGGCGGACCAGGACCGCATGGCCGCCTCGATCTACCGTGCGGCGGAGATGATGGTGCAGGCCGGGCGGCGCGGGGACGCGCAGGAGCTGGTGGCCCGGCTGGAGGAGCACTTCCCGGATTCCCAGTGGACCGTCGAGGGACGCAAGCTGCTGCAGGGAGGTGGCGCATGAGACGCGCGCCCGCATTGCTGCTGCTGCTCCTGCTGGCGTGGTATCCCGCGGCCGGCCAGGAGCTGGAGCCCGACGAGCCCCAGATCGTTCTGCCCGAGGTGGTCTTGAGAATCGAGGACCTGAGCGTGGAGACGGTGGAGGCCACCCTGCCGGGCCTGGCGGAGCTGGAGCCGCCGGAGCGGGCGGTGCCGCTGCCGGATCGCGAGGAGCTGGTGATCCGGGAGCCGGAGGTGCCCGCGGTGGGAGAAGAGATCGCCGGCGAGCCTCGGGCCGCCTCCCGCGGCTACGCCCTGGCGGCGCAGGCGCTCCTGGGAGCGGGCTCCGTGAGCCACGTGGTAAGCTCCATCACGCTGTACCGCACGGGAGACGAGCCCCGTTTCCGCCTGCGCTTCCTGCACGAGATGCTGGACGGCTTCGGCGGAAAGGAGGCGGGCTCCGGATTCGGCCGCCGGGAGGACAGCCTGGAGGGCGGCCTGAAGTTCCATCTGGGTGGGCTGGAGCTGGACACCAGCGCCGCCATCCGGGACGAGGAGCAGGGGCTGCAGGACCAGGGCCCCTTCGTGTCCCGCGTCTTCCGCGGGGTATCCGCCCAGACCGCCGCCACGCTGCCGCTGGGGGAGCATTTCTACGTGGGCGCGGATCTCCAGGGGGCCAGCGCTTCGCAGCTGCTGAGCGGCGTGGCCCCGGAAGGGGTGACGGAGCTTTCCGTGACCCCCGCCCTGCGGGTGGGGTTGACCTTTCCGCGCTTCCGTGCCGGCCTGAAGGCCGACTATGCCTACCAGGGCCTGCTGGACGGCTCGGGCTCGCCGGTGCATCGCGTATCGGCCCTGGCCTCCATCGGGGTGGACCCGCTCCCGGAGGTGCAGCTGGAAGGGTCGGGCGGCTGGTTCTGGAGCAGCGCGCTGGGGCACCTGTTCCCCTTCGCCCTCACGGTGACGGGAACTCCCTTCTCCGCCCTGACCTTCCGCATCAGCGGCGGATACCGGGTGGAGCGGCTTCAGGCCATGGATGTGCTTTCAGAGTATCCCCTGGTGAGCCTGCCGGCCGCGGTGCTGGACACCCACGGCTGGTTCGGGGAGCTTTCCTTGAGCTTCCTGCTCCTTCAGGGACTGTCCCTGGAGACCGGCATGGACGTAGGCATGCTCGCGGCCGTGCCGGAGCCGGACGTGGCCGCCGGGGTGAGCCCCGCCACCGGGCTGTACACGCTGGTGCAGCGCCCGGCCGATCGTCTGGGCGCTCGGGCCGGGCTGCGCTGGAACATCGGCACGGCTCTGGGCCTGAGCGCGGAGTGGTCTGGACAGTTCCTGCACGTGGCCCCCTTCGCGGCCAGGCACCTGCTGCGGGTCAGCGCGGAGACCGGCGACGCCGCCGCACTGTGGGGAGGCAGGGCGTCGCTGGAGGTGCCGCTGGGGGCCCCGTCCGGGGTGCCCTTCACACCCATGCCGCTTCTTTCTCTGGAGGCACACTACAAGGTGAGCGATGCCATCGCCATCCGCGCCGAGGGGGAGGACCTGCTCTATCTCCTCGTGGGAGGGCCGCGCTACTCCTGGTACCCCTTCCGGGAGCCGGGCATGCGCTTCACCGCGAAAATCGAGATCACTCTGTAGACTTCGAGGAGCGAAAAACCATGCTTGAGATCTTCCAAAAGGGCGGAATCATCATGTACTTCATTCTGCTCTGCTCGCTGATAGCCGCCATCATTATCATAGAACGCCTCATCTACTTCCGCCGCATCCGGGTGGACGAGGACGCTCTCATCGCCCGCCTGCGGGCCACCCTGCAGAAGGGTCACCACGACGAGGCGCTGGCGATCTGTGAGAACCACCCCAGCCCGATCACCAACCTGGCGCGCGTGGGGATCGAGCACCGCTACCATCCCAAGCAGGTGATCCGGGACGCCATCATGGACGCCGCCAGCCTGGAGACCCCCAAGCTGGAGCGGTCCCTGTCGGCACTGGGGACCATCGCCAACATCGCGCCGCTTCTGGGGCTGCTCGGCACCGTCACCGGGAACATCCGGGCCTTCGGCGTCCTGGGGGCCTTCGGCGCAGTGGGAGACCCGGGACTGCTGGCACGGGGAATCGCCGAGGCGCTCATCACCACGGCCGCGGGGATCGTGGTGGCCATCCCGACGATCATCTTCTACAATCACCTGGTGAGCAAGGTGAACCACATCATCCTCAGGCTCGAGAATCGGGTCAACGAGCTGGTGCTTCTGCTGGAGGGTGCCGAAAGTGCGGTTTAGACGGCATTTGAAGACCGAGGCCACGGTCAATCTCATCCCGATGATCGACGTGGTGTTCCAGCTGGTCATCTTCTTCATGGTTTCCACCACCTTCATCATCACCCCAGGGATCAGCCTGGTGCTGCCCACTTCGACCACGGCGGAGCCGGTGGCGATGAGCCGCCTGGTGATCACCGTGGTCTCCAGGAATGAGATCTACATGAACAAGGAGCGCTTCGACCTTGCCGGGCTGGGCCAGCGCCTGGGCCGGATCACCGACGAGGAGCACGAGAAGATCAAGACGGTGGTGCTGGAAGGGGACCGCTCCATCCCCTACAGCCTGCTGGTGGAGGTGCTGGATACCCTGAGACGCAACGGTTTCAAGGGCATCAACCTGAGGACCCTGGAGTCATGGCAAGAGAACGGATCCTGATCAGCGCCGCCCTGGCGCTGGTGCTGCACGTTGCCCTCCTGCTGGTGCTGCAGCTGCTGATCCGGTTCGAGCGCAACCGGGTCCCGGACTACGTGGGGCCGTTGTTCGTGCAGCTGGAGGAGACCCCGGCGGTGAGCAGCGCTCGGATGCGCGAGAGCGCCGTGGAGCAGCCCCGGCAGCCTCCCGCTGAGGCACGGG
>CAZBDU010000045.1:0-42303 GCA_964490725.1 uncultured Spirochaetaceae bacterium | reverse complement strand
CGCCGGCGCGGCGCGGCGGACGGCTGCATCGTGGCGGAGGCGGCGTGCTCGGCCTGCTACGGCAGCCTGGCCGCCGCCCTGGCGCGCGTCCCGGAAAGCCTGGAGAGGCTGCGGGGGGCCGGCGGGGTGCACGTCGGCCAGGGTTTCCGCTCTCTGCGCGGGAGCGGGATCGGTGTGGGAAGCTGCACCGCCGGGCTCGATAAGGCGCTTGCGGGCTGTCCACCCACGGCTGCGGAGATCGCGGGCTTTCTTCGAAGCGTAAGCGCCGGGGCTGACCCGGGAGCGGCGTAGATCTTGCCCGAGCTACCCGAGGTAGAGCACATTGCCCGCCAGCTGCGGCAGCGGGTCGTGGGGCGGACCGTGACGGCCTGCACCTGCCGCCAACCGGCTGTGGTCCGTCCGGACTGGTCGCGGCTGGAGTCGGCCCTCAGGGGCCAGACCCTGGAGGAGGTGGGCCGCCACGGGAAGTATCTGTTCCTCCGCTTCGGCGCCTCCTCGCTGACGGCGGTCCATCTGGGCATGACCGGGCAGCTGCTTCTCCTTGCGGCGGACCGCCCGCCGGACAGGCACACGCACCTGGAGCTGACGCTGTCTCCGGGGGAGGAGAAGCTCGCCTATCGCGACGTACGCAGGTTCGGGGGGTTCGAGCTGCTGGCGGGAAGCGCCGCCGAGTTCCTGGCCGCCAGACGGCTGGGCCCGGACGCGCTCACCGCCGGGGTCTGCGGCCTGGCCAGGGGGCTTGCCGGCAGGCGCCTGTCCGTGAAGGGAGCGCTTCTGAACCAGAGCGTGGTCGCGGGGGTGGGAAACATCTACGCGGACGAATCCCTGTATCGGGCGGGACTGTCGCCGCTGCGGCCGGCCGGATCGCTTTCGGCGGAGGAGATCGAGGCTCTCTGGGAGGCTCTGCAGGAGGTCCTGCAGGAGGCCATCGCTCGCGGCGGGACCACTCTGTCGGACTACGTGGATACCGACAACCGCCGCGGGGGATTCCAGGACCGGCTGCGCGTGTACGGCCGGGCCGGCGAGCCCTGTCCCCGCTGCGGGCAGGTGATCCGGAAGGTGCGCCTGGCCGGGCGGGGAACGCATTTCTGTCCGGGCTGCCAGAAGGAGCCGGACGGGGGGGAGGCGGGACGGTGAAAAAGGAGCGCGTTGCGGAGGTGAACCGCAGCGTCGAGAAGGCCCGGCGAGCCACAACCGCATGGCGCGCTGGTACGGCCTGCTGTCCGGCCGCACCGAGCTCAGGCTGCAGCGTGCCGGCGTGGCCATGCTGGAGGTGCAGCGCGGGGAGCGCGTGCTGGAGATCGGGTGCGGAACCGGCCGCGCCCTGGAGCTTCTGGTGGCTGCGGAGGGGCCGGGGAGGTGGTGGGGGTGGACATCGCCGAGGAGATGCTGGCTGTGGCCCGGGGGCGCCTGGAGGCCGCCGGCCTGGGGGGCCGTGCCAGGCTGACCAGGGCCGACGCCAGGAAGCTGCCTCTGCTGGAAGAGCGTTTCGACGCGCAGTTCATGAGCTTCACCCTGGAGCTGTCCGCCCTGCCCGATATACCTCGGGTGCTGTCCGAGTGCCGGCGCGTTGCCAGGCCGCGGGGCGGGCTGGCGGTGGTGGGGCTGGAGCGCATGGGCAGGCCCATGGTACGTCTGTACGAGCGGGTCCACCTGTTGCAGCCGCGCATCGCGGACTGCCGCCCCATCCGCGTGGCGGCGGCCCTGGAGGAGAACGGCCGGGCCGTCCAGCGGCGCGAGCTGCGTTCCATGGCGGGGCTGCCCTTGGAGCTGGCGCTGGGACGGGCCCCGGCACAGGGTCGGGGGGATGGCTGAATATGGACAGCACCTCCCATCCGTGGTACCATTTTTTCAGACGATGGCCGTCCAATCCGAGCTGAACCAGTCTGAGGACGGGGGTCTGGAAGCCCTGGAGTCCGAAACGGAGCAGAAGCCCCTGGAAGGGCACGCGGAAGCGCTCCTGCACATGGTGCGGCTCTTCCTGCACAGCCGGCATTCCCCCCGGGGCGCCTACGACGAGCTCATCGGTTTCGTCAAGAAGTACGCCGGCCGCTACGTGGTCAAGTATCCCCAGCTGAGCGACTTCGTGCAGCGCACCGAAGGGCTGGTGGGCACCTACCTGAGGGTGCTGGCCGACAACGGCCGCTGCGGCCTGGAGTACGACCGCGAGAAGCTCAAGGCGTTCAGCTACCCGGCCTACTACTCGGAGGTGATCCGGCGCGCCTTTCGTGCCCTGATGGAACACCCCGAAGATCCTTTTCCCTCCGAGAAGTCTCTGGGCGTGGAGCTCCCCCAGGGGATCGTCACAGCGGTCAACATCAAGACGGAGTTTGTCGACATTCTGCGCTCCAGCCAGGGCAAGCCGCCGTCGATTCTGAAGCTCGTGTTCCCGGAGCTCATCGACGCTGTTCTGGTCACATCCGACCTGGTTCACCGCCGTCTGCTGGAGCTGGCGGTGCTCAAGATGCGCGCCTACCTGGGCACCCGCAACAACGCCAGCTACGTGGTGAACAGGCTGCACTCGGTCTTCCGCAGTGGAGACCGCGCCCTGAAGGAAATGATCAACTCGATCATCACCCGGCCCGGCAAGGCCATGGCCACTCTGTTCGAGACCTCGGATTTCTACTTTCGTTTCTGGGCCCACTTCGCGAACCTGGTCATCCAGGAGTTCCGGGAGCGGAAGGACAGCAGCGCCGAAGAACAGAGCTACTGCCAGAGCGCGTACCTGCTGGGCTACTACAACGTCTACTTCAAAGGGGTGGTGCAGAAGGAGAGCGAGAGGGCGGCGGCCATCAAGAGCTTCGAGACCCAGTTCCGCAAGGCCCCCTACGTCTACTCGCTGAGGGACCTGTACTCGGCCAAGGACTCCCGGGGCATGCCCCTGGTTCGCAACACCAACCGCGACGTGTTCGTGAAGTTCATCGACGAGCGTTCCAGCGCCAAGGGACAGGAGCTTCCGCAGCTGGTCCGGCTGAAGGCCGACACCCGCAGCGAGTATTACGTTCACCGGGAGATGGTCGTGCCCGTGTTTCTGCGCCTGGTTCGGGAGCAGAGCGAGTCGTTGCGGGTCCGCTACCTGGACGACTGGGAGCAGCTCCTGCGGCAGGGCCGGCGGACGGCCGCCATGTCCGAGGATCGGGAGTTCGAGCGCGATGTTGAATCACTGCTGAAGGCCTCCTCTCCGGTGATGAACGCCCTGCTCAGCTACAATCTGCTCATGCTTGCCCGCGAGCTGGCCGCGGCCAGCCATGCTGAGATGGCGCGGCAGCTGTCCGCCTACCTGGACGAGAAGAACCTGCGCCTCAGGCCGCTTGCGCAGATTCTGGGTCTGGAGCGCAAGGCCCTCTACGAGGCGGCGCGCCTGCGGCTGCCCATGTGGCAGCGGTACTCCCTGCTCAGGAATCTGCGTTTTGCCATGCAGGGGCTGCTGCGGCTGTTCGGCCGCCGCGATCACGGGCGCCAGGCTCCCGAGGCGGCCCCCGGGTCTTCCGGCGGCGGGCTGTCCGCGCCGGCGGGCCGGCAGGGAGCGCCGTCGCTGGGGCACATGCTGGCCGACACGCCGGGCTCAGGCCGTCCCGTCGGGGGCGCCGGCGGGTCCGCAGGCGGCGCTCGCCTGGAACAGCGCACCGCGTATCGCAAGGCGCTGCACGAGCTGAAGATCCAGTTCGTGGGCAAAGGCGCCACGATTCCGCAAACCATGGCGGCATTGGCCGAGAAGTGGAACCCCCTCTACGATCCCAAGGCCAGAGCCAACCTGGTGGAGGACGTGAACGCCATGATTCGGGACTACGTGCGCGGCCTGCGGCGCGGCTTTCGAATCAAGCCGCCGGATGCCTCCCGGCTGCGGGCGCTGGCTCAGAAGCTTGCCCAGAACGAGGCCTTCAACCGCATCAAGCACAGGGACTACTTCCAGCGCTACATCGAGATCTACATGATACGTCTGCTCGGCGAGCGCTAGCAGCACGAACGGCAAGGGCCACCGGCAGGGGCCGCGCTTCAGCAGAGGAAGGGCACCGTGCGGTGCGAGATGTGGAACTCCGCGGCCAGGGTGCCCGGCTGCTCGCCGTCCATCTCCAGCAGCACCCGCTCGCCCAGGGCGGTGATGCGCACCTCCCTGCCGCGGAAGACCTGCACCTCCGGCTCGGCCAGATGCTCGCCCCTGTAGATGCTGCCGATCTTGCGCAGGACAGTGGTTCGCGACATTGCGGCCACTACCACGATATCGAACAGGCCGTCGTCAGCCACCGCCGGCGGAGCTATCATCATCCCCCCGCCGAAGTAGCGGCCGTTGGCTACCGCCACCAGCAGGGCCGGTGCATCGAAAACCTCCCTGCCGTCGACCAGGATTCTGAGGCGGGGGTTGCGCAGGCCGATGAGGCAGCGCAGGACTCCGATGAGGAAGGCCAGCCGGCCGCCGAAGCGCTTGGAGGCCCGGTTCACCGCGTCGGCGGTGTTGGCGGAAAAGCCGATGCTGGACTCATTGATGAACAACCGCACGGTGGACCCGGCCATGGGTGTCTGAAAGCTCACCTGGCCGCAGTCCAGGCGGCGGACGCTGCCGTTCAGCAGCCGGGTGATGCGCTCCTCCAGGCTGAGATCGTGCAGCTCCAGGGTGCGGGCGAAATCCGCGCCGGTACCGCTGGGCAGGTATCCCACCGCGGCCTCCCGGCGCACCGGCAGCCCGTCCCGGAAGAAGCCGTTCAGCACCTCGTTGAGCGTGCCGTCGCCGCCCACGGCGATGATGCGGTCGAAGCCCCGGCCCAGCGCCCCGCGCGCCAGCTCCGCCGCATGCATCGTGCCCCTGGTCATGCCGAAACGCACCCGGCCCAGCCGGCGCTGCAGGGCCCTGGCCGTCTCCGGCCAGTGCCTGCCGGTGCGGCCGCTCGAGGAGTGGGGGTTCACTATGAAGAAAGCGTCCATTGCCTCACCAGAGTGGCAATAACGTACCCCGGAACCCCGGGGCTGGCAAGTGAGGAGGCGGCCGCCTGCGGCGCAGCCGCCGGGGCGGCGGCGCGGCCGGGGAGCCTCAACTTGACAACCCGGAGGCATCCGCGGTTTACTGGAAACGTTGACTTCAGCGCATCAGAGGTGCTGACATGCAGCCGCTCCGCATCGAGCAAGTCACCACGCGCCGGCAGAGGCGGGAGTTCGTCACCATGCCGTGGCGGCTCTACCGCCAGGACCCGCACTGGGTGCCGCCCCTGGTCGGGGACCAGATGGAGTTCCTGGACCCCAAACGCGGGGTGTTCTTCGACCACGGGCAAGCCGCGTTGTTTCTGGCACGACGGGACGGGCAGGCAGTGGGGCGCATCTCCGCCCACGTTGACCGCAACCATGACCGCATCCACGGCGCCGGCAAGGGCTTCTTCGGCTTCTTCGAGTGCGAGAACAATCTGGAGACCGCGTGCGGCCTGACGCGGGAAGCGGCTGCGTACCTGCGCGCCCTGGGGCGCACCCACATGGAGGGACCCCTGTCCTTCGGCGTGTACGACGAGGTGGGGATGCTCGTGGAAGGGTTCGAGAGCGACCCCTACGTGATGAACGTTCACAACCACCCCTACTACCGGGAGCTCATGGAAGGGTGCGGCTTCGCCAAGGCCATCGACTGGTATGCCTATCGCGGGCTGGTGGATCACGGCAGTCAGGTTAACCCCAAGCTGTTCGCCGTACGCGACCGGGTGCTCCGGCAGAGCGGATTTCGGCTGCGCGAGATCGATCTGGGGAAGGTCCACCGGGAGTCGGCCATCATCCAGGAGATCTTCGCGCAGGCCTGGAGCGAGAACTGGGGCCACGTGCCGCTCACCGACCGCGAGTTCGCCCGTCTCACCGAAGCCGTCAAGCGGATTGCCATCCCTCAGCTCAGCTTCATCGCGGAGATGGACGGCCGCCCCGTGGGCTTCGCCCTTTCCATCTACGACGCCAACGCGGCGGTGAAGAAGGTGGGGGGGCGCCTTTTCCCCTTCGGCTTCATCACCTTCCTGCGCCACCTGAAGCGCACGGACCGCTTCCGGCACATCCTGATGGGCGTGCTGGAGGAGTATCGAGGCCGCGGCATCGAGATCACCTTCTACGCCAGCATCGTGGAGCGGGCGGCCAGCCTGGGTTTCCGGGAGCTGGAGATGTCGCTCATCCTGGAAAACAACGTTCGCATGCGCAACTCGCTGAAGCATTTCCCCGTGAACATCTACAAGGTCTACCGGATCTATCGCAAGGACCTGTGAGCGTGGACACCCGCAAAATCAAGGAACAGGTGGAGCTGATCCGCCAGGTGTTCGAGTACACCCAGCGCTTTCAGGGCAAGACCTTCGTCATCAAGATCGAGTGCTCGGTGATCATGCACCCCTACTTCCCGATCCTGGTGAAGGATCTGGTGCTGCTGCACAGGCAGGGGATACGCATTCTGCTGGTTCCGGGCTCCAAGGAACGGATCGACGAGATCCTCACGCGCTACGGGGTGAGCTGGGAGACGGTGGAGGGCGTCCGCATCTCCACCACAGAGGCGATCCCGTTCATCAAGATGGCTGCTTTCGACGTCTCCAACCGGCTCATGACGCAACTCACGGAGAACAATGCCCAGGCGGTGATCGGCAACTGGGTGCGGGCCAGGAGCATGGGGGTGCGCGGCGGAGTGGACTTTCAGAACACCGGCGTGGTGGAGAAGGTCAGCGTCGAGGTGATCGAGAATGTCCTGCGGCAAGGGCTCGTTCCCATCTTCCCCAACATCGGGTGGAATGCCGCCGGCCGCCCGTACAACATCTCCTCCAACGAGCTGGCCGGCGCTCTGGCCACCGCGCTGGGAGCGGAGAAGCTGTTCTTCATCACCCGCACCGCCGGAGTCACCGCGCGGGGATACGCGCTGCCGGAAGGACTGAATCCCTCCGCCGCCGGAGTGGTCACGCACCTGTCGGTCGCCCAGGCGCGGAGGACCCTGGAGCTCAACCGGGAGAAGAAGGGGAAGGACCTCCTGGAGCTGATTCGCCTGGGCTGCCAGGCCTGCGACCTGGGGGTGAGCCGCGTGCACATCGTGGACGGGGACGTGGAAGGGGTGGTGCTGAAGGAGATCTTCTCCAGCCGCGGCTTCGGCACCATGATCTACGCCAACCAGCACGAGAACATCCGGCCCATGGCCCCGGGAGACATTCCGGAAGTCCTGCGCATCATGCAGCCCTTCGTGGAACGGGAGATCCTGGTGGCCCGCAGCGAGCAGGAGCTGACCGAACAGGTCTCCGACTACGCCGTCTACGACGTGGACTCCATGGTGCACGGCTGCGCAGCCATGCACGTGTGGGGCACCGGCGATCTGGGAGAGATCGCCGGCGTCGCCGTGGACCAGACCTATTCGAGCTTCGGCATCGGCAGACGGCTGGTCTCCTACCTGGTCGAGCGGGCGCGGGATGCGGGGGTACGGCGGCTGTTCGTGCTCACCACCCAGACCGCCGACTGGTTTCTGCAGCTCGGCTTCCAGGACAGCGGCGTGGAAGTGCTGCCGCCGGAGCGGCGCCGGCTGTACAACCAACGCCGCAACTCCAGGGTGCTCACGCTGGAGCTCTAGCTCTGCCGGCTGAGGCCGGCGCGGCAGGGCCGCCGGGCTTCCTGTCAGCTCCCTCTGCCGTAGTGGCCGTGCGGATGCAGCGACTCCTGTACACGCGCCAGGAAGGACCTGTGGTGCTTCCCGGAGAGCTCCAGGTGGTGGTACACGTGGAGCTTGGCCCAGTCCTCGATGAACACCCAGACCAGACAGTACCCCCAGATCAGCCCCACGTAGGACCAGGGGATGGCCGTCACGAAGATGCCGAAGCCGACGATGGACGCCGCCACCGCCTGAGTGGCCAGGATCGCGATCAGCAGCACAGGGGCGGGGTAGGGCTTCTTCAGGAACGGCTGCCGGGCCCGTGCCACGAACAGGGTGAGGTGCCCGGCCACCGCCAGCTTGAGGTAGATGAAGGATTGGATGTGGGCCGCGTCCAGGCCCAGGAGCATCCTGGCGATGAGCAGCAGGCCGAAGGTCTCCGCCACGCCGATCAGCCCCAGCGTGGTAGCCACCGACAGCACCCGACGCATATTCCACCTCACGGGCATCGGGTCCAGGGCGGTGTTGTCCCGGGCGATGGCCAGAATCGGGAGGTCGTTCAGCAGGGCCAGCAGGATGATCATGATCGTGGTGATGGGGTAGAAGTTGAAGACGATCATGGAAAGCACCACGAAGAACATGATGCGGATGGTCTCGGTGATGCGGTAGATGGCGTAGCTGTTCATGCGCTCGAAGATCATTCGGGCGTGTTCCACCGCCTTGACGATCACGGACAATCCCGGAGCGGTGAGAACCAGGGCCGAGGCGGCCCGGGCAGCGTCGGTTGCCCCGCTCACCGCGATGCCGGTGTCGGCTTGCTTCAGCGCCGGCGCGTCGTTCACCCCGTCGCCGGTCATGCTCACGATGTGCCCCCGCTCCTGCAGCGCCTCCACGATCTCGAACTTGTGCTCCGGGAAGACCTGGGCGAAGCCGTCGGCCGCCTCCACCTGCCGGGCCACCTTCGCTGGAATCCTGGGCGGCTGCGGGCCCTCCTGGAAGAGCTCGTCGGCCAGGTGGATGTTCGTGCCCAGCCCCAGCTGGCTGCTGATCTGGCGGGCGATGGCGCTGTTGTCCCCGGTGACCATTTTCACGTGGATGCCGTGCTCCTCGGCCCGGCGTATGGTGTCCGCGGAGTCTTCCCGCGGCGGATCGAAGAGCGGGAGCAGTCCCAGGAACTCCCATGCTCCCTCGCCGCTGCTTCGGGCCACTCCCAGGGTGCGGTAGCCTTTGCGGGCGTACTCGTCCACCCCGGAGGTGACCTGCTCTTCCAGCTCCCGGTCGGGGCTGCACATCTGCAGCACCACCTGGGGCGCGCCCTTGGTGACGCGGAAGCTCTGGCCTTCCGGTCCTCTCACCCGGGCCTCGGTGCGCTTGTGCACCGGGTCGAAGGGGGTGAAGCTGTCCTGGCTCCACCGGGAGAGGAGCTGGGAATCCCCGAGCCCCTCGATCACCGCCGTGTCGATGGCGTCCCGATCCTCCTCCTTGGAGGCCAGGGCGCCGGCCAGGACGAGCTCCTGGGGATCTTTCGCGCCGAAGAGCGCCGGCTCACCCAGGGTGAGCCGGTTCTGGGTGAGGGTGCCGGTCTTGTCCGAGCACAGCACGTCTATGCCCGCCATCTCCTCGATGGAGTCCAGGCGGGTGACGATGGCCTTCATTCGGGCCAGCACCACCGCCCCCACTGCCATGGTGACGGACAACACCGCCGGCATGGCCACGGGTATGGCCGAAACCAGCAGGATCAGGGCGAACTGCGCCAGGGTGATCAGGTGGGTGCCCCGGGAGAGCATCACCAGCACCAGGACTGCCGCCAGCCCCACGCTCAGGTAGATCAGGTAGTTGCCGATGGCAAGCACCGCCCGCTGGAAGTGCGACACCGACTTGGCGGAGGAGACCAGCCTGGCGGTCTTCCCGAAGTAGGTGTCCGCCCCTGTGGCGGTCACCAGGGCCACCATCTCTCCCTGCTTGACGATGGAGCCGGAATAGGCCACGTCATTGGCCTTCTTGTCCACCGGCAGGGACTCCCCGGTGAGGGCGGACTGGTCGACGCTCAGGTAGTCTCCCTCGCTGAGCACCATGTCCGCCGGCACGATATCCCCCAGCCTGAGGCGCACGATGTCCCCCGGGACCAGAACGGCGGCATCCACCTCCTGCCAGGTCCCGTCACGGCGCACCCGCGCTTTCAACGCCAGCTGCTTCTTGAGGGCGTCCACCGCGTTCGCGGCCTGGTGCTCCTGCCAGAAGCCTACCACGGCGTTGAAGACCAGCAGCACGGCGATGATGCCCAGGTCCACCCAATGACCCACGACAGCCGATAGAACCGCCGCCACCTCGATCATCCAGGGGATGGGGCCCCAGAAATAGGAGAGGAACTTGAGCATCGGGTTGAGACGCCGCTCCTCGATGCGGTTTGGCCCGTATCGGTCCAGACGACGTCCGGCCTCCTGGCTGTCCAGCCCCTCCGGCGAGCAATCCAGCTCCCGACACCACTGTTCCACCGACCGGCCGGACCCGCTTTCTGCAACTGTCCGCTCCTGCGAGGGGGCGCCAGGCGAAGACCCGGCCGCCGGTGTCTTCCCATTTGTTGCGTTGACGGCGGCAGCGCCGCCGTTGTGGTGTGACGTCTTGCCCATGGTATACGCCTCTCGTGCTCTGTCTGTTACGGATTGCAGCTATCCGTTTCCTTCGATTCCGTCGAGTCCGTCGAGCTCCGGAGGGAACTGGCCGCCCGCGGGCGGCCGCGTCGCCCGCGGGCCGGTGTTCCTCTCCATCAAATAGGTTCCTGCCGTCCGAGGTGGGGATCAAATAACCTGTTTGTATCAAAAGGCCGGAAATAAGGGTCTAGCGGGGCCCCGCGACCTGGCGATGTCCTGGCCTGGGGTCGTCACCCAGTCTCCCGAGTCCCGCGCCGCGCTGAAATCATTGGTCGCGTTTGCGTTCACATCGATGAAGACCCAACCGGTCTACAGGCCTTGTTCCATGCCGGATGTCGAGCATGAGGCCGCCCCGCCGCTGAAAGCGCTGGAACGAACCGACTGGAACGAACCGAGTAGAGGGCGGTGCCAGTCGACGGATCGCTCTGAGCCACGAGCTTGAGGTACGCAGAGGTCCCGTCCGTTATGCCGCCCTTGGTGAGCGTTCCGGACAGCGCGTACCCGGGTCCCGGACAGCCGGCGAGCGCTGCGATCGGCAGCGCCAGGCCGGCGGCGAAGGCCAGACGGAAGAAGGCTCTTTTGATCATCGGTTGTCCTCCTGGGAGTTGGGTGGCCGTATGGCAAGGCAGGATCGGTGAGCAATCAAGATCAATCGGTCGAATCATTGAGCGACCGCGCCTTCCGCAGGGCCGCCGCGGCCCTGCGGTGTGCCAGCCGCAGCGGTTCCGGCAGGCGATAGCGGCGAGCGCAGGCAAGAATCGCCCGCTCGGCTCCCGGCAGGTCGATCAGATGGCCCACGCTCACGTACACCGGCCTCACCCCATCCCGGGTGCGAAGCACCGTGCCGATCCGCTCGCCCCGGTCGGTGAGGGGTGTACGAGAGCCCCGCCGGCGGCCCGGCTCGGCGAAGGTTCCGCACAGGGGCTTCTTTGCGCAGCCTACCGCGGGCATGCCGGTCAGCACGCCCACGTGGGAAGCAAGACCGAAGCGCCGCGGATGAGCCACGCCGTGGCCGTCGCAGATCAGGAGCTGCGGTGAAACGGAGAGCAGGCCCAGGGCCCTCAGAATGGCAGGGGCCTCTCGAAAGGCAAACAGACCAGGCATGTAGGGAAAATCCACCGCCGCCAGCGTGGCCCTTGCCTCCACTACGGCCCCCGTGTCCATGTCCCAGACGACCGCCGCCGCCGCACAGACCCTCTCCCGCCGGTCGTAGCAGCAGTCGGCGCCGGCCACCAGGCGAGGAAGGGCGCCCAGGGACCGCCGGCGCACCCGGCGGGCCATTCGTTGCTGCATCTCTACGGCCGCCGCGAGCGACAGCGGTCGCAGAGGCTCCGCCGCACCGTAGAGCGGCCCGCCGTTCAGTAGACCAGCTCGCTTCCCAGGGGCATGACGGGCAGCGGGGCCCCGTTGTGCTCCAGGCGGAGCTGCAGGGACTCGATCGTTCGTGGGTCCAGGCCGAGAAATCCGCTCACACCTGGGGTCTTGCCCGCCGCCTCCGCCACCCCCTCGGCCGCGCGCGGGCCGATGGCCCGGGCGGCCAGGAAAGGCAGGGAGAAGAAGCTGACCCTGGGGTATTCGACCACGGCCACCTCCTGGCCTGCAGAGAGGCCCGCCTTCTGCCTGGCCAGTGCCATGGCATCATCCAGGCCGCCCAGGAGATCCACCAGCCCGATCTCCCTGGCCCTGAGGCCTGACCAGACCCTGCCCTGGGCGATCTTCTGGACCTCCTCCCTGCTCATGCCGCGGCCTTCGGACACCTTGCCGACAAAATCGCCATACATCGCCAGTATCCGGATCTTGAATCGTTCCTGCTCCTCGGGGGTGAGGTCGCGGTGTGGGAGCAGCAGGCCCACGGAGAGATCGGCGTGCTTTCCGATCTGGATGTCGTCTATGGTGATTCCCAGCTTGGAGGCCAGGCCGTTGTCGTAGATCCAGCTTCCGATCACGCCGATGGAGCCGGTGAGGGTGAACGGAGAGGCCACGATGCTGTCCCCATACATGGAGACCCAGTAGCCCCCGGAGCCCGCCACCGGGCCCATGCTGACGATCACCGGCTTCTTCTGGCGGGCCGCCTTGACGGCCTCCGCCACGTAGTCCGCGGCCACGGCGTCACCTCCGGGGGAGTCTACGCGCAGGACCATGGCCCTCACCGAAGCGTCGCCGGCGGCCTCCGCGATATCCTTCGCCAGGCTCCTGGCCCGCATCCCGCTGTCCAGGGAGGTGGAGCCGATGGCGTAGACCACGGCGATCCGGGGCGGCTCTCCCCAGCGGTCGCGGGCGGCCTTCTGGATCACCGGTCCCACCCGAAGGCTGCCGAAGGGGCTGTCGCGGTCCGGAGTTGCGCTGCTCCTCAGGAGCGCCTTCTTCTCACCCTCCAGTGTCTCGATCGCCTTCTTCACCTCGTCCCAGCGGCCCAGGGAATCCACCAGCCCGTGCTCCAGGGCTTCCCTGGGCGCGATGAGGTACAGGTCGTTCACGGCGCTGTCGAACGCCTCCGTGGTGAGCCCCCGGCTCTGCACGATCTCCTCCCGCGTAACCCCGTAGAGGTCTTCGATGTAGGCGCCGTACTGGCGGCGATCCGCATCGGAGAGCGAGTCGCGCGAGAAGCTCTCCGCGGCGGACTTGTACTCGAAGTAGCGCAGCTCCCGGAAGCCGATGCCCAGCTTGTCCAGCGTGCCTTTCAAGAAGCCGCGTCCGAAGACGTAGCCGGCCAGAACGAGGCCTCCCTGCGGGTCCATCACGACCCTGTCCGCCACCGAGGCCAGGTGATACTGGGCGATCCCCGGGGTGTCGATGAAGATCACCACGTGCTTGCCCGTGGATTTGAAGGAAGCCAGCTTCTGCCGCAGCTCCCAGAGCGTCTCCTGGTCCGCCTGCATTCCGGAGGTGTTGACGGCGATCCCCGCGATGCGCGGGTCGTCCGCCGCCTCCGCGATGGCCGTAAGCAGGCGCAGGAGCGAGAGGGAGGGAGAGAAGGGCGTGCTCTGCGTGGCCGCGACCGCTCCCTTCAGGTCGAGCTCGAGGTAGAAGGGCCTGCGGTGGGCTATCGCGTCCACCAGCGAGGGGCCAGCCTTCACCCCCGCGGCGAGGGAGTAGGTGTTGCTGTCGGGTACGGCGCCGCCGGCGAAGTGGACGGCGGTGCCGGCCTCCACCTGGCCCAGCCGTACCTGCCCTCCCAGCTGGAAGGTGAGATCCGAGGATAGGAATCCGGCCAGGCGCAGCCATCCCAGGGGCTCCAGCGCGGCGCCGACCTTCCAGTCATGCGACAGCGCGCCGGCGGCGCTGCCCAGGGTATAGTCCCCGAAGAGCGTGAAAAGCGGCGTTCCCAGGGGCCGCAGGCCCAGGTCCACGGTGGCCTCCTTCTCGCTGCCCGAGTAGGTGGAGCTTGCCGTGATGCCCAGGGAGAGGTACGGCCATGGACGCGCCAGGGCCCCGGCGGTGACCGCCTGGAAGAGCGCGAACCGGGAGGACTCAGGCTGCCACGAGGCCTGGCTGGCAAGGCCCAGGGCGAAGGCCCGGCTGCCGAAGCCGACGCCGTACCTGATGTCCACCTGGGGCTGCCCGCCGGGACCCGGGAAGTAGAGGAACCCCAGCCCGCTTCCCGGGGAGGCGCTGAAGGCGCCCACCTGGGAAAGGGTTGCCCACTGGCCGGGGGCGTTGGTGAGGGTCAGGAGGACGCCGGGATGAGCCGTCACGGCCAGAAGGGCTGGGTTGAGGTAGGAGCCCAAGGCGGTGCCGGTGCTGGCGGGCGTTCCCAGAAGCAGGGAGGCGTTCTGCGGGAAGGTGCGGAACGCAAACCCCCCGCCCGCCTGGGCGTGGAGAGCGGCGCCGGAGGCCGCCAGGACAAACACTGCGACGACGAACACTGCGACGCGGAGCTTTCTCATGGATCGGATTCCTTTCCTCGCGGAAGACCGGCAAGAGAAACGAAGGTCGAAGCCATAGGACCCAATACATTGTAGGTGAAGGAAACGGCGCCGACAAGCACAGACAGCGCTGCGAAATCGAGGAGCCGCGGCGCAAGAGCGTGTGGCACAATGGATGCGGAAATGAAGCGCAACGATCGGGCCGGGAAATGCTGACCGGGGGTGGGGTTCATGGTGGAACCGGGATGGCGTGATATGTTTGGATTGGGGAGCAATGTATGAGGCTGAACCGATCCCTGATCGTTCCTATCCTTGTGGTCGTGATTGTGATATGTGCGGGTATTCTACTGAGCGGTTGTGCTTCCGTGGCCGACGGAAAAGACGCCGGGGCAAAGCGGGAATCGTCGCCGGGGAGCGACAATCGGAGAACCGCTGCCAAGGAGGCAGGCGGAAGCAGCGCTGAAGTGGCAAGAAAGCCCGTATCCTATACGGGCGGCTCCGGCGAAAAGCAGCGCGCTCAGGCGGCCAACCTCAAGGCGGGCAAAGGCACGTTCACGCGCAATGCCGGCTATATCAAGCAGGCACTGGACCGTATCCTTCCCGCAACGCTGCCCGAGGTGAACTGGAACCGTATAGCCACCATCCTCACGGGCATACTCGTGATGTTGATGATCTACGGGCTCGCCTTTGGGCTCGGCAGGCTGTCCGCCCGCAGGCGGGGCGTCGGTCGTCGCGGGGGCGGTCGACAGACCGGGGAGCAGGCCAGGGGACCGGTCCCCCAGTAAACCTGTCCGCCGGACACGTCGATTCAGCCAGAACAGCCGCGCCCGCGTGAGAGCACGCCTGAGCGGGGGTCAGGCGCACCGCTTCTCACCATGGCTTGCAGCAAGTCGGCTACCTCCGCGGCTCCGTCCCGGCTCCTGAGCATCGATCCCAATGGCCTGGTCCTGATCCGCTACCCCGGGTCTTCCAGGACCCCGCGAATGGCGTTCCCAGACGGTCCACGGTCAGGGCTTGACGGTGGGGCACCACGATCTGAGGCACCCCCCCCGCCCTTGCAGCGCTGTGAAAAGTCCCACCCCTCCCGTGGTGCACCACTGCCGCCATCCTGGGAAACCTCCGTGACGGGGCGTAGGAAGCGGAACGTTGCCCCACAGGGCGCTGCGGTGCACGATCGTGGCCGTCGCCGCATGGACAGTTTGGCCAGGGACACACAGCGTCAAACCCGCCTTGCCATCGTTTTCGTCAGTTCGGAAAGGACAACTTCCGCTCCTGAACGCAGCCTCCTGTGTCGGCTATGGCGCGCTCATGAACGCCGCGGACCTCGGCCGCACCAGGATCATACAAACGCTCCTGGAAGCGGGCGCGGACCCGAACGCCGTTTCGCCGGAAAAGGACACCGCGCTCATGATAGCTTCTGACTATGGCCGTGTTGATATCGTTCGCACGCTTCTCGATGCCGGCGCCGAGGCGAACGCAAGCGACACTTCCGGCAGGACGGCACTCATGTACGCCGCCGCGGGCGGCCATATCGAAATCGCCAGGCTGCTTCTGGCCGGGGGTGCCGACGCCGCGGCAACGAACGCGGAGGGCAAGTCGGCTCTCGTGCTCGCCGGGGAACGCGGCAACCAGGCGATGGTCCGGTTGCTGAAAGAGGCTGCGGGGGAGGAGAGCGGCAAGGAGTAGCGCCGCGGCCCGGCAGCGAGCACAGGCCGCCGGGCTGCGTGATGGAGGTGGCGGGAGTCCAACCCGCGGCAGGGCGACTCGACCGGTTCCGACGGCGTCCCGTCTTCTCCTACGTGTCACCACAACTAATTGCAGCAAGGACACATAGTCAAGAACAGGCGCGCTCTGATGTCACCTCGGTTGCCAGGGCCACGTCGTTCTTGAGTCAGTGGTCGGCCTCACAGACAGTCCTTCTCTCGTTTCCATTGACTACAGCAGTTTCTGAAGGCGGCGGAAGGGCTCCTTCAAAGCCTCGTACAGGGCTTTCCACTCGCGGTAGTATTCGCGGTAGACCCCCACTGCTTCGGCATTCGGATGGACAGGAGGATCGAACGCTACCCAGTCGTTGATCACATCGAAATCCTTCACAGCGCCCACGCCCTTGGCGGCCAAGAGAGCGTCTCCATAGGGGGCCTCCCCACTACCAGTGGCACACAGGATGCGCAGCCTGGTTATGTCGGCGAGGATCTGCCTCCAGAGAGATGACTTGGTAGCTCCACCCACCACTTTCAGTTCTTCACTTAACCTCACCCCCAGAGTCTCGCTGAACTCAACACACATCGCCAACGCATAACCGACCGCTTCCATGAACGCCCGGAATATGTGGCCCCGAGTGTGATAGAGCGTGATTCCGAACAGAGTTCCCCGCGCGTTGACGTCCCAGATCGGTGCCCTCTCCCCCATGAAGTAGGGAAGGACCACCAGCTTGTCTGAGCCAGGTCTGATCCGTGCGGCTTGCAGGCTGAGCACGTCGTAGGGATCCACGTCGATCATGCCCCCAAGCAACTTCTCGGTTTGGCCAAACTCGTCTCGAAACCATTTCACGATTCCCCCGGCCGTAGTCACCCCGCCGAAAGCGTACACAGACTCCTTCGCGTAGGTCACGTGCGGCATATTCACGAGGTTGGGGCTGCAATTGGCTCCGTCGTGAATCACTCCGTAGGCCATCGAAGTGCCGATCATCGCTACCTGATCGCCAATGCTGACGCCCCCTGCACTCAACGTAGCTACCACACAGTCCACCCCACCGGGACACACCGGGCAACCCTCGGGAAGTCCGGTGAGCTGCGCTCCCTCGCTGCCTACCTTGCCCACGACTTCCCAAGATTCGCTGAGCTTCTCCGGGAAGAACCTCCTTGGGATGTCCATGGTCCTAAGAAGCTCCGCGGAAAAGTCCCTCTTTTTGAGGTCGAAGATTCCCCCGATGTTCCCGGCCGAGCAGTAATCAAGAGAGACGGAACCAGTTAGTCTGAAGATGCAATAGCCGTACGGGGTCATCAGCTGATGGATCTTACTCCAAATCTCTGGCTCATTGTTCTTGATCCAAAGGATCTTGCTGAATCCGTGATAGGAGTCAACATAGTTGCCGGTGATTTCGAAGACCTTGTCGGCCCCGATGGCTTGCATAACCCACTCCGCTTCCTTCGTGGCGCGGCGATCCATCCATATTAAGCATGGCCGCAAGGGTTTGCCGTCACGGTCACAAGGTATTCCGGAGCCACCATAGAGACCGCTGATGCAGGCGCTCGCAACACGGGCTGGCGGTACGTTGGCTTTTGCCAAGGCGTTCTTGATCGTCCTGCACACTGCCCCAAACCACACCTCCGGCCACTGCTCGGCCCACAAGGGCTGAGGAGTGCAAAGACCGTACTCCTCGTAGTCGTTCCCCAAGATGCGTCCCTGCAGATCCACAACGAGAGACTTGGTGCCGAGTGTACCAATGTCTGTGCCGACAAAACAGAAATCCTCTGACACGAGCTATCCCCCCTTGCTGATGGCTTTTCGACTACGGATAGTCATCTTTCCAGGTAGCCAATAACGCTACCCGGTCTGACAGTCTCTCCTGCGTGACGCACAATCTGCGCCAATCTACCAGAATCCGCGGCTTCAACCGACAGAGTTGCCTTATCCGTTTCGACCTCGAGAAGAATCTCTCCTGCTTCGACTGTATCTCCGATCTCTTTCGACCATCTAGTGATAGTGATCTGTTCTGCTGGGGTCTCCCCGAACTGAGGCATGACTATTTCCAGCATGACTACCCTCCAGTAACCATGTCGCGAATGCACTCCGCAATCCTGTTAACGTCTGGAACGACATAGTTCTCGAGATTGGTGGCATACGGGATCGGTGTTGGGGTGGTCCCCAGACGTTCATAGTGGACCGAGCCGGTTGACGTCAAGGCGATTTGTGCAATTACCTCATTCGCCCATCCGCCCACAGGTTGACACTCCTCGACCACCATGACACGTCCAGTTCTATTCACAGAGTCCCTGATGGTTTGCATGTCGAGCGGAACCAGCGTTCGCGGATCAATCACCTCAACCTCAATACCCTCCTGGTGGAGTTGCTCAGCCGCCTGCAGGACCTTATGCAACATAAGCAGATTGGCCACGACAGTTGCGTCTCGGCCTTCGCGCCGGACCTCTGCCTTTCCAAAAGGTATCGTGTAGGCTTCGTCTGGAACCGCTCGGTTGAGAGTCTCCAACTGGTCGTTCCTTGTTCCCCCGAAGGAATAGAGGAGTTTATGCTCATAAACGAGAACGGGATTCTCGTTTCGAATCGCGGCGATCAGCAGACCTTTGGCGTCATAGGGAGTAGAGGGTGTGAGAATGTACAGCCCGGGCACATTCATGAAGATACTCTCCGTGCACTGAGCGTGCTGGGCGCCCCGCCGATTCGCCCCTACCGGCAATCGCAAGGTGATTGGTACGTCGACATTTCCTGCAGACATATAGTGCAGTTTTGCCGCTTGGTTAACGATCTGGTCCATGGCACAAAAGACAAAATCCCCGAACTGGAATTCCACTATCGGACGCATCCCAACCATGGCGGCTCCGATGGCCAGACCGGTGAAGGCTATCTCCGAGATTGGGGTGTCTAGGACACGCCTCTGTCCAAACCGATCTACAAGGCCACGGGTTACGGAAAAACCACCGCCGATTCTCACGTCCTCGCCTATCACGAAGACCTTTTCATCCGCGGCCATTTCCTGGTCTATCGCTTCCCGAAGAGCGTCCACAATTCTTAGTTTTCTCTCAGCCATCCTTATACACGTCTTTCACAGCTTTGGCAGCCTCAGGCTCTGGAGAGGAAATGGCGAACTGCGCCGCCTCCTCGATTCGGCGCCTTTCGTCCTCCTGGATATCGTTGCATCCCTTTTCGTCCAAGTAGCCTCTTTCCAAGATGGCATCACGACAGAGTCTAAGCGGATCTCTTTCTTTCCAGGCCCTGAGCTCATCCTCGCTACGGTAGGTTGCTGGATCGGTGCGCGAGTGACCGCTGTGCCGGTAGGTTCTACATTCGATAAAAGTAGGCCCTCCCCCTTGACGAGCCCTGTCTACGGCGACGGAGAATGCTGCATGCACTGCCTCCACATCATTGCCGTCTACCACGGATGCAGGCATTCCGTACATTTTGGCCTTCTGCGAAAGTTCCGTGACAAGCGTAGCACTATCGATGCGAGTAGTTACAGCGTAGAGATTGTTCTCGCAGGCGTAGACGACAGGAAGTCTCCAAACAGCCGCCAGATTCATTGCTTCGTGGAACGCTCCGATGTTTGTTGCGCCGTCTCCGAAGAAGCCCATAGCCACTGAGTCGGAGCCGAAATACCTGAAAGCGAAGGCAATTCCAGCCGCTATCGGTATCCCTGCCCCCACGATTGGCAGAGTAGGCATGACGCCCACTTCAATATCCACCAGATGCATCGATCCGCCCTTGCCGGAAGTGCAGCCGTCCTCTCGGCCAAGTATTTCCGCCAGCACTGATTTGGGATCCATGCCTTTGGCCAGAGCTTGGCCGTGGGGTCGGTGCGTGAGGAGGACCCTGTCAGTCGGGCGCAAGCAGCTCGTTGCGCCAACTGCCACCGCCTCCTGTCCGATGCACAGGTGGATCGTCCCAGGAATCAGACCTTTCAGAAACAGCTGTGTTACCTGCATTTCGAATTCACGTATCCGCACCATCTTGCGATACATTCCAACAAGCAGCTTGTCTGACAGCTTCCCGCTATTCGCGGACTGGCGCATGGACACCCTCACCTTTCCCAGACTGTGTTGGATCCAACAAGAATCTGACGAAGCTGCCCCGCCACATCGATCGGTTCTACGGCAATCGGCCGAACCCAACACGCATCGAGGCCCTTAATCAGCAGCGGCAGCGCGAAAAAGAAGACGCGCTTCTCGCGCAGCTTGTCCAGGTTGTTCATGTCCTCGACAATCAGGATTCCTCGGCTCAGAAGCGCGCGGTGGTTGACTTCGTGGCTATCGACAGACCTGTTCTCGAAACCGGAACAGTCAATGCCGAGCGCTCTGATACCTCGGTCTATGAGCCAGTCCACAGCACCGATTTCCAGGTAGGGTCTCTTGTACCCGGAAGTCAGATAGAACCGGCTTAGTCCTGTGTGAATCAAGAGGATGTCTCCTTCCTCGATGTGGGCTCCCCTTTCGATCATCTCCTCTCGGAGTATGGGCTGATCGGCTCCTTTGTCACTGAAATCCACCAGTGCGGCTGGACCGATCAACGACCGCGGATCTAGATCGGAGACCTGTTGCCCTTCCTTGAACGCGTGATATGGCGCTTCGACGTGTGTTCCGACGTGGGTACATGCCTCAACGTCCGTCATGACATACCATTCCCCCTCGGACACTCTGTACTGGGGTAGATACTCATCCACAGAGCGCGATCGGACGTTAAGAATAAACCGCTGTTTTCCCGGGGTCATGATATGGGAAAGATCGATAACCCTGACGTTGTTTCGACTACCGCTCTTGGCCTTCATCATTGCCACTTCCCAAGGCCTGTGTGATTCTTTCGGCGGTATCGGTATCGGTCACCAGTACCTTGACAATCCTTGCCTGACAGGCAGCTATGATGGCCGCCACCTTGGCGGGGCCGGCCGCCAAAGCGCAAACCTTCGGCGTTTTCGCCAGTTGA
This sequence comes from uncultured Spirochaetaceae bacterium, assembly GCA_964490725.1. Lineage (GTDB taxonomy): Bacteria > Spirochaetota > Spirochaetia > SZUA-6 > DRHE01 > CAZBDU01. Next base: position 21,562 of record CAZBDU010000045.1, on the reverse strand, counting down.
TCAAGCCGTATTCCCAGGATCCGCTTGGCCAGGTCTGGGAGACATTCGTCTCCGCTACTGTTAAAGAACCGGCCGCAGATATCGCCGACGCATGTTCTTGTGGACAAGCGCGCCGCTTCATCTTCCGTCAGGAATCCGCATTGCATTAGTGGGTTATCTGCAGTTACAGTTCCGATACCTACGACAGACAAGTCCAGCTCGTCAAAGCGCCCCACCACGTCTGCGACGATCACATTTCGAAGAAACTGAGCCAGTTCGCTTTGAGTAGCGAATACTGCTGGACCATGTATCACGTGGCAAGTCCCTCCGAGCCGCGAAGCGGCGTTGCGAGCGATCACATCCGCCTGAATGTTGACCTCCCTAGGACTGACTCCGCCCATGAGTTGTACTACCTCAACACCGTCAGCTCTCTTGTCAAGAAACGGTACAATTTCGGCGACTGATCGCCCGCCGGAAAACCCCGCGCGCATCCCGAACTTGATCTGAGACAAGATCCACTCGGCGGCAGCGAAACCCAGCTCCTTTCGTACGACTTCTGGACGTTCAAACGTCGGTGTGACAATTACGGCCTCGAGGGCGAGCTTGCTCTTGAGTTCCCTGGCCAGATTCTGAGTGTTGCGTCTGTATTCCTCGGGTGGTTGAACCGTGAATTTCACGATACCTAGTTCTCGAGCCTTCTGCAGAAGGCGCGTAAGGGTCGCTGGAGACACGCCAAGGTCTTCAGCGACGTCTCGCTGGCTCCATCCCATTTCGTAGTGGAGCCGCGCAGCTTCGAAGATCCGGAGAGTCTTGCCGTTCATAGGCGAACCGTCTTTCTTGTCCATCCTCGCAGTCCAGTATGATCGTGTGCTTTCCATACTGTGCGTTGTGTCCAAACGATGCGCAGCTCACACCGGAAGGCTCAAGACAGCACTTCACTCGGCTGTTTTCTGGTGCTTCACGGCATCTTCTTGCGCAAGCTGCAACCGCATTCCCAGCACGTTACTGTCGTCGACGTTAGTTACATACCAACCAGTTTCCGCCACAAAGATATCATGAAAGCCAACCCCGCCTCTTTGCATTTTCTTGGTCTGGTCTTGTATGTCCGTCGTGGTAAATGCAACGTGGTTAAGCCCTCCACCAGTTTCCTTCAGGAATTTGGTGTACTGAGAGTCTGCCTGAACGGGCCTCATCAATTCTATTATCGTCTGCCCCACTCGGAACTCTGCCATTTCAAACTCTGTCAGCGTTTCACGACGCCTCAGTTCCAAGCCCATGGAATCTTGGACAAATCTAATCGCCTTGTCCATGTCAGCAACTACATAGGCAATATGGTGTACACCAACCAACATGATTGTCTCCTTTCTCATGAATGTGTCTGGGCAATTCGTCTGCCAGTGTAGGGCAACCTCAAGCGCTGGCCTGCTGGTTAGACGGCGCTGTCCCGCGAGGTCAGTCACTAGATCCCTACTTGATTCCTCCAAGTGTAAGGCCTTTGACGATGTGCTTTTGCACAAGCACAGCCATGATGATCACCGGTACCGTTGCCAACGTCGCCGCGGCATTGAGAGCACCCCAATCCACGACGCTCTGGCCCATGAAAGTCAAGAGCGCTATGGGTACTGTCCTGGTACTCGTTCCGGAGAGAATCAGGGCAAATACGTAGTCGTTCCACGAAGTGATGAACGCCAGAATCGTCGCCGCTGCGATTCCAGGTCTCACCAACGGGATAGAAACCGCAAGGAAGATGCGCGTTCTGCTACAGCCGTCAATATAGGCCGCTTCTTCTAGCTCGACAGGCAGGTCTTCGAAATACGGTATGAGAATCCAGGTCATCATAGGCAAAGTAATGAGAACGTGCGTGATGACCAGTGCGCCATACGTTCTGAGCAGGCCCAACCATTGGAAAAGCAAAAAGAACGGAACGAGGTAGATGACGCCGGGGAGAATTCTAGCGAACAGCAACGCCAGAGCGAGCCTGCGTTGCCGATATCGAGCAACACTATATGCAGCTGGCAGACTGAACAACAGTCCAATTATCGTCGCGCTTGTTCCAACGACAATACTGTTGCCAAGATACCTGAGAAATGACACTTCGCGGAATATCTTGGTGTAGTGCGCGAACGTTGGAAGGAAGTTCCATTCAGGGGGCATGGCGTATATGTCCCGATTCGGTTTGAAAGATGACAGCCCCATCCATACAAACAAAAATAGAAAGAACGCTAGGAGAGAGAGTACTACTACCGCAAAAAGAACTCTACGTACTATTCCGCGTAATCTAGTCACTCGGCAGCCCTTCGGAGTCTACTTAGAACCACAGTAACGCCAAGTATCAGCACAGCGAAGACGATGATGGTTGCCGAACCATATCCAAAAGTAAAATCTTGAAAGTTCTTGTGAAAGGTGTATACGTACAACAGCTCCGACGCGTACGCAGGCCCTCCATCAGTCGTGGCAGCTATTATGTCAAAGATCTTAAGTCCGTCGACCACTCTGAAGGTGAGCGCCACCATAATTGTCGGTCTCAGAAGGGGAAGCGTAATATGCCTCACTATCTGCGCATAGCTGGCACCGTCAATTCTAGCCGCCTCGAAAGGTTCACGCGGTAAAGCGGACAGACCCGACGCGACGATCAGCATGACAAAAGGCGTCCACCGCCAAGAATCAATCAACGCGAACGCCGGTATAACCAGCTTTACGTCAGCCATCCACGCAAGCTTCGGCAATCCAACCAAGCTAAGGACATAGTTGAATACTCCAATAGTTGGATCCAACATCATCATCCATACGAGCGCTATCGCCACTGGTGTCGCCATCATTGGCAAGAGGAAAAGGGTCCTTACTGCGCGCTTGCCAACATGGTCACGCTCTAGCATCAGAGCCAGGGCAACGCCGAAGGCCATCTGAACGCTGATAGATATCGCCAGGAAGTAGAGTGTCCTCAGGAGCGATGCTTGGAAGCGGGTGTCCTTAAGCAGATCAAGGTAGTTGGCAAGACCGACGAAATGGCGTGGAGCTGCGGCAGATGGGATCCATTCATGAAAGCTTAGGTAAAGTGCGTACATTAACGGAAACAACACCAGAGCGCCGACGAAGAAGACAGCCGGAGCCGGGAATACGTACCTGACATTCCGGTCTATAAAGGCAGTGAGTCTGCCAGCTCTCCTAGCCACGGCGGCAATTTTCCTCAAAACGGTCGCGCGCGGTCAAGCGCCCGATCCCGGCCGACACTAGTCTTCAACCGCAACAACTGTGATTGTTGAACTGACCCCTTGCTCAATAAAGAGTGGAAGCGCGGTCAATCTAACTCTTTTCTTTGAGATAGACCCGCAGTTGCAGCAGGCAATTATGGTGTAGGCCGCTCGATGGAGCACTTCCGAAGTTGTCCAGTCGGCAACCACCTTTTCCCTTGTGTAATTGCGCAGGTAGACTTTTGCCGCGTCAGCAGGATAGGGAGGCCGCTGCCATGGATCGAGCTTCACCCATTCCTTCATCATGTAGCGCCTGCCGCAATTACCAATATAGGCGACGTCTATGGCGAACAGGTCAGATCCTTTCCTACGTAGTACCTCTGCGAATTTCTCCGCGCCGTCATCGCCGAAGTGCGGCGTCTTTATCGTGTAGTCATCGCCCATCTCCCTGAAACGCTCGTTGTCTCCCCAACCAGTGCGTATCAGCACCACATCTCCATCGCGGTATTCTGGATCCCCCTCTACCTTGTCGGAAATATCTCTTTCGTTGATCTCTTCCTGGGCACTCTTTGGTATATCAATCACGACTGTATTGCGATTGACTAGCAGCGAGAAGTCAAGTTTGCCTATCAGTGCTTCGCTTGGACTGTAGATGGACTTCATTATGAAGCGCGTACCGACTTCGCTGTCGACTTTACAGGCGTGTTTTCTCATGCCGTGGATTTCGTAGCTCGTGATATCTTCCATTTCAAAAGGCATGTCCCATGCCCAGACATTTCCGACCGGCATGTGGTTATACAATGGTAACGTTAGGTTGATGACCCTGGAAGCCATTGTCTCTACTCCTTGTCCGGAATGTTGTTCGCCCTATCTCCAAGTGTCGGTCTAGAGACAGAAGCGGGTGGTCAGATCTTCACAGAGGAAGAACTGACCACGCGCGAAAACATGCTGGCGATAGCACGACGCCTTTACCGGTACTTCGAAAGAAGTTGCTCCATCTCCTTGGTTGCATTCCGAGCTGCCTTGTCAATTTCGGGTCTGGATGCACCGGTCAGGGCGAGGTCTGTAATCACGCCGACGATTTTCCTTGCCTCCAGACCCGGGATCACCTGCGGATTCATGTCTACACCTTCGGCAGCCAAGTAGCTTTTGAGGGTGACTTCCTTGAGGTTAAGCTTCTTGTCCGCCTCCGCAAACTCCGGACTGTTCCAGGCAGAAGTTCGTGGCGTTGGATGTCCCAATACTTGCAGGTCGTGAAAGACTTGCTTGCTGGCCATGTACTGGATGAAGTACCAAGCAGCTCCTTTGTTCTTTGAGTAAGGATTTATCATCCAGGCCCATCCCGCAAAGAACGGCTTTCGCCCGGCCGGACCTGCAGGAACCATTGCATAACCCATCTTTCCCGCGACCTTTGACTGGGACGGATCTTCCAGCTGTGAAATGAAGATGTTGATCTCCATTGCCATGGCAAGTTTGGCTTGTTTCATGAATTCAAGAGTGTGGCTCCAGTTGATGCTGGGGGCTCCCGGAGGGCCATACTTGCTGCCAAGTTGACCATAGAAGTGAAATGCGTCAACTGCCTGTTTCGTAGCAATAGCCGGATTCCCTTGTGCGTCCAGCCAGGACCCCCCATAGCCGTAGAGAAACGGGCAAAAGGTTGTTGTCGCTTGATATGATGCCCCGCGTATTGACATTCCGTAGAAGTCGTTGCTCGGATCATGGAGCTTTGCCGCGGTGTTTAGGAGTTCGTCAAACGTGTTCGGTGGCTCCAAACCAGATTGGCGGAAGATGTCTTTACGATACCATAGATGTATTGTCTGGGCTTCATAGGGAACCACTATCACGTGATCTTGCACTTTGGCTTGCGCCCGTGCTGCTGGGAAGAAATCCTTCCAATCGAAGCCTGGATCTGTCATGTTTGGATCGTTGAGATATGTAGCTAGGTCTTCGTACCATCCTGAAGCATAGAATTTCCTGCCCTCGACCACCGGCATGGATTGCATGACATCATATGTCGTTGACTTCCCGATCAATTCTACAGGCTCTCTATTCCTGTAGCTTGTGTAGTCGAGGACCTCGACCTCTACGTCTATGCCTGTTAGCGCTTCAAACTTGCTGATGAGTTTTTGAACTGTCTTTATGTGAGTCCCATCATCTGTGGCAAATACGCGTATGGAACTTCCGCTGTATCTCTGCCAGTCAAACCCGGAAACCACTTTCGCAGCGCTTCCTTCTGATTTCTCCTGCTGTCCACCTGAGATGGCTACCAGGGCCGGCAGCAGGAGCAAGACGGAAAGAACGAGGATTGCCTTCTTCACTTCGAACCTCCTTGCGATCAGGCTTTTGGTGGGATTGTACGCAACAAAGAGATCATTTGTCAATATGTTTCATGGAATTTATTTCGATATTGTGCGAATGAAGAAGGACGAATGGTTCCGCCTCTGAGACGCAGCAGCAGTGGGTTCATAGAAGAATGCTCCGTGCCGAGATTCACCTGACCCTGGCGGAGAAGCGGGCCGCGATCAGCTGGGGACCTCGCGAGAAAGCCAGCAAGTAGGCAGAGACAATAACATGGATTTGCACAATCACACCGACAACGTTATTGTGCAGATGAATGTTATGAACGAGATCGACGTCGAAGCACTACAGCGACAGCCCATGAGGTATCTCTGGGACGTCTTAGAATCCATATCGAGGTCGCGCCCTGGCTGGAAGCCGAACGGCTCCCTCTGTTCCTCATGGATTCCTACGGGTTGTTCCTTGCATCCTTATTGGGGATTCCCTTGCTGTTGGAACCCGAAAAGCGCACACTGGCGGCGAAAGACAAGCTGGTCGCCCAGGTTCGACGCAGACGGGCTGGGGAGGTTGTCTACGTTAGAACCTCGATCGACAACGACAACCGCCGGCGATTGATCCAGCAGAAGACTGCCTTCGCAGTTCCCGGAAACCAGTGGTGTCTCCCAGTCCTGGATCTGGATCTTCGCGAGTACTACAGGAAGAGCCGGGCGATGGGATCGTCGGGATCGTCGTTCAGCCCTTCGACTCAGGCTACTCTGCGTACGCGCTGAACACCAGGCTACACGGACCCGTTTTTCGTTTGGCAGTGTCCGAGCCACTGGGATACACCGCGATGATCTTTGACGAGCTCCAGGACGCCGGGATAGGGCAGCACTGGACACATGGGAAACGGCGGCTCGGGAAATCGGGGCAGGATTGCTGGCAGACGGCCAGGTAGAGCCGCGTTTCAAGGTTCGTTTCTGAGAACCATTGGCCCTTTGTGCTGAGGTCCCTTGTAGCGCCTGAGGTAGAGAAGGGCGAGCTGTTTTCGCTTGACTTCCTGCTCCTCCCTACACAGCATCGAACTGTATGTTTCAGTACAGGCTTCGGAGGAATCAGGAGGCGGTCGGAGCGTTTCGGTGGGTAACTCGTTGCGCCATCGGAACCTGGAGACTGCAGCCAGAGGCTGCGTAGTGGAGGTGGCGGGAGTCGAACCCGCGTCCTGGAGCGCGGAGCAAGAACCTCTACAGGTTTAGCCGTCCTTGCGTTACCGACGGGCGGTTAGTAGGACGGCGGACAGCCGCCCGCGGTCTACCGCATTTGTGTCCCCGCCTGCCTGCGGTCCTCAGGCGGGCGAGTCCCGATCTGTGACAGACACTCCGGTGCTCGGAACAGCGCCCCGGGTGCCCGTGGCCGGCCTAATCAGGCAGCCAGTGCGAAATCTGCGTTATCGGCAGTTGTGTTTGTGCCACTTTTAGGAGATTGGCGCTCCACCTGCAGCCCCTGCCACAACCAACCCCAGTCGAAGCCGGTGCACCCCCTCGGTTCAACGGTCAAAGATCAAAGATGCTGGCGCATGGCGCGCTCGGTCTCGCGCTGCTGGTCTCTTCGCTTGATGGTTTCCCGCTTGTCGACCAGCTTCTTGCCCCGGCCCACGCCGAGCTCCAGCTTCACCAGACCACGCTTAAGATAAAACCGCAGAGGAACCAGGGTCAAGCCCTTCTCGGCGACCTTGCGGCCCAGCCGCCGCAGCTCCTGCCGGTGCACCAGGAGCTTCCGCGGCCGGTCGGGCTCGTGATTGTTGATGTTCCCGTAGCGGTAAGGCGTGATGTGCATGCCCACCAGCCACAGCTCTCCCTTGTCCATCTTGGCGTAGGCGTCGCCGAAGGAGAACTTTCCCTCCTTCATTGACTTCACCTCCGTTCCCCTCAGCTCCACGCCGCACTCCAGGGTCTCCTGGATGGCGTAGTTGAAGGTGGCCTTGCGGTTGGAAGCCAGCACCTTGGTTCCCTCCGCCATTGTCTCACTCCTTGCGGGCCAGGACCACGCGGAAGCCCAGGTAGGGGGTGCACCAGGCCGGCGGCTGGGCTGCGCGAGTGTACACGCGTACCAGCTCCTTTTCGTTGGCCCAGGAGCCACCCCTCACCACCTTCTCTGAGCCGTAGGGGACGGTGTTGGCAGTGCTGGCCGGTCCCGGCCGCCAGCCGCTGAACAGGTACAGCGCAGGGGAGTACCAGTCCGCACACCATTCCCAGACGTTCCCTGCCATGTCCCGCAGCCCGAAACCGTTGGGTCCGGAGTAGCCCACGGGGGCGGGGCCGTTTACCTCCGGGGAGCGGAAGCGAGCATTGCCGGGTTGATCGCCTTGCGGATAACTCTTGCCGGAGAGCCCACCACGGGCGGCCCACTCCCACTCGCTCTCCCAGGGCAGGCGCGCCTGGTAGCCGGCCAGGCCGGGAGGGAGCTTCGAGGTGAGCCAGTCTGCAAAGGCGGCCGCCGCGTGATAGGAGACGTTCACCACGGGCAGGTCCTCGGCGCCCCGGGGTGGGGAGTCCGCGTCCCAGCCCGCCAGATAGTCCCGGCTGACCAGCTCGTCAGCCAGCAGGGCGGAGAGATTGGACTTCCGCCAGCGAGGCGTCTCCATGAGGAAAGCCGCGTAAAGGCGCGCGGAGATCTCGGTCTCCGACATGTAGAAGCCTTCGATCCGCGTCTGGTGCGCCAGAAGCGAGCCCACCGAACCCTCCTCACGTTTGCCCTGCTCCAGGACGCCGCCCGGGATGGGACGGAAGGTCAAGCCTTCCAGCCGGGGGCTTCCAGGCTGGGCGGAGGCAACGGCGGGACTGGAGCCGGCCGGGGGTTGGGCGCTGCCGTACGCAGCCACGAAGCGGGCGAACCACTGAGAGTCGGTGAGGCGCTTGGCCGGTCCCTGGGACAGAGCCAGGATCAGCCAGATCGGAGAATTCTCATGTTCTTTCACAGATTGTATGCCAAACTGGACAATACGCATCAGTGCCGCGGCGCTGAACGGTCCACCCTCCGAGGAGACCAGGGCCGTGGCCTGCAGCAGCGAAGCAAGCTGGGCGGGATCCGTCACAAAATACTTCGCCCTGTCTACCAAATGTGACAGCTGTTCCTGCTGCTCGGGGCGGGCAGTGTAGACCGCCTCAGCGGCGTCGGTGAGGATCTCGGGGATGTTTGGGCTGGCCGCATAGTCCCGGATGGCGCTGCCTACCAGCGCGGTCGCATCGTCCAGAGACAGCTTCAAGGTCAGGGTTCGCCGGGGGCGGACGAAGAGGGTCCCGAAGACCGGTCCCGGAAAGCTGTCCTCCACCACCGCATCGGTGAAACGGGGCCTGCTCACCGTAACGGTATGCCGTCCCTTGCGGACCAGGATCTGGCAGGGGGTGGAGCCCGCGTAGGTGCCGTCTACGCTCACGGCCGCGCCGGTGGGGAGGGTCCTCACCCTCAGGTACACGCCCTGATCGCGGATGCCCTTGTAGAACAGGAGCATGAAGAGCACGAACAGGAGCACAAGGGCGTAGATCACCGTGAGGTAGACACCGGGTTTGAGTCCCAGCACCGGCTTGAGGCGGACCTCCGCCTCGGAGGGAGGCACCTCGCCGGGGCGCGGTTTAACTCTGGGTTTCTGTGCCTTACGGGGGCGCTTTCTTGAGCGGGACATGGGCTCGATTATAGGAAGGGCCCTATGCCTTGTCAACGAGAGCCCCGATGTGCTACGCTCCTGCCGAACATGACCTGGGATCGATGGAGCCGCGCCGTGCAGCGCCAGACCGAGCGCTTCCTCTCCTGGAGGAAGCAGCGGCGCCTCCGGCGCAAGGAACGGCAGAAGAAAAAGAACCCCATCCTGGACTGGGTGGAGGCGATCCTGTCGGCGGTGCTGATCGTGCTCGTGATCAACCAGTTCCTGCTCCAGGCCTATCAGATCCCCTCCCAGTCGATGGTGCCCACCCTCCAGATCGGTGACCGCATCTTTGTGAACAAGCTCGTCTACGGTCCAGAGCTGCTGCCGGGGATCGTGAAGCTCAACGGGTTTCGCCAGCCGCGCCGCGGGGAAGTGATCATCTTCGAGAACCCCTCCTACATTCCCATCGGACCGCTGAAGGATCTGGTGCAGCGGTTGGTGTACATGTTGACCCTCTCGCTGGTGGACATAGACCGAGACGAGTACGGCAATCCCAAGCACCATTTCCTGATCAAGCGCGCTGTAGGGGTGGGAGGGGACAGGCTGCGCATGCGCGAGGGCAACGTCGAGTTCCTTCTTCCGGGCCGCGCCGCCTGGACTCCGGAGAAGCAGTTGCAGGCAAGCCTGGGCCTGAAGTACCCCATCCGACGCCAGTTCACCCCCGATCAGTACGGGTCTTTCCGCCTGGCTGGCATCGGGCTCGCGCTCCTGGACGAGGGCATACCCCTGGAGCCGGCAGAACAGCGAGCCGTGGACCGGTATTTCTATACCACCAAGAACGAAAGCGGCAAGATCACCTGGGGGCAGAAGAGCCTGGTGGACAACATCGAGATCGAGAAGTGGCGCTACCGCACTCTCTACGCGCTGCGGCCCTTCGGCTCGGTGTTCGAGCACCAGTGGCGCGTGCTGGAGCGCGGCTGGTACATCCCGCGGGGCAGGATCTTCCCCATGGGGGACAACCGGGACGACTCCCGGGACGCGCGCTATTTCGGCCCTGTGCGGCTGGAAAAGGTGTTGGGCAAAGCCCTGTTCAAGTACTGGCCACCCAGCCGCCTGGGGGGCATCCGCTGAATGTACGCCTCCTATGAGCGCTACGGCCGGGGCGCCGGCTCCAGGCTGCTCAGCGGGCTGCTGCTGCCCCTGGTGAAGGTGGTTGCCCTGACCCTGGTCCTCTACCTGGTGCTGACGACGCTGTTTCTGTCGTCGTTTCGAGTCGAGTCCACCTCCATGCTGCCTTCCCTGGAGGAGGGAAACCGCGTGCTGGTCTCGCCTTTGATCTACGGCCCGAAGCTGCTTGCCGCCAGGCTCCCCGGCCTGCGCGAGCCGCAGCGGGGGGACATCGTGGTCCTGCTTTCGCCGGTGTATCCCGAGATCTCACCGGCGCGCACCGGCCTGGAGTATCTCTTGCGTTTCTTCTCGCTACAGCACGGGGTGACCATCCGCGATCGAACCGGAAGGCCCATCCCGCGGTTCCTGGTGAAACGGATCATCGGGGTGCCCGGGGACACGGTGCGGATCTCCGACAACGTGGCCTATCTCCGGCCGCCGGGCGCGCAGAGCTTCATCGAAGAGCGCGAGCTGATCGGGGACGGCTATACGCTGGTGCGCAAGCCCCCGCCCGACGGGTGGCAGGAAGGGTTTCCTGCTTCCGGCACCATGGAACCGATCACCCTGGGGGAGGACCAGTACTTTCTCCTGGGCGACAACCGCACCGACTCCAGCGACTCCCGTTCCTGGGGACCGGTGAGCAAGCGACTGTTCCTGGGGAGGGCCTTCTACCGCTACTGGCCGTTTTCGCAAGGTGGAGGCCTCTGAGCTCGCGGCCCTGATCCAGGGCCCCATCCACCCCCTGTCCCTGTACGTGCATCTACCCTTTTGCCGCAGCAGGTGCCCTTACTGCGACTTCTTTTCCGTCGCCGGGGCGGCGCGAAGCCTTGTGGAACAGGTGGTGCTCCAGACGAGCGAGGAGCTGGGCTTCTTCGCAGGCCTGCTGGAGCCGCTGCGGCCGGCGTCCGTGTACGTGGGTGGGGGGACGCCGAGCATGGTCCCGTTGCGGCTGCTGGAGGATCTGTTCTGCCGGATCCGCACCCTCCTGCAGGACGGCGGCGAGGGAGTGGAGTGGTCGGTGGAGGCCAATCCGGAATCCCTGACCGCGGATTTTCTGCAGACCTGCCGCCGGAGCGGTCTGAACCGCCTGAGCGTGGGTATCCAGACCCTGCGAGCAGAGCTGCTGGAGCGCCTGGGCAGGCCGGGCACGGCGGCGGACAACCGGCGGGCCCTGGACCTGGCGGCGGGTGCCTGGGGCCGCCGGTGGAGCGTCGACCTGCTGGCGGGAATCCCCGGTCAGAGCAGGGCGCAGCTCCTGGAAGACATCCGCCGGATCCAGGAGTACGGTCCGGGCCACATCTCGCTTTACTGTCTGACTCCCCCGGAGGGCTCGCCCCTGAAGGTGAACCCCGAGCGAGCGGATGTGCTGTGGTTGGCCGGGCGGGAGCTGCTGGAGGGAAGCGGCTACCGCCAGTACGAGATCTCGAACTTCTGCCGGCCCGGCGAAGAGTGCCGGCACAATCTGCGCGCCTGGCGGCTGGAGCCCTACCTGGGCGTGGGTCCGGCCGCGGTGGGAACCCTGCCCGGCGCAGAAACCCAGGGGCCGCCCGGCGGGGCGATGGGCGGGGAGGCCGCCTCCGGAGGGGCCAGGCCGGCGGCGCAAGCGCATCCTCAGGGCGGAGAACCGGAGGCGGATCCTCTGGCCGGCAGGCCGGTGGTCCGGCTCACCCATCCCGGGAGCATCCACCGCTACCTGGGCGGGCGGGAGCGGGCCTGGGGCCTGGCGGTGGAGCTGATCGGGCGGCGGGAGTTCCTCCTGGAGAACCTGATCATGGGGTTGAGACTGCGGTCCGGTCTGGACCGGCGCCGGCTGGCCGCCCGTTTCGGCCTGCCGCTGTCGGAGATGGTTCCGGAGCTGTGGCGGCGCTGGCGGCGCCAGGGGTTGGTCCGGGAAGCCCCTGGCTGCGACGCTCTCAGCGATCGCGGCCGCCTGTTGCTGGACCGCCTCCTGCTGGAAGCCGGTGAGGAGCTGGAGCGGGTGAGCCTGCCCGCAGGCAGGACCCCCGGCGGTTGATCCTCCGGTGTCAGCCACCGACGGTGGCGCGCAGGTCTTCGCGGGTGATCCAGCCGTCTTCTATCAGCGCCCGCACGAAGGCGTCCACCAGGACGGGATCGAACTGGGTGCCCCGGGCGCGCAGCAGCTCGGCGGCGGCCTGCTGCGGCGTGAGGGCGTTGCGGTACGGCCGGTTGCTCGTCATGGCGTGGTAGGCGTCGGCGACGGCTATGATCCGGGCGGCAAGGGGGATCTGCTCCCCCTTGAGGCCCTTTGGATAGCCACTGCCGTCGAAGTGCTCCTGGTGGGCCAGGACGATACGGCTGACCTCCCGGTAGGACTCGAACTTGCCCAGCAATTCGGCCCCCTTCCGGGGGTGCTGCTTCATCACGTGCCATTCGGCTTCGCTCAAGGCGGCGGGCTTGCGCAGGATACGGTCGTCGATGCCCAGCTTGCCGATGTCGTGCAGGAGAAGCGAATCCCGCAGGGTCTGGTCCAGCTCCATCCCCACAGCCTGGACGATCATGGTGCCGAACTGCAGCACGTCACGGGAGTGGCCGGCTGTCTGGTAGTCCCGCATCTCCAGGGACTGGGCAAAGCTCATGCTCAGCTCTTCCATGCGGGTTTGGAGCTCCTGCTGCCGGGCCACGGTCATCTTCAGCTTTCCCAGGGTGACGAGGTTCTTGATGCGGGCGTCCAGCTCCCGGATGTTGACGGGCTTGATCAGGTAGTCCACGGCTCCGGTCTTGAGCCCCCGCAGCGTTTCCGTCCGCGCCGTCAAGAGAATGACGGGGATGGCCGAGGTTCCGGGGTCGGAAGTGATCCGCTCCACCAGCTCGTAGCCGTCCATGCGGGGCATCATGACGTCGGAAACGACCACATCGGGAGGCTCGCGCTGCAGCTGTTCCCAGCCCTCCAGGCCGTCGTGGGCCGTGCTCACCCGATGGCCGAAACGCTGCAGCATCTTCCTGATGAGGTTCCGCAGGTCGACGTTGTCTTCCACCAGAAGGACATGGTCCCTCGGCGATCCCCGGGGAAGCTCCTCCTGCTCGGGCTCCTCCTCCGTGTCCACGAGCTGCCGTTCCACCAGGGCCAGGTCGTCCAGGCTGACCCTGGCGGCCGCCTCCCCCCGGCGTTCAGCCCTGCGGCGCTCCTTCCCCTTGTAGGCCTCCGCACCCTGGCGCCGCTGCAGGCGACGGCGGTCGATGAAGGCATCCCGGGCCAGGCTCTCCAGGTTGGCCGGCAACCGCACCCGGAAAACGGTGCCCCGCCCCTCTTCGCTCTGAACGTCGATGGAGCCGTGCATCAGCTGCACCGCCTCCTTGGCGATGGTCAGACCGAGGCCGGTGCCTTCGAACTTCCGGGTGGTGGTGCCGTCGACCTGCTGGAACCGTTGAAAGATGTTGGACAGATGGGCCTTGGGAATCCCGACCCCGGTGTCCCGGATCTCCAGGTAGACGGTCCGCGCGCGGCGGCCCACCCGGATGGTAATGGACCCCTGCTCGGTGAACTTGATGGCGTTGCGCACCAGATTGGTGAGGATCCTTTCCACCTTCTCGGTGTCCAGGAACACCACACCCGGATCGCTGTCCTTGACGCAGAACAGCCGGATGCCCTTGCGCTCGGTCACCTCCCGGAACAGGGAGACCGTGTCCTGGGTCAGCTCGAAGAGGTCGAGCCGGCGCAGGCGCAGCTGCATCTTCCGCGCTTCGTACTTGGAGAAGTCCAGCATCTGGTTGATCATGTCCAGCAGCTTGACGGCGTTGCGGTACGCCTGGGCCACCAGCCCGTGCTGCTCGTTCGACAGCACCCCCAGGTCGCCCTGGTAGAGGCTCTGGATGGGCGCCAGAATGGAGGTCAGGGGAGTGCGGACCTCGTGGCTGACGTTGGCGAAGAACTGCGACTTGAGCGTGTCCAGAGTTTTGAGCTCCTCGTTGGCCCGGGCCAGCCTGTGGCGGGCGGTGAACTCCCGGAAACGCATGCGGGTGGACATGTAGGCGCTCACGATCACCACCAGGCTGAAGGAGACGAGGAAGAAGTTGTTGTTGACGAAAAGGGGCACGTCCAGGATTCGCTGCCGGACCAGGATAGGCACCAGGTACAGGCCGTAGAGAACCAGGCATATGAGCGCTGTACGGGTCGGACCCAGAGGGAGGATGAACAGCAGCCCCAGGAGGACCAGGTTGATCCCCGCAAAGTAGGGGCTGGCGTAGCCGCCGCCCATGTGGATCATGACGATGATCGGCAGCCCGCACAGGAAGTACATGAAGACCGCGAACCCCATGGGGTGACCGCCGCCGATACGCGTCGGGACTAGGAAGTACACGCACACGCTCATAACCACCACGCCCAGACGCAGGGCCACGAAGGTAGTCAGGAACTGCGGGTAGATGAAGTAGTCGAGTATGATGAAGAGTGGATAAAATACCATTGCCGCCAAACAGGTCACACGCACGTCGTCGACGGCCTTGCGGCGACTCTCCTGTTCGAATTCGCGGAGCAGTGACTTCTGGCTTGCGGCTTCGGCCATGATGCGATCTCTCGGCCCCATGGTAGGGAGAAAAGGGTGCCCGATCAAGGACATGGCTAGGGAACCAGGGCCTTCCAGACCTCCCTGAAATGAGCCGCCCGGCTCCGGTAGGCCGCCTGGCTGAAGACCGTGCGGAAGAAGAGCATGGCGTCCGCTTCGAGCTCCTCCGGGGCGAAGTTGGGGTGGCGGATGACGGCGTTCCAGGCCGTGTACCAGCTCCAGTCGCTGTGCAGAATGCGCCCCTCCCGCTCCAGGCGCCGCCGCAGGCGGCTGCCGGGGAAGGGCGTGAGGATCGTGACCTGCGAGCCCATCAGGTGGTTTCTGTTGGCGAACTCCGCAGTCTCCAGGGCGCTGCCCCGATCGTCGTCATCCAGGCCGAGAATGAAGGCACCGTAGATGCCGATGCCCCTGGACTGAATGCGGTCGATGAGCTCCGGGTAGCGGTCGAACATGCGCTCCTTCCAGCGCTCCCGATCCAGGTTGCCGAAGTTGCGCTTGTTCACGCTCTCCAACCCGACCAGGAGCATGCGGCAGCCGCTCTCCCGCAGCGCCGCCAGAAGATCCGCCTTGTTGCCTACAGAGATATCGGTCTGGGCGAACCAGTTGAACCTCAGGGGGGTGAAGGCGGCCGCCAGTGAGGCGGCGAAGCGGGAGTCCACGAACATGTTGTCGTCGGCGAAGCCTACCTGGGCCCTGCGCCAGTGCCTCCGGGCCTCCGCCACCTCGGCCACGACCTGCTCCACTCCCTTGCGCCGGTAGCGGCGGCCGTAGATCTTGGAGGCGGCGCAGAACTCGCAGTCGTGGGGGCAGCCGCGGGTGGTCTGCAGCCAGACTACGGGGTAGTCGTACCTGGCCACCAGGTCGAAGCGGGGGATGGGGCTGCGGGTCATGTCCACCGCCGGGTAGGCGGCCTGGTCGTAGCGTCGCCGGGGGCTGCCTTCCTGGAGGTCGGCGATGAAGCGCGGCCAGGTGTTCTCCCCTTCACCGACGAAGACCGTATCCACGTGCTCCGCCGCCTCGTCGGGCAGGACCGTGGCGTGGATGCCCCCCATGGCCACGTGGCGGCCGCGGCGGCGGAACTCCCGGGCGATCTGGTAGGCCCGCGGCGCCTGCTGGGTGGTGCCGGTCAGACCGACCAGGTCGCAGGGCTGGTCGAAGTCGATCTCTTCGAAATTCTCGTCCACCACCGTGACCGGGTGCTCCGGCGGCGTCAGGGCGGCGATGGTGGGCAGGGCGATGCCCATCCCGTTCCAGAAGTGCCGCACCATCTGCATCTCCCGGGAGCTGCGCACGTACTCCCGGAACTCCCGGCTGCGAAAGAAAAACTCGCCCCTCGGGGAAATCAGCAGGATGCGCAGCCTACCGGGCATGCTGCTCCTTGTGGCAGGCCAGCACCAGGCGCTGGAAGTCGCCGATGGTCTGCACGTCGTAGAGCTGGTCCTCGTCGATGGTGATGGACAGCTCCTTCTCGCAGGTGGCCACGATCTCCATGGCCATCAGGCTGTCGACCCCGAGCTCCTCCCGGAAGCGCACCCCTTCCTCGAGCTCGGCGATATCGATGCGCGACACCCGGGACATGATAGCCCGCACCCGGTCCAGGATGGGCGCATCCTGTCCGGGCTGCACACCTGCCATGAGAAGCCCTCCTCGATGCAACACTAGGCAATGACGCGCGGTATCTTGTACGCCGCCAGCAATTGGCCGAGGCGGCGCCTGGCCTCGACCCGTTCCTCTGCGTCCCAGCGCGGCCCCTCCACGCGGGCCCTGAGCGTCCCGCCCTGGTACACAATCTCGGCGTCGCGGACACCGGGTAATGATACAACGGCCCTCCTCACTTCCGCAAGGTCCACCATGGCGCCGTTGACCTTGCAGGTATCCTTGCGCTCGCGCACGAAGACCAGGTGGTCCCCGTCGAAGCGCCCCAGGTCCCCGGTGCGAAACCACGCCCCCTCCCGGCAGGAAGACGTCTCCTCCGGCCGCCCCAGGTAGCCGCGGAACATGGCAGGGCATCTGACCTGGATCTCTCCGGGCTCTCCGCCGAGGCCCCCGGCGATGCGGCAGCGCACGCCGCGGCAGACGGGTCCCACCGTCCCGCCGCGGCTCCGGCCGCGGATGTTGCGGCTCACCGGGGCAAGCTCGGTGAGACCATAGCCATGCATCAGCTCCGCGCCGAACGCGCGGCGGATCTCCCGGTAGGAGGCGGCGGACAGCAGGCTGCCCCCGGAGACGAAAGCCTTGAGGGCCGGCAGCGGGCCGGCCCCGCGGCGCAGCCGCGCCAGAAGCTGCAGGATCTCCGGCACGGCGGTCAGGTACTGCACCTCCTGGCCCGAAAGGGTCTCGAAGATCAGGCGGGGGTGGAAGCTCCTCAGGATCACCGCCGTCACGCCCACCAGGAGCGGCACGAAGAGGCAGCCCACCAGGGTGAAGATGTGCGACATGGGCAGCAGCACCAGCATCCGCTCCCCGGAGCTGGCCAGCAGCCCCTCCTGGAGCGCTTGTGCCCCCAGCAGGTACTGCCCGTAGGGAACCAGGGCCCCCAGCGGGAACCCGTGCCCGCGGTAGGTGTAGTTGACGGAGGCCACATCCTCCGCCAGCTCAGGCTCTGCCCGGCGGACCGCTCCGGTCTGCGCGAGCCGCCAGCGTCCGCCGCGCCGAATTATCAGGTGCCGCGAGGCCAGCCGCGCACCCAGCACCGGCAGGTGCCGCTCCTCTGCGAACACCACCGGAGGGTCACAGTTGGCAAAGATCTCCTGCAGCTCCAGCTCCCGGTACTCCAGCTTTAGGGGCACCGGAACGGCGCCCACCTGCAGGAGCGCCAGAAAGAGAAGGACGAAGTCGGCGGAGTTCTCCAGGAGCAGAGCCGCCGGCCGGCGCGGCCGCACCCCCCAGCGGGGAAGCTGCTCGGCCAGGGCCGCCACCTCGGCGGCCAGCTGGGCGGCGCTTATCATGGTTGGAGCGCCGGGGCCTGAAACATCGATCAGGGCCGGGCCGGGGCCCCAGGCCGCCAGCGCCTCACGCAGCACCTCCAGCAGCTCCGGGGTCTCTCCGTTGCGCGCCATTGCCGCCGCGGCGTGTCCCTAGGGCTTCCGGCCGGTCACGATGAGGACCTGCGGCGGGCTGCCGAGCGCCGGGTGGAGCTCCACGGCCTGGAAGCCGGCCGCGCGGAACATACCCTCCAGCTCCTCGGCGGAGTGGAAGGTGAACAGTCCCTCCTCGCCCAGCGACATCAGCCCGGCCGCTTCGTTGAGCATGGCCCGGGCCGCCCTCATCTTGGCTTCGCGGGCCGCCGCGGGTACATTCTCCCGGGGCCGCACATTCTGGAGCCCTTCGATGAAACGCATATAGAGGCCGGACAGGTCGCTGTCGGGGCGCAGAGCCGACACCACCAGCAGGCCTCCGGGCTCCAGGATCCGGAAGAGCTCGGGAAACAGCAGGTCCGGGTTGAAGAGGTAGGACAGGAGCAGGCTGGCCACCACCTTGGAGAAGCAGGCCGAGCCAAGGGGAAGGCGCATCTCCAGGCCGCTGTGGGCGAAGTCCAGCGCCTCGAAACGCAGGTCCCCTGCGGTCAGGCAGGAGTACGCCTCCAGGGGCAGTGGACCGCGCCGGCCCTCCTGCTTGTCCGGGCGCAGGTCCGCGGCATCGAGGTGCCGCTTGAGGAAGCGCGCGGCTCGGTTGAAGTCCAGCACGGAGGCGCGGTGGCCGTCGTGGAGCACATCAGACAGCTCCCGCAGCGTGTCCTGGTCCAGGGGCGCCCCCCGAACCACCCGGCGCAGCAGCGAGCAGTCCAGGCCGTGCAGCGCGTCAATCGTCACGTTGCGCAGCCCCGAGACCCTGTTGCGCAGGAAATCGTAGCTCAACGCCGGATCGTCCAGGAACTGCTGGACAGGCAGCAGGCGGTTCGGGCTCAGGTCCATCCGCCGGAACTCGAGCCGCACCCCCTCCAGGGAAGCGTGGCCGTCCACCAACCGCTTGCACTTCTCCTGCGCCTTGTGCAGGGCCTCCTCCACCAGGTCGGCTGCCAGGATGTGCAGATCGCCGCATCCGCCCTCGCGGCGGCTGAGGCCTGTGAGCAGGGTCTCCAGCAAGAGCCCCGTGCCGCAGCCCAGGTCGGCGATGCGATCCCCGGGCCGCACCTCCAGCAGCTCGCACTCCCTGGCCAGGAACTCCCGGAACTCCCGGAAGTTGGCGTAGAAGTCGTAGCCCTGGCTGCCCTGCTCGTTTCCCACCAGATACCCCTGCCAGTACTGCTCGGGGGAGAACTCCCTGGGCTGCCGGAGGCGCTCGCGCTCGTAGGTGACCAGGCGCAGGAGCTGCTCCCTGTCCGGCTCCACGGGCTCAATGCTCCGGCCGTGAGCCTGCCGGTACACATGGGCGGCGATGATCTGGAAGCTCCTGACCGCATCCCGGCTGGAGCTGAGGTTGTGGCCGGTGGGAATCTCCACCACCTCCCGCGGGCCGGAGGCGTCTACGCTCATGATGTCGTGAATCTCGTCGGCCACCAGCCAGCGGTCGTGGCTGCCGTAGATCCACAGCACGGGCTGCGCAATGCGGGCCATGTCGAAGCGGGCGTCGGTGATGTAGGCGTAGCGGTAGGCGATCAGCTCCGCCGCCAGCCTGTCCAGGTCCAGCAGGTAGCCGAGCACTCCGGCCACGCCATTGGGGATCCCCATCCTGTGGTTGCCGATGATGTCCAGCCCTCCCAGCAGGTTCCCGTAGGCGGAGCGGGCGCAGGGGACCCCCATGCAGCTCACCCAGGCGTCCACCCGCTGCCCGTCGGGTGAGGCCAGGAGCTTGCGGGCATCCATGGCCGCCAGGCTGGAGGTGACCAGGAAGACCTTGGTGGGGGTGAAGTAGGGGTTGTCGTGGACCCACTCCAGGGTGGTGCGGAGATCCTCCAATCCCTGGAAGAGGCGGTAGTGGAGCATCTCGTAGCCGCGTCGAGGCCGGCGCTGGTGGTTGAAGCTTTCCCCTGGCCGGTCGATGCCGTCAAAGCGGAGGGTCACGAGCTTCTTGCCGTACCGCTCGAAGGTCGCGAGCAGCGTGGCCGCGAGTGCCGACATGACCTCCTTCTTCTTTCCGAAGGCAGGAGGGATGATCACCACCGGCGCCTCCGCCCCCGGGCTGGTGGAGTTCAGGAGGCCCACGATCTCCTGCCCCTTGCGGTTGTGATAGCGGACCACCGTGGAGCTGCCGGCGCCGGTCCCGCGGTACCCCCCCTTCCGGGGGCCTGCCGCGGCGCGAGCCCATTGCTCCGGGGTGTAGCGGCTGAAAGGGACCTCGCGCCGGCGGACGCCGGCTTCCACTCCGATGCGCAGCACCGGGTTGCCGCCGCGGTCCACCGCCGCTGAAACGTGGCGCACCACGCCGTGCTGCTGCAGGTCGAGGTCTTGCGGGGCGGCGTAGCGCAGGTGCTGGCCCTCCGTGATGCCCTCCTTGCCGTGCGGATCGAGGGGAATCTCGCACCGGAAGCCCCGCCAGCTCACATCCAGGAGCCGCCCCAGGACCGGTCCGGTGGGATGGCTCCCCTGCAGGTCCAGCTCGACCTGGCCTTCCAGCTCCATGCGCTTGCGCTGGTAGGAGCGCTTTTCTGACTGGTAGATGACCGTGGGGATGGCCAGAGCCGCGCGCTGGCCGCCACAGTGGAGGAGAGCCGTGCTGAAGTAGTAGCTGCAGCGCGGAACGTAGAAGGAGCAGTAGGCGGTTGGCGCCTCCTGGCTCTCGAGAGTCGGGAGGTCCACGTCCCCCCACAGGAGCAATCGCCCCTCTTTGGGGTCGAGGCGCTCCACCGCCAGCTCCAGCAGCCGGGCGCTGCGGTCCAGGAGCACGTTGAGCACACCGCCTCGCGAGCACAGAGCTTCCAGCACTCTCCGGATGCGGCCGGCCTCTTCGATGCGGTACCTGGAGTGCAGCCCGCCCCGGCTGATGAGGTGATGCAGGTCCTGCAGCGAGCCTCTGGCCGCAACGGAAACCGCGTAGTTGCCGACCCGCGAGCGATCCAGCTCCCGGAGAAAGCGCAGCTCGATGCCGGCGCTGGAGACCTCCCCGTAGGCGCGCTGGATCACGTAGATCACGCGCCCGGAAACGCGAAGCAGCCGGTCGTCCCCGGGCAGGCGAAAGGAGAGGGTCACTTCCTCCTCGGCGGCCAGGGGTCCGGTGAAGTGCATCAGCAGCCCTTCCGCCGAGATATTCTCGATTGACACCACCCGCACGCCGGCGCGGTCGATCTGCACCGCGTCGATCAGGCAGTCGGCCCTGGGCAGCTCCCTCAAGTCACGGCGGGGCGGAGCCTGGCCGCCGTAGGCTTCCCGGATGTAGGTGTCGATCAACAGCAGCTGGGCGTCCGCGTTGGGGCTGAACTCGATCCCCAGCACCTTCTCCCGGCTCTTGCCCTCTGTGCCTTCAGCCCGCACCAGGCGGCAGGGCATGTGCAGGGTCTGCGGGGAGTTGGGAAGGGTGAACGCGATGCTGCGGATCGAGTCGTGGGACACCCCCTGGTGGACCACCAGCTGCATGCCGCCGCGGCTGAGGTTGACGCAATGACCGTAGAGCACGCCGCTGCCGGCGATGCACTGGACGGTGTCGTTGTGGAGAAAACGCGTGTGGCGCCGCTTGTCCGCAGACAGGGCCGGAGGTAAGAACCCCTCACTTTTCACAACGTCTGAATACTATCAGTACCAGATTGCTTATGCAAGGAATATTTCCCGGCTGCGGGCCTGGGGCCATCTGGGCGGAGCGCGCCCCCTGGGCTCGCCGCCAGCGAGCTCCCGCCGCCGGGCCGCCGC
>CAZBDU010000044.1:36090-42994 GCA_964490725.1 uncultured Spirochaetaceae bacterium | reverse complement strand
TGCGCTGGCCCCGGCGCCCCCCCCCCCGGTCCCCCCGCCCCCCCGCCCCCCCCCCCCCCCGGGGGGGGGCCGCGTGTCCCCGCCGGACGCCGGCTTCCTCTCCGGTGTCCACCTCCACCCCCAGGAGGCGGTCGCGGAACGACCGGTCCCTGCCGGCCAGCTCTTCGATGCGCTCGTCGATGGTGCTCTGGTGGTGTCCCCACAGGGACACCCTGGCGCCGGCCCGCAGCAGGGCCTCCGCGAAGGCGCCGGCGATGGCCCCGGCCCCGCCGGTGATCACCACGGTGGCGCCGTCCAGCCCAAACATGTGGTCCAGGTAGCTCATGCTTCGCTCCGTCCTAGAGATTCAGCCAGTCGGTGTGGAAGGTCCCTTCCCTGTCCACGCGCTGGTAGGTGTGGGCCCCGAAGTAGTCCCGCTGCGCCTGCACCATGTTGGCCCAGAGGCGCTCGCTGCGGTAGGCGTCGAAGTAGCACAGGGCGGAGGCGAAGCCGGGAATCGGCACCCCCATCTGCAGCGCCGTGGAGACCACCTGCCGCCAGCGGTCCTGGTTGTCCAGCACGATGCGGCTGAAGTAGGGGTCCAGCAGCAGGTTGGAGAGCTCAAGGTTGCGGTCGAAAGCCTCCTTGATCTTGCCCAGGAACCTGGCCCGGATGATGCACCCTCCACGCCAGATCATGGCGATCTCCCCCATGTTGAGCTTCCAGCCGTACTCCTGGGCCGCGGCCCGCATCAGAGCGAACCCCTGAGCGTAGGAGCAGATCTTGGAGGCGTAGAGGGCCCTGCGGATCGACTCGATGAACTCCTCCCGGTCCCCGTGGAACGCGGCCCCGGGTCCGGAGAGCACGGAGGCGGCCTCCAGGCGCTCCTCCTTGACGGCAGAGACGCAGCGGCCAAACACCGCCTCCGCAATGGTGGGCGCGGCGATCCCCAGGTCCAGGGCGGACTGGCTGGTCCACTTGCCGGTGCCCTTCTGGCCGGCCTTGTCCAGGATCATCTCCACCAGGGGCTCCCCGGTCTCCGGGTCCTTCTTGGAGAGGATGTCCGCGGTGATCTCGATGAGATAGGAACCAAGGTCTCCCCGGTTCCAGTCGGCGAAGCTCCGGTGCATCTCCTGGTGGCTCATCCCCAGCGCGTCCTTCATCAGCACGTAGGCCTCGCCGATGAGCTGCATGTCCCCGTACTCGATGCCGTTGTGCACCATCTTCACGTAGTGCCCGGCCCCGTCGGCGCCGATGTAGGTGCAGCAGGCCTCCCCGTCCACCCGCGCGGCGATGTCCGTGAAGATCTTCTCCACCGCCTGGTAGGCCTCCGGCTGGCCGCCGGGCATGATGCTGGGCCCGTGGAGAGCGCCTTCCTCCCCGCCGGAGACACCGGTGCCGATATACAGAAGCCCCCTGTCCGCCAGGGCGCGGCTGCGCCGGATGGTGTCCTGGAAGAAGGAGTTGCCCCCGTCGATCAGGATGTCCCCCTTCTCCAGAAAGGGGACGAGCTCCTCGATCACCGCGTCCACCGGGGAGCCGGCCTTCACCATGATCATGATTCGCCGCGGCTTCTGGAGGCTTTCCACCAGCTCCTCGACGGAGTAGGCCGGCTGGATCTTCCTGCCCTCGGTCCGCTGCTCGATGAACTCCCGGGTGCGCTCGGCGGTGCGGTTGTAGACCGCCACCGCGTAGCCGCGGCTCTCCACGTTCAGCACCAGGTTCTGGCCCATCACGGCCAGACCGATCAGTCCGATGTCCGCCTTCATGGCCCGCTCCTCGTCGCCTCAGGGTAGCTCGATTGGCTGTTTCGGATTGGCGCCCTCAGGGCGCCCACCCTGTTTATTCTGATGAACTGTCCTGCCCTTGTCAACGCAGGCGGCGCGACGAGCCGGAGCCTTCCACGCCCTGCAGGCACGCCCTGCAGGCACGCCCTGCAGGCACGACCTGCAGGCGGACGCCTTGCCACCTCACCATCGCGATTCCTTCGGCCCACTGCTCGTGGCCGAGGCGCGCTGCCCCGGGCGGGCCCGTCAGGGCCGGGCGCACGATGCGGTGAAGAGGCTCCAGGCCACGCACAGCTCCTGGCAAAGGGTGCGACGGATGTACTAGAATAGTAGCTGTGCAGCATATTGCCGTGTACGAGGAGGCGCCATGAGCGACAAGACCGCTCGACTTGAGAACATCTCGAAGAGCTTCGGGGCCGTCAAGGCGCTGGCGGGCGTGGACCTCTCGGCGGAGGCGGGCACCTGTCTGGGACTGGTGGGCTACAACGGCGCCGGTAAGTCCACCCTCATGCACGTGCTGGCGGGAACGCAGAAGCCCGATTCGGGGGAGATCTTCGTCCGCGGGCAGCTGCAAACCCAGGACTACTCCGCGAGTCAGGCCCACCGGCTGGGCGTCCGCTGCGTCTTCCAGGAGCTGTCGCTCTGCCCCAACCTGAGTGTGCTGGAGAACACCAAGATCTTCCACCGCTCCTTGCAGGGACGGGGCTGGCGCGGCAGAGCCACGAAGCTGATCATGGATGTACTGTCGGAGATATTCCCCGGCCACGGCATCGGTCCCCTCGACGAGGTGGCCACTCTGTCGATCGCCGAACGGCAGATGGTGGAGATCGCCAGGGCGTTCACCGTGACCGAGGAGCCGGTGGACGTGGTGATCCTCGACGAGCCCACCTCCTCCCTCGACGTGAACGTCTCCGCCCAGCTTCACCGCTTCATCCGGGCCGCCGTAGGCAAGGGCATGAGCATTATCTTCATCTCCCACACGCTGGCCGAGATCCTGGAGACCTCGGATCGCATCGCCGTGATGCGCGACGGCCAGATGGTGGCCGTGGGTGAGGCGAAGGAGCTGGATCGGGAAAAGCTGATGAGCCTGATGGGCGGCGTCTCCCAGAAGGAGAGGGCCGAGCAGGCGGCCCGGCGCCCGGTCTCCACGGAGCGAGAGGCCGGCCCGGTGGTGGTCCGCGCCAGGGTGGCCGGCGGAGAAGAGGTCCCTGAGCTGCTGGTCCGCCGCGGCGAGATCGTGGGCCTCTCGGGGCTGGCCGGACACGGACAGACCGACCTGCTGCTGAGGCTGTTCCGTGCAGAGGGCAGGAGCCGCGGCGATACCGTGGTGGAGGGCAAGGTGTCCTTCATCGCCGGGGACCGGCAGACCGACGGGGTCTTCCCGCTCTGGTCCATCGCCAAGAACATCACCGTCTGCTCTTACGACCGCCTGCTCCGAGGGCCGCTGATCGATCCGGGATCGGAGGTGGAGCTGGCCGAGAAGTGGCGCGGCCTGATCGGGATCAAGACCCCGGACGTCCGGAACAACATCTTCTCCCTCTCCGGCGGCAACCAGCAGAAGGTCCTGTTCGCCAGGGCGCTGGGCTCAGAGGCCGACATCGTGCTGATGGACGACCCCATGAGAGGGGTGGACGTGCACACCAAGCTGGAGGTGTACGACTTCATCAAGGAGGAGGCCCGCAGAGGCAGGACCTTCCTGTGGTATACCACGGAGACCGAGGAGCTGCGCAACTGCGACCGCATCTACGTCTTCAGAAACCGGACCATCGTCAGCGAGCTGAGCAGAGACGAGCTGAGCGAGGCCAGGGTGCTTCAGTCAGCCTTCTCCGAGGCCGCCCCCAAGGACGGCAATTCGAACCCAGGCCGGTAGAAGGAATCGAAGGGGAGTGAGAGCATGACCAGGCGCGTGCGCAGGGGCATGGCACGGCAGCTCATGCCGGTGGTAGCGGTGGCCGTGATCCTCCTGCCGCTCTTCTACATCCAGCCGCGCACCATGAGCTATCTGGGTTTCAAGCTGCTTCTGAACCTGGCGATTCCCCTGGTGTTCGCCACCGTGGGGCAGATGCTCATCATCATGGTGAACGATCTGGACCTCTCGGTGGGCGCCTTCGTCAGCATGGTGGCCACCATAGCCGTTCAGATCCTGCCCAGGTCCGCTCTGCTGGGCTTCGGCGCCCTGGCGCTTTCCATCGTCATGTACGGACTGCTGGGCGCCCTGATCCATACACGCCGGGTGCCGGCCATCGTGGTCACCCTGGGCATGTCCTACGTGTGGCGGGGGGTCGCCCTGCTGATCCTGCCCAGACCCGGCGGCGCCGCGCCCGGGTGGCTCCAGGCCGCGGTGTCGTTGAGCCCGCCGGTGGTGCCGCTGCCGATCATCGTGGCCGCAGCCATCGGGCTCATCGCCTACTTCGCCCTGATGCGGTCCGGCTACGGGGTGGTGCTGCGGGGCATCGGCGGGAATGCCATGGCCGTCTCGCGGGCGGGCTGGTCGGTGCTGTCCGGCAAGGTCGCCGCCTACTGCCTGGCCGGCCTGTTCGGGGTTCTGGCCGGGCTGAGCCTGGCCGGGACCACGACCTCCGCGGACGCGAACCTGGCCTCACAGTACACCCTCCTGAGCATCGCCGGGGTGATCCTGGGGGGCGGCGATTTCGTGGGGGGACGCATATCTCCGGTGGGCGCCGTGCTGGGAGCGATAACGATGACTCTGGCGGGCTCCTTCCTGTCCTTCGTGGACATCTCCCCCGACTGGCAGATCGGCGCACAGGGGATCATCCTGGTGCTGGTCCTGGCCGGGCGCCTGATCACCGCACGCGGGACAAGATAGCCATGAACCGGATAGTGAACTGGATCCGAAACCAATCGTGGACGTGGTCGTTCATCGCCTCCATCCTCATCTGGCTTACTGTCTCCCTGGTCCATGCCCAGAGCGCGGGCCAGACCATCTCCGCCACCCTCAGCTTCGCGGTCTTCTCAGTGATCGTGGGCATCGGCCAGATGCTGGTGATCACCCTGGGCCCCGGCAACATCGATCTGTCGGTGCCGTCGGTCATGACCCTGGGGGGCGGAATCGCCATGAGGGTGATGGACGGAGTGCCGGGAAACATCCCCTGGGGCCTGCTGCTGACCCTGCTGGCCGGGATCACCGTGGGGCTGTTCAACTACGGCCTGATCTGGCTGCTGCGCATCCCGCCCATCGTGGCCACCCTGGCCTCCAACCTGATCGTCCTTTCGGCGGCGATCACCTACGAGCGGGGCTACCTGGTGGAGCCGCCGGAAGCGCTGGCCAATTTCGTGGTGGCCCGCGTCTTCGGCATCCCGGTCATCGCCCTGGTGACCGTAGCGTTCGCCGTGCTCATGGGCTTCGTCCTGGCGCGCACGGTCTACGGCAGGTCGGTCACGGCGATCGGCCAGAACACCAAGGCGGCCCGGCTGGTGGGCATCAAGGTGGACCGCGTCAAGCTGCTCACCTACGTCATTTCGGGCTTTCTGGCGGCCATATCCGGTGCCCTGCTGGCCGCCTTTTCCGGGGGCGCTTCCCTGGACCTGGGCTCGGACTACCTCCTGGGATCCATCGCGGTGGTCATTCTGGGGGGCTCCAGTGTGGCCGGCGGCAGATCGAACGTCCCCGGCATCTGGGGCGCCGCCATGTTTCTCTATCTGCTGCAGGCCATGCTCAACACCTTCGGCATCAACGAGGGCCTGCGGGTGGCGCTGACCGGGGTGGTCATCGTGGCGGTGATCGTGGCGGGCGGGGGTGAGAAGGAACGTTGAAGGAGTGATGCGGTATGACAACGGTGAAGGTGACCTGGCTGGGGCACGCCTCCCTCCAGGTGGAGGCCAAGGGGCATACGATCTACTTCGATCCCTGGATCGAGGGCAACCCGAAGTGCACGCTGAAGCTGAGCGACATCCGCAAGGCCACGGCGGTGTGCGTCACCCACGGACACGACGACCACATCGGCGACTCCCTGGCCATCGTCAGGCAGACGGGGGCAAAGCTGATATGCACCCCGGAGATCGGGATCTATGCCGACCACAAGGGGATCGCCTATGACGAAGGCTCCTACCCGCTGAACATCGGCGGCAGCTGGGAGACCGACGACTTCACGCTGACCATGGTGACAGCCCACCACACCTCGGAGATCCTGGGGGAGGAGTTCCAGAAGGACGGGACGGTCGTGCCGGGTTCCGGCTCCACGGGCTACGTTCTGCGCCTGCCGGAGGGCCCCGCCCTCTACTACTCGGGGGATACCGGCGTGTTCGGGGATATGGCGCTGATCCGTGACCTGTACGCGCCGCAGCTGGCCGTCTGCACGGTGGGTGGAAAGTACAACATGGGCTACCGGGAGGCGGCCTATGCGGCCTCGCTGATCCTGCCGGAGGTGCTGATCCCGGTCCATCATGGGACGTTTGCCAACCAGATGCTCGACCTGGACCGCCTGGAAGCGGAGATGCGGGTGCGGGCGCCCGGGGTGCGGCTGGTGCGCCTGCAGCCTGGAGAGAGCTTCCAGTTCGGCTGAGGGCGGGGCCTGGGGCGTTCCGGCGGCCGGCCGGCGCGCCGGGAACCGGGAAGGGAGTGAGGATCGTGATCGAGCTGCACATGATCCTGGAGGTGCTGGCCGGGAAGGAGCGGGAGCTGGAAGAGGCTTTCCGCACCGCTTTCGTTCCGGCCATCCGCGTTCAGGAGGGCTTCCGCAGGGTGGCCATGCTGAAGATGCAGAACGCCCTGCGGCGCTACCAGATCGAGCTGGCCTTCGACAGCGAGGAGCTGCGGCTGCAGTGGGTGGCCTCCAGGGAGCACCAGGAGGCGTTCCCGAAGCTGGCCGCCCTCTGCCGGGACATCACCTGGTCGGGCTTCCAGGTGGTCCACCAGCAGCTCGGCAGCGGCTAGCCCGCCGCGCGGGGCGAATTTGACAGCCGCAGTTCCGCTGAACCAGACTTTAGAGAAGAGATCAAGAAAAATGTCGAGGAGGTTGAGAATGAAGCACAAGCGATCTCTTTTCCCGGCGCTCCTGGTTTGCGTCCTCGTCGCGGCTGTCGCCACGGGAGCCTTCGCCGCCGGGACAAAGGAAAGCTCCGGGCCGGCGTCGCCGGCGCCCGAGCCCGCGGCCGGGGCGCCCACCGGTAAATGGGCG
>CAZBDU010000044.1:0-36080 GCA_964490725.1 uncultured Spirochaetaceae bacterium | reverse complement strand
TGCCGACGACCAAGGATACTTCGCAGATGCGGGTAGCCCTGAGCAACAACTACGCAGGCAATTCATGGCGGCAGGCCATGCTGAAGACCTGGGAGCAGGCGGGCCAGGAGGCGGTGAGCAAGGGCATCCTCAAGGAGGTGAAGTCTTTCACCACCGCCGAGAACTCGGCGACCGCCCAGGCGGCGCAGGTGCAGAGCCTGGTCCTGGAGGGCTACGACGCCATCGTCATCGATGCGGCCTCCCCCACGGCCATCAACGGCGCGGTGAAGGCGGCCCACGATGCGGGAGTGGTGGTGGTCTCCTTTGACGGCATCGTGACCGAGCCGTCGGCGTGGCGGATCGACCTGGACTATCCCTCCATGGGCTACGACGAGATGAAGTATCTCAACGGCCGCCTGAGCGGGAAGGGCAATATCCTGGAGATTCGCGGGCTGGCGGGCACCTCGATCGATCCCGCCATCCACGAGGGAGTGGTAAAGGGGGAGAAGGAGTGGCCGGGGCTGAAGGTGCTGGCCTCCGTGCACGGGGACTGGACCCAGACGGTGTCCCAAAAGGCGGTCGCCCAGGTGCTGCCCACGCTGCCCAAGATCGACGGCGTGGTGGACCAGGGCGGCGACGGCTACGGCGCCGCGCAGGCCTTCAAGGCCGCGGGGCGTCCCTACCCGATCATCTGCATGGGCAACCGCTACGTGGAGCTGAAGTGGTGGAAGGAGCAGCACGACGCCACCGGGTACACCACCTTTTCCATCTCCAGCCCGCCGGGAATGTCCCAGATCGGGCTCTGGGTTGCCGTGGAGATCCTTGCCGGGGAGGACGTTCCCCACGATCTGGTGGCGCCGCTGCTGACGATCGAGCAGCCCGAGCTGGAGGCGTGGCTGAAGAACACCCCGGAAGGCGGGGTGGCAAGCGGGTATTTTCCTCAGGATTGGACCAAGCAGTTCGTCGCTCTGCAGAAGGAGGGCAAGCCCGCTCCCAAAATCCCGGTGCCCAAGTGAGAGCCAGGAGGCTCTGCGCCTGGGGCAGGAGTTGATGGGATTCAGAGCAGGGCCCACCGGAGCGTTCCGGTGGGCCCTGCGCTTTTCCGGGGGAAACGATGAAGATCAAGAAGGTGCTCGATCTGACCCAGCCGCTCTACCACAACTGCCCGTGCTGGCCCACCCTGGACCCGCCGACGGTGGAGAGAATGCTCTACATCCCGAGACACGATGCCAACGTGGAGAAGCTGGCCCTCAACACGCACACCGCCACGCATGTCGACGTGCCCTACCACAAGCTGGCCGAGGGGGCGGCCCTCGACCAGGTGCCGGTGGAGACCTGGATCGGCGAGGGGATCGTGGCAGAGGTGCCCTTGCTGGAGGAGAGGGGCGCCATCAGCGCGGAGGTGCTCCGGGAGGCGGCCGCCCACATGGTGGAGGCAGACATCGTGATGCTCCATACCGGCTGGGGAGCTCGCCGCGGGTTCACCCGGGAGTACCTGATGGACTGGCCGGCGCTGGATGAAAGCGGCGCGGCCTGGCTGGTGGAGCGGAAGGCAAAGGTCG
The DNA here is from genome assembly GCA_964490725.1 of uncultured Spirochaetaceae bacterium. Taxonomy (GTDB): domain Bacteria; phylum Spirochaetota; class Spirochaetia; order SZUA-6; family DRHE01; genus CAZBDU01. The sequence goes on along the minus strand of CAZBDU010000044.1, from coordinate 34,539 downwards.
TCGGCACCGACGGGCTCAGCATCGACCTGTACGACCCCTATCTTCCCGCCGACAAAGGGCCCGTGGCCCACAAGATACTGCTGGGTGCGGGGGTGCCGCTGGTCGAGGAGGTGTACCTGGAGGAGATCGCCAGGATGGGGCGAAGGCGCTGGACGTTCTTTTGCCTGCCCATGGCCATCCAGGGCGCGGGGGGCAGCCCGGCGCGGGTCGTCGCCATCGACGAGGGCTCAAGCGAGCGCACCGGCACTCTGCAGGGTTGACAGACCAGGACGCCTGCCCCGAGAATCGCCCCTAGCCGGCCATGTCCCGCAAGACGCTGCTCGATCATTTTCGCAAGATCGACCTTCCCGACCCGGTGGATCTGGTGATCCAGCAGATCCGCGACCTGATCCACTCCGGGCTGTTGAAGCCCGGGGACCGTCTGCCTTCGGAGAAAAGCATCGAGGAGAAGATGGGCGTTGCCCGGGGCGCGATCAGCAAGGCCCTCCGGAGGCTGGAGACGTACGGCATCCTCAAGACGGTCCCGCAGAGCGGCACCTACGTGGCCTCCATCGGCGTGGACGCCCTGGAGGGGCTGTTGACCAACGTGCTGAAGCTCGAGGACAGGGACCTGGAGGCGCTGGACGACACGCGCTACGTCCTGGAGATCCATGCAGCCGAGCTGATGGCCCAGGACGCCACGGATGCGCAGATCGAGGAGCTTGGCCGCATCCAGCTCGACATCGCTGCCAAGATCCGCGGCGGGCTGCACAGCTTCGACGAGGACATGGTTTTCCATCTCAAGATCGCCGAGCTCTGCGGCAACCCGATCCTCAAGTCCATCGTCACCCTGCTTGTTTCCGACGTGCTGCAGCTGTTCAGAGAGCTGGAAAAGCACATCGGAGCGCAGGCCGTTCACCGGCGCCTGGTGGACGCGATCGAGGAGCACGAGCGGATCGTCGCCGCCATCCGCTCGCGAAGTCCCCAGGAGGCCGCCGGCGCCATGAAGCGCCACTTCGAGCTCTCCAGAGAGTTCCGCAGGCGCCTCCTGCGCCAGGCCCACAGCCGGTAGCACCACAACTTCAGGAGAACTTTTCTTGCGATACCCCCTTGACGTCACGACATTTTCTGTTAAACTACCTATTAGCTGGTAGTTGTTACCTGCTAGTAAGGACATGCCGTGTCGAGCCGACAGCTCATCGACCACTTCCACCGCATCGATCTGCCCGATCCCGTGGACGTGGTGATCCAGCAGATCCGCGAGCTCATCGCTTCCGGGGTGCTCAAGCCCGGAGATCGCCTGCCCTCGGAGAAGAAGATCGAAGAGAAGCTGGGCGTTCCCCGCGGTCCCATCAGCCGGGCCTTCCGGCGCCTGGAGACCTACGGGATCCTGAAGACCGTTCCCCAGAGCGGCACCTACGTGGCCTCCATCGGGGTGGACGCCCTGGAGGGGCTGCTGGCCAACGTCCTGAAGCTGGAGGACCGGGATTTCGATGCACTGGTGGACACCCGCTGCGTGCTGGAGGTGTACGCCGCCGAGCTGGTGGCGCAGCGGGCCGGGGACGGGGAGATCGCCGAGCTGGAGACAGTCCAGCGGAGCATCGCCGAGAGGATCAGGAACGGCATGACGAGCTTCGATGAAGACATGGTCTTCCACCTCAAGATCGCCGAGTACTCCAAGAACCCGATCCTGAAGTCCATCCTCACGCTGCTCATTTCCGACGTGATCCAACTCTTCAAGGAGTTCGAAAAGGAGATCGGCCGGGAGCGGGTGATGGGGCGGCTTCTTTCCGCCATCGAGGAGCACCGGGCGGTCATCGCGGCGGTCAAGGCCCGGGACCGCGCCGCGGCGGCGCAGAGCATGCGGCGGCATTTCGACCGCTCCCGGGAGTTCCAGCAGGAGGCCCGGCGGCAGGCAGCGAAGCCCGGGCAGGGTCCGCAGGCAGGCAACGACGGGCAGTGAGCCCGCGCAGATAAAGAATTCCAAACAGATAGGAGGTATTGGGATGAAGCGAACAGGCAAAACGCTTCTCGTGGCCGTCCTCATCGCCGCCATGGGAGTGGTCGGGACGGCCTCCCTGCTGGCGGGCGGAAAGCAGGAGGCGGGCACCAAGGCGCCGGCGGCCACAACGACTGCGGGCGGGTTCGACTGGCACCGGTTCGAAGGGACCACCATCGTCCTCAACTTCCCGGCCCACCTGGCCTACAACAAGTGGATCGAGCTCATCCCCGAGTTCGAGGCCAAGACGGGGATGAAGGTCGAGGTGGACAAGATGAACTACATGCGCCTGCACGACAAGCAGCTCCTGGAGCTCAGCAAGCCTTCCGGGGACTACGACGTCATCAGCATCGTGGGACCACTGTGGAAGACGGAGTACGTGAAGGCCGGCTATCTGGCGCCGCTGGACGACTACATCACCGACCCAACCCTGACCTTCCCGGAGTACGACTACGGCGACCTGATCAAAGCCTACGTCGACGTGCAGGGCAAGGTGTGCCTGGACTGCAAGGGCACGGACATCTACCTGGGCGGTGGACCGGGAACCAACACCCATCAGTACGCCATCCCGGCGAGCTCGGAGACCTCGATCTTCGGCTACCGCAAGGACCTCTTCGACCAGGCAGGGTTCCAGGCGCCGGACACCTGGGACGAGGTCTACAAGGAGGCCAGGTACTTCTCAGAGCACGTCCCCGGCGTGTACGGGCTGACCATGCGCGGGCAGGCCGGCCATCAGGCCGGCGCGGCCTGGCTCAACTTCGCCGACCCCTGGGGAGCGAAGATCTTCGACGACAAGTGGAACATCGCCTTCACGCAACCGGCGTCCATCGACGTGCTGCGCTTCATGAAGGACATGGTGAAGTGGGGTCCGCCGGGAATTCCGGGCTTCGACGAGAGCGGCAACGACAACGCCTTCCTGCTGGGCCAGGCGGCGCTGTACTTCGACCACAGCCGCATCGCCGGGCTGGCGCGCGATCCTAACTCGTCCAAGGTGGACGGCAAGGTGGCCTACACCATCACCCCAATGAAGAAGACCAGGCTCTCGGAAACCGGCGGCTTCGGCGTGGCCATCCCGGCCAACTCCAAGCACAAGGAGGCCGGCTGGATGTTCATCACCTGGCTGACCAGCAAGGAGGTGGAGAAGAAGCTCGCCGAGGCGGGGGTGCAGCTCACCGACAGGAACTCCATCCTCATGGATCCCGAGCTGCAGGCGAAGTTCCCGGAGTATCCCGTGCTGGTGAAGCAGGGCAAGTACGCCGACCCCAACTGGCGCCCGGTGATCGCCGAGTATCCCGAGATCGAAACGCAGTACTTCGGCGTGGCGGTGAACCAGGTCATGACCGGGGACAAGACCCCGGAAGCGGCCATGCAGTCCGTGGTGGAGCCGATTCGCAAGATCATGGAAGAGGGCGGCTACTACAAGTAAAATCATCGACAATCGGGGGCGGCCTGCCGGCCGCCCCCCTGGCCATCACACGGGGGCCCGATATGGTGGATGCCAAAAGACTGCTGAGGAAGACCACCCCCTACGCCTTTCTGGCGCCGGTCCTCTTCGTGTTCGCGGTGGCGCTGTTCTACCCGGTCTTCTACGGCGTTGGCCTGAGCTTCTTCCGCTGGGCCTTACGGGACCTGCGCGGCAAGGCGCCGCTGTTCGTGGGCTTTGCCAACTACCTGGAGACTCTGCAGAGCCCCCAGTTCCTGACCAGCCTCAGGGTGACCAGCATCTTCATCGCGGTCACCATGGTGGCGGAGCTGCTCATCGGGCTCGCTCTGGCGCTGCTGGCGGAGCGGAAGACGGCAGGGCTCACCTTCTTCCGAACGGTGTTCATCCTGCCGATCATGGTCGCACCGGTGGTGGTGGGGGTGGTGTGGCGCTTCCTCTACAACCCCACCTACGGCCTGATCAACTTCTTCCTGGGCCAGGTGGGGATCAAGCCCGTGCTGTGGCTCTCCCAGCCGAGCACCGCCCTGGCCTCGATCATCATCACCGACATCTGGCAGTGGACCCCGTTCGTCTTCCTCCTCCTGCTGGGCGGGCTGCAGACCGTCCCGGATGATGCCATCGATGCCGCAGTGGTGGACGGCGCCAACTACTGGCAGAGGCTGATGCACGTGACCCTGCCCATCATCAAGCCCATCATCGGCATCACCGTGGTGCTGCGGCTGATCGACGCCATGCGAGGATTGGTGGTCATGTACATCATGACCTTCGGAGGCCCGGGCCTGTCCACGGAGGTGCTGTCTCTGCACATCTACAAGACCGCATTCCTAGGCCAGCGCCTGGGACGGGCCTCGGCGATCTCGGTGCTCCTCATCCTCTACATGCTGCTGGTGGCTCTGGGGGTGCTCGGCATCTTCAGAACCGAACGGAGGAGGTCGTCATGAAAGCACTCTCCCGCCGGGGCCTTTCCAGCTTCTTTCGCTACCTGCTCCTCATCCTGGCCTCGCTGATCATCCTCTTCCCCATCTACGTGATGATCACCACCTCTCTCAAGACCAGGGTGCAGACCTTCGCGATCCCCCCGGCGTGGATCTTCAAGCCCACCCTGGAGGCCTACAAGGCGGTCGTCTTCGAGGAGCACTTCGTCCGCTATCTGGCGAACAGCGTCATCGTCGCCACCTCCACCGCTCTCCTGTCCGTGTTGATTGGAGCCTTCGCCGCCTACGCTCTGGTGCGCTTCTCCTTCCTGGGCAAGCGGGTGGTCACCACGGCCACCCTTCTCTTTCGCATGGTCCCGCCGGCGGTGATGATCGTGCCGCTGTTCATCCTCTGGAACCGCCTGGGCATGGCCAGCACCCGCGCCGGGCTGATCTTCGCCTACATCGCCCTGAACGTCTCCTTCACCATCTGGGTGCTGCGCTCCTTCATGATGGAGGTCCCGGTGGAGATCGAGGAAAGTGCGGTGATCGACGGCTGCAGCGAGCTGGGGATCTTCTTCCGCATGATAGTGCCGCTCATCAGCCCGGGGATCGCCGTGGCCGGCATCTTCGTATTCCGCATCGCCTGGAACGAGTTCATCATGTCCCTGGTGCTGACGGACCGGTACACCCGCACCCTGCCGGTGGCGATCTCCCTGCGCATGACCGAGCTGGGCGTGCAGTGGGGCGAGATCACGGCCATCGCCGTGATCGTGGCCCTGCCCGCCTTCCTGTTCACCTTCTTTTCGGCCAGGAGCATCATCAGAGGGCTGACCGCCGGTGCGGTGAAGGGCTGAAGCGCCGTGGGCCCGCAGGAACGAGTCCTCCACGCTCTCGAGCATCGGGAGCCCGACCGGGTGCCCTTCGACCTGGGCAGCACCATCGTCACGGGTGTCAACGTCCAGGCCTACCGGAAGCTGGTGGCTCACCTGGGGCTGGGCGACCTTCCGGCCGCAGTCCTGTACGAGAGGTCCGGAATCGCCGACATGGACGAGCGGGTGCTCAGGAGGCTCCGGGTGGACACCCGGGGCCTGCTGCCGGCCACCTACAGCCCGGCCAGGTGGGCCAGGGAACGCTCCGAGGATCAGACGCACCGCACCATCGTCGACGAGTGGGGAATCAGCTGGCGCCAGCCCAAGGACGGCGGCCTGTACTACGACGTCAGCGGCTCGCCGCTGGCGGAGGCGGCAAGCCTCGAGGAGCTCTCCGGCTACCGGTGGCCCGATCATTCCCGGAAGGACAGGGTCGAGGGACTGGACGTGCGGGCGCGGCAGCTCCGGGAGCAGACGGACTGCGCGCTGGTGGTGGAGAGCGAGCTCGCCGAGACCTTCACCACGCCCTTCATGCTGCGGGGTTACGAGAACTTCTACATCGACCTGATCGACAAGCCCGAGCTGGCCTGCTATCTCATGGACCGGATGGTGGAGATCCAGCTGGCCTACTGGCGGACGGCGCTGGAGACGATCCAAGCCTACCCGTTGATCCTGAGGACCGGCGACGATCTGGGCGACCAGCGGCGCACCCTCATCTCTCCGCAGATGTACCGCGCCATGGTGAAGCCCCGCCATGCCAGGCTCTTTGCCGGGATCAGGAAGCTCGCCCGGGGGAAGGTCTACCTCTTCTTTCACAGCGACGGCGCCGTGCGCGATCTGATCCCCGACCTCATCGAGATCGGGGTGGACATCCTGAATCCCGTTCAGTACACGGCGGAGGGGATGGACACCCGCCGGCTTAAGAAGGAGTTCGGAAGCGACATCGTCTTCTGGGGAGGGGGAGTCGACACCCAGCACATACTTCCCAAAGGGAGCAGGGAGGAGGTGAGAGACGAGGTGAAGCGGAGAATCGACGACCTGGCCCCGGGCGGGGGGTTCGTCTTCACCCCGGTGCACAACACCCAGTACGACGTGCCTCCCGAGAACTTCATGGTCATGTGGGAGACGCTGCAGAGGTACGGGAGCTACCGGTGATCCTTTATCGATCCTTTGTCAAAGGAACTGAGAGAACATAAGGCAACCTGGAGGAGCTCATGGCAACCATGAACGTCAACGAGATCGACCGCAACCGCTGGCTGCAGGACAACTTCCCCGAGTGGGGAAGCTGGCTGAACGAGGAGATCGCGGCGGAGAAGGTGCCCCAGGGCAAGTTCACCATGTGGTGGCTGGCCTGCACCGGCATCTGGGTGAAGAGCCCGCAGGCGGATATCGCCGTGGACTTCTGGGCCCAGCGCGGACGGCACACCAAGAAAGACAGGCCCTACGAGGAGATCAAGGACGACCAGATGACCCGCATGACCGGGGCGCGGGTGCTGCCGCCCTACCTGCGCTGCAGCCCCCACGTGCTGGATCCCTTCGCCGTCCAGAAGCTGGACGCCCTGCTGGCCACCCACATCCACGGCGATCACTTCTGCCCTTACGTGGCGGCGGCAGTCGTGAAGTACACCCAGGCCCGCTTCGTGGGGCCGGAGCTGGTGTGCAGGACCTGGAAGGAGTGGGGAGTGCCGGAAGGCCGCATCGTCATGGTGAAGCCGGGCGACACCGTGCGGGTGAACGACACCGAGGTGGTGGCGGTGGACTCCTTCGACCGCACCGTGCTGATCACCCCGCCCCCCTACGGGGTTGACTTCCGCAGGGAACCGCTCCCGCCCATGGACGAGCGGGCGGTGAACTACATCATCAAGACCCCCGGCGGGAGCATCTACCACTCGGGAGACTCGCACTACTCCAACGGCTTCTACCTGCACGGGCGGGACCACCAGATCGACGTCTGCCTGGTCTCCTTCGGGGAGAACGGCCTGGGCATCCAGGACAAGGTGACCGCTTCGGACACTTTGCGCATCGCCCAGAACCTGCGCGCCAAGGTGCTGATCCCCTTCCACTACGACATGTGGTCCATGCAGAGCGTGGACCCCGCGGAGCTGGAGGTGCTGCACCACTTCAACCGCCACTCCATGAAGTTCAAGCTCTTCATCTGGAAGGTGGGCGGGAAGTTCACCTACCCGGACGACGCCGACAAGGGGCGCTACAACTACCCCAAGGGGGAGGAAAACTTCTACGTGGACCAGCCCAACATCCCCTTCAAGGCCTTCCTCTAGATGGGCGTGCCGGAGGCTCCGGAGGGGCGCCGGCCGCGCTGGTCACCGGCGCGGCCGGCAGTTCGAGCGAAGACCGTTCGTAGAAGACCATTCACCGAGCACAGAGGAGAGGAACCAGCATGGAGCTCGAAGAGATCAGGAATATCACCGTCATCGGCACCGGGATGATCGGACCGGACATCAGCCTGGCCTGCACCATGGCGGGGTACGCGGTGACCATGGTGGGGCGCCGGGAGGCCAGCTTGGAGAAAGGGCTGGCCCGCTACGGCAAGAACCTGCGCAACCTGGTGGCCGCCGGGCTCTACAGCGAGGCCGAGGCCGAGCGGGTCCGCTCCCGCCTGGCCACGTCCACCGACGCGGAGGAGGCGGTGGGAAACGCCGATTTCCTTTTCGAGGGGATCGTCGAGAACCTGGAGACCAAGCAGAAGCTGTTCGCCCGTTTGGAGCGCCACTGCCCGGAGCGTACCCTGATGGCCTCCAGCACCTCGGGGTTGTCGCCGAACGACATCGGCGCCGGGATGCGCCGCCGCGACCGCATGCTGGTGATGCACTTCTGGAACCCTCCCTACCTGGTGCCGCTGGTGGAGGTGCTGGCCGGGGAGCAGACCTCCCCCCAGGTGGTCGAGCTTTCCCTGGCGTTTCTGCGGGGGCTGGGCAAGGAGCCGGTGCTCCTCAAGAAGGACGTTCCGGGGCACATCGGCAACCGCCTGCAGCATGCGCTGTTCCGGGAGGCCATCCACCTGGTGCAGGAGGGGGTGGCCACCGCGGAGGACATCGACCGGGTGATCCTCTCCAGCCTGGGACCGCGCTACTCGATGATCGGGCCCATGGAGTACATGGACTCGGTGGGGCTGGACCTGCAGGTCGCGGTGCAGAGCTACCTGTTCAGGAGCCTGGCGGACGACAAGGAGCCGCAGCCACTGCTGATGGAGCGCTACCGCCAGGGCCACTTCGGCGCCAAGAGCGGGCGGGGGTTCCACGACTGGTCCGCCAGGAGCCTGGAGGAGATGACCTCCCGCCAGAACAGGCGCTTCATCGACCGGCTGAAGGCGCGAGAGCGCCGGGAGGAATCCTCGCAGGGCAGGTAGGGGCCACGGCGGCCCGCCGGCCTGCCGGGCGGGGGCGGAAAAACGGGGCAGGAAGGTTCCGGACAGCCGGAGCTGAACAGCAGTACGAGCAAGGCCGCAGCCGCCAGAATGGACAGGCCGGCCCCTTTCATATACGCCTCCTGCAGCGAGCGCATTGGTGAACGCGCCATTATACACGATGGAGGGCCATTTCAAAGTCAAAGGATTCGTGAAGTCGTTGGCCGTGACTCCGGACTCCTGGACGGTCCCTCCCACGCTCACCGATCTGCCCGTGGTCTCGAAGGTCGCCACCATCGCCTGCCGGTTCGCATCTGCGGGCAGGATCGCCGTTATCGTCGACTGCGCCTCGTCGATGACGGCCTCCACGTCCACGGACATTGGAGGGTTGGCGGCAGCCGTGAAGGAGAAGGCTGCGATCTCCTTTGACGACGTCACCTACACCGTCACCGCGGCGGACTCCTCCGCCAGATCCTACACGGTATCAGCCTCGCTCGTGACGGCCAACTGAACGAATGGAGTGAGAGACCGGAGCCGGGCCGGGCTTCCACCTCAGGGCTCAAACCGCGCCGCCTCCCGCCGCAGCGCGGCCCCGGGGACGCCGGAAAGCTCCCGCTTGACAGCCAGGAGGGCCCCCACTACCGTAGGCACATGTACAACAGGATCGACGGGAACACCCTGGAGCGCCTGCGTCAGATCGTGGGCCAGGAGGACCTGCTCTGCGCCGGGGAGGCCCTGGAGACCTACTCCCACGACGAGGTGGCGGAGCTGCACCACCCACCGGAGGCGGTGGCCCGGGTGCGAAGCGCCGGGCAGATCTCCGCGATCCTGCGCCTGGCCCGCGAAAGGCGCTTTCCGGTCACCCCGCGCGGCGCCGGCCAGGGGCTGAGCGGCGGTGCGGTGCCCGCCCTGGGGGGACTGGTGTTGTCCACGGAGAGGATGGACCGCATCCTGGAGATCGACCGGGAGAACCTGATGGTGACGGTGGAGCCCGGGGTGATCACCGGCAACCTCCATCGCGCCGTGGAGGCGGAGGGGCTGTTCTACCCTCCCGACCCGGCCAGCCTGGACTCCTGCTCCATCGGAGGCAACATTGCGGAGAACGCCGGGGGGCCGCGCGCCCTGAAGTACGGGGTCACCAAGGACTACGTGGTGGGTCTGGAGGCGGTCCTGCCTTCGGGGCAGATCGTCTCCATGGGCGGCAAGGTGGTCAAGAACGTCACCGGCTACAGCCTGATCCAGCTCCTGGTGGGCTCGGAGGGCACCCTGGCGGTGACCACGAAGATCCTGCTGCGCCTCATCCCCCTGCCCAGGGAGCGGGTGGACCTGCTGATCCCCTTCGCCGACATCCGGGCGGCCGGCAGGTCCGTGTCCCGGATCATCGAAGCCCGGATCGTTCCGGCGGCCCTGGAGTTCATGGAGCGCGACAGCGTGCTGGCGGTGGAAAAGCTCACCGGAAAGGAGGTGCCTTTCCACGAGGCGGCGGCGCACCTGCTGATCACCCTGGACGGCAACGATCGGGCCACCATCGACGCGGACTACGAGCGCATCGGCCAGATCTGCCTGGAGGACGGCGCGCTGGACGTGCTGGTGGCGGACAACCTCCCCGCCCGCGAGCGGCTGTGGGACGCGCGCAAGAAGATCATCGAGGCGCTGAAGGCCCTGAGCCCGGAGCACATCATGGACACCATGGACGTGGTGGTGCCGCGCTCGCGGATTCCCTCCCTCCTGGACCGCATTCGGGATGCCGCCCGGGAGGAGGAGCTGAAGATCATCAGCTTCGGCCACGCCGGGGACGGAAACGTGCATGTCAACATCATCAAGGACATGGAAGACCGGGTGTGGCAGGAGCGGGTGCCCCGGGCGGTGAGCCGCATCTACAGGGACGCCGTGGCGTTGGGGGGCATGGTGACCGGCGAGCACGGCATCGGGCTGGTGAGGAAGCAGGCGCTGTCCCTGAACCTGGACCAGGCGCAGATCGAGCTGATGCGCAGCATCAAAGAGGACTTCGACCCCGACTACATCCTCAACCCCGGGAAGATCTTTCTCTAGCCTCCAGCCAGCGCGAGGCCGCCCGATAGCCCACCTCGAATGCCTCAGCGGCGATCCGGGGGTTCACCGCCATGCCGGGACGCTCGTAGGGGATCACCAGCAGCTCGTCAGCATAGCCCAGGCCCCGCCGCTCGGCCATGGCCCAGCGGGTTTCCCGGAAACGCCGCCCCGCCTGGCATGCGCTGCGGATCGCCTCGTAGCCGGGCCTGGCGGGATCGCGGTAGTACAGGGCCAGAACCCGCCCGCAGCCCGCCCGCTCCTTCAGCACCTCCGCGGGGATCGGGCTGTAGTAGCCGCCGTCCACCAGGTAATGCCGCCGCCCGGCCGCGTCCCGGACCTGAAGCGGAGTGAAGAAGGGGAACAGGGACATCGAGGCCAGCACCGCCTCCTTCATCCCCAGCGGAAGCTCGGTGTCCGGCCAGAACACCGGCTCACCGGTGGACAGGTCCACCGCGTAGATGTACAGGTCGAAGGGTGCCTGCCTGTCACCCCCCGGACGCGGGACGTGGCGGTCGAAGAGCAGCCGCCTCATGCGGCGGGTGGAGAAGCGGCCGAAGCGATAATCCCGCTGGTGGCTGCCGGTGAGCGCTTGCCAGGGGTATACGGCGTGCTTGAAGGAGAAGCCCTTGAACACTTCCAGCATCTCGCGCCCGGAGTAGCCCGCCTTCCACAGGCCCGCCACGACGGCCCCCATGGAGCAGCCCGCCACGGCGGCCGGCCGCAGGCCCGCCTCCTCGAAGGCGGCCACCGCCCCGATGGCGGGCAGCATCTTCAGGCTGCCGCCGGAAAAAGCGATCCCCAGCCGCGGTTCGTTCACGGGCAGAGTATATGCGGTGGAGGAAGGCGGCTCAACAGGACGCCCCGGCTCGAGAGCCGCGGCGGGCCCGCCCCGCCGCCCGCGCATCGCCGCGCCCGGAGGGGCGGCGCACACCCCGCTCCCCTCCGGCCGGCTTGACCGGGCCCGGACAACCGGGGTTCAATGCAGGCATGACCGAGCTGCTGGCCCAACAGGATGCCTACCTGAAGGAGTTCGCCGCCACCGTCACCGCCGTAGATGCGGAGGCCGGCTCGGTGGCGCTGGACCGCACCGCCTTCTACCCGGGCGGAGGGGGACAGCCCGCCGACCTGGGCTGGCTCGACGGCGCGCCGGTGACCGCCGTGAGCCGCCGGGGGGAGGAGGTCTGGCACCGGCTGGAGGGACCTCTTCCCGCAGCCGGCGCGCGGGTGGAGGGGCGGATCGACTGGGAGCGCCGCCACCGCCTGATGCGCACCCACACCGCGTTCCACATCCTCTGCGGCGTGGTGTGGCGGGACTACCGTGCCCAGGTGACCGGAGGGAACCTGGAGGAGCTCCGCGGGCGCATGGACTTCGAGTTCGAGACCCTGCGGCAGGAGCTGGTACGGGAGATCGAGGAGAAGGTCAACGCCGAGGTGGCCGCCGCCCGGAAGGTGCACGTCCGCTTCCTGCCGCGGGAGGAGGCGTTCCGCATTCCAGACCTGATCCGCACCAGGATCAACCTCCTGCCGGAGTCCATCCAGGTGGTGCGGATCGTGGAGATCGAGGGCCTGGACCTCCAGGCCGACGGCGGCACCCACGTGGCCAACACGGGCGAGGTGGGCTCCCTCCGCATCGCCGGCTACAAGAGCAAAGGGCGCATCAACAAGCGCATCGAGCTGGAGATCGCCCCCTGAAGGCCGCCCCAGCGGGCAACCGTGCGCTTCAGTCCGTGGCGATCATCACGTTGCTGGCCTTGATCACCGCATAGGCCTCTGCTCCGGGGGCCAGTCCGAGCCGCTCCGCCGAGGTCTTGGTGATCACCGAAACGATCTCCGCTCCGCCGGCCAGGCTGAGCACCACCTCGGTGTTCACCGCCCCGGGGCGGACCTCCGTCACTCTGCCTTTCAGCATGTTGCGCGCGCTGATCTTCATCGGGTCGCCTCCTCTCACGTCCTGGTCGCTGAGAAGGTACACATGCGGGCACGCTGCGGCCAGTCGAGGCGGGGGCCAGCCGCCGGGCACCAGCCGCCACGGGCCAGCCGCCAAGGGCCACCAGCCGCCGGGCACCAGCCGCCGGGGACGGCGCGGCGGATTCGCCTTCCACCCGGCCGGCGACGGCCCTCAGCGCCGGCAGCGCAGGTAGGGAACGATCAGGTCGTTCTTCGGCGTGCCGGTTCCGTCGTAGGTGAGCGTCACCACCGGCACGCCGGTGAGCGCCTCGATGTGTCCCGTCATGGCCTCGGTGATCAGCGAGGGGCAGCAGAAAGTGGGGTTGGCCTGCACGAACAGGGCGATGTCGGGGTGCTCCCGCAGCAGGTGCAGGATCTTCAGCACGTTCTCGAAGGATTCCCCGCCGTGCTGGAGGCGCAGGTGGTAGCGACGCAGCTCCCCCTCCAGGCGGGGGTTGCGGAACGCGTCCCGCGCCGGGACGTAGCCGGCGAGCTCCGGGAAGTAGCGCCGCTCGGCGAGCTGCACCGCCGCCAGCAGGGCGCGGTGCTTCAGCCACACGCCCCACAACCGCTCCTTGCGCCAGCGCCTGAAAGCCGCCTCGGCCACGATGCGCACGTACTCGCTGTAGGGAGTGGTGATCACCTCGCCGCCGGCGGCCTCGATGTCGTGGATCAGCCCCTGGTTCAGCACCTCGTTGTCCCGCACGTACAGGTCGCCGAAGATCGCCACCTTGGGCCGCGCCCCGGCGGTGCGGTCGCGGCAGGGAATGGCCTGGAAGCGCCGCAGGACCTCGCGGATGGCCTCCTCCCGGGAGCGCTCGCCGCGGAACGCCACCTCCAGCAGTTGCCGGCATTCCAGGATGGTGCGGTCCGTCATCCCCGCCTCCAGCTCGTAGGGCCGGATGCGGCAGCCCAGCCGGCGCAGGAGCCCGCCGAAGAGGTAGGCGAAGTAGGCGCCCACGGTGGCCCGCGGGGAGATCTCCACGTGGGTCAGCTCCCCCAGGTACACCTCCGCCTGCTCCAGGCCCCCGCCCTCGGCTTCCAGGAGGCTCTTGATGTAGTAGGGGTAGAGGGGGATGTTGCAGGAGAGGCTGGAGCGGGCCATCCAGAGCATCACCCGGGCGGGGTCCAGGCGGTGGCGGCGCACGTAGTCCCCCATCTCCTGGACGATGGCGTTGATGGGGATGCACTGGCCCGTGTTCAGGCGCATGCTTTCGCGGATGGACAGGTCGTCTTCCCGGAGCAGGCGGGCATCCACCCCGTGGCGCTGCAGATTGGCCACCACCAGCGGCAGGCTCAAGGGGTCCCAGTTCGGAAAGAGGAGGGTTTTCCCGTCCAGGTGTTCCTCCACCACCCGGGGAACCGCCGGCCTGGCCGGCCGGGCGGGCGAGGCCGGCGGGCCCTCCGGCGCACGCTGCGAGGCCAGGTGGTTGCGGAAGGCCCTCACTCCCGCCTCGATGCGGGTCTCGTAGCCCACGCTGGAGTCGTGCTCGTCGACCTGGAGGATCAGGTAGGGCTTGCCGCGTTCATCCAGGATCCGTTTGAAGTATTCGATCACGAACGAGTCGGGGGAGCACTTGAAGCAGGTGAGCAGCACCGGATACACCCCCGGCGCGGTGCTGCAGTAGCGGGCGGTCTCCAGGATTCGAGCCGCGTAGTTCCAGTGAAACGCGTCCAGCAGCGGCGCCAGCGCCTCCTCGGGGCCCTCTGCAGGCTCCGGCAGCATGTCCTGATAGAAGCAGCGCACCCCCAGGGCGCCGAAGATTTCCGGGATCCCCTTGTTCATATGCTTGGAGAGCACCACGTAGGGCCGGCCGGCCAGCACCACCCGGATGTCGCCTCCGGCGCCGCTGCGGCTCTCGAACAGCGCCCGCAGCCTCCCCCGGGCGGCTCGCTGCTCGGCCAGGGCCCTGCGGTAGGCCCGCTGGACCCTTCGCTGCCCTGGAGCGCGCCAGCCGCCGGCAAGGCGCGAAAGCTCCCGCAGGGCCCCGTGAAGCTCCCTTACCGTGGCCCCGGGCCGCAGGTGGTCCACCAGGGGTAGCAGGCACCTGCCCTCCAGCCCCCGGCCCTTCAGAAGGGAGATTACGGTGGGGGCGAACTGGGTGTAATAGCAAAAATAGCGGCGCCGCCCGCCGTCCCGCCGCTCCTTGTCCGCCTCCATGCGCAGCGGCAGGAAAAGCGCCTGGCACCGTCGGGCCAGGGCCGCCGCCTGGCCGTGCATCGCCGTCACCGGAGCGCAGAACTCCGCGCCGGTGAGCTCCTTGCCGGTGACCAGCGCCTCAGGGGCGTCCTCGCTCAGGACCCGCACGCCCAGCTGGCCGAAGAAGCTCCTCCACAGGGCAAGCTCTTCGCGCAGGTGAAGCCCCGGGGGGATCCCCACGACGGGAGCCGGCGCGCTCCCCTTTCCGGCGGGCCTGCCCCCGGCGGCTGCGGCCGCCTCGCCGCTGCTCGCCGGCCGCAGCGCCCGGCGGTGCTCGCTGAGCAGATCGAAGCCGGAGCGGTTGCGCTCCACGTAGCGGTGGGTGTCGTAGTCGCGACCGCAGAGAAAGCCGTAGGCCACGGTCTGCCCCTCCACATCGGCCAGGCGCAGCCGGCAGTGGTTGCCGCACAGCGGGCACACCTCGGAGCGGATGGGGATCTCCCGCCGGTAGAGGCCCAGCCCGCGGAAGGTGCTGGAGGCCGGGGGCGCCTCGCGCAGCAGCAGGGCGGCCCCCAGGGCGCCGGTGAGGTGGCAGTAGCGGGACACGAACACCGGCCGGCCCAGCTTTTCCTCGAAGGCGGCCACCAGCGCCCGGTTCTTGGCCGTCGCTCCCTGGAAGCACACCGTGGAGCCGATGAGAGCCGGGGAGGCCACCTTGAGCAGGTAGTTCTCCCGCACCGAGTACAGGGCCGCGGCCAGGATCTCCTCCACGGAGTAGCTGCGGTTCAGATACTGGTTGATGTCCCGCTCCATGAACACGGTGCAGCGGTCACTGGCCAGCGGCGCCCGCGCCCCCTCCGCCCTGCCGGAGTACTCCTCCAGGGACACCCCCAGCCGGGCCGCCTGCTCCTCGATGAAGCTCCCCGTCCCGGCCGCGCAGACCGTGTTCATCTGGCAGAAGGTCACCCGTCCCTCCCGCAGGGTCGTGAACTTGGCGTCCTGCCCCCCGATCTCGATGATGGTATCCGTGTCAGGGTTCAGGGAGCAGGCCGCCCGGGCATGCGCGGTGATCTCGTCCACGATCAGGTCGGCCCCCACCACCCGCCCGGCGAAGTTCCGTCCCGCCCCCGTGGTGGCCACCCCGAGGAAGTGGAGGCGGGCGTCCCTCCTGCGGGCAAGGTCCGCCAGCGCCTCCAGCAGCGATCGGGCCGCCTCCACCGGCCGGCCCGCCGTGCGGGTGTAGAATCCCGCCAGCGCCGGGTCCGGCTGGGCTCCGTCCGCGGAGACCAGCATGGCCTTGGTGCTGGTGGAGCCGATGTCGATGCCCAGGAAGACTGCAACGGTGCCGGAAGGCAGCTCGCGGTACAGATCCACCTCCACCGGATTGCCCCTCCCCCCCGCCCGGGCAACGAACCGATACTGGTGGTGCGCCCCGAAGCCGGGGTAGCTCGACAGCTTGAGCTCCAGGGGGGCGAAGTGGTAGGTCCGCCCGCCGCCTTCGGCCTCCAGCAGGTCCTCCGCCCGGCGGAAGCCGGGGGAGACGCCGTTCAGCGGTTGCTGCGCCAGGCTCTCCAGGCAGGCGCCCAGGGCGCCGTAGAGATGACCCCGGCCGTCGGCGGCCAGCCGGCGGCGCAGCAGGGCCTCCAGGTGCCGCGCCACCGCCGGATTGAGGGACACGCCGCCGGCAAAGACCGCCGGCTCCGGCAGAGGCTCCCCGGTGAGAACCGTATCGGCGATGGCGTGCGCCAGCCCCAGGCAGAGCCCGTCACAGATCTCCTCCAGGCTGTAGCCTTCCTGCTGAGCGTGACTCAGGTCGGTCTTGGCGAACACCGAGCAGCGGGAAGCGATGGCAGGCGCCCGGCCGCGGCTGGTCAGCGCCAGCCGTCCCAGCTCGCCGCTGCCGGAAAGCCCCAGCCTGCGAGCCTGCTGGTCCAGGAAGCTTCCCGTTCCGGCGGCGCAGGAGGTGTTGGCCCGCAGGCTGCGGTAGCCGCCGCCCGCCTCGAAGCGCACCAAGCCGAACCGCTCTCCCCCCACGATCAACAGGGAGCCCACCCTGCCGTGCAGGCGGCGGGCCGCCGCGATGAAGGAGACCCGGCTGTCGTGGCGCTCCCCCCCTCGCAGCAGCTGCGGCGAGGTGGAGGTTACCGCGACGCGGCTCACCCCTGCCAGGTCGAACCCGTCCAGCAGCTCGCGGATCGCCTTTCGGATCCCGCCCCGGTGAAAGGCATAGGCGGAGGCCACGATCTCACCGGCGGCATCCACCTGCACCAGCGCCGCCGCGACGGAGCCCACGTCCACCCCGAGCACCGTAGAGCCTTTCATCCCGGCCCCTCCCGAAGCTCGCCGCGGAACACGGTCACCGCCTGGCCGGACAGGCGCACCCGGTCCCCTTCCACGCGGAGGCGCAGCGACCCGCCCCGCCGGGAGGCCTGGTAGGCGGAAAGCTGGCTCCTGCCCAGGCGGCCAGCCCAGTAGGGCCCCAGGCAGCAGTGAGCGCTGCCCGTTACCGGGTCCTCGTCGATTCCCACCCCGGGGGCGAAAAAGCGGGAAATGAAATCGTAGCCCGGCAGGTCCGAGACCGAGGTCACCATCACCCCGCGCTCGCCCAGGTAGGCCAGCAGCTCCAGGTCCGGGTCCAGCCCCCGCACCTCCGCCGGGCTCGCCACCTCCACCAGGTAATCCAGGCGGTTCCTGCCCACGAAAGCCGCCTCCACCCCCAGCGCCTCCCGCAGCTCCGCCGGCGGGTCCACGGCCTGGGCCGGCTCGGCGGGAAAGTCCAGCTCGATCCACCCCGCCTCCCGGCGCGCCGCGGCCAGCTCGCCGCTCAGCGTGAGGAAGCGCGGCCCCTCCCCCGCGCCCGGCTCCCCGATCTCCCAGAGCACGTGGGCCGCCGCCAGGGTGGCGTGGCCGCAGAGATCCACCTCCGTGACCGGGGTGAACCAGCGCAGGTGGTAGACCCCGGCGGGGTCGGGCCTGGATTCGGCCCGGGAGAGGAACGCCGTCTCGGAAAGGTTCATCTCGGCGGCGACCTTCTGCATCCAGCCCTCCTCCGCGGGGCCGGCGGAGCCAAGCGAGCCCGGCGCGAGCAGGCACACCCCCGCGGGGTTTCCGCTGAAGGGGCGATCGGTGAACGCATCCACCTGGAAGAGCGGCAGACCCATACACTAGGTGTAACACAGAACGCCTGGCGGGGAAAGGGCGACCTCCCGGCTCCCTGACCGCGGGGGCTTTGCAGGCAGCGCCCAAGGGAGCATAATGCGGGCATGAAGATCCTGTTCGTCGGAGGAACGGGGAACATCAGCTCGGCCTGCACGCGTCTGGCGGTGGAGCGGGCCCACGAGGTGTTCCTCCTCAACCGGGGACGGACGGTGCAGCCTGCATCCGTCCGCGGGGCGAAGGTGCTGGCCGCGGACGTCCGCGACCCGGAGGCATACGCGCGGGCGGTGGCGGGGCAGCGCTTCGACGCGGTGGTCCAGTTCCTGGCTTTTCAGCCGCAGCACGTGGAGGCCGACCTGGAGGTTCTCCGGGACCGCACCGACCAGTACGTCATGATCAGCACCGCCTCGGCCTACCAGAAGCCCCCCGCTCACTATTTGGTCCGCGAGTCCACGCCGCTCCGCAATCCCTACTGGGAGTACTCGCGCCGGAAGATCGAATGCGAGCTGCGGCTCATGCGCGCCTACCGCGAGGAGGGTTTCCCGGTGACCGTCGTCCGCCCCTCCTACACCTACGGGGAAAGCTGGGTGCCCTCCGCCGTCGGCGGCCACGACTACACGGTGGTCAACCGGATGCGCCAGGGGAAGAAGGTCATCGTCCATGGAGACGGCCAGTCGCTGTGGACCATGACGCACAACAGCGACTTTGCCCGGGGGCTGCTGGGCCTGCTCGGGAACACGCAGGCCGTGGGCCAGAGCTACCACATCACCTCGGATGAGGTCCTTACCTGGGACCAGATCTACAGGATCATCGCCCGCGCCGCCGGCGCCGAGCCGCGCCTGGTCCACGTCCCCTCCGACCTGATCGCCGCCTTGGCCCCGGAGTGGGGGTGCGGCCTGCTGGGCGACAAGGCCTGCAGCGCGGTCTTCGACAACAGCAAGATCAAGGAGGCGGTGCCGGGCTTTCAGGCCACGGTGAGCTTCGCCGAAGGGATGCGGCGGTCCCTGGCCTGGCTCAACGAGGACGAGCGCCGCCGCAGGATCGACCCCGGCGCCGACGCGCTGATGGACCGGATCCTGGCCGCCTACGAGCCGGTCCTGGCCGCGGCGGGGGGTCAGGCGGCCGGAAGCTCGGCTGCCGGGAGGTAGGCGGGCCCAACCGGGCCGTGCCGGGAGCGGGGAAACGGAGGCCAGAACCTCTGCGGCCTGACCGGCAGGGCCGGCCCATCCTGCCAGCTCTGCAGGACGGATGTGCAGCCGGCTGGTTCCGGGGCTCCCTATCCTATGACCGCGCCCGCGGTAAGCCCGCGCACAAAGTACTTGCCGGAAACAACGTACACCACGAGTGTCGGTATTCCGGCGATGATCGCCGCCGCCATGTCCACGTTGTACTCCTTCACCCCCGTGCTGGTATTCACAAGGTTGTTCAGAGCCACGGTGACGGGCTGACTGTCGCTGCCTGAAAAGCACACGCCGAAGAGGAAGTCATTCCAGATTTGCGTCGTTTGCCAGATGATGGCAACCACGAAGATCGGCCCCGAGATGGGCAGGAAAACCCTCCAGAAGATCTTGAAGAACCCCGCCCCATCGATCTTGGCGGCCTCGACCAGTTCGTCCGGGATGGCGACGTAGTAGTTGCGGAAGAACAGGGATGTGAATGACAGCCCGTAGATCGTGTGAACCAGGATCAGTCCGCGAATGCTCTGAGCCATCCCCAGCCAACCCAGGGTCCGCGACATCGGCAGAAGAATCACCTGAAACGGGATGAAGCACCCCAGCAGGAGAAGGAAGAAGAAGGTCTCGCTCCCTCTGAATCGCCACTTGGAGAATACGTATCCGTTTACGGCCCCTATGAATGTCGAAAGCGCCACAGCGGGAACCACCATCTGCACGGAGTTCAGGAAATACCCTCTCAGCCCCACGCAGTTGACGCCTATGCAGGCGCTCCCCCAGGCTTTCTTCCAGGCCTCGAAGGTGATCTCCCGGGGAAGGGAAATCAGGTTTCCCGTGCGGATATCATTCATGGTCTTGATCGAGGTGATGACCATTACGAACAGCGGAATGAGAAAGTAGATCGCTGCCACAATCAACAGGGCATATACCAGCACCCGGAAGAAGAGGCGTCCTGGAGCCCGTCCACCGACGATTGCCGCCTCTGTCCTAGCCACTACGGGTGCCTCGCAACTCCGAATACAGGTAGGGGACTATGAACGCCATGACCGCCGCGTACATCACCACGGCGCTCGCCGCGCCCAGCGCCAGGCGGTCGTATCGAAAGGCGAAGGAGTACATGAAGGTAGCCGGCATGTCCGTGGCGATTCCCGGTCCTCCCTGGGTCAATACCATGACCAGGTCGAAGCTCTTGATGGCGATGTGCAGCAGGATGACCACGGAGCTCAAGAACACCGGTCTCATGATGGGAACGAGAATGCTCGCGTAGATCCGGGCAAGGCCCGCCCCGTCGACCTGCGCGGCCTGGACGATGGAGTTGTCGATGCCGCGCAGTCCGGCAAGAAAGAGGGCCATCACGAACCCTGTGGATTGCCAGACAGCGGCAATCACAATCGTATAGATCGCCATCTTTGGGTCCACCAGCCAGCGAAAGGTGAACCCGGCAAAGCCCAGCTGCTGAACGAGCCGCTCCAATCCCAGATTGGGATTCAGGATCCATTTCCATATGGCGCCCGTCACGATGAAGGAGAGGGCCATCGGGTACAGGTAGACGGTTCGAAAGAATCCTTCCGTGCGAATCCGCTGGTCCAGGAAGATTGCCAGCAGCAATCCCAGGAGGATACAGAGAACGATGAACAGGCCGCTGAAGACAAACAGGTTCTGGATGGCCACCCACCAACGAGGTTCCTTCAGAAACAGGGTGACATACTGTGCGAACCCTACCAGCCTGTAGTTGGGAAGGATCCTCGAGTTGGTAAAAGAGATGAAGACAGTCCAGAGAATAAACCCATAGACGAAGACGACTGCAGCCGCCAGCGTGGGAAGGAGCACCAGTCTTGGGAGGATGTCGTTCCGATGGCGAGGAAGTCTCTGTGGACGCACTTGGCCTCCTCCGTCTGTTGGCACTTTGGCATTCACCAGCGTGGAATCAGAGGGCACCAGCGAAGAACTGGACACCACAACCGTGGTGTCCAGTCAGGTACCCTCGTTTCCGCCTGCGCTATTCTGCCGCTCGCACAGCGTTTGCCAGTTGAGCCGCAGCGTCCTGCGCCGTCATGTCCGAGTTGTAGAAGGCGGTGACCGTATCCATGATGGCCCCTCTGATTGCCCGCTTGGTGGCCATTTCGTGCGCCATGCTGGGGACCAGATCGCCGCTCCTGGCGCTCGCCGCGAAGTTCTTCATGGACAGGCGCGCGGGAATGTCAAAAGGATCCTCCGGCATCCCCGCGCGAACCGGAATGGACCCCTTGTTGACATTAAAGACCTCCTGGAATTTCGGTTCCAGGATCAGGCGCGCCATCGCCTTCTGGGCTGCTTTCGCGCCCGGGTCCTTCACTTCGAACATGATGAAGCTGTCGACGTTGAAGAGGAACTGTTTGCTCGTTCCCGGAGCGTGGGTGGCCACGTAGTCGACGTCCGGCTTCTTGCCCGCGGCGGTGAACTCGCCCTTGGCCCAGTCACCCATGAACTGCATGCCGGCTTCGCCCTTGATCACCATGGCGGTGGCCAGGTTCCAGTCTCTTCCAGGCGCACCCGGATCGGTGTACTGCTTCATCATCTTCAGAGTTTCCAGGCACTTGACCATGGTGGGGCTGCTCATCGCTGCGGGATCCGCCTGCACCATGGTCTTCTTGTAGAAATCGGTGCCGCCGACCCCGGCTACGATGGTCTCGAAAACGGTGGCCTCCTGCCAGGGCTGGCCACCCCAGGCGACGGGAATGAACCCCGCTGCCTTGATCTTCTTCGCCGCCTCCTCGAACTCGGCCCATGTCTTGGGTATCCTGGCTCCTGCCTTCTCGAAGACCCCGGGGCTCACCCACATCCAGTTGATCCTGTGGACATTGACCGGAACGGCGACGTAGTGCCCCTGGTACTTCATGATATCGGCTATGACCTTGGGAATGAGCTCGTCCCACTGTTCGGCCCTGGCCACGTCATCAAGATTGGTCAAGAATCCTTCTGCCGCCCAGTCCTGGATCTGCGGCCCTTTCACCTGGGCTGCGGTGGGAGGATTCCCGGCGACCGCCCGGGACCTGAGAACCGTCATCGCCTGGTCGCCGCCGCCGCCGGCAACCGCGAAATCTTTCCAGGTGAACCCTTCCTGTTCCAGCAGTTGCTTGAGCACCGCCACCGAGGCAGCCTCGCCGCCGGAGGTCCACCAGTGCAGAACCTCCACCTCTCCGCCCTTGGCTGCGCCTTTGTCGGCCTGGCCGCCGGCGAAGAGGAGCCCCGCGCAAAGAAGCAGTGCAAGCAGCACCAACCCTCTTTTCATTGTCTCCTCCTCATTAGCGTTTTGCTGCTTCAAGCAAAAACCATGCCAGCCTTTGGGTCCGCCAATTGGTTACATTGACGATAGATAGATGCGGGGAGGATTGGGGCTCGAGAGGGATGGTCTATATCAGCCGTTTTCCTCCTGGCATGTGGCTCATTTCAACCACCCGCAATGCCATACTTCTTCATCCTGTAGCGAAGAGTGCTGCGGGAAACACCCAGGGCGAGGGCGGCCGCGGAGACGTTGCCCCGATGGGTGGTGAGGGCATCCTTCAGCAGGCCTCTCTCCGCGGTCTCGAGTCTGTTGCCCTGCGGCAGCGGCGGCTCGCCGCCGTCCTGCTGCAGCTCCAGCGGCAGATCGGACAGCTCGATCTGCCGGGCCTGGGAAAGCACCACCGCCCTCTCCACAACGTTGCGCAGCTCCCGCACGTTGCCCGGCCAGGTGTAGCGGTTCAGCGCTCCTTTGACGGCTTCCGAGAGCCCTGAAATCCCTTTCCGCATGTGGCCGGCGAAATGGTCCAGGAAGAACTCTGCCAGGGGGATGATGTCCCCGGTCCTCTCGCAGAGGGGAGGGATCCGGATGGTGATGGTGTTGATGCGGTAGTACAGGTCTTTGCGAAACCTTCTTTCCTCAACGAGATGCTTCAGGTCGTGATTGGTGGCGCAGATGATGCGGTTGTTGATCCTGATGGTCGTGTTGCTCCCCAGCGGCTCGAAGCGCTTCTCCTCCAGGACTCGCAGGAGCTTGGCCTGAACGCTCAGCGGAATGTCGGCGATCTCATCCAGGAACAGGGTGCCGCCTTCGGACAGCCGGATCTTGCCCTTGAAGTCGCCGTCCGCGCCGGTAAAGGCTCCCCTCCGGTATCCGAACAGCTCGCTCTCCAGGAGCGTCTCGGGGATGGTCGGACAGTTGATGGCGATGAACGGCCGGTCGGCCTCGCCGCCCAGATCATGGATGGTTTCGGCGATCAGCCCCTTACCGGAGCCGCTTTCTCCGGTGATCAGCACCGGGGTCGCCACGGGGGCGATCTTGGCGACGGTATTCATGATCTGCCGCATGGCTTCGCTTCGGAAAACGAGCTTTCCCTTCTGGACAATTCCCCTCAGATGCCTGTTCTCCTCGCTGAGATTCTCCATCTGGAAGATCCTCTCGATCACGTGACGAATGACGTCCTTGTTGAAGGGTTTGGTAATGAAATCGGCCGCTCCCGTCTTCATCGCTTCCACCGCCGCCTCGATGGTACCGTAGGCCGTGATGAGCACCAGGGGGATATTGCGCTTGCTCTTCTTGAGGTAGCTCAGCACACCCATGCCGTCGACATTGGGCATCTTCAAGTCCGAAATCACCAGATCGACCACCTCTCCGCGTTCGATCATGGCGATCGCCTCCTTCCCGTCGGAGGCTGTGCACACCGAGTAGCCCTGCTTCTCCAGCAGGATCTTGAGAACGGCGCACATGTTCTGCTCGTCATCCACGATGAGGATTCTTCTCATGGCTCGGCTCCTACAAGGTGATACGAAACAGCGAACCCTTTCCCGGCTCCGAGAACACGTCGATCGTGCCGTTGTGCTGCTCGATGATCCGATGGCCGATGGAAAGCCCCAGGCCGGTACCGGTGGACTTGGTGGTGAAGAAGGGATTGAAGATCTGCTTGCGCGTCGTCTCATCGAAGCCGCAGCCCCAATCCTGGATGTCGATCTGCAGGTGCCCCTGCTTGACGGCTGCGCTTATCTTGACCTCGCCGTCGGCCGGGGAAGCCTGAATGGCGTTGAGAACCAGGTTGGAGATCACCTGTTCGATCAGGCTCTTGTCCATCAGATAGTCCGGAACGTCCTCCAGGTTGAGCGTCTCGATCTCCAGGTCAGGGTACTTGTCCAGTGGCAGGCTCTCCAGGGAACAGCGCACCACCTCCCGGATAGAGCACTGCGTCTTCTGGACCTCCCTCGGTCTGGCGAAGTCCAGTAGATTGCGGATGACCAGACTGAGGGTGTCGATCTCACTGATCATCATATGGGTGATCCGCCTGTAGTCGGCCTCCTCGGCAGCCACCTGGAAGTCATCCCTCAGCATCTCGGCCGATACCTTCATCACCCCCAGGGGATTGCGGATCTGGTGCGCCACTCCGGCGGCCATTTCTCCCAGCGCTGCCAGGCGGGAAGAGATGGAGAGCTTCTCCTCCAGCTGTTTCACCCTGGTGATATCCTCGAAGATGGCGATCATCCCGATCTTCTCGCCGTCCTTGGACAGCAGCGGAGAGGTGCTCAGGCTCAGGATCTTGTCCCGGCCGTCACTGCCAAGAACCACCTCCCGGCTGCCGTGCGAACTGTCGTTCAGGCTCTCCCCGATGGATTGGAACAGGGGCCGCGGCAGGGAGCTGGAGGTGATCTTGCTGCCTTTGAGCGTGTCTGAGTCCAGCGCCAGGATTCTGGCCGCAGCCGGGTTGAAGGTAGTGATCGTGTCCTCCAGATCGATCGTGATGATGCCGGTTCGGACATTCTCCAGGATCAACGAGTTGTACAGGGAAAGCTGCAGGAGCTCCCGCTCCCGGTTGATGAGGTTGACGCGCATCTTGTTGAAAGCCTTGGCCAGATCGCCGAATTCGTCCTTGCCCGGAAGCTGGAAATGATAGTGCAGATCGCCCTCGGAGATCTTGGAGACCCCTTTCAGCAGATACTGGAAGGGCCTGCTGAAGGTGACACGATAGAAGATGATTGCGATGAGCAGTGCCACCGACAGGATGACGAAGGTCGAGACAAGGGATATCGAGTTGTATCGGGTAATGAGCCGCCTGTACTCCGTCGTATCGAGCAGGCAGTAAATCTTCCCCCTGGGGTTCTGAAAGTCAGCCATGGGAATCGAGCTGACCACGAACCCGTCGATCCTCATCATTCCATTCTGGGTGACCTTCTCCTCCGCGACCTCGATGATCCTGTCGGTGGTCTGAGGGCTCAGATCGCCGGCGGAGATGATACGATCCTGAAACAGAAGAATGATCTTGGAGTGAGTGATGATCTCCAGCTTCTGCACGAAGCTCTGGTCCAGGCTCCTGCTCAAGCGCAGGGCTCCGATGATCTTCTCCTCGCGCTTGATCGGCGCAAGCACGTTCAGCTTTATGCCCTGCGCTCCCGCGGTGACGAAGAAGGTGTTCTCTCCCCGAAAGGCCAGCTCCAGCTCCTCCTCGACCGCGGGGCTGCCCGCCAGAACATCCCCGGCCGTGGTGAATGGGGCGTTGGATTCCAGATAGACGCCCAGGGAATCCATCTGCAGTGAAGAGCGGTATACGGACAGCTCCCGCCGGAGCAGGTTCTTCAGGCCGAAATCGGTATAGTCGATCACCTTTGCCTGCCCGGCCAGCAGGTTGGCGTTGACGGTCTGGTCATCCAGGACCTCCTGCAGATAGCCCTCGATGCCCAGGACGGCGCGATTCATCTGGGTCCTGAAGGAGTCGTTCTGGGTGCGGGAAACAATGAGCGTCAGGGCGATCAGGGTGACGATCCCCTGGAGGAGCACCAGGATGACGAAGGACAGGGCGACTTTGCTCGATATCTTGAGCCTTATCTTCTCGCGCGACAGCATTCTCGATCTACCATCGACATGGTACTCGAATACCTCTATTCCAGAAGGCGATCGATGTCTTGCTGGGCCTTCTCCAACGCCGCGTCGGATTCGATGTTTCCCAGCAGGGCCTCATAGATCCAATGCTGCAAGCGCGCGCTGACCTCGCGGTATTGCGGATGGATGGGACGGTTGTGGACGCGAACGATCTGCCGCCTCTTCAGCTGGATATCCGGATCCTCCCTCAGGGTATTCTCCTCCGTCCAGACCTGCCTCCAAACCGACATCTCCTCCAGATGCTTCCTCTGGAACGAAGGAGAGGACAGGTAGCGAATAAACTCCCATGCCTTCTCCTTGTGCCCGCTGTTGCGGGTTACCGAGAGACCCTGGAAACCGCTGATCGTGCTGGTGTCCTCCCCGCTCCCGGCAACGGCCCGGGCCGCAGGGATCAGACTGGCCTTTCCGACCTGTCGAACCGGCAGATCGGACTCCTTGATCAGCCCGGTCAGGAAAGTCCAGTTGGTGGTGAACAGACAATCGCCCCAGATGAATACCTCCGCCGCAAAGACCTCTTCGCTCTGCAGCGAGTACGGGTTCAACAGCCCCTTGTCCAGTAGGTCCACCAGGAACTCCAGGGCGCTCCTGCTGGCCGGCGTGGTCAGATTGATCTTGCCGGTCTCATCCACCAGGTCCCCGCCGAAGGCGCCGACCAGCCATACGTACTCACAAACCAGCGCCTCCTGCTCGCGCAGCGAATCGAACAGGGGGTACTGGATCAGGCCCATCGTCTTGGCCGTGGAGGCCATCGCGACCAGCTCCTCCAGAGTGGCCGGGGGGCGGACGAATCCAGCCTGGTGCAGCAGCTCCATGTTCGTATAGAAAAGCTGGAAGTTGGCCAGGAACGGCACGGCCCAGATTCGACCCGCGTAGCTGAAGGCGGAATAGATCTCCGGAATGATGCCCTGCTTGACCTCCTCCACCAGAGGTGGAGGAATCGGGTCGATGATCGCCGCCTCGGCAAAATCGGCGGTCCAGATCAGATCGACCAGGATGATGTCATAGTCGGCCACCGGCTTCTTTGAGGATGCGATGATCAGGTTGTACTGGTCCTCGTATTCCACGAAGGACAGATCAACCGCAATGCCGGTCTGCTCCTCGAACGATCTGGCGCGCTCCAGAATGTCGGAAGGCTGATACCCCGCCTGGGCCATGTAGAGCATCCTCAGCTCCTGACCCCAAAGAGAGGAAGCGAAGAGGGTGAAAAGA
Organism: uncultured Spirochaetaceae bacterium; assembly: GCA_964490725.1. Classification (GTDB taxonomy): domain Bacteria; phylum Spirochaetota; class Spirochaetia; order SZUA-6; family DRHE01; genus CAZBDU01. Next base: position 7,408 of record CAZBDU010000044.1, on the reverse strand, counting down.
AGAAACGCGGCGGCTACCGATAGAGACTTCACCGGCGAACAACAGGCTAATTCAAAGCCCGGCCGGTGTCAACGCAGCGGGGCGCTCGGCGTGGACGGGCTCCGGCGGGCCGGGAGGCGCCGGGGTCCGGAGCGCGGCAAGGCTCCCGGAAGGGATGAGGGGCTCCCTGGCCTCACACCGGCACGGCCAGGGGCCTGCCCGACAGGCGTGCCAGGTGGTTCATCTCCTCCTCGCTCAGCCGGAAGCCCAGCGCCCCCACGTTCTGCGCCGCGTGCTCCCGCCGGCTGGCCCCGGGAATGGCCACGACGGTGTCCCCGTGGGCGTGGATCAGCCAGTTGAGAGCCGCCTGCGCCGGGCTCACGCCGTGGCGCCCGGCCACCTCGCGCAGCCCCTCCGCCGTGTCCAGCCAGTTCACCCCGCTCCCGACCGTGACCTCCAGGATCTCGCGAACCTGCCGGTCGGCAAGAGCCTCCCAGTAGCGGCCCACCAGGCCCTTGCGCTGGGAAAACTGCCAGCAGCCCAGGCCGATCGGGGTGATCTCTATGTTTGTCCCGCCGAGTTTCCGGAGCTCCATCGGGTACCACCTTCGCTAATCTGGATTGCGGGAGCAGCCGGCTTCCGCCCGCGCTCCCGCCTGGAAGGTAGCCACCCCTGCCTCCCCGGTCACACGGCGGCAGGGGGTGCGGCGCCCGCCGCTCACCTTCCCCGGGGCGCCCCTCCGCGCCCCTCGATGCGCACCCACAGCCCCACCGCCGCCAGGAGGTAGGCCGCGTACAGGATCACCTCCAGCAGACTGGGGTTGCCGTTGTAGCCGAACAGCCCGCGGGCCAGGCTTCCGATGTAGCCGTTCTCGTGGAGCAGCGGGTAGGCTCCACCCGGCGCAACCCGGGGGTTGATGTCCCAGATGTGCTCCACCACCGTGGGCAGCCAGCCAGCCTCCTGCAGCTCGTGCACGCCGTGAGCGATCAGCCCGGCTGCGAACAGAATCAGCACCACGTTCACCACCGTGAAGAACACGTGCAGGTTGATGCGCAGCGCCCCGGCCGTGATCAGGTAGCCCAGCACCACCGCTGCGGCCAGCCCCAGCAGAGCCCCGGCCAGATTGTTCCCCTGGGAGGCGAACCGCGCCGCGCCCAGAAAGATCACCGCCTCGATCCCCTCCCTGAGGATGGACACGAAGACCAGCAGGAACAGCCCCGCCCCCCGGGAGGCGGACAGGCCCTGGTCCACCCGCCGGCGGACATCCGCCGCCATGCCGGCAGCCCGCCTCATCATCCAGAGAATCATGGTGGTGAGCAGGCCTGCGCCGACGGCCATGACGAGCCCTTCGAACACCTGTTCCGCCCTGCCCTCGAATCCACCCGCCAGGCGCTGGAAGAGAAACGCCCCGGCCAGGCTGCCGGCCACCCCGGCGGCGATCCCCAGGTACACCCAGCGGTTGTGCCGGGTCTGCCCGATCTTGCCCAGGTAGGCCAGCACGATCCCGACCACCAGTGCGGCCTCCAGGGTCTCTCGGAACATTATGACAAAGCTCTGCAGCATGCGAGATCCGCTCCTCATCCTGATTATCTTGATCATATATAGGAAGTATGTGCGCCGTCAAGGGGTGGGGGAGATGGCTGGGCTTCTTCGTCGATGGGAATCAGCGTGCCCAGCCTGATGAAAGCGAAGATCTCGCGCCCGGCAGCAGGCGCGATCAGCCCGCATCCGGCCGCCCTTGCCGCCCTCGAGCCCTTCTTGACCTTCCCTCTTGCCGTGCCTACCTTTTGCCTCATGGACGAAGCCGCCATCCGGGTGCGGGAGGTGCGCAAGAGCTACCGGGACGTGGAAGCGGTCCGGGGCCTGAGCTTCACGGTGCGCAGGTCCGAGTCCTTCGGCCTGCTGGGGCCGAACGGGGCTGGCAAGACCACCATGGTGAAGATGCTCTTCGGCAAGGTACGCCGCGACGATCCCCAGCCCGGCCAGATCGAGGTGTTTGGATACGATCCCAGGGACAGCGAGTTGGAGATCAAGTTCCTGTCGGGCATCGTTCCTCAGGAGGACAACCTGGACGTGGAGGTGAGCGTGGTCCAGAACCTGCTCATCTACGCGCGCTTCTACGGGCTGCGGCCCCAGCAGGTCATGCCCCGTGTGGAGGAGCTTCTGGAGTTCATGGAGCTCTCCGACAAGAGGAAGTCCAAGATCCGGGAGCTCTCCGGCGGCATGAAGCGCCGCCTCCTGATCGCCAGGGCGCTGATCAACTCGCCCCGGCTTCTGATTCTGGACGAGCCCACCACGGGGCTGGACCCTCAGGTGCGCAACCTCATCTGGGACAAGCTGCGCAGCCTCCAGCGGGAGGGGACCACCATCATCCTCACCACGCACTACATGGAGGAGGCTTTCCAGCTCTGCGACAGGCTGATCATCATGAACGAGGGGCAGAAGCTGATCGAGGGCCGGCCTCCGGAGCTGGTGCGGGAGAACATCGAGCGCTACGTGCTGGAGGTGTTCAACCCCGAGTGGGGAAAACGCCTGGAGACTCCCCGGGAAGTGCGGCGGGACGGCTCCGAGTCCAGGGTGCTCCTCTACTCCGAGGAGAGCCGCCCCCTGGAACGGCTCACCCGGGGCCTGGGGCCTGGGGAGTTCATGCTCCGCCAGTCCACCCTGGAGGATGTGTTCCTCAAGATCACCGGGAGGCAGCTCCATGAGTAGCAGCGCCGCGACCGTCGACAAAGCCGGCGGCGTGCCTGCGCGGAACAGGGTCAGGGTCCCTTCCCTGCCCGCCCGCCTGGCCAGCGTCTGGTACCGCCACTACCGGGTGTACACCCAGAACATCATCTCCAACGGCTTCCCCCCCTTCCTGGAGCCCCTCATCTTCCTGGGCGCCCTGGGGCTGGGGATGGCCCGCTACGTCGGCCTGATCCAGGGCAGCTCCTACATCGTCTTCCTGGCCACCGGGATGCTGGTTCCCTCGGCCATGTTCACGGCGGCCTTCGAGTGCAGCTACGGCACCTTCATCCGCCTGGAGTTCGACAAGGTCTACGACGGCATGCTGGCCGCCTCCATCACGGCCAGGGACCTACTGGTGGGGGAGATCCTGTTTGCCGGTACCAAGGGCCTGTTCTTTTCCTCCGCGGTGCTGGCGGTGGTGGCGGTGTTCGGGCTGGTGCCCTCCCCGATGGCCCTTCTCAGCCCGCTGGTGGGGTTCCTCACCGGCCTGATGTTCGCCTCCCTGTCGCTGCTGGTGACCTCTTTCGTGAAGGACATCAACCACTTCAACTTCTACTTCACGGGCCTGCTCACCCCTCTGTTCCTGTTCTCCGGGATCGTCTTTCCCGTGGAGAACCTGCCCGGTGTGCTCTCCAGGGTGGCCCTGATCTTCCCGCTGGCCCACCCGGTGCGCATCGCCCGGGCGCTGGCCTGGGGCCGGCTGGAGCCCTCTCTGGCCTGGAGCCTGCTGTACATCCTGGGGTTCATCGCGCTGTTCGCCTTCCTGGCGGTGCGGCGGCTGGAGAAACGCCTGATCGGCTGAGGGCGGCGGCCGTCCCTGCCGCGCCGAGCCTTCACGGCCCGTCCACTGGCCGGTAGAACACGCCCGGGTGCTTCCGGTGCACCGCCGCCAGGCCGTAGCGCCGCACGTAGTTTGCCTCCGCCTTCCGGGCCTGCCGCTGGTGCTCGCGGTAGCTGCGGGCAAAGAGCAGCTGCCCGGTGGTCCAGTCGTAGACGAAGAAGAGGTAGTCGGAGCGGGCCGGGCGCTGCACTGCGGCCAGCGCCTCTGGACCGAAGAAGGCGATCGGAGCGGGCGGAAGGCCCTTGCGGCGGTAGGTGTTGTAGGGCGAGTCCAGCTCCAGGTCGCCGTAGGTCAGGAAGGGCCGGTGGTAGCCCAAAGCGTACTCCAGGGTGGGACAGGAGCCCAGCTCCATGCCTTGCGCCAGCCTGTTGAAGAACACCGATGCCACCAGCCGGTAGCCGGCGCCGCCGGCCGCTTCCTTCTGGACGATGCTGGCCAGAATCAGGAGTTGGTAGGCGCTCAGGCCGCGCCGGGGAAGGATCTGCTCCCCGACAGGCGCGCTGCGCTGAAGGAGCGCGGTGATCAGCGCCAAGGTGGTGCGAAGCCTGTACGCTTTCGGAGTGTCGCCGGCCCGTCGCTCGGCAAGCCGGATCGTGTAGCTTCCCGGCCTGAACAGGCCCTCGAACCTGTCCGCCCGGGGGCGAGGAGGCGGCACCAGAGGAAAGCCGGCGAAGGCGGTGCTGCCAGCCACGGCGGCGACGGCGCTCCTGGAGCTGATCCCCATCTCCCGCCACCGGTCTGCCAGGTCCCCCATCCGTTCCCCGGCGCGGACCGTGAACGTGACCTCCCGCGAAGCGGTCCGGCCGCCGGCTCCACCGTTGGCCCAGAGCGCCGCCGCCGCTGCCGCCGCCAGCACCACCGGCAGCAGCAGGGCGCCCCTGCCGGCGGCCATCTGCCCGCGCGTCACTTTCAGGCTGCCTCCCCTGCAAAGCTACTTCGCGGCGGGTGGCGGGGCAACTTCGAGCCCCCAGGGCTGCACGCCGGCGAGCCCCCCGGCGGAGGCAGGCGGGCGCCCTCCGATCAGCGATTCAGCTCGTCCAGATCGACCGGCAGCTTCAGCTCCTCTCCCCGTTCGGCCGACAGATCCATGGCCATGGTGAGGATGAGATTGCGGTGCCCATCGTCCACGGTGGCGTGGGGAGTATCCAGACCCATGTACAGGCGGGCGAACCAGGAGTTGGTTTCTTCCCTCATCGGCCCCCATAGCTGCCCGAGATAGAGATCTCCCGGCGGATAGCTGGTCAGGAAATCGACGTGCCGTTGGTACTCCGGCTCGAAGCCCTCCGGTTTGTATCCCGCGCCCTGCGGAACCTCAGAGGCCAGCACCAGGTCCCGGTGGGTATCCTCGATGTCGATGACGCCCCTGGTGCCCACGATGCCGATCTCCAGACCGTAGACCGACCCCGGCCAGGTCACCGGCAGAGCCCAGTTGATGTTCATGCTGAAGATGACGCCGTCGTCCATGGTAAACAGGCCGAAGGTGGCGTCCTTGGTTCCCCATTCCGCCAGAGCCTTGTCCGTCGAGCGGGCGTAGACCGAGACCGGCTCCTTGCCCTCCATGAGCCAGAGGCTCATGTCCAGACTGTGGGTGCCGGACACCACCATGGGTGTCAGGTGCTTTCGTCGTTCGGTGCGGCGGACGGTGGCAATGGGGACCATGCGGTTCATGAACGCCCGGGTAACGACCGAAGTGACCTCGCCGATTTGACCGGTGCTCAGCTTCTCCTTGATGGCCAGGAAGCGCCGCCGGAACCGGTTGGTGTAGCCCACCACCGCGTCCACGCCGCTTCCCCGTATGGCCTGCAGGACCTTGAGTGATTCCCTGGCGTCGGTTGCCAGCGGCTTTTCGATGAACAGATTGTGGCCCCGCTCTACAGCCGAGAGGATCGGCTCCACGTGGGCGTTCTCGTCCGTCGAGATGATGGCGGCGTTGACCTCCGCCCTTTTCAGCAGCTCCCAATGATCCGTGGTGAAGAAATCTGCCCCCGTCTCTTCAGCGAGCTCCCTGGCCAGGGTTTCGTTCTTGTCGCAAAGGCCGAGCCAGCCGATTCCCGGGTAGTCCCGGGCGAACCTTGCTCGAATGCGCCCAATGGTGCCGCAGCCCACAACGGCCAGCCCGATGTCCCTCTTCTCCTGCCGCATTTCACGCTCCTTGTCCGACAATCGCCTCACAGATCGTCTGGTGTGCTCGAAGTTGGTTTATAGACGCAACGCCATGAAGAGTCAACGAAGCCGCACTCATCCGGGTCGATCCTGCGGCGCCGAACGCGGGGTCTGCCGGATGGGAATGCATCATCTCCCGGCCTCAGCGACTGGCTCTTCCACCGCCCTCTCCCCTTTTGGTGACGCGTTTTGTCCGAATCACTCCGCTCAGGAAGGTCAAAATCACGATCAGGATCAGGACGATCCCGATCGGTCTGGACACGATGTTCTGCAGCACGTGCCCTCTGAAGATCTCCATCGACCGCCTGAGGTTCTGGTCCATCATGTTCCCCAGAATGACCCCCAGCACCATGGGCCCGATGGGAAACCCGGTCTTGCGCATAATGAATCCCAGCACGCCGAAGCCGAACATCAGATAGATGTCGAACATGGCGATCTTCTCCGAAAAGGAGCCGATTACGCACAACAGGGTGACGATGGGCAAGAGCAGCTCCTTGGGCAGGGAAAAGAGCTTGATGCTGGGCCTTATCAGGCCGAAGGCCAGTAGAAACATGGCGATGTTGGCGATGATCAGGCTGCCGTAGACGAAGTAGAGCAGGCCCGGCTGCTCGAGGTTGATGGAGGGACCCACCACGACGCCGTGCAGCCCCAGGGCCGCGATGAAGGCCGCCGTGGGCGCGCTGCCGGGGATCCCCAGCACCAGGGAGGGCAGCAGGGCGCCCCCGATATTGGCGTTGTTGGCCACCTCCGAGCACACCACGCCTTCCAGGTCACCCTTGGCGAAGTTCTTCTTCGTGAACCGTTCACCTATGCCGTAGGAAAAGAAGGTGGCCACGCTGGCCCCGCACCCGGGGATGATTCCGGTCAGCAGCCCGACCAAGGAAGAACGGATGATGCTCTTCCAGTACCTGAGAATGGTTTTGACCGAGGGCAAGATCCTCCCCACCTTCTCGGAGAGCACATAGGGGGAGGGCGTGGAGAGCACGATGAAGATCTCCGTCAGGCCGAACAGACCGATCAGGACGGGGATGTAGGGGACCCCGAGGAGAAGCTCCTTGCTGCCGAAGGTGAACCGGGCAAAGCCGTGGATCTCCTCCCTGCCCACCATGGCGATCAGCAGCCCCAGCCACCCGGAAATCCATCCCTTTATGGGCGCCTCGCCGGCGGTGAGCGTCCCGCTGATCGAGACCCCCCAGAGAGCAAGCAGCGCCACCTCCCAGGAGGCGAATTTCAGCGCAATCTGGAGCGCGTAGGGGACGGCCAGCACCAGCAGCAGAATCCCCACCCAGTTGCCTATCATGGAGGCCGTGATGCTCGTCCCCAGCACCAGCCCTCCCTGCCCCTTCTTGGCCAGCGGAAAGCCCGCCAGCTGCGTGGGCACGGCGTCCGGGGTCCCGGGGATGTTGATCAGGGTCGCCGATATTGCCCCGCCAAAGACCGAGCCGGTGAATACGCCGAGCATGAAGGAGATGGCCATGTCGGTGGGCATTCCGTAGGACAGCCCCACCAGAAGGGCCATGGCCATGGTGGTGGACAGGCCCGGCACTGCGCCCCATATGATTCCCAGAGCCGCACCCCCGGAGCAGATCAGCACCAGCAGCGGCTTGAAGGCCATGGAGAAGGAATACACCCGAAATCCTCCTAGGAGTCCGTAGGGCATAGCCTGCCGCCGGACGAGGAGGCAGGGGGTGCGCA
>CAZBDU010000043.1:0-43425 GCA_964490725.1 uncultured Spirochaetaceae bacterium | reverse complement strand
GGGGGGGGCCGGGCCGGGCCGGGCGGGCCCTTCCGCCCGGCGGCGCTGCTGCTGCCGTTGTATCTGCCCCTCTTTCTGATCCAGCTCGGCTACGGAATGATTTTGCCCGTGACCCCCCTGCTGGCCCGCCGGCTGGGAGCGGACCTTGCCCTCACCGGGCTGGTGGTGGCCTCCTACGGCATCGGCAACCTGCTGTTCGATCTTCCTGCCGGCGCGCTGCTGGGCCGGTTCGACCGCAGGCGCTTGATGCGCCTGGCCGCTGCCGGTGCCCTGGTGGTGGCGCTGGCCACCGGATTCGTGCACAGCGTGCTGCTGCTGGCGATCCTGCAGGCGGCCATGGGCGCCGCACACTCGCTGTGGATGATCGGAGTGCAGCTCCACCTCCGGGAGGCGGCCGTCCAGCGGCAGCGGGGCCGCGCCCTGTCCCTGGCCGGCGGGGTGACCCGGGTGGGGGTGTTCCTGGGGCCGCTCATCGGGGGCATGGTGGGCAAGAGCCTGGGCCTGCAGCCGAGCTTCTTCGTGCAGGCGGGGGTGAACGGGCTGGCCCTGGCGGCCCTGTCCATCTGGGGCGGAGCACTGAGCTCCTCGCCGGCGTCCGGGCTCCAGCGCCCCGCCGCCTCCAGGCCCGGGGGGGTGCGCCTGCTGCGGGGGCGGCAGGTCCTCCCCCTGGCCGTGGTGATCGTGATGCTGCAGCTCATCAGGGCCGGCCGGCGCACCCTGATCCCCGTGTGGGGCGACCAGATAGGGCTGGACGTCCAGGCGGTGGGCCTGGTGCTCAGCCTGTCCTGGGGGATGGACATGGCTCTTTTCTACCCGGCGGGGCTGATCATGGACCGGCGGGGCCGCAAGTGGGCGGCGGTGCCGTGTCTGGTGATCCTGTCGCTGAGCATCGCGCTGATCCCCCTCACCCGCGGCTTCACCGGCCTGGTCCTGGCGGGGCTCCTGGCCGGCGTGGGCAACGGCCTGGGCAGCGGCATCGTCATGACTCTGGGCACGGATCTGGCGCCGCGGGCGGCGGTGAGCCCCTTTCTTGGCCTCTGGCGGCTGATTTCGGACGTCGGCACGGCGGTGGGGCCTCTGATGATCGGTGCGGCGAGCCAGCTTGTAAGCCTCGGGATCGCCCCGCTTCCGGTGGCGGCGCTGGGGCTGGCCGGGGCGGCGATCATGGCGGCGCGGGTGCGGGAGCCCCTGCGCCGTGGCCGCAGAGGGCCGGCGTCTCCGCAGCCGCCGCCTGGTCCCCCTGGCTGAACGCAGCAGGGGGAGCCGGTCAGCTCTGACCGTCTCCGGGCGGCTCCTGCCCGGCGACACGCACCGCCCGCCCGCTGCGGGAGGCCTCTCGCGCGGCCTCGGCGATGAGGATGGCCAGCCGGCCCTCCGGGCCTCCGGTCTGCGGGTCGAGCCTCTCCCGCACGCAGCGCACGAAGTGCTGCACCTCCGCGAGCAGCGCGCCGGTGATGCGCCCCTCCTCCAGCGGCCAGGTGACCGCGTCTCCGAGCTGGTGGTCCTCCGCGGTGTACACCTGGAGGGGCTGGGACATGAAGTCCACCTTCAGCAGCCCCGTCTGGCCCAGGATCTCGATGCTGCGGTCCACGCTGTAGGGATAGCGGGCGGGGTAGGCGAAGGTTTCGAACAGGGTGGCGATGCCGCCGGAGGGGAAGCGGAAGGTCATGACCGCGCAGTCGGTGAACTCCCGCTCCGGGAGGATCAGCGGTCCCATCTCGGCGTAGACCCTCTCGGGGGCCTCCCCCATGAACCAGCAGATGAGGTCGATGTTGTGCGTGCCCGCGTAGCTCAGCACCCCGCCGGTCTCCCGATCGTTGAGCCACCGGCGGCCGCGCACCACCGAGCGGGGGTGGCAGCGCCGCGCCAGGATCATCCGCGGCCGGCCGATCTGTCCCTCCTGGATGCGCCGGTGCGCATCGCGGCAGGGGTGTGTGTAGCGCTCGGTGAACCCCACCATGAGACACACCCCCGCCTCCCGGCAGGCCTGGATCATCGAATCCGCCTCTTCCAGAGAGCGGCACATAGGCTTCTCGCACAGCACGTGCCGGCCCGCCCGGGCGGCCGCCTCGGCGTGCTCCCGGTGGAAGCGGTCCGGGCTGGCCACGATCACCGCCTCCACCTCGGGGTGCTCCACCAGGCGCCGGTGGTCGGCGGTCCAGAAGGGCACCTGCAGGCGCCGGGCCGCCCCCCGGGCGCTGTCCTCGTGAGCAGCGCACAGTCCCACCACCCGGGCTGTCCCGGAGCCCTGAATGGTGCGGGCGTAGCCCTGGCCGGCCTTGCCGGCGCCGATGATTCCGATCCCCAGCGGCTCCGCCATCCTGTTCCTCCTGCCACCGCGGCCATGGTACACGATGCGAGCTCTCGCGTCAGCGGCCCCGGCGCCGTGCGGCGCCGCCCGCTTTGCAGCGCCCGATCTGTCGGCTACAATGCGGCCCCATGGCTGCCGCGATTGCCCTGTCGGCGGCCGTCGGGTTCCTGCTCGGCGGCCTCCCCCCCGCCTACATTCTTTCCCGCCTGATCGGCGGAATCGACATCCGCTCCGTGGGGACCCGCAACGCCGGCGCGCGCAACGTGTACCACCAGGTGGGGCCGGCCGCGGGGGCGGCGACCGCCGTCTTCGATCTGGGCAAGGGGATCGCGGCTCTCCTGGTGGCAGAGCGCCTCTTCGGGGTGGGCGGCCTGTGGTTGTTCGTCCCCGCCTGGGCGCCGGTTCTGGGCCACATCTTTCCCCCCTACCTGGGGTTTCGCGGCGGCAGGGGAATGGCCACCGCCGTGGGGTTGTACCTGTTCCTGTGCGCGCGGGCCGTCGCCGCCGGCGCGTTCCCCTGGCCTTCCCTGGCGGCGGTGCTGGGAGCGGCCCTGCTGGTGTTCCTGGCCACCCGCAACGGAGACACCACCGCCCTGGCCGCCTTCCTGTTCCTCTCCGTTCAGACGCTGCTGGAGCTGGGCCTCTCGCCGCCCGGCCTGCTGATGGGCTCCCTGGCGCTGTTCTGCCTGGCCTTGAGCGTGCGCAACGTCCTGGTCCACCGGGTATTCGTCCTCGAGGAGACCATCGAGATGAGGTGGTGGCGGGTGATCGCCCGGCCCTTCGCGCTGCTGTTCATTCCCATCGACCTGCTGGCGGGACGCACCGTGCTGCTCTTCCTGCTGGGGGCGCTGGCGCTGGTGTTCAGCATCACCGATCTGGTGCGCATCCTGACCCGCGTGGAGCTTCGCCGCCTGTTCAAGAGCAAGGAGAGCCGGAGGTTCTCCTCCATGACGAGCTTCCTGGTGGCCATCTTCATCATGTTCCTGGTGTTTCCCGACAACGTTCCCTACCAGGGGCTGGCCTTCATCACCGTGGGCGACATGTTCAGCAAGCTGATCGGTCTGCGCTTCGGACGGCTCACTCTGCTGCGGGACCGGACGCTGCAGGGCAGCCTGGGCTTCGCTGCCGGGAGCTTCATGGCCGGGTGGGTGCTGCGGAGTCTGTTCCCCATTCCGGTATACATGACTCTGGCAGGGCCGGTGTTCGCCACGAACGTGGAGCTGTTCTCCATGGACCTGGACGACAACTTCACGGTAGGGATCATTTCCAGCGGGTTTCTGTTCGCCCTGCGCTATTTCCTCTGAAGGGGGGGACGGAGCCGGCCCAGCGGGTGACTTCGGCTGGCATCCCGGTGGACGGGCAGCTGAGGCGGAGCGGCCAGGCCGCAGCTGCCGGGGCGGGCGTGTGCATGGCGGAGCGAGGGGCTCTCGAGGAGGTATAGGGTATGGCGAAGCAAGCGGCCGGCGGAGCGCCGAACATCCTGCTGCTCATGACCGACCAGCAGCGCTGGGACTCCCTGGGCTGCTACGGGGCGGACTGGCTGGCCACGCCCAACCTGGACAGGCTGGCCTCCGATGGGGTGGCCTTCGACAACTGCTACGCCACCAACACCCTCTGCACTCCCAGCAGGGCCAGCCTGTTCACGGGCAAGCACCTGCCGGGCCACGGGGTGTACAAGCTGCACGACACCCTGCCGGCCGGGGAGGTCTGCTTCACCCGGCGGCTGCAGGAGCGCGGCTACCACACGGCGCTGTTCGGCAAGATGCACGTCAGCGGCCGCCTCTACGAGGAGAGCCGGCGCCATCCGGGCGACGGCTTCGATGTGTACGAGTGGTGCCTGGAGGCCATGCTGGCCCTGGACTCGCCGCTGAACGCCTACTCCCGCTGGCTGAAGGAGCGGGACCCGGAGTTCCACGCCCGCCTGAAGCGGGAGGGGCGCAGGCTCCTGCACCATCGGCGGGAGGTGCACCTGACCCACTGGGCCGCCGAGCGCACCATCGACTACATCGACAGCGCTCCGGCCGGGCGGCCGTTTTTCTGCATGATGAGCGTCTTCGACCCCCACAACCCCTACGAAGGCTACCCGCTCCCGATGCTGGAGCGGGTGGAAGCGGAGCGCATCCCCCCGCCGGTGGGCCGGCCCGCGGGGGAGAGCCGTCCCCGGGGCATCCTGGCGGAGCGGAACCACTCCTACCTGGGTCCCTTCGAGCGCTTCAGGGATGAGGATCTCCAGCGGATGCGCCTGGGCTACGCGGCCTCGATCGCCCTCTTCGACCTGGAGGTGGGACGGGTCCTGGGGGCGCTGGCCGCCCGGGGTCTTTCGGAGAACACCCTGGTGATCTTCACCAGCGACCACGGGGACATGCTGGGAGACCAGGAGCTGCTGGTGAAGGGGGCCTTCTTCTACGAGGCCTGCGCGCGGGTGCCGCTCATCCTGCGCTGGCCGGCTCGCATCCCCGCCGGCCGGCGCAGCGCCGAGCTGGTGCAGCTTCACGACCTGGCGGCCACCGCGCTCGCCGCCGCCGGGGTGGGGGAGGGGGTGCGGGCCGGCTGGATGCCGGAGGCGCTGGACCTGCTGCCGGTGGCGTGCGGCGGCGGCGGGCACGACCGCGCCATCTGCTGCTACCGCAACAGCGGCATCAACGACCGCGGGGTCTACTGGGAGCCCCCGATCCACGCCACCATGATCCGCGACCGTCGCTACAAGCTGAACGTCTACCACGGTGAGCCCATGGGCGAGCTCTACGACATGGACAGCGACCCACGGGAGCAGCACAACCTCTGGGAGGATCGCCGCCACCGCCAGGAGAGGCTGCGGCTCACCGAGGAGCTCCTGGACTGGGAGCTTCGCCAGGAGCTCGCCAACGACGCCCGCGGCGGGCAGACCCTGCCGGGGCCGGGCCAGCGGCTGCTGAACGCCCAGAAGTAGCCGGTCCCGTCCGTCCCCCGCCCGGCGGCCGAGGACGGCCCCTGCGGCGGCCGAGGACGGGTCAGATCCCCAGGTAGGCCTTCTTGACCCCCTCGTCCTGGAGCAGGTCGGTGCTCGGGCCGCTCATCACCACCCGTCCGTGCTCCAGCACGTAGCCGCGCCGGGCGATCTCCAGGCTCTTGCGCACGTTCTGCTCCACCAGCAGGATGGTGACCCCGTCGCGGTGGAGCGCGGCGAGGGACTCGAACACAGCGGCGACGATGTTCGGCTGCAGGCCTAACGAAGGCTCGTCCAGCATCAGGAACTTGGGGCGCGACATCAGGGCCCGCCCGATGGTGAGCATCTGCTGCTCGCCTCCGCTGAAGGTGCCGGCCATCTGGCTGTGGCGCTCCCGCAGCTTGGGGAACAGGCCGTAGACCCACTCCAGGTTCGCCGCCACCGCCCGGGGGTCCCTCACCGTGTAGGCGCCCATCTCCAGGTTCTCCCGCACCGTCATGTAGGGAAAGATCCGCCGCCCCTCCGGCACCAGGGCGATTCCCCGCGCCACCACCGAGTGGGCCGGCAGCGCTTCGATGGCCGCGCCCTCGAAGGTGATGCTGCCTCCGGTCTGGCGGTGGATGCCCGCGATGGTCCTGAGCAGGGTAGACTTGCCCGCTCCGTTGGCGCCGACGATGGCCACGAACTCTCCCCGCTCCACCCGCAGGGAGACGCCCCATAGAACCTGGATGGCCCCGTAGCCCGCGTTGATCCCGCTGGCCTCAAGCATAGGTTTCCTCCCCGCCCAGGTAGGCTTCGATCACCGTCTTGCTGGAGGCCACCTCCCGGGGCGTTCCTTGAGCGATGATGCGGCCGTAGTTGAGCACGATGATGCGCTGGCACAGCTGCATCACCGCCTTCATGACGTGCTCCACCACGATGAGCGTGATACCCATCTGCTCGTTGATTTCTTTCAGCAGCTCCAGGGCCTGATCGATCTCCACGAAGGTGAGCCCGGCCATGAGCTCATCCAGGAGGAGCAGACGGGGTCCGGTGGCCAGGGCGGTGGCCAGGACGATGCGCCGCTGAGCCGCGATGGTCAGGTTCTTGACCTGGGAGCCGCCGAGCGGGGTGAGGCCGGTGAGCTCCAGGATCTGCTCCACCCTGCCGAGCTGCTCGCCTGTAGGGCGGAAGCGCAGCTCGTGGGCCAGGAGCCCGGTGAGAACGTGGTCGAACACCGTGAGCTCGCCGAAGGCCCGGGCGATCTGAAACGTCCTGCCGATCCCCAGCTGTGAGACCCTGTGGGGCTTCAAGCCGGTGATGGCCCTGCCCTCGAAGAGGATGGTGCCGGAGGTGGGCTTGTAGTAGCCGGCGATCATGTTGAAGGTGGTGGTCTTGCCGGCGCCGTTGGGGCCGATGATGCCCAGACGCTCCCCCGGCTGGACGGAGAAGGTGTTGTCGTCCACGGCCACCACGCCGCCGAACTCCTTGCGCAGGTTCTTCACTTCCAGGATGGCGCTCATTTTCTGCCTCCCTGGATCCTCTGGACAAGGCCCATCAGCCCGCGCGGCTCGACGATCAGCACGGCGATCAGCGCCACCGACCAGATGACGAAGCGGAACTCGGGTGCGAAGCGCATGAGCTCCAGGATGAGAGTGACGATGCCGGCGCCGATGATCGGGCCGATCAGCGTGCCCAGGCCTCCCACCAGGGACATGATCACCACCATCTCGGAGGTCATCCAGGCGAAGGTGGTGGGATGCAGGAGCCGGAAGAAGTGGGCAAAGAGGCTGCCGGTGAGCCCGGCCACTCCGGCGCCGATGCTGAAGGCCAGCACCTTGTAGAACGCCGTGTTCACCCCGATGGCCTCGGCGAGCTGCTCGTTTTCCCGGATCGACACCAGCAGCCTGCCGATCCCCGAATGCACCAGCGCGTAGAGAAAGGCCACCATGATGATGCCGAATACCAGGATCAGGTAGTAGTTGGAGTTCAGGCTCGTGAAGGACAGCCCCAGGATGCTCCCGGGCGGCGGGATGTCGCGCAGCCCCATCGGGCCGTTGGTGAGGGATACGGAGTTGAGCATCACCAGGTAGATGAAGTGGCCGAAGAAGAAGGTGGTGACGGCGAAGTAGTGCCCTTTGAGCCGCAGCCCCGGGTAGCCGATGATCGCGGCGAAGAGGAACACCATGATGCCGCTCAGGGGGAAGGACACCCAGAAGGGGAGCCCGGCCTTCAGGGTGAGCAGCGCCGAGGCGTAGGCGCCGATGCCGTAGAAGGCCCCGTGGCAGAAGGTGAGGGGTCCGGTGTAGCCGGTCAGCAGGTCGTAGCTTCCGGTGAGGATGGCGTAGATGATGGCCAGCACGGCCACGTAGGTGACGTACTCCGAGGTGACCTGCGGAATGAGGATCAGACCGGCCAGCACCACCGCCAGGATGATCAGGGTCCGCACCCGTGCAGGCCTGGCCCCCAGAGGGCCCCGTCCAGAAATCGCTCTGTCCGCCATGGCTCATACCCTCCCGAACAGACCCTTGGGGAAGAACAGCAGCACCAGGATGAGCACGAAGAAGGCAAACCCGTGCTGGTAGGCCGAGGAGATATACACTCCGCCCAGGCTTTCCACGATGCCCAGGCCGAGCCCTCCGATCAGCACTCCCGCCACGCTGCCGAACCCGCCCAGGATCACCACCACCAGGGACTTGAGCAGGGGCAGGTCGCCCATGGTGGGGAACACCGCGTAGAGTGGGGAGATCAGGATGGCCGCCGCTCCGGAGAGGGCCCCGCCGATGCTGAAGACCACCGAGTTGACGGTGCTGATGTTGATGCCCACCACCTCCGCGCCCTCCCTGTCCTGCGCGGCGGCGCGGATGGCCTTGCCTATCTTGGTCCTCATAATGAAGAGGAAGATGATGACGAACAGCACGGCGGCAACGCTCAGGACCAGGATCCGCTGGTAGCTGACGTGCAAGCCCGCCAGGGAGACGCCCCCTTGCAGGTAGGGCGGGAAGATCTTGGACTTGGCGCTCCACAGCAGGATGGCCATGTTGGACAGCAGAAAGAACAGGGCGATGGCGCAGAGGAGCTGGATCCGTCCCTTGCCGGCGAAGCGCCGGTACAGCAGGCGCTCGATGAGGAAGGACATGGCCGCGCCGACGGCCATTCCCAGCAGCAGCGCCGCGAAGAAGGGGAAATCTGCCAGCTTGACCACGAAGTAGCCGGCATAGGCGGCAATGACATAGATCCCTCCCTGGGAAAAGTCCGGGATATCGGTGATGCTCCAGATCAGGTTCAGCCCCAGGGCGACCAGGGCGTAGGAGGCCCCGATAATGATGCCGTTGATGAGTTGCTGCAAGAACATACTGCATACCTCTTCAAGAAGAGCAGTATTCAGGGATGGCCCCTGAATACTGCGGTTTGGCGGTGAGAGAAGAGCGCGGCCCTACTGGGCTATCCGCTCGCCGTTTTCCCATTTGATGAAGGCCGGCTCGTAGCGCCCCTGGTTCTTGTACTTGCCGAAGTTCTCGAACTTGATGTGGCCTTCCAGACCCTGCCAGTCGGTCTGCTTGATGGCGTCCTTGATCTTCACCGGATCCAGAGAGTTGGCCTTCTCGATGGCCATCTTCACCACGGTCAGGGCGTCGTAGCCGAAGAGAATGGCGTAGTGCATGGGAGCGTTGAACTTGTCTCTGACCCTCTTCTCGAAGTCCGGAGGCACGCTGCCCCACAGCGCCACCGAGTAGGTGCCGTCCACGGCCTCCTTGCCGGCCAGGTCCAGGATCTCCTTCTCGCTCATCTCCTCGGAGCCTACGAACTTGATGTCCGGGGTGACCCCCAGCTCCCGCGCCTGCCGCAGGATCATGGCCCCTTCTGCGGCGGTGCCCACGTAGAAGACGATGTCGGGGCTGGCGTCCCTGATCTTGCCCAGCAGCGACATGAAGTCGGTGCTGCCGCGCTCGAAGTACAGCCGCGTGGAGGTGCTGACGCCCTTCTCCTTCATGGCCGCCTCGAACATGTCGGAAAAGGAGCGTCCGTAGTCGTCGTTCACCGCCAGGAAGCCTACAGTCTTGGGGCTGTAGAGGTTCACGATCTTGGGGGTCAGCAGGGGCGCCATCAGGCCCATGCTGGGACGCATGCGGAAGTAAAATTCGTGCCCCGGGCTGGTCACCCCGTCGGCGGCGCACTCGATGGTGATGCCGGGGATCTTGAACTCGTCGGCCAGCGGAGCGATGCCCATGCAGCAGGAGCTGCAGTGGTCCCCGATGAAGGCCACCACCTTGTCCTCCATGGCCAGCTTGCGCACGTTGGCCACCGCCTCGGTGGGCTCGCAGCGGCTGTCGTAGCGCACCACATCCAGCTTGTAGTTGGTGCCCTGAACGGTCACTCCTGTCTTGTTGATGTCCTCCAGGGCGAGCTGCACTCCCCGCCAGCCGTTGGTGCCGAACTCGGCCGCCGAGCCGGTGAACGGCGCGGTGTAGCCGATCTTGATCACCTGGGCCGGCGCGGCTCCCTCCTGTTTGCCGCCGGCCCAAAGCCCGCCGGCCGCCACCAGCAGCGCCAGTGCGGCCACCAGAACCTGTCTTGCCATACGCATGACGACACCTCCTTGGGAATTGGGAATGTCTGGAGGGCCCGCATCGGGGAGAAGCAGGTTCGGCGGGGCCGGCGCTACGGCGCACGGGCGCAGCAGAAGAGGCCCACGGTGAGGACGCCCGAACCGCCCGGGTCAGCCCCAAGGCCCCAGCTCCAGGCCCGATGGGATCCGCCCAGTTGAGGAAATTGTATCCCACAAGACCGGCGCGGTCAAAACAAAATGAATGCAAGAAGGTCAGCTATGTTTGGATTCGGGGCGGTCAGCCGCGCGGGCGCCCGCCGAGCGCCTCGCGGTACTCCCGGATGCGGGCACGCACGGCAGTATCGTCCGGGTCGTCTCTGTAGGAGAAGAAGCGGAACTGGTTGTGGAACCCGGCGATGCCCTCCGCGCCCACCGTCAGGCGCAGGATGCCGAGATGGTTGCCGGCCGCTCCCGGTGATGCCACCACCGTGCTGCCGATCCGCCGGGGAGGAACGAGCCTGCCCTCGTGCCCGAAGATCACCAGGTCCAGATCCGGGCAGGCCCGGATCAGCTCCAGCAGGCCGCGCTCGGGGCCGTGGTAGAGCAGCACTGTGAGATCCACTCCCAGCTCGCGGCAGGCCCGGAGCAGGGGGCGGGCGGCGGCCTCAGGCGGGTCGACCCGCAGGGCCCGGCTCTCCGGGCGCCCCGCCAGGACCGCCGGGTCGAGGAGGGCCAAGATCCCCACCCGCAGGCCCCCTGCCGCCACGATGAGCGGCGGGGCGGGGGTGGAGGAAAGGGCGGGCAGGTTATGGGCCAGCAGCGGGAAGCGCTCCATGTAGCCGCGCAGGGCGTCCACCCCGGCCGCGAGCTCCTGCTCCCCGGCGGCCACCGCCTGGTAGCCCAGCTCGCGGTAGACCTCCAGGATGTCGCGGGCCAGGGTGGGATCCGGGTGCTCGCCAAGAATGTCGCCGGCATCCAGCAGCAGCGAGCCGCTCCGAGGCTGCTCCCGCAGGTAGGCGGCCCGCTTCACCAAGCCGCCTGCCGGGGTGCGCTCGCAAGAGCAGCCGTCCAGGGAGGCGCTGTAGTAAACGGTGAGAGGAGTGACCGGCTGCGCCCCTGCGGGGGCAGCGGCCAGAAGCAGGAGCGCCAGCAGCCCCGGCAGGGTGCCTGCCCGGCAGCCTCTGCGGCGCAGGAAACCCGCCAGGCCGCAGGCCCTCGGCGCTGCCCCTGAACGTGATCCGGCCACCCGCATGCTCCTTCCGTTCCTCTGATAGAGTAGGGCATGCGGGCGGCCGGCGCAACTCCGGCGGCCGAGGACGGCCCCTGCGGCGGCCGAGGACGGCCCCTGCGGCGGCGTAGCCGGGTGCCTTCAGGCCGTGGAGGGCTTGCCCTCCCCCTCGTCCTGCTTCCTGTGCTTCTTCCACCAGTCCCTGAGCATCCGCACCACGGAGATCAGGATGAACACCAGGGCCAGGCCCAGGATCACCACGCTCAGGGGATCCCCCACGAATACCGAGTAGTCGCCACCGGACAGCACCAGCGACCTGCGGAAGTTCACCTCCACCATGAACCCCAGCACCACGCCCAGCACCATGGGCAGGGGGGAGAAGCCGACGTAGCGCATGAAGTAGCCGATGATGCCCATCACCAGCACCACCGCCGGCTCGAAGAGGCTGTGGTTCAGCGAGTAGGCGCCGGAGAAGATCAGCGCGTAGACCACGGCCAGCACGTAGGGGCGCGGCCTGTTCACCAGCCACAGCGCCCCGCGCAGGGACAGCAGGCCGATCACCAGCAGGAACAGGTTGGCGAAGAACAGCCCGCCGAAGAGCCCGTAGACGATGTCCTGGTTGTTGACGAACAGCATGGGACCGGGCCTGAGGCCGTGCAGCAGCATGCCTCCCAGCAGGATGGCCGAGGAGTTGGAGCCGGGGATGCCGAAGGTCAGCAGGGGAATGAGGGCGGTGCCGGTGACCACGTTGTTGGCGCACTCGGGGGCGGCCACCCCCTCGGGGCTCCCGTGGCCGAACTCCTCCTTGTGCCGGGACCAGCGCTTGGCCTCGTTCAGGGAGATGAAGGCCGCCACGGTGCCGCCGGCGCCCGGGATGATCCCCTCGATGGTGCCCACGATCGAGGCGATGAAGTGCGGCACCGCCAGCCGCTTCCGCCACAGGGTGAAGCCGGGCAGCCTGATGCGGGTCTTGGCCTCCGCCTTGGGCCAGTCCGGCAGGCCGCTCTGGCGCAGCAGCTCGCTCACCGCGAACAGCCCCACCATCACCAGGATCGGACCGAAGCCCTGGATCAGGTCCACCGAGCCGAAGGTGAAGCGATTCACCCCGGAGATGGGGTCGTTGCCCACCGTGGCGATCATCAGGCCCAGCACCCCCGGGATCAGGCCCTTGAGCAGGGAGCCTTCCGAGAGGCTGGCGATGACGCTCAAACCGAGAATCCCGACGGCGAAGTAGGTGGCGGGCTTGAACATCAGCGCCACGCTGGCCAGCCAGCCGGTGAGGGAGACCAGCAAGACCAGCCCCACCATGCCCCCGATCACGCCGCTCAGCAGGGAGATGCCCAGGGCCTCGCCTCCCTTGCCCTTCAGCTGCATCTGGTAGCCGTCGATCAACGTCGCGCCGGCCGCGTTGGTCCCCGGGGTGCTGATCAGGATGGCCGGGATGGAGCCGCCGTACTCGGCGCCGCAGTAGACCGCCGCCAGGGTGACGATCCCTACCACCGGCTGCATGGTGTAGGTGACCGGCAGGATCAGCGCCATGGCGATGGAGGGGGAGATCCCCGGCAGGGCGCCCCCGACGATGCCCCACAGGATGCCGAAGGCGGCGCCCAGGAGCGCGGGAGTTCCGGTCATGACCTGGAAGATGGTCGTCAGTATCTCTCCCATGTGCTTTCCCTCAGCTGTTGAGCAAGAGACGCCACAGCCCCATGGGCACGGGGATGGCGAACAGGTAGCCGAAGAGGAACCAGAAGAACAGCCCGGCACCCACCGAAACAGCCGCCATCTTCCAGGAGAAGGACTCGCGGTTGTAGCGGAGCATGGCGGCCACCAGCAGGGCCACCGCCAGGGGGTAGCCCAGCCAGCGGATGACCACCAGGTAGCCGACGCCGATCAACACCGTTCCGCCGGCCCTCAGGAAGGCGCGCCGGTCCTCCGCGGCCTGCTCAGCGGCCTTGGCCGGTGCGACAGGGGCCCGTTTGAGAACCCCTGTCAGCACCAGGATCGCGGAGAGGATCGCCAGCGCGATGGCCAGCAGCCTGGGAAAGGTGGCCGCGCCCACCACGTCGCTCAGCTGGCTGCGCGGGATGTCCATGGCCAGCCGATAGTAGCCGGCCGCGACTGCGAGCAGGACCAGGCCGGCAATCCAATCTCTGCGCATTGCGTTCTCCCTTCCTACTTGATGACCCCCATCTTGGTCAGATACGCCCGCAGCTCCGTCTCGGTCTGGTCGACGTATGCCTGAAAGGTCTTCTGATCCATGAAGGCAGGCACCAGGCTGTTGGCGTGGTAGACCGCCTGGTATTCGGGGTTGGCCAGCAGCTTCGGGATGGCCTGTTCCCAGGCCTTCACCACCTCGGGAGGCAGCCCCTTGGGTCCGGTCAACCCGCGGAACTTGGACAGGGAGAGGTTGACCCCCTGCTCCTTGGCGGTGGGAACGTCGGATTGAGCCTGGAGACGCTTGTCGGTAAAGACAGCCAGCAGGCGGATCTGGCCCGCCTCCAGCTGGGAGCCGATCTCCGCGGGCTCCCCTACACCCATGTCCACGGTGCCGTTGAGCACGGAGAGCATCAGATCTCCGCCTCCCTCGAAGGACACGATGCGCACATCGACGCCCGCCATCTCCTTCAGCTTCTCCAGGATCTGTCTGCCCAGCTCGGTGGCGGTGCCGCCCCCCCACCTGGCCTTGCCGGGGCTCTTCCTGGCCGCGGCCACCGCGTCCTTCAGGTTCGACAGCGGGCTGTCCTTGCGGGTGTAGACCACCATCGGATCCAGAAAGACGTTGACCATCGGCTCCAGGTTATGGATGGTGTACTCGGTCTCGGCGAACATCGGCGTCTGGATGCAGGTGGGTGTGGTGGCGTAGAAGATCGAGCCGTCAGCGGGGGAATTGGCCAGCTCCGCCATGGCCTTGGCGCCGCCGCCGCCCCTGACGTTCTTGACCACGAAGTTGAGCCCCATCTGCGGTCCCAGGAACTTGATCATCTCCCTGAGGAAGAGATCGCTTCCGCCGCCGGGGCTGGAATGAGTGATCAGAGTCACCGTGTCCACGGGGTAGACGGTGACGTCTGCCGAGCTCCCTTCTTCCGTCCCGCTGGCGAATACCGCCAGGGACGAGAGCAGGAGCAGCGCGACCGCCGCGCAGAGAATCTTCTTGACTTGCAGCTTCATCTTTTCCTCCTTAACAGGCATGGTTCGCACGCGAGGCGTGCGCGGTCTCGCTGCCGCGCCTCTGCACGTTCAGGGAAATCTCATCGCGTATCACCTCCTTCTCAGGCCGGCTCCGCCGCCGGGGCCGCACCTCTGCCACCGGAGGGCGGCCTCTGTCTCTCCAGCAGCTCCTCGCAGCGGCGGGTGTTGAAGATGCCGCAGGGGCAGGGCCGGGCCAGCAGCAGCGATCCCTCCCGGGGCGAGAGCTTTCCGCTGCGCACCTTTTCGATCACCGAGCGGACCAGGCTCGAGGGCACCAGGGAATGGCCGCACATGGTGGTGATCTCCAGCACCTCCTCCGCGGGCAGCAGGCTCTTGTTGCCGTGGATGCCCAGGGAGAGCAGGGCCGTGTGCGGCGTCAACCCCACCTCTGCGGCGATGCTCTTCACCTCCTCGATCAGGCCGCTGACCACCACGGAAATGCCCAGGCCCGCCTCCTTCTCCCGGCGCAGCACCCCCTTGACCGCTTCCCTGTCGGCGAAGCTGGCAATGATGCCGTAGGAGTTGTCCAGCGACCGGGCGTACTCCTCAGGCTTGAGCCCGGCCAGGTAGCTCCGGCCGGCGTGGCTGGAGCCGAAGTTGACCACGTCCTCGGAGAGGTAGATCGACAGGATGCGGCGGAGCTTGTCCCCGCAGTTCTCCCGGTTCACGCCCCGGGCCGCCCGGGAGTAGATGCAGAAGTCGTTCTTCAGGGTCTCTGCGGAACCGTAGCGATGCAGTGAGTGGCTCATGTCGAGCTCCTTCGCTTCAGGAAATCAGCGGTCGGCCCAGGCCGACGTTGATCTTGGCGTTCGGCCGCACCGGGACGTTCAGCTCGCTCAGGGTGCGGATCACCGGCAGGCTCCCGTCTTCGGCGAAGCGGGTCACCAGCCCCACGGACACCACCGTGTCCACCTCCCGGAGCAGGGGAAATATCTCCTGGACCACCAGGGGAAGCTGCTCCTCCCGGATCTTGATCTCCAGGATCACCGACAGGACCTTCTCGTGCAGGAACTCCGGCCGGATCCTGCCGGTCTTCGGGTCCTCCAGGAGCCCGTAGACCGGGTTGTCCTTCAGGATGTGCAGGCCCCGCGCGCAGACCGCCTGTGTGATCTTTTGCACCTCCGTGAAGCGGGTGCCGGTGCCGGGCCGGCCGAACTCGAACAGCACGCCGTACTCACCCCTGGCGAACTTGCCGGTGACGTCGTTGGTTTTTGCCTCCTCGGTTCCCCGGCCCCAGGCCTTCAGGTTGGGGTGCTCGGCGCCGGGATCGCTGAACTGCATGCGGATGGCCCGGGGGTAGGACAGGGAGCTCTCCGGCATGAAGATGGCCTCGCTGGGGCAGACCTCCGACCTGCGGCACACGCCGCATTCCACGCACTCCTCCTCGTCGATGACCGCGCTCTCCTCGCCCTCGGCGATGCAGCCCACGGGGCAGTAGTCGAGGCAGTCGAGGCAGGCGATGCACTTCTCAGAATCGATCCTCATCGTCGTTCCTCTCGTGGCCGAACCTCTGCTCCAGCAGCGGGATGTTGGCCAGAATGTCGTTCTTGCGCAGGCGCTCCGCCCCTTCGGCGTCGCCGGACTCCACCGAGCGGATCAGGGTGGCGTGTTTCTCCAGGGAGGCGGCGAGCTTCCCGGGCATGGACATGACCTCCTTGCGGTAGCGGGCGGTGTGCTTGGCGAACATGGTGAGCATCTGGATGAGGCGCTCGTTGCCGCAGGAGTCGATGAGGGTCTCGTGGAACTCCGCGTTCAGGCGATAGTAGGTCGCCACGTCCCTACGTTCCACCACCCGCTCCATCCTGGCGTGCAGCTCCTTGAGCTTTCGTATCAGCTGCGGATCGCGCCTCTTGACGGCCAGGCAGGTGGCCAGGCTCTCCAGGTTGGCGCGGATTGTGTAAATGTCCACCGCCTCCTTCAACGTGGTAGCCGCCACGGTAACGCCCCGGCGCGCCCGGCTGGTCAGGAATCCCTGGTTCTCCAGGATGCGGAAGGCTTCGCGCAGGGGGGAGCGGCTGACCGCGTACTGATCGCAGAGCTTCTGCTCCACCAGCCTTTCCCCCGGCCTGAGCGCGCCGTTGATGATCTGGGCTTCCAGGTGCTCGACGATTCCCGCCACGAGACTCTTGTGGGCGTTGCCGATGCTGTCCACTTCTGCCCGGTACACGGATCACCTCGGTTACTTTTGGTATACAATCGACAATCGATTATAGACCGCGGTAGGGTGGTGTCAAGGGGGAAACGACCCTAAAAGGAGTAATTCTACGGGTTTTGCGGGGATTCTTCCTGGAGGCAGCCGGGATGATGCGGGGGCGGGCGAGCGGCCCCGGGGAGCTCCGGCGGCAGGTCCCCCAGCCTACGAGGAGCCGGAAACCAGCCGGTAGCCCGAATCGAAATGCACGGCCACGCCGTTCTCCTCCCGGCGGATAACGCGGCCGCTGGTTTCCATCTCACTCTGGCGGGCTCGCCCGATGGGCACATACAGGCTCACATCCACCCGCGTCCCCGGGTCCAGCATCTCTTGCACCAGGAAGAAGGCCCCCCTGGAGGATATGTCCCGGGTGAACAGGGGCAAAACCTGCTCGGTGTCGGGGGTGCGCACGCGCAGCTGCGCCGGTATGCGCAGCAGGTAGCGCTCCCTGTTTCTGCGGTCCACGCCCCGGTAAGCGTCCACTTCAGTCCTCCTTCGGCTGCGCATGCGCTGCAAACGCGGTGCCACCCTGGCGCAGCGAGAGGGGGCCTCTAACTTATTGCGCCGGGCAACCTTACAGGCCGGCACCGGAAGCGGCAGAGCGGGGGCGACAGGGCTGTTACGCAAGTGTAGCCGGTTGCTGCAAGAACGTAATCCGGGCCGGTCGCCAGGCGCCCCGGGACCTGCTTGAGCTCGTGCAGAAGGAACGGCAGCCGTCCTGCGCTGTGCACGGGTCATGCGGTCGTGCGTCATGCAGACCCTGCAGGACCTGCGATGCGGTCGGTGCGGTCGAGAGCTTTGACAAGATCCGCTGCCTGTAGTACACTCAGGCCGCTATTCGTAGCACAGCGCTCAAGTACGTACGAGTTGCAGCGGGACGATACGAGTCCCTTTTTGTCGAAGGAGTCATCCAGTGACCACCTCATCTACCCAACAGGAGGTCGACCTGACCCCTGCACGAGCCATCCTCGAGCGGCGGGAGAAAGCCTTGCCTTCGGGCCAGGGGCCGCGTTCTGCGGCTTCCGGCGACGACCTGATCCCCCTCCTGCAGGAGATCCAGAACGCCTACGGCTATCTGCCGGAGGCGGCGCTTAGCTGGGTGAGCGGGCAGACCGGCATCCCCACCAGCCGGATCTACGGGGTCATCACCTTCTACGCCCAGTTCTACACAGAGCCCCACGGCAAGCACACCGTCCGCTGCTGCCGCGGGACCGCCTGTCACGTCAAGGGAGGCAAGAAGGTGCTGCAGGCCGTGAAGAGCACTCTGATGCTCGAGGAGGGGCGGACCAGCAAGGACATGCTCTTCTCCCTGGAGACCGTGGCCTGCCTGGGCGCCTGCGCCCTGTCGCCGGTGATGATGGTAGGCAGCACCTACTACGGCAAGATGACCCCGCGCCGGGCGCAGCAGATTCTGGGCAGCCTGAAAGAGGAGGCACGGTGATGTCCCGTTTTACCTCGGCGGCGGAGCTCCTGGCGGCCAGGGACAGGCTGAAGGGGGCAGCGGATTCGAGCCGCAGGATCATCGCCATTTGCGGTACGGGGTGCACGGCGGTCGGGTCCACACTGGTGCAGGAAGCGTTCGTGCGGGAACTGGCCGCCCGCGGTCTGGAGGAGCAGGTCTCCGTCCGGTCTACCGGTTGTCACGGCTTCTGCGAGAAGGGGCCGGTGGTGGTCATCCTGCCGAGCAAGGTCTTCTATGCCAGCGTGCAGCCGGAGCAGGTACCCGCCATCGTAGAGAAAACGGTGCTGGCCGGGGAGGTCATTGAGGAGCTGCTCTACGTGGATCCGGCCTCCAAGCAGCGGATCGTCCACGATCACGAGGTGCCCTTCTACGCCAAGCAGTCACGGATTGTGCTTCGCCTCAACGGCCTGATCTCGCCCACGGATCTGGAACACTACCTGGTCCATGACGGCTATGCGGCTGCAGCGAAGGCCCTGACCGAGATGAGGCCGGACGAGGTGATCCAGGAGGTGCAGCAGGCGGGGCTGCGCGGCCGCGGCGGAGCGGGCTTCTCCACCGGGCTCAAGTGGAGCTTCTGCCGCAAGGCGTCCGGGAGCCAGAAGTACCTGATCTGCAACGCCGATGAAGGCGATCCGGGGGCCTTCATGGACCGCAGCGTCCTGGAGGGGACCCCGCATGCGGTCATCGAAGGGATGATCATCGCCGGCTACGCCATCGGGGCCACCCGCGGCATCATCTACGTGCGGGCCGAGTATCCCCTGGCGGTCCGTACCAGCCGGATCGTGCTGGACCAGGCCCGCCAGGCGGGGCTGCTGGGAGAGAATATCCTGGGCAGCGGGTTCAATTTCGACATCGAGGTGCGCGAGGGGGCGGGGGCGTTCGTGTGCGGCGAGGAGACCGCGCTCATCGCCTCCCTGGAGGGCGAGCGGGGAATGCCCAGGCCGCGCCCGCCCTTCCCGGCGCAGAGCGGCTACCGCGGCCAGCCCACCAACATCAACAACGTGGAGACCCTGGCCAACGTGCCGGTGATCATACTCAAAGGCAGCGAATGGTACAGCGCCATCGGCACCGAAAAGAGCAAGGGCACCAAGATCTTCGCGCTGGCCGGAAAGGTGAACAACACCGGGCTGGTCGAGGTGCCCATGGGCGCCACCTTGAGGCAGATCGTCTTCGACATCGGAGGCGGTATCCCCAAGAACCGCCGCTTCAAGGCGGCGCAGATGGGTGGGCCTTCCGGCGGCTGCGTGCCCGCGCGGTTCCTGGATCTGCCCATCGACTACGAGTCGGTGAAGGAAATCGGAGCCATCATGGGCTCCGGCGGCCTCATCGTCATGGACGAGAACACCTGCGTGGTGGACATCGCCCGCTACTTCCTGGAGTTCGTCCAGAAGGAATCCTGCGGCAAGTGTGCGCCCTGCCGGGTGGGCACCCATCACATGCTGGACATCCTGACCCGCATCTGCAACGGCCAGGGACGGGAAGGGGACATCGAGCTGCTGGAGGAGCTGGGCGCCGCCGTGAAGCAGGGCTCTCTGTGCGGCCTGGGACAGACCGCCCCCAACCCGGTGCTCTCCACCATTCGCTACTTTCGTGAAGAGTACGAGGAGCACATCCGCCAGCGGCGTTGCAGGGCATCGGTGTGCGAAGCCCTGGTGGAGGCGCCCTGCGCGCACGCCTGCCCGGCGGGGGTGAACGTGCCGCAGTACGTGTCGCTGATCTTCGAGAACCGCCTGGAGGAGGCGGTGGAGGTGGTGAGGAGGCGCAACCCCTTCATCTCCGTCTGCGGCCGCGTTTGCGATGCGCCCTGCGAGCGGCGCTGCCGGCGCTCGGACGTGGACGAGCCTCTGGCCATCCGGGCGCTCAAGCGCTACGCTGCGGACAACGCCTCCAACCTGGACAGGCCCCTGGTGCCGCCGGCCACCGGAGAAAAGGAAATCGCCGTCGTCGGCAGCGGTCCGGCCGGTTTGAGCTGCGCCTACTTCCTGGCCCTCCTGGGCCGTCCGTCGGTGGTCTTCGAGGCGCTGCCCGTGCCAGGGGGGATGCTTTCCGTGGGCATCCCGGAATACCGGCTTCCCAAACGCATCCTGCAGGCGGACATCGACTACATCCTCTCCCATGGAGTGGAGCTGCGGACCGGCGCGCGCGTCGGCAGCATCGAGGAGCTCACCAGCAAGGGCTACCGCGCCGTGTTCCTTGCCACCGGGGCGCACCACGGACGCAGGCTGGGCGTGGAAGGGGAAGAGCTGAAGGGGGTGGTGGACTCCCTGGAGCTGCTGCGGGCCCGGGCTTTGGGCCGGGACGGCGGCAGCGGCCGCCGCGTGGCGGTGATCGGAGGAGGCAACGCGGCCGTCGATGCCGCCCGCTCCGTGCTGCGGCTGGGGGCGAAAAAGGTCATGATCCTGTACCGTAGAACGCGGGAGGAGATGCCCGCCTACGAAGAAGAGGTCCAGGCTGCCCTGGAGGAGGGCATCGAGCTTCACGAGCTGGTGGCGCCGGTGCGGATCGCCGGCGCCGACGGGGCGATAAGCGGCATCGAGATGGTGCGCATGCACCTGGGCGAGGCCGACGAGAACGGCCGCCGTCGCCCCGAGGTTACCGAGGGCAGCGGGTTTCTGATCGAGTGCGACACGGTGATCCCCGCCATCGGCCAGGCTCCTTCCGTGGAGATCGCCGGGCAGCGTCTGGAGCTCACCTCCCGGGGCGGTCTGGCCAGCGACCCGGTGACCGGCGCCGCCTCGGTGGAGGGTGTGTTCGCCGGCGGCGACTGCGTCAGCGGCGGGGCTACCGTGATCGAGGCGATCGGGGCGGGCCAGAGGGCCGCGGTGGCCATAGACCGCCTGCTTGGCGGCGCCGGGGTGCTTCCTGCCAACGTCGGCAGCAGCCTGCGGCGTCCCACCGAGGAGGAGCTGGAGCGGACGGCGCCACGCGTGGCGGAGCCCGAGCTTTCGGTGGAAGAGCGCCAGCGCTGCTTCGCCGAGGTGGTGGGCGGCCTGGCCCAGGGAGCGGCCTGTGAGGAGGCGGGCCGATGCCTGCGCTGCGACCTGGAGCGCGAGGAAGCCCTCGCAGAACGGATAGGCAGATGAACGAGATCAAGCTGACCATCGACGGGCGGGAGCTTACCGCCCAGCCCTCCCAGACGGTGCTGCAGGTGGCGCTGGCGGCTGGGATCGATATTCCGCACCTGTGCTACGATCCGCGATTGACCCCGACCGGCGGGTGCCGGCTCTGTCTTGTGGAGATCGAGGGGCAGGCGGGGCTCCACGCCTCCTGCGCGCGCCTGGCTGAGGCGGGAATGGTGGTGCGGACGAACACGGACGCCATCAGGAGCCTGCGCAGGATGACGCTGGAGATGCTGGTGAGCGAGCACAACCTGGTGTGCACCACCTGCGACAAGGACGGGGACTGCCTTCTTCAAGATTACGCCTACCAGTACCAGATCGATCAGGATCGTTTCCCTCCGGTGATGCTGCCTGAGGGCCGGCGCAACTACTCCAGCGGAAGCCTGGCCATCACCTATGATCCCTCGAAATGCGTCCGCTGCCAGCGCTGCGTCAAGATCTGCCGGGAGGTGCAGATGGCGGAGGCTCTCACCCTGAAGGAGCGCTCCGGCGACATCCAGGTCACCACGGGATTCGATGTCGCTCTCAAGGAGTCCACCTGCGAGCTCTGCGGCCAGTGCATCGGGACCTGCCCCACCGACGCCCTGTACGAGACGGCCGCTGCTGGCAGGGGCAAGGCAAAGGACTTCACCAGGGTGCGGACCACCTGCGTCTACTGCGGCGTCGGCTGCCAGCTGGACCTCAACGTCAATCGAAAGACCGGCAGAATCGTGCGGGTCGGAAGCGAGCCCGGCTGCGTACCCAACGACGGCAACACCTGCGTCAAGGGCCGGTTCGGTATGGAGTTCGTGGGCCGGGAAGACCGGCTGAAGAG
Organism: uncultured Spirochaetaceae bacterium; assembly: GCA_964490725.1. Taxonomy (GTDB): domain Bacteria; phylum Spirochaetota; class Spirochaetia; order SZUA-6; family DRHE01; genus CAZBDU01. Next base: position 21,657 of record CAZBDU010000043.1, on the reverse strand, counting down.
GCCCCTCATCCGGGAAGGGGACGGTTTCCGGGAGGCCAGCTGGGAGGAGGCCCTGGAGGCGGTGGCCGCGGGGTTTGCCCGGATCAAGGAGCGCCACGGGCCGGACGCCCTGGCGGGCCTTAGCTCCGCCAAGACCACCAACGAAGACAACTACATCATGCAGAAGTTCGTCCGGGCGGTGCTGGGGACGAACAATGTCGACCATTGCGCGCGTCTGTGCCACGCCTCCACCGTGGCCGGCCTGGCCAGAGCCTTCGGCAGCGGCGCCATGACCAACAGCATCGAGGAGTTGAAGCGCGCGCCGCTGATCTTCGTCATCGGCTCCAACACCACCGAGTGCCATCCCGTGATCGGCATCTTCATCCGCCAGGCGGTGGCTTCGGGAAGGACCAGGCTCATCGTGGCCGATCCGCGCCGGATCTCTCTCACCCGGATCGCCGACATCCACCTGCGGCAGCGCCCTGGGACGGATGTGGCGTTGATCAACGCCATGATGCACGCGATCCTGGAGGAGGGGCTGGAGGACCGGCGCTTCATCGAGGAGCGTACCGAGGACTTCGCGGCGCTCCGCGAGGCGGTGAGCGGCTACACGCCGGAGATGGCCGCCGGGATCACCGGGGTGCCGGCCCAGGCGATCAGGGAGGCCGCCCGCGCCTACGCCACTGCAGAGCGGGCCTCCATCGTCTATTCCATGGGTATCACGCAGCACACCACCGGCACCGACAACGTGCTCTCTCTGGCCAACCTGGCCATGCTCACCGGAAACGTCGGCCGGGAGTGCTCGGGGGTGAACCCCCTGCGCGGACAGAACAACGTTCAGGGCGCCTGCGACCTGGGGGCCCTGCCCAACGTGTTCAGCGGCTACCAGAGGGTGGACGATCCTGCGGCGCGGGAGAAGTTCGAAGCCGCCTGGGGAGTGAAGCTCTCCGGCACCCCCGGGCTCACGGTCGTGGAGATCGTCAACGCCGCCTTCGACGGCGGCATCCGCGGCCTGTACATCATGGGGGAGAACCCGGTCCTGAGCGATCCCGATTCCAATCACGTGCGCGAGGCGCTGGCGAAGGTGGAGTTCCTGGTGGTGCAGGACATATTCCTGAGCGAGACCGCCCAGCTCGCCCACGTGGTGCTTCCCGCCGCCTCCTTCGCAGAGACGGAGGGGACCTTCACCAACACCGAGCGGCGGGTCCAGCGGGTGAGGAAGGCCGTGGAGGCCCCTGGAGAAGCCAGGGAGGACTGGAGGATCATCTGCGAGCTCGCCCGCCGCATGGGCTACTCCATGGAGTATGCGGGCGCGGCGGAGATCCAGGAGGAGATCGCCTCCCTCACGCCCATCTACGGAGGCATCACCTACGACCGGCTGGACGGTGTGGGTCTCCAGTGGCCCTGCCGCGACAGGGAGCACCCGGGAACGCGATATCTTCACAGCGGCACCTTCAGCAGAGGCAAGGGGAAGTTCCACGCGGTGCGGTTCCTGCCGCCGCAGGAGCTGCCGGACCAGGAGTACCGCTTCGTGCTCACCACCGGCAGGCTGCTGGAGCACTGGCACACCGGCACCATGACCAGGCGGTGCGAGGTCCTGAACGACGCGGTGGCCCACGGCACCCTGGAGCTGAACCCGGAGGATGCGGTGGCCCTGGGTCTGGCGGCGGGGGACCAGGCGGTGGTCCGCTCCCGCCGGGGCAGGATCAACCTGCCGGTGAATACCACGGCGAAGGTCGCCCCGGGGACGGTGTTCCTGGCCTTCCACTTCCGGGAGCATCCCGCCAACGCCCTGACCATCGCCGCCCTGGACCCGGTGGCCAAGATCCCGGAGTTCAAGGCCTGCGCGGTGAGCGTGGAGAAGGGTTAGGGACTTCCCGCGCCCGGCGCTGGGCTCCCCGGTCGTGCAGCCGCGACGGAGCCCGCGCCGGTCCGGCCGCCCTGGCACGCGCCTCAGTGGCTCATGCCCGCGAACACCGCTCCGCTGATGATGTTGCCCGCCGTGTTCTCCCAGGAGAGGGCGCTGGAGATCATCAGGTTGTTGCTCCCGGCGCCGTAAGGCTCGATCTACGGTGGAAGCCGCCGATCGTCATCATCACCACCGCCGCGCGTTCCAGCGGCGAAGATCACCACTGGCGGGGCGGACCTGGCGGGGCGGTTTCCGCTCTCTCTCTGTGGCCTGTTCATTCCCATCGGACGTCTGCCGGTCTTCCCGCGGCCCCTGTCCTTCCTGCTCCCCCTGACCTCCGCGACGGACATCCTCAGGAGCTCGATCGATGGTTCCGGGATTCTGCCGTTGGGCGTGAGCTTTCCCGTGCTGCTGTTCTTCGCGGCGGGCCTGTTCCTGTTCAGCCTGCGGAACATCCGGCGCCGGCGCGTGCTGTGATCCGGCCGGGGATGGGCCCGGTCCCGGGATGAGGCGCTACAATATTCCGGCCCCATTTTCGTCTATACCGGTATGGAGGCCGTGTTGACCGAGCGCCTGGAGGGTGCCTACCGTCGGGAGCGACACCGCCTTTTGGGTTTCATCCGGGCGCGCCTCGCGGGGCTGGAGGAGGCGGAAGACCTGCTTCAGGAGGTCTTTGTCCAGGCGGCGCAGACGTTGAGCGCCGCGCAGCCCATCGACAACCTGGTGGGCTGGCTCTACACCGCAGCGCGGAACCGCATCATCGATCGCTACCGCAGCCGCCGCCCTGCGGTCAGCCTGCAAGGCGGCGAGGAGACGGCCACCCTGGAGTCGCTCCTGCGGGACAGCGGCGTGGAGGTGGAGCGGGAGCTGGTGCGAGGTCTGGTGATGGAGGTGCTGGAGAGCGCCCTGGCGGCGCTGCCGGAGGCGCAGCGGGAGGTCTTCCTCCTGCAGGCGCTGGAGGGGGTGAGCTTCAGGGAGATTTCCCAGCGCACAGGGACCTCGATCAACACCCTGCTGGCCAGGAAACGCTACGCCGTCAGGTTTCTGCGGCGGCGCCTGGAGGAGCTTCGCGGGCTCATTGCGGAGCTGGACAGGTAGAGTGAGATGGGAGGAACGAAATGAGACAGATCGTGAGAGCGCCCCTGGCCTTCGCCGGGCTGGTGGTCGGCGGCGTGGTGCTGGCGGCCGTGCTGGCCTTCCTGTTCGGGCTGGTGGTGATGCTGCTGTGGAACTGGCTGATGCCGGCGCTGTTCGGCCTGCATGCCCTGACCTACTGGCAGGCCTGGGGGCTGGTGCTCCTGGCCCACATTCTCTTCAAGGCGGGCCCCGGCCACCGCGGGCACGAGCGTGCCGAAGACGAGCGCTGGAGGAACCGGTTCCGCACCTACATGCGCCGCCGGTTCAGGGAGGAAGGCCCGCAAGGGGCCGAGCCGCAGCCGGAAGGCTCGGAAGCGTGACCGGCCGCGGCGAGTCGCAGGGAGGCGAGGCGGTGAAAGAAGCGGAGCCGGGCCCCTACGATTTCGAGCACCCCTCGCTTCTGTTCCGGCTGGAGGATGCCCTTAAAGGGCTGCTCGGCGGGCCGCTGCTGTTCGGCCCCTTTTTCGAACGGCGGGGAGGGTTCCGGGGGGACGAACGGGTCCTGGATTTCGGCTGCGGAGGCGGAGTGAGCACCCGCAGCATCGCGGCCAGCCTGGGGCCGGGCGGCAGTGTGACCGGGGTGGACACCTCCGCGTTCTTCGTGGAGAAGGCGAAGCGGCGCCTGCGGCCTCATGCCAAAGCGTCGGCCCTGTGCGGGGACCTCCGGGAGCTCGGTCTGCCATCAGGCTCCTTCGATCTGGTCTCGATCGTGCACGTGCTGCACGACATCCCGCCAGGCCAGCGCCCGGCCACCGTCCAGGCTCTGGTCCGGGTGCTCCCGCCCGGCGGGCGGATGTGGGTGTTGGAGCCCACCCGGGAGCGTCACGGCATGCCCGCCGGTGAGGTTCGCTCGCTCATGGCCGCAGCTGGAATGCGGGAGCTGTCCTCGCGGGCGGCGCGGGCTTCCTGGGAGGGGACTTTCCTGAAAGACTGGCGCCCGGCGCCCCTGGCGCACCCGGCGCAGCTGGCGCAGATGTCGGTTGACAGGCGTACATGATGAGAATATTCTTATTATGCCTCTCTGATTGGGATGTCGTCTGTCATGGAAATGCCGCTCACCGAGCTCGGACCAGGCGAGGAAGGGATCATCGTGGCTCTGGAGGGCGGATACGGCCTCCGAAGCCGCCTGCGCGCCCTGGGCCTTGCAGAGGGGCAGAAAGTGCGGAGACTGGCGCGGATCGGCCGGGGCGGGCCGGTGATCGTCGTGGTGAACCGTATGCAGGTGGCCGTGGGCCGCGGGATGGCCCGCCGGATCCTGGTGCGCGCCGGGTCCTTCGATGCGGGGTGAGACCCGCAGGACCGGCAGATCCGCCGGGAGGACCCGCGGGGCTGCCCGGCAGGTCCTCTCGGACCTGCTCCTGGTAGGCCAGCCCAACGTGGGCAAAAGTGTGCTGTTTTCCCGCCTGACCGGGGTGAGGACCATCGTCTCCAACTACCCGGGCACAACGGTATCCTATACGAGCGGAGGGATGCGTTTCGCCGGCGCCGCCTTCTTGATCGTGGACGCTCCAGGGACCTACTGCCTGGAGCCGCTGGACGAGGCGGCCCGGGTTACGATTGATCTGCTGGACGGCGCCCGTCGCATCGTGAACGTGGTGGATGCCACGCATCTGGAGCGGCATCTGCCGCTCACCCTGGAGCTGCTCGCCCAGGGGAAATCCCTGGTGGTGGCGTTGAACTTCTCCGATGAAGCCCGCTACCAGGGGATCCGCATCGACGGCCGCGTTCTTTCCCGGCGTCTGGGAGTGCCCGTGGTGAGCATCACGGCGCGAACCGGCGAAGGAGTGAAAGAGCTGGTGGCCGCCGCCCTGTCTCTGCCGCCGTCTCCGACGCGAAGCCTCGAAGAGCCCGCCCATCCCAGCCACCATCCCCACCTGCGCAATGAGGCGAAAGACCGGGGGGCGGCGGGCCACGCGCACCTGGATCGCGCCGGGATCTGGGTTCGGGTGGGACGGATCGTAGCCGAGGTCCAGAGCCTGCGTCACCACCATCCCTCGCTGGGGCAGGCCCTGGAGCGGGTCAGCGTCCATCCGCTCTGGGGCGGGCTGGCGGCGGCGGCGGTCCTGGCGCTCACCTATCTGCTGGTCAGGCTGCTCGGCGAGTTTCTGATCGCGGGGCGCATCGGCCTGTTCGGGAGGACCCTGGTAGAGCTGCCCTTCGGCACGGAGCGGCTCTTCGAGGACCTGCTCGGTCCGCCCCTGATGCGGCTCTCCGCACGCCTGGGGGAAGGCAGCTTCCTGCACCGCCTCCTCCTGGGCTCTCTGGTGCAGGGCCGGATCGACTTCATGCAATCCTTCGGGCTTCTCACCTCCGGGCTGTTCATACCCATAGGAGCGGTGCTGCCCTACATCCTCAGCTTCTACTTCGCCCTGGGACTGCTGGAGGACAGCGGCTATCTGCCGCGGCTGGCGGTGTTCCTGGATTCCCTGATGCACCGTTTCGGCCTGCACGGCTACGCGATCATTCCCACCCTGCTCGCGCTGGGCTGCAACGTGCCGGGCATCATGGCCACCCGCATTCTCGAAACCCGCCGCGAGCGGTTCATTGCCGCGACGCTCATCTCCATCGCCGTGCCCTGCGCGGCGATGCAGGCCATGGTGATCGGCCTGGTGGGAGACCGGGGCGCTTGGGCCGTGGCTGTGGTCTACCTGATTCTGGGTTGCGTGTGGTTCGTGCTCGGCGTGCTGCTGCGGCTGACGGTCCGGGGCTTCGCTCCCGAGCTTCTGGTGGAGATCCCACCCTACCGCCTGCCCTCGCTGAGGGCGCTGGCCGTGAAGCTGTGGACCCGCCTGGTCAGTTTCCTCCGGGAGGCGGTCCTGATCGTGCTGGGGGCTGTTCTAGTGGTGAACCTCCTGTACCAGTCGGGGATCTTCGCCAGGCTGGCCGGCGTCGCGGCCCCGGTGGTGCAGGTTCTATGGGGTTTGCCGCGAGAGGCCTTCGTTCCCCTCCTGGTGGGGATCCTGCGCAAGGATGTGGCTCTGGGCATGCTGGCGCCTCTGGAGCTGTCCGTCAGGCAGCTCATCACGGGGACCGTGGTGCTGGCCATGTTCTTTCCCTGTCTGGCCACACTGGTCGTGCTGCTGCGCGAGCTCGGCCTGCGGGACACCCTCAGATCGGTGACGGTGATGCTGGCCGCCGTGACCGTCGCCGGAGCCGTGGTCAACCTCTGCCTTTCGTTGTTCCTTCCCTGAGGGACCGCCGTCGCCTTTCCCGGGGGCTCACTCCTCCGGCTTGAACGGCGGCTCGTACATGAGCGGCCGGAGCTTCAGGGCCTTCCTCTTGCGGTCGATGTGCCGCAGCATCCCGTGCGCTGCATCTACGGGGTCGAGCTCAAAGGCCCATTTGCCTCCCACTTCCTGCTCGATTTCCTCGGTCAGGTACCGGTAGAGGTTCCGGCTCCCCGTCATGGGAAGGGGATGGCCGATCATCGTGTAGACCCCGGAGGCCACGAAGTAGAAGCCGATGGAGACCGCCTTCTCCGACATCCACTCCGGAGCGGCTCCCGCCACGGGGAGCTCCGAGATATCCTGCCCCAAACCTCCTTCGGCCACCATGTTGCTGAGGACTCTGAGGATCCTGCTGTTGTCCACGCAGGAGCCCACATGCAACACCGGGGGAATGCCCACCGCCCGGCAGATCTCCTGGAGACCCCTGCCGGCGAACGGAAAGGCCGATTCCGGACGCAACAGCCCGTGCTTGGCGCAGGTGATGGCGTTGCACCCGGTCGTGACCACCAGGACGTCGTTGGCGATCAGCTCCCGCACCATCTTGATGTGCCCTTCCTCGTACTCCACATTGGGGTTGGAGCAGCCCACCACGCCGGCGGCTCCGCGGAGACGTCCGGCGATGACCGCGTCGTTCAACGGGCGGTAGGTGGCGCGGTAGGTACCGCCCAGGAAGTGGAAGACACTCTCGGCGGTGAAGCCGCCCACCATCCCCTCGGTGTGGCTGGGCAGCAGCGTCGCCTCTCCGTTGCGGTTGGGGAAGTTGTCGATGGCGTTTTCGACGATCGCGGTGGCGATCTGCACCGCCTTGTCCTCGTGGAACTCGACGTGCTGGAAGCCGGGAATCCTGGCCTTGGGCGAGGTGGTGAGAAGCCTGGTGTGAACGTGCCTGGCCGCCTGGGCCAGGGCCGGCATCAGGCACTGCACGTCCACCACCATCAGGTCCACCACGCCGGTGAGGATGGCCAGCTCCTGCTGCATGAAGCTTCCGGCCAGCGGGATGCCGTGACGCATCAGCACCTCGTTGGCGGTGCAGCAGATTCCAGTCAGGTTGATGCCTGCGGCCCCCCTGGCCTGCGCCTTTCTGACCAGATCCTCGTTGCGCGACACCAGGGCGATGACATCCGAGAGGGTGGGCTCGTGGCCGTGGACCACCAGGTTCACCATGTCGGGCTTCAGGACCCCGAGGTTGGCGGCGGACCGCTGTATTCTCGGAGAATCAAAGATCACATCGGAGAGCTCCGTGGCGATCATCGAGCCGCCCCAGCCGTCGGCCAGTGCGGCCCGCATCCCCTGGCGGATGATGTTCCGGTAGTCGGCATCCACGCCGATGTGGGTCCGGTGCATGATCTCCACGATCTCTCGATCGATGGCCCGGGGCATAATGCCCGCCTCACGCCAGAGCCTGATCCTGGTGGGCGGGGCCGTAGAGGCCATCCGCAACTCCCCCTCCGCCTGCCCGAACTCGTGCAACGTTGCCTGGGCCACCTCGGCTGCAACATCCTGCACCTGCCTACCGGCGGTCGCGATGCCATAGACCTCTGCCACGGCCTGCAGCTTGCGGGCATCCTTCACCTTGTAGTCGGCGTTTGGGTCCCGGGAGATCAGCAGGAGGGTGTGCGCGATCCCCCGGCCGTGATCCGAGTGAGCCGCCGCACCGCCGGCGATCATCCTGGCGATGTTCCTGGCCGCGATGGTGTCGGCGTCGGCGCCGCAGATTCCGGTTTGGGGCCCGCGGCCGAAGGGGTCGATGCGGCAGGGCCCCATGCTGCAGTTGCGGCAACACAGGCCCAGGGTGCCGAAACCGCACTGCGGCTGCATGCTCTCGTAGCGATCCCACACGGTCTGGATCTGCCGTTGCAGCGCATGCTGGAACATCTGTTGGGAAGCCTTGTCCGCATACTTCAGCTCTTTAGCCATTGTCCGCCTCCAGAATCAAGTTTCCTGGTCCGCGCCCGCCCTCCGGTCACCGGTGGAGCGCCGCACGTAGTAGCACTGGCTGCCGTAGCGCACCTCCACCAGGCGCCCTTCCTCCAGCAGCCTCTCCACCACCGTCCATGATGCGCCGCTCTGCGCCAGCAGGCCCGCCACCGCCGCAGGCCGCATGGAATGCACCGCCGTGATGGCCAGAGGGTCCTCCGCCGCGTTCAGCTACCGGCAGGCCCAGATCCTGCAGCAGCTCGATGCTTCGCCCCAGCCGGGCGTCCAGGGTGGGCTCGCCGGCGGGCACGAAGCTGAGGCGGTCCACCTTCTCGCCCCGTGTGCGCAGTACCTCCAGGCGCCGCTCGCCCCGCCGCCCGGAGGGCGGGAGGGGACCGGGCCGAAGACCGGCGCGCCGCTCATCCGGCTTTCAGTGGTCGCAGACGTTCTGTCCCGCCTGCAGCGTGCCGGCCAGGTAGGAAGAAGTCAGCTCCTCGGCGGGGCGGGACGGGGCGCCCACCACGACCTGGATGCCGTTGCGGGCGAACAGCTCCTGGGCGCGGCTGCCCATGCCCCCGGCGATGATCAACTGCGCCCCGTGCTCCGCCAGCCAGCGGGGCAGCAGCCCGGGTTCGTGCTGCGGAGCCTGGAGCTCCTCGGTCGCCAGGATGGTTCCTGCCTCCCGGTCGACATCGATCAGGGCGAAGCGCTCGCAGTGCCCGAAGTGCATGGCCAGCCTTCCGCCGGCGATGGGAATGGCAACACGCATCATCTCCTCCTTTGGTGTTTGGCAGGCGCCGCCAGGCGGGCCTGCGGCCGGGGCTCCATAGCCGTGCGGATCGCCGCCGCTGAGGCGCGACCCGTTTCCGCTCTGGCGGTCCTCTCCACGAAGGACCTGCCGGCGTCTGCGGACAGGGAGATCTCCGGATCGAGGCGGATGCGCCCCCGGAAGGCCACCCCCATCTCTACCGCCATGCGCTCTCCCCCTCCATTTACGAATACCTGGCCCGTCCTGCCGCAGTGCGGGCAGATGTAGCCACCCATTCTCTCCACGACCCCCGGTACCGGCATGCCGAGGCGGCCGCAGAAGCCGATGGACATCACCTTCGGCTCGCCGAGCTTGCGGAGCTGCTCCTGCTCTGCACCTCTGCCAGGTCCCCCGGGGAACGCCGAGGTTCCCCGCAGCGCTGGCCTTCCTTCCCCTGTTGCCCCATTCATCCACCTTCCTTCAAGAAGCTCGCGAGGCCCCGCCAGATCCGGCGGATCGCGCGCGCCGCCTTGCCGCCCATCTCCACCACGGCGCGCGCCTGGAGCTGTGCGGTGGTCACCGCGCGATCGTAGGGGATCCCGCCGAGCGGCGCCGCGCCCCTCTCTGCGGCGAACATTTCGATCGCCTGTGACTGCCGGGTGTTCAGATCCCACTTGTTGACGCACACCGCCGCAGGAAGGCGGAAATGCCGGCAGAGAGCCAGAACCCGCTCCAGGTCGTGCCTGCCCGCCAGGCTCGGCTCCGTCACCACCAGCACAGCAGTGGCGCCGCTGATCGAGGCGATCACCGGGCAACCCGTTCCCGGCGGTCCGTCCGCCAGGATGAGCTCGCATCCGCAGGCCCCGGCCGCCCGGCGCGCCTCCCGCCGGACGGTGGAGACCAGCTTGCCCGAGTTCTCTGCGGCGGGGCTCAAGCGGGCGTGCACCATGGGTCCGTAGCGGGTGTCGGAAACGAACCACTGCCCGCACACCCGCTCCGGAAAGTCGATGGCTCCGGACGGACAATGATCCACGCACACTCCGCAGCCTTCGCAGGCGGCCGGATCGACGCGCACCAAGGGCTCCCTCCCGTTGCCGGAGACGCGGCTGATCGCTCGGAAGCGGCAGAGCTCCAGGCACCTCCCGCAGCCCGTGCAGCGTTCGCGGCGAATCACAGCCTGGCGGCCGCTGCGGAACGTCTCCTCCCTGCGAACTGCGGGGGTGAGCACCAGATGCAGGTCCGCCGCATCTACGTCGCAGTCCGCCAGCACCGCTCTGCCGGCCAGGGCGGCGAAGGAGGCCAGGAGGCTGGTCTTGCCCGTCCCCCCTTTGCCGCTGATCACCACGAGCTCACGCAACACGGCCTGCACCTCCCCCCTTCAGGATCCGCAGGGAGGAGCGTCGCAGCGCTCGGTCCGGCCGCAGCAGGTCCTGCCTTCGGCATGAAGGGAGCAGGAGCCTTCCGGCGCTTTGGACGGGTGGCCGGCCGCCGGTCCCGCCTTTCGCACGATGACGCCGGCGCCTCCGGAGATCCGGGGCCGCAGCGCTCCCCCGCAGTCCGGGCAGACCAAGAGCGGCGGCGCAGTGATGCTGCGGAACTGTTCCAGTCGGCGGCCGCACTCCGTGCACTGGTATTCATAGGTGGGCATGGACATTCTCCCGTGGATGCTCCCGCTCGGCGGCGGCCGCCGCCTGGGCGCGGCGGAGGATGCGCTCGTAGAGGGCCTGGAAACTCCCGCGCAGGCCGGGCACGGCCTCCACGGCGGGGATGCCGTTCGAGTAGGCCTCGGCAATCCGGCGCTCCTCCGGGATCTCCAGAAGCACCTCCACCGCCTGGGACCTGCAGTACTCCCGGACCGCCTCGTTTCCGATGTCGGAGCGGTTGATGACAACGCCGAAGGGCAGCCCCAGGGTTCGCACCATGCCCATCGCCAGGGTCAGGTCGTTCAAGCCGAAGGGCGTCGGTTCGGTCACCAGCACGACGAACTGGCTTCCCCGCACGCTGGCCACCACAGGGCAGGAGGTGCCCGGCGGCGCATCGATCACCGTTGGCCGGCGCCCGTGGGCCCCCTCCTTCAGCGCGCGGATCACAGGGCCCGCCATGGCCTCTCCCACGTTCAGGCGGCCCGAATCCACCTGTATCCGCCCGCGCAGCCCCCGCTCGATCACGCCCACTGCCCGTGGGCGCTCTTGAATCGCTCCGGCCGGGCAGGCCAGGGCGCACCCGCCGCATCCGTGGCAGAGCTCTGGGAAGACCAGCGGACGCGTTTTCAACGAGACGATCGCGTGGAACCGGCAGGCACGGCCGCACGCCCCGCAGCCGGTGCAGAGCGCCGCCTCCACGTCAGGAACCAGGACATGAACCGGCCGCACATCCTGCGGCTCCGGCCTCAGAAAGAGATGGGCGTCGGGCTCCTCCACATCGCAGTCCAGGAATTGGACATCACCGGTGAGGGTCAGCGCCAGGCTGACCGCCACCGTGGTCTTGCCCGTGCCTCCCTTGCCGGACGCAACGGCGACCGTCATGCCCAGTGGGGATCCACGTCCGCCGCCGGGGAGGGCCGCAACGTCCCCCCCTGGAAGGCCGCGATCGCCTCGGCAACCGTGCCGGCGGCGCCGCAGCACACCTGTATCCCCGCCGCTTGCAGGGTGCGGAACGCCTTGGGTCCGCAGTGGCCGGTGAGCAGGCATTCCGCGCCCAGACGCGAAATCGTCTCGGCGGCCTGGATTCCGGCTCCCTGAACGGCGTTCAGACTCTGACGGTTGTCCATGCTGCTGGTCCGGCGACTCTCGGTGTCGAAGAGCACGAAATGTGGCGCTCTACCGAAACGGGGATCCACTTCTGCCTCCAGGTCGGAGCCCCTGGCGGTCACTGCGATCTTCATCGACTCCTCCTCTCCGCCGGAGTAGCGCCGCGCGGCGCGGACGGGGTGATTCTGCGCCCCCCCCTTTCCCCCGGGTCCTCACTCCTTCTCGCTATCCTGCTCCTGCTCCAGCTCCTGGATACGCTCCCTGGCCTGCTTGACGTTCTCCTCCATGAGCCTCACCTGCTCGCGCAGGCCGTTCAGCTCCTGCTCCACGGTGGGCTGGTAGGGGGCCACAGGTGCGAAGCCGTGCCCCCAGGGCATCCCCATGGCCGCTCTCTGAAAGCCCGTGAGGCCGGTGGCCCAGTACCAGTTGCGGTGCCCCCGTCCCCGGCCGGGCCATCCTCTGCCGCCGTAGGGCGCGAAGCCGCGGCCCGGAAGGGGGTTCATATAGCCAGGCACCCCGTAACCGGCGCACAGACCGGCCGCCCGGCCGGTCATCGGTCCCAGTCCTGCCGGACCCGTTCTGTCACCTCGTGGCATGCGCACCTCCTAGAATGAACATATTCTCAGCAAGAGAATAATGAGAATATGCTCATTTGTCAAGGGTTGGGGACGGAAATGGCGATCTGGTGTTCTTTGGAGGGCAGATGTGGTTGGAGAGGAAATCCGGCAGCGCGGCGGCTCCGGCTCAAGAACCGGCGCCGCCCCGCCCCCAGCCGTGGCCTCGTCCCCTGCCGCGGCCTCCGTGCGGACCCGCCCCGGGGCGGGGTCCTCCGCGTCCCGGACCGCGGGCCGAGCCCACCTCCCTGCCCAGGTCCGTGACGCTTTCGCTCTTGCAGTGAGGGCAGACAGGCTGCGCGAGCGCCGCTTCCTCCACGGGGGTCTCCCAGAAGGCGTCGCACCGCCGGCAGCGGTAGCGATTGCGCCCCAGGACGAAGCTGCCCCCCTCGATGCGGATGGCCTTCCCTTCGGTAAGAGCCTCGGCAATCTTGCGGTGGGCGCTGTCCAGAATCCGCGCGCAGGTGGCCCGCGATACCTTCATGCGCTGCGCCGCTTCCGCCTGCTGCAGGCCTTCCCGGTCCACCAGGCGGATCGCTTCATACTCGTCCAGCGCCAGGACCACCTGCTCGAGCCGGAAGAGAGGGATTCCCTGGGGTTTGAAATAGGCTACCGACGGGGGCTGCAGCACGAACCGGTCTTTCTTGGGTTTCGGCATTCTGGTATCGAAGTTATCAGAGCCCGTCGTTCATATCAATCGGCTCGATCGGCTCGATTCGACCCCACGGATCTCCGGTGCCATGCGCAAGTTCACCTTCCGGACGTACGGTTTGAACCCCCGGAACCCCTGAGCCTCGGAGACGCTGCGCAGCACCTCCGGCCCCTCCTGCACCCTGATTCCCCCCAGGCAGGTCACGGGGGTGGCGCGGAACGCCTCCGGCGCCAGCGGCCTGGAAGGTCCGCTCCGCGGCTTCCGGCGATCCGCCCGAGACTGCACGTCACGACCACACCTCCGCCGCTTATTGAGAATATGCTCATATCAAACATAACAGAGGTCGCCTCCGGGGGCAACGGGTTGCGCCGCGGCGCGCCGCCCGAGAGCGCCGCCGGGGCCGCTGGCCGGCGGGCGCCCATCGATGGTACATTGGTCCGCGTGAGCGCGACGGGCGGTGCCGGGGGGTACTTCACCGATTTGTCCGCGGCGATCCTCGCCGGCGGCAAGGGCAGGCGCATGGGCGGGCGCAGGAAGGGGCTCATCCCCGTGGAGGGGGAGCCGCTCCTGCGGCGCATCGCGCTGCTCCTGCAGGGACTCTTCGCGGAGGTGCTGCTGGTGGCGGCTCCGGAGGACGGCTCCGGGGAGGATGTGCTGCCTGCAGGGGTGATCGTCACCTCCGACCGCTTTCCCGGCCGGGGGCCTCTGGCGGGTATCCACGCCGCCCTGGAGAGCGCCTCCCACGCCGGGGTGTTCTGCGTGGCCTGCGACATGCCGTTCCTGGACCGCCGGCTCATCGTGCGGGAGGCGGAGCTGTTCCGCGCCTGCGGCTGCGAGGCGCTGGTTCCGCGGGTGGGCGAGCTCATCGAGCCGTTGCACGCTCTCTACGGGGCTTCCCTGCTGGGGCGCGCGGAGGCGATCCTGGCGGGAAGCGGGGATGGCCCCGGCGGCTACTCGGTACGGGCGCTGCTGGCCCAGGCGCGGCTGCGCTACCTCGACCTGGAGGACGGCCCGCGGAGCAGGCGGGCTTTTCTCAATCTGAACACTCCCAGGGACCTGGCGGCGCTGGCGGAGAGCCCGTGAAGTCCGTCCGCATCGTTCGCATCGACCCCTCCGGAGCCGGCCCTGTGGAGGACCTGCTGACCGAGGAGATCGCCCTCCAGGTGCTGACCCCGGAGCAGAGGCTGGTGACGATCGCCTGCTCGCCGGCGGACCTGGAGGAGCTGGTGCTGGGGTTCCTGTTCACCTCCGGGCTGATCGAGGGGGCAGGGGATCTGCTGTCGGTGGTGGTGAACCGCGCTACCTGGACCGCCTTCGTGAAGCTGGCCAGACCGGTGGAAGGCTCCAGGCTCCCGCTCCTGAATCGGGAGATCCTGCCGGGCTGCGGCGGGGGCCCGGAGGAGGGCCGCGGGGAGGAGACGCCGGCAGGAGCCGCGGAGCCGCCCGGCCGCATTGCTCCCGCCTCGGAGAAGCCCTTCGCGGCGGCGCTGCTGAGCGCGCTGGTGCGGGAGCTCACCCGCCGCTCGGAGCTGCACCGCAGCACCGGGGGCGTGCACGGGGCGGCGCTGGCGGACCGCGATGGGATCCTGGTGTTTCGCGAGGACATCGGCCGGCACAATGCCATCGACAAGGTGATCGGCCACCAGCTGGCCGCAGGAGGCTCCTTCGCCGGGAAGGTCCTGCTCTCCAGCGGGCGGCTCACCTCCGAGGTGGTGCGCAAGGCTTGCCGCGCCGGCGTGCCGGTGGTGGTCTCCCCCGGGGCTCCCACGGACCGCAGCGTGGCCCTGGCCAGGCAGGCGGGGCTGACCCTGGTGGGCTTCGCCCGGGGCAAGCGCATGAACCTCTACAGCGCCCCCGAGCGGGTGGCCCCGGACGGCGGGGCGGAATAGGACTCGCCGCTAGCGTCCGGACAGCTCCTTCAGTTCCCTTCGCGCCTCCAGGTCGTCGATCATGGCGCCGAGGTTGATGGTGACCGTGTCGATGGCCCCGTTCCAGTTGGTCCAGTCCGGTCCCATCATCGCGGCGCCCATGCGCCAGCGCCTCCCGGAGTGGTGCCAGATGAGGTAGTGCAGAACCTCCGGGGTCTCGTCCAGGGGGTTGGCCGGGTCCGCCAGGCCTTCGGCATAGGCCTCCCGAAGCAGCCCGTCGGCCCGCTCCCAGAGCAGGTTGTAGTCCCGGACCACGGCGTCGAACTGCTCGAAGTAGCCGTCGATCCAGCTGCCCGCGTGGCACTGCCCGCACACCGACTTCATCCTGGCCCGGCCCTCTGAAGCGCCCTGGGGATCCGGCACCCGCTGGAGCACCAGGTCCTGCACCTGATCGGCGTTCTTCCACTGGGGCACGGAGGCCGGCGCCTGCAGCTCCCAGTACAGGCGTTCGCCCACATCGTGGGTGGTCTGGAGCTTGCCGCCAAAGCCGCTGAAGTGGCAGGTGGCGCAGGTGGGGGCCTCGATGTCCCGCGGCCCCCACTGGCCGGCCGGCTCCTCCCAGCTCCACTCCCCACCCCGGGCGGCAAAGATGTTGCCGTGCTTGGACTCCTGGTAGATCTCGATCTGTGGATGGTCCGGGCCCAGATGGCACTGGCCGCAGGTGTGAGGCTTGCGGGCCTCGGCGACGCTGAAGCGATGGCGGGTGTGGCAGGCCGAGCAGGAGCCCAGAGTCCCGTCCGGATTAACCCTGCCCACCCCGTTGTTGGGCCATCCCGCCAGTTTCCCCTCCCCGGTGGCGAGGAGGAAGGAACCATGACACCGGGCGCACCCCAGGGGGATGTTTCCGTGGGAGTATCCGCTCTCCTCCAAAAGGCCGATCTTCTCCAGCAGGCCGCTGTCCGGAAAGAGAGCCGAGACCGTGCGCCGGGCCATTTCCTGCGGATCCAGCCGGCGGGCCGTTTCCTGGCTGAGCGGGTCCAGCCCCAGGGACCTGGCCTTCTGGTAGTACGGCTTCAGGTTGCCGATGAAGGCGGTCCAGGCGTGCTTGGAGCGACCGTTCTGCGCCACCTCCCCGGGGTGGCACTGTCCGCAGTAGGCGGGGGAAGGCACCGTGGTGACGGTGGCGCCGAAGTGCTCCGTCCCGGACGGGTCCCCGTCACGGGCGCTGTGGCAGGAGGCGCAGCTCACCCCGGCGAAGGCGTGCCTGCTCAGGCGGAAGGTTTGCACGATCCCGGGGCTCACCCCGTCGTGGCAGGCCAGGCAGGGGTCGGAGAGGTCGATCTCCGCCGCTTCCGGGTGCGCCGGCTCGGCGACTCCCTCTGCCGGCAGCCGGAGAGGGATCAGCACGCAGAGCAGCAGGAGCGCGTGTTTTCCGTTCATGGCAGCCTCCTCCCCCCTGCTATTGAGTATCGATCCGCGCAGTCGGCGCTGCAAGGGATTCCGCCTCCCCGCCCGGGGGGAGGCTGCCCTCATCCGGCCCCCAGCAGCTGCAGGAGCCTGGCCGCGTTCGCGTACATGGCGAAGTTGTTGAACAGGCAGTACACGGTCTGGAAGCGCCTCTCCAGGGCGCACAGCCGCTCGAGCAGGAGGCGGAGCTCCTCCTCTGAGTAGTCGTAGTCGTAGTCGTGCTCGCGGCGGTTCAGCCCGTGCAGGCGCAGGTAGGCCGCCGGTCCCTGCGAGAGGGGCTCCCGGCGCAGGGGGTCCACCACGTGCACCAGATCCAGCCGGCGGCAGAGCTCGGCCACCAGCGGGGGATGCTCGTGCCAATCGCCCCGGGGCTCCCAGGCCAGGGTGAGCCCGCCTCGGTCCACCGTCTCCAGGAAGGAGCGCAGGTTGCGCCGGTGCTCTTCCGTGCAGCCGAAGCGGGCCGGGGTCTGCAGGAGGCACACCCGGGCGCGCAGGGCCGCCGCCACCGCCATGGTCTGCGCCCAGGCGCCGCGGGTGGAGTCGTTCAGGCGCAGGAATCCGAACCCTTGCCGCTGGCCGGCGTCCAGGTGCAGGCGCGAGGAGCGCCAGGTGGGGCTGTCCGCCGGGTGGGTTATCGCCTGCCAGGCCTTGAGGGTGAACTCGAACGATTCCGGGGCCTCTGTTCGCCAGCGCTCGGCGGTGGAGACCCGGGGCAGGCGGTAGAAGGTGCTGTTCAGCTCCAGGAGCGGGAAGGACGCCGCAAAGGCGGCCAGCCTGCTGGCATGGCGCTCGCGCCACCCCGGCGGTGGGGTGAACCGCTGCTGGCCGCAGGTGCCGACCTTGATCACGGCTGTCTTGCTCCCATCCGTCGCCCTTTAGTAGTAGAATGCCGCGACTGCCCGGCCACCGGCAACCGTCCGGTCCGCCGCCGCGGCCTCCGCCACCCGCGCCCCCGCCGCCTTGCTCCCCGCGGGCCCGCCGCGCTCCCAATCGCCGCCCAAACGCCCAAACCGGGGTGTTTGACATTTTCCCGCTTTCGGCTATACTGGCCGCGATATGAAGATCGCTGTCACCGGAAAAGGTGGCGTTGGCAAGAGTACGATTTCGGCGTTGATGGGGCGCGTGGCCCGCAGCCTGGGCCACCCGGTGCTGCTGATCGATGCCGATCCCGATATGAACCTGGCCACCCTCCTGGAAATTCCCGCGGAGCGCTCGATCACCCCCATCGTGGAGATGAAGGAGCTGATCGCGGAGCGCACCGGCACGAACGTGGGCCAGCCCGCCCCCTTCTTCACCATGAACCCCAAGGTGGACGACGTCCCCGAGCGCTTCTGGGTGGAGCAGCAGGGCATCCGGCTGCTGGTGATGGGTACCATCACCACCGGCGGGGGCGGCTGCGCCTGTCCAGAGAACGCCTTCCTGAAGAGCCTGCTGGGGCACAGCATGGTCAACCTGAAGGACTGGGTGATACTGGACATGGAGGCTGGTATCGAGCACCTGGGCCGCGGCACCGCCATCGGCGTGGACGCCATGGTGGTGGTGGTGGAGCCCAGCCGCACCAGCATCGAGACCGCTCACCGCATCCGGAAGCTGGCCGGGGACATCGGCATCCGGCGGATCGCCGTGGCCGGCAACAAGGTGCAGTCTGCCGAGGAGGAGCGGTTCATCCGCGACAACACCGACGGGCTGGAGCTCTTGGGGTTCCTGTCCTATTCGGAGGCCATCCGAGGGATCAACACCGGGCGGAGCTCGGTGCTGACCCTGGACGGCGAGCCGCTGGCGCAGGCGGAGGAGCTAGTGCGCAGGCTGGGTGCTAAATAGGGTGGCCGCCGTAGGTATATCGGATCCATTCCGATACCTATATATTAGCGAAAGACTATTGAACCTATTGCATGAGATGGGCGGTCGGGTGTACACTGAAGCATCCGATTGTCGGACCAAGAGGTGAGGAGCGTGTATCGCTGCCCGATCACAACCTCGGACCCATCAACCTACCTTCTGGACATCCAGGGAAGGTCGAATCGGCGGCTGCATTTGCCGGTACGGCCTCCCTTGTGCTTGAGGCAACCTGTGAACAGGCGGGGAGAAAGACGGAAGGGATCCGGGTAACGCGAAGCGGGCGTTTCGCCATATTCGAGAGCTTCAGGCTCCCTCGTGTAGTGGTTTGGATTGAACAGCAGCAGGCCGGTGCCGGTCTGCCCGGCGTGCCCCTGTGCGGGGGCGGCCGGTAGCGCAGGATGAGCGTCTTCCGACAGCGAAAACATTTTTTGGAGGTTTATCCATGGCCAGAGAACTGAAGTACGCGGACCTCGCGACGCAAGCCATGATCAAACATGCCGCCACCGAAGGTCTTCAGACCGTGTGGGACCGCTACGATGCCCAGCAGCCTCAGTGCGGCTTTGGTACTCTAGGGCTGTGCTGCCGGCACTGCAGCATGGGACCGTGCCGGATCGACCCGTTCGGCAACGGGCCGAAGGTGGGCGTCTGCGGCGCCACGGCGGACACGATCCCTGCCCGTCACCTGGCCAGGATGATCGCCGCCGGGGCGGCGGCTCACTCGGACCACGGCCGGGACGTGGTGCATACGCTGAAGATGATCGCCGAGGATCCCGGAAGCGACTACACGGTGAAGAGCCCGGAGAAGCTGGCCCGCTTTGCGGAGATCTACGGAATCAAGGCGGACGGAAAGGACACAAAGCAGCTCGCCGGGGAGGCGGCAAAGGCGGCGCTTCTGGAGTTCGGCCAGCAGGAGGGAACGGTCCGCATGGCCGGTACCGCCCCCGCCGCCCGGGTGGCCCTGTGGAAGAAGCTGGGGATCACGCCTCGCTCGGTGGATCGGGAGATCGTCGAGTCCATGCACCGCACCCACATCGGCGTGGACGCCGACTACAAGAACATCATCAAGCAGGGCCTGCGCACCTCTCTGGCCGACGGATGGGGCGGTTCGATGATCGGCACCGAGCTGTCGGACGCCATCTTCAGCCTGCCCAAGCCCCTGCGCACCAGGGCCAACCTGGGGGTTCTGAAGGAAGACTACGTCAACGTGGTGGTCCACGGCCACGAGCCCACCCTGTCGGACATCATCGCCATCGTCTCCCGCAACGAGGAGCTCACCAAGAAGGCCGAAGCGAAGGGCGCCAAGGGAATCAACCTTTCCGGCATCTGCTGCACCGCGAATGAGATCATGATGCGCCACGGCATCCCCCTGGCGGGAAGCTACATGCAGCAGGAGCTGGCCATCATGACCGGGGTGGTGGACATGATGGTGGTGGACGTCCAGTGCATATGGCCGGGCCTGGAGAACACGGCCAAGAAGTATCACACCAAGCTGGTCAGCACCTCCCCCAAGGCCAAGATGCCCGGGTTCGACCACATCGAGTTCCACGAGGACAAGGCCGTGCCCATCGCCATGCAGATCCTGGAGGCGGCCATCGACAACTTCCCCAACCGCAACGGGCACAAGCCGAACATCCCCAGCATCTCGGAGGACCTGGTGGCGGGCTTCAGCTCCGAGAGCGTGTTCGACTTCCTGGGCGGCAAGTACCGCTCCACCTACCGGCCGCTGAACGATGCCATCATCGCCGGGCGCATCCGGGGGCTGGCGGGCGTGGTGGGCTGCTCCAACCCGAATGTGGAGTACGAAGAGGGGCACATCAAGATCGTGAAGGAGCTTCTGGCCAACGACGTGCTGGTAGCCTCCACCGGCTGCAACTCCATCACCTGCGCCAAGCACGGCCTGATGCAGCCGGAGGCCGCCTTCAAGCACGCGGGCAAGGGCCTGCAGGAGGTCTGCCAGGCGGTGGGCATCCCGCCGGTGCTGCACATGGGCGCCTGCCTGGACAACAGCCGCATCCTGCGGGTGCTGACCAACGTGGTGGCCGAGGGTGGCCTGGGAAACGACATCTCCGACCTCCCCGCGGCGGGGGCCGCGCCGGAGTGGATGAGCGAGAAGGCGGTGTGCATCGGCTTCTACTTCGTGGCCTCCGGGGTGTACACGGTGATCGGCAAGCCCCTGCCCATGATGGGAAGCCCCGCCCTGTTGAAGTACCTGACCGAGGAGATCGAGCAGGAGACCGGCGGCAAGTGGGCCTTCCAGGAGGACCCCATCGAGACCGCCCACATGATGCTGCGGCACATCGACAAGAAGCGCAAGGCTTTGAAGCTGAAGCCCATGCTCTACGAGCAGCCCTTCAAGCCCGAGGAGTGAGAACCATGGCGCAACCGAGACGCATTACAGTAGACATAGAGCGCTGCATGGGCTGCCACACCTGTGAGCTGGCCTGTGCCATCGCGCACTCTGAAGCGGGCGACATCGAGAAGATAGTGGCCGCCGGCGAGAACCCCGGCTACCGGATCAACGTGGAGGCCTTCCGGTCCAGGCCCGTGCCGGTGGCCTGCCAGCACTGCGAAGAGCCGGCCTGCGTGCTGGCCTGCCCCACCGGGGCGGTCCATCGCAAGGCCGACGGAAAGCCCGTGCTGGTGGACCAGGAGCGCTGCATCGGCTGCTTCATGTGCGTCCAGGCCTGCCCCTTCGGCATGATGGGGGTACGCTCCGACGGCAAGGTGGCCCAGAAGTGCGACCTGTGCATCCAGCGGCTGGCCAAGGGTCTGAAGCCGGCCTGCGTTTCCTCCTGTCCGACGCGGGCGCTTTCCTTCGTGCAGGAGGAGGAGGGAAGCCGCGACAAGCGGCGCGCCGCAGCCGAGCGGCTGGTGGCCGCCCAGGAGTCTGGAGCCAGGGAGGAGGTCCGCTAGGACGGCCATGACCACGGTGACGGTGTGCGTCGGAAGCTCCTGCCGCATCGAGGGCCTCCGGCGGGGCGGCCAGCGTCCCGCGGCTCGTGCTGGAGGTGGACCACGCGCAGGGGCTGCGGCGACGGGGCAAGGAAGTGACCATCGAGGCGGTGTGAGGCTGACCGGTTGCCGGTCATGAGCCTTCTCGAGGAGGACGAGGAAGATGAGCGAAGAGAAGCTTGTTGAGGATATCGTGGCCAGCTACGACGGGGAGGTGGGGATGCTCATCCCCATGATGCAGGACCTGCAGGCCGAGCACGGCTACCTCCCGGCCGAGGAGCTGCGCAGGCTGGCCCGGGCCCTGGAGGTGCCGCTGATGCGCGTGTACAGCGTGGCCATGTTCTATGCCTCCTTCCGCCTGTCTCCGAAGGGGAAGCACGAGGTCACGATCTGCATGGGCACGGTCTGCCACCTCAAGGGGGCGCCGCGCATCCAGGAGGCGATCTGCGAGGAATACGGTATCCCGCCAGGGGGCACCACCGAGGACCGGTTCTTCACGCTCCAGGGGGTGAACTGCGTGGGCGCCTGCGCCATGGCGCCGGTGATGATCGTGGACGGAAGATACTACGACGGGGTAAACCCGGACAAGGCCCTGAAG
>CAZBDU010000042.1:0-43614 GCA_964490725.1 uncultured Spirochaetaceae bacterium | reverse complement strand
TGGATCGCCTTGCCTACGCCCGGCTACCGGTCAACTATGCCCTACGGACTCCTAGGCGCTCTGCAATGCGGGCGTGCCGGCAACGGCTCAGGAGCGGATCCCGGCGCTGCGGAGGTCCTTGCTGCGCGAAGAGGTGCCGACGTGGACCAAGTACCCGCTCTTCGGAAGCTCCCACGCCTCCTTCTCGCGGTGGTACCACATCAGGGCGCGGTAGGGGACCTCGCTCGAAGGACAGCTGCGTCGCTTCTCCGGGCCGGAGGTGCACGCAGCGGAACCCTCTGAGGAGCTTCCCCGGCCTGTCGACGGCGGAGCGGGCCGGTCCCACGTACAGCTGGACCACCTCGTCCCCGGCGTGCGTTCCCGCGTTGGCCACCTCCGCGCTCACCGCCAGCCCGTGCGATCGTGTTGCGACCCGCGGCGAGCCGCAGCGGAAGGAGGAATAGCTCAGCCCGAAGCCGAAGGGAAAGGCCGGGCGAAAGCTGAGCGATCACGGCAGCGACGAAACGGTCGATCTCGGCAGGGCTCATCCCCTTGCGAAGCCGGGTCACCCTGCCGCCTCACCGGTTCCCGTAGATGATCTCCAGGCTCCTCTTCTCCCCCTCGAGCGTGCTTATGATGGAATTGGCCTGCAGCAGCCTCCTGGCCAGCACGGTCACGATCCGCTCGGCGATCTCGGGCCTGCTGGTGATGCTCTTGCGGAAGCTTTCCTTGGTCAGCCGGAGGAGCCGGGTGTCTTCCAGGGCCTGCACCGTGGCGCTTCGGGGCCTGTTCAGCAGCAGGCACATCTCGCCGAAGAAGTCGTCCTTTCCCAGAACGGCCAGCTCCACCTTCTCCTCGTTGATCGTCTTGAATACTCTGACCCTGCCGGCCTGGACCACGAACATCTCGCTGCCCGGTGTGTTCTCCTGAACGATGATCTGTCCCTTCTTCACTTCACGCGTTTCCACAGCGGTCTCCTGAACAATGGCGCTTGAGTTCGACCGCAGTATTATACACTCTTTCGCCCCGCCAGGCTCTCCGGTCAGTACGCCTCCAGCTGGGAGCTGCCGGTTATCTCCAGGCGGCCCCAGGACAGCCCGCCGCGGTAGTAGAGGGTGGAGCCGCCGCTCACCTCGGCGTCCACCAGGCCGGAGAGGTTGACCCACACGCGGCTGGCGCCGCTGATCCGCAGGTCCCCGTCTCCCCCGAAAAGCGCCTTCAGATCCGCCTCGCTGGCGCCGGACACCTCGGCAGCCACCGCCCCTGCGCCCCCCCCAGCCGCCAGGTGGCTGGCGCCGGATACCGCAAAGCGCGCTGCCCCTGAGCGCAGCCCCAGGGAGGCGGCGCTGGCTCCGGAAAGTTCCAGCTCGAGGGTGTCGGCCGCCACCGCCGGCATCAACAGCGAGCTGGCCCCGCCAACATCGGCCTGGAACCTGCGCAGCCTGGGGAAAGCGTCGCCGCCGACCACGGTGAGGGAGGAGGCCCCGGAGAGCTCCACGCCCTCCAGCTGCGGCATGGTGACCAGGGCCTTGAGGGTCGCGTCCCTGTAGGAGTGCCAGGGGTCCAGCCCGATGCGCAGCGCGTTGCCCTCTGCTTCCAGCCGGAGGTACTCCAGGATGTTGTCGTCAACGGTCACGGTGACGCTCCACGCTTCGTCGGCGACCACAGTCACCTGGAAGGCGTGCTCCGCCTTCAACACGGAGAAGCCCTGAAAGTCCGCCTTGCCCTCCACCAGCACACCGGAGCCGGTGATGGGGGGGTACATGGTGCAGCCAGAGAATGCCAGCGCGGCGGCCAGCACCGCGAGGGTCCAGACAGGCGATGTTTTCATCTATGTCCCCCCCGGTGGGCGCCCAGCGCCACGCCCCCGAACAGGGCCACCTGAACGGGGGACAGCGGGTAGGTGGGAATCTGCGTGGCCGGCACGGGGCCGCTCCAGGGCCGGTACAGGATCCGGGCACCCACCAGCAGGCCGTGCAGGTCCACGGCCAGACCCGCGGCCGCGTACGGGTACAGGCAGAGGCCTGCCAGTCCCCCCTGCCCCTCGCCGCTCGCGCTCCGGTACACCCAGTCGCCGGACTCCTCCTGGACCCAGACGCCGTCGCCGCCCGGCTGACCCAGATCGACCCGCCCCGCGGAACCGAAGCCCAGCTCCAGGAACGGGTCGAAGAGCCGCCCGGCCCCTGCCAGGTGCGCGCTGAGGAACAGGTCTCCGTCCCAGTCCAGCGTCCACCGGTAGGTCTGCCCCGCTCCCGGCTGCCGGTCGAATTTGGCCAGGGCGTGCCCCCCGAACCCGAGATGGTGGTGGACGATCTCCCAGGACAGCCCGTACATCGGGTTGCCGTGACCGGCAATGCTGTCGCGAACCGCCTGCAGGCTCGGCTCCCCGTGGACACCCACGGCGGTCTCGATCCCCAAGCGGACCTGGCTGTCGGGAAACGCAAGCGCGCCCCCGAAAAGCAGCACCAGAAACAGCAAAGAGAGTCTCTTCATGGTCCTCATCCCTCCTGAAGATGGTGTGATCTCTGGTGAGTTGAACAACCGGGGGAACAAAGAGTGTCACCAGGCGCCCCGCGGCGCACGGCCCGGCGCGATGGATTCTAGAGCTTCAGCCCCGCGAAAAGCCTGGGATAGAGGACGGCGGGGCTGTCCCAGAAGACCAGCGTGAAGGAAGTCCCCTGGTGGAGGGCAGTCTGGACGGTGAGCCCGGGCAGGTAGCCGTCGAACAGCACACCTCCGAAAAGTGAGAAGATGCCCAGCACCCGCACGCCCGCCAGGAGGCGGGCGGAAGGCCACACGGGGGACAGGCCGCCGGCCGAGAAGGCGGCAGCCAGCTCCCTGTTGCTGAAGCCGGTCCAGGCCGCCTTGGCGGCCAGATCCGCCTCCACGAACACGGGACCCACGGGCACGTGCAGGCCGAAGCCGACGGCCGCCGTATAGACGGCGGGGGTATTCGAGCGAAGTCCCATGCCGCCGTACAGCAGGGTGTAGAGGTAGCGGCTTCCCATCTCCAGCCCCAGATGGCCAGTGCCGGGCTCCGAGAGCCAGCCGGAAAGGTGGAAGGCGCCCTTCTCCACCACGCTGACCAGCCCCACCGGGACGCCGTGGAGGTCCCGCGCGATGTTCACCAGGCCGATCTGTGTCCCCCTGACCCGGCCGGAGGCTATGTTGACCACCCCGATCTGGACGCCGTCCACCTCGCCGCTGAGGTTCACCACCCCGATCTGGGCGCCCGTCACCCCGGCGGCGCTGTTGAAGATCCCCGCAACCTGTGCACCCGCCACCGGACCTGCGGCCAGATTGAACACCCCGGCGGCCTGGACCCCGCCCAGCCTGCCCTGGTTCATGTTGAACACCCCGGCGGCCTGGACCCCCGTGAAGGACTCGCCGGACATGTTGAACACCCCGGCCGCCTGAAGGAAGGAAGCCCTGCCCCTCGCGAGGTTGAACACCCCGGCCGCCTGCATGGCCCGGGCCTCCCGCCCTGCGATGTTGAAGATCCCCCCGGACTGCACCCCCAGCAGGCTGCCTGAAACGATGTTGCCGACCCCGGAGGCCTGGAGGCCGGTCAGCTCGGTCGCGGTGATGCTCAGGATGGCCCCGAGCTGGGCGCCCCGGATGCCGTAGACGGAGCCTACCAGAAGGCTCAGGGACAGGTTGTAGACCGTGTCCCCGTCCCCACCGGTCTGCAGGAAAGGCAGCACCGAGAGGTTGAAGGGGGCGTGGTAAACGGGAGGCGGGGCCGGAGCCCCAGCTTCCACCTCCGGTCCGAACTCTTCCTCCTGGGCGCTGGTCTCACCGCGGGCACGGGTCCGTTCCGGGCCTACGGGGAGGAAATCCGCGAGGCCGAGGCTGTGGCGCATCCCGGAGCGCAGCACCAGGGAGCAGGCCAGGCTGCTCGCGCCGCGACTCAGGCTCAGCGCGTATCGGCCCTCCGGCAGGGCCAGCAGAACCTGGACATCCCGGCTCTTGCGGATCTCCGCCACCAGATTGCCGGCGGCGCTGCGGACGAACAGACGCCCTTCCAGATCGCCCAGAAGCAGAATGCCCGAAGTGGCGACCCGCAGGTCCGTCATGGTCAGATCGCCGGTGCCCGTGAGCTGGATGTTGTACGAAGGGTGCTGAGCGCCCGCCTGGCTGGTCTCGGTACGCGCCAGGGTCTCCGAGAAGGCGTAGTGGTAGGCCTCGTTCAGGGAGATCTGCTCGTCCCGGGTGGAATCGGCGGCCCCGCGCAGGCCCGCGATCAGGTAGTGAGTGAAGAAGGAGGCCTGAATGTGGTCCGACTCCTGGGCCGACTCGTCGGCGGAGCTGGAAGTCAGGAAGGCGTGCCCCTTCATCTGCACCGACTCGTCGAGCATGAAAGGTTGCTGCCTGCTGCCGCCTTTCAGCCTGGTGAAGGCCCCGGAGAAGCAGGAGTCCAGGATCGCGATGTTGACGTCCGCCTGGATCGCCTGCACCGCGCTCTTGAGCACGGCGTAGTCCACCCGCTGTTCGCCCAGCAGCAGTCCCTGCTCGTCGGAATGCCCCGAATAGTAGAGCAGGAACTCCACCCGGCGCGCCGCCTCACGCGCCCGGCGTATACGGGCGCCCGCCGTTTGGAGCGCGGCCTCCAGATCGGTGGAGGTGGGAGCCAGCAGCACCAGGCTGTCGCCGGGAGCGACCCCGCCCAGCTCCTGCATCAGAGCGGCCATGGCCAGGGCGTCGCTCTCGGCGTATCTCAGCCGCACCCGCTCCCGGCCGCCGTCGTTGGAGCCCACGAACACCGCGAACCGTCTCAAAGCCTGCCCCGGGGCCTCGTTGGCGAACAGGCAGAAGGCCGAAAGCGCCAGCAGCAGCGCCAGCGAGATCCGTTTCATGGCGTCCTCCACTTCACTTCAACAGCACAAGCGACGTCTGCTCCAACCCGTCCGGCAGCTCCAGCCGCTCGGTCCTGGCCCGCCCGGGCGCCTCCGCCAGTCTCCTCACCGACTCGAGCACCGGAGCCAGGTCGAAGTCCCGGCCGGAGGTAACAAGAAAGAAGCGTTCGAACCCCGGCGCGTCGTCGAGCCGGTAAGCGAACGGCAGAAGCGCGATTCCTTCCTGATCCAGGGGCTCGGCCCTGGAGGAGGCGGCGGGCAGGTGCACCGTGACCGTCCCCCGCCCGTCCAGCGAGAGAATCACACCGTAGGCCTGTCCCGCCGCTGCGTAGCCTATCTGCAGAGTGTCACCCTGGGCCACCCTGTATCCGTCCCGAAGCTCCTCGGCGCCCCGGGGCGAGCTGCGGTATATCACCAGGTGCGGGCCGCCCTTGGTCCGGATCTCCTCGGCCGGGCCCTGCGGCGGGAAGAACGCCGTCCACCGGGTGGCCAGCACCACTACCGCCGCCAGGGCCACGATGGCAACCCCCAAGGCCGGCAAGAGGCCGCGGAGGCGGACCGCTCCGCGGAGCCTCTGCCGGGCCGGCCTCCGCCTGGCGAGCCCGCCATCCCGGCCCTCCTGTCCGGAGCGTGCCTGGAGGCTGCCCCCGGACTGGAGGTGCCGTCGGCGGATTGCGTCGGCCATGGCTCCCGGCGGATACTCCGCCAGGATCCTCCTGTTCGAGGCCTCCAGCTCCGCCACCCGGCGCCGGACCTCGGGATCCTTCAGGAGCTTCTCCTCCTCGCCGGGCGGGAGCTCGTGGAGAAGCAGCTTTTCGATGTACAGCCCGGGAACCTCACCGCCTTGCTTCATGTCGACTGTGCTCCCTCCATGGCCAGGCCCCGCTTTCGCAGGTTCCTAAGTCTCTTCCGCACCCCCGAGACGGACAGCCCCACCTGGGCCGCCGTTTGCTCCAGGGTAAGCTCATCCAGGTAGTGGAGGACCGCGATGATGCGCGTAGAGGCCCTTTCCCGGCTGAACAGGTTGTCGAGAACGGCGCGGGCCAGGGAGCGCTCTTCATGCTCGTCCAGGCTGGCAATCTCCAGCAAAAGCTCGTCCCTGCCGCAGAGGGGCTTGCGCTTCTCCCGGCGCAGCACGTTCAGGCAGGTATTGGTCGCGATTCTGTACAGCAGGCTGCTGGGTGCCTCGGCGGTCAGCCTCTCCTGGCGGCGAAGGACCTGCACGAACGTGTCCTGCATGGCGTCCAGGGCCCCCTCCTCGTTCCGCAGCAGCTGCCGGCAGCGCCGAAGCACCATGGGGCCGTACTTCATGTAGAGCGCCTCGACATCGACAGCCAAGAAGGATCCTCTTTTTGCTGCTACCTGGAGATTATAACACCTGTGGAGGGCCGTTCTGTCACCCCCACGGCGGCGGGCCGCCGGGAGCGGGGCAACTCTGCCGCGCCGGGGAGCGGGCCGGCCCGGAGGCGTTCAGAGAGGGCCTGCCGCCGCGCTTCGCGGAGCCTACTGGTCCATGAGCATGATCTGCCCGGTCTTGGGATTCACGGTGAACCAGGGTCCTTCCACCTCCCCGCTGTCGCCGGGCAGGCGTTCCAGCACGGTCACCGTCGCGGCGCCGCCCGCGTGGTCGAACCCGAAGACGTACATCTTCTTGCCCATGATCTCCATCTCGGCCCGGCCCACCCGGGTCAGGTCCAGCACCACGTGATAGGGGCTGTCAGGCAGGTCGAAGATCCTCAGATCCGGGTATACCCCGCTCCACAGCTGCTGCGGATCGAAATCCGCCGGGTAGGAGCCACCCGCCTGCTCGGGAATCGCCAGCGGGCTGGCCTCCTGGGGATGACGGTCATCGGAGAGCGCCACCTCCCAGTGGTCGTGCGACCGGCGGAGGATGCGCAGGGTGCGATGACGGTCGACGCGGAACTGGCCGGCGGCCTCTTGGTTGTCCACGTCCCACGTCACCCGCACCCGAACGCTGGCGCCCTGAGGCGCCTGCTGGGCGCAAAGCGCCGCAGCGAGGCAGGCGCTCAGGAGCGCGGCGATCACGGCTTTTCTCATGGCTCTGTGCCCCTCCTGGGGATCCGACTAGGCGCCGAAATCCCCCTCCCTGGCGTCCGGGTCGGCCCCCGCATCCAGGAGCAGCCGCACCACCTCCAGGTGTCCCTCCTGGGCGGCCAGCATGAGCGCCGTCTGGCCGAAGGCGTCCCGCCCGTCTACCTCCGCTCCCCCGCGCAGCAGGTCCCTCACCCGCGCCGCCTCCCCGGACTGCGCCGCGGCTACCAGCTCCGGCGGGCCTTCCTCCAGGGCCTCGAACAGATCTCCCAGGGCGTCCCCGGCCGGCTCCGCCGCCCGGTGCTCCGCCACCAGCCGCTGGAAATCCGGCATCCCCCGCAGCGGGTCCAGCCAGTCGTCCGAGTCCAAGGTGTTCCAGTCGTCATAGCCCAGCCGAAAGGCCCTCTCCAGCATCTGGAGGGCGTCGCGGCGCTCCGCGGCGGCCAGCTGCTCCCGGTTGCTCAGCCTCGAGCGGGCGTAGCGCTCCGAGCGGAGGCTGTGCAGACGCGCCGAAACGTAGAACGCCCCTGGGTGCGTTGCGAGCCTGGCAGAATCGTCCACCACGTCGGGCCCCACGGCGGCCCGCAGGGCTTCCATCAGCAGGACGTTCGCGTCCAGCTTGAGATCCCCCTCCAGCCTGCGCCAGAAGGGGTCCGCATCCTTCAGCACGGCCCCGGCTTCCTCCTTCAGCTCCGGCTCAGGGGGCAGCAGAAACGCGAACCCGACTCCAGCCGTCCTCAGCGCGCCGTCGCGGTCCCCCCGCCTCGCGCTGATGGGCCGCCTCGTGCACCCGCAGAGCATCTCCCACGTACCCGGCAAGGTAGGAGGACAAGCGCTCCAGTGAGGAGGCAACGGGCGCGGCCTTCCAGGTGGCCGTGCCGAACCCGTGGACCTCCTCGTACGCGTCTTTCGCCTGGAAGTAGTAGTCCAGGGTCTCACGGCTCTGCCTGGCCGCCTGGTCGAACAGGCCGGCGGCGCGACGCAGGTCCTCCTCCGGGAGGTGCGTCGGGATCGCCAGATCAAACGGGTGCCCCCACACGATGGTGTATCCCTCATTGAAGGCGTCGAGAGCCTCCTGCAGCTTCCTCCCCGGGTACGGATCCGTCCTGGTGAGACACCCGGCCAGAGCCAGGACTGCCAGCAGAGCGGCTGCAACCGCTCCACCCGCGGTGGCGCCCCCGAGGGCCGGACAGGCCCTCCCGAAAGCCCGGGGTGCCGCGGCCGGCACGACCGCCGCCTTCAGCAACCCCGGGAAACCCTCAGTCTTCTCCATGACCCCCACCCCCCTTGCAGGCGTCGGCGCAGACAGCCAATCGGAGCAGAGATCGTATCAGAGTATTACTGAATTTGTCAAGAAATTCGGGACGCCGGAGGTCGCCGGCCGCCCCAGGGGCCGGCGCGGCGGGGTACTCCTAGCGCCTGGATCTCCTGGCCGAGGCCCCGCCCCCGCCGCCGCCGAAGATGATGATCGCCCCCAGTAGAAAGCCGAAGTTGTACCAGCCCCCGTTGTTGTGCACGTCGTACATCTGGACGTTGGGGTTGAAGAGCGAAATCACGAAGGTAACCGGGGCAATGATCCCGTTCCAGAGCCCCAGCCAGAATCCCGCCACCACCCCCTCCTTGTCTGAGGTGTTCAGGAGCTCGTTGGGGCCGGGAGCGCACCCGGCCATCACGACCAGAGTCAGGAACAGAATGAGGGGCAACCGTGCCTTGTTCATTCTCACCTCCCTTGCGTACGTTTCAGCCCTTGACCGCGCCGGCGATCAGGCCGCCGATCAGGTACTTGCTCAAGAAGATGAAGATGATCACCACCGGGATGGTGGTCACCACCGAAGCCGCCATCATCTGGCCCCATCTGATGGAGAACTGCCCCACGAAGCTCTGGATGATCCCCACCGGCAGGGTCCTCATGGCGTCCTTGTCCATGATGGTCAGGGCCACGATGAACTCGTCCCAGGCCATGATGAAGGTCACGATCGCCGTGGCAGTGAGCCCGGGCTTCACGTTCGGGACGATCACCCGCAGCATGGCCTGCAGCCGGTTGCAGCCGTCCACCTTGGCGGACTCGTCCAGCTCCCGCGGGATGGTGTCGAAGTAGCCCTTGAGCATCCAGATCGAAAAGGGCAGCGCCAGCATCAGATAGGGCAGGATCAACCCCGGGTAGGTGCTGAGCAGGCCCAGCTTCAGGAAGGTGCGGTACAGGGGGATCAGGATCAGCACGATGGGCAGCATCTGCGAGACCAGCACCACGTAGGTGAGGGTGCGCTTGCCCCTGAAGGGTACCCGGGAGAAGGCGTAAGCCGCGGGGGTGGCCAGCAGCAGCGTTGCCAGCACCGTGCACACGGCCACAATCATGCTGTTGCGGAAGTAGGCCAGGAAGGCGATGGAGGAGGCCAGGTTCCCTGCCACGACGGCCTGGTAGTTCTCCAGGGTGGGCCGGGCCGGAACGAAGGTGGGCGGAATCTTGAAGATCTCCGGCTGCAGCTTGAAGGAGGTGACCGCCATCCAGTAAATGGGAAGCAGCACCAGCAGCAGAAGCGCCAGGACGGCGGCCAGGCGGAGGCCTCTGGCGGCGGCCCGCGCCAGCCGGGCGGCGGCGATCGGCTTCACCTCAACTCTCCCTCCCCCCCAGAAAGCGAACGTACACGATGCTGAATCCCAGCAGGAACAGCAGCCAGAACGCGCCGATGGCCGACGCGTAGCCCATGTCCATGCTCCCCAGGAAGGCCAGGCGGTAGATCAGGATGGGCAGCGTGGTGGTACGGTCGATGGGCCCGCCCTTCGTGGTTGCCCAGATCACGGTGAGGTACTGGAACTGCCAGATGAACTCCAGGATGGTGGCCAGGGTGATGATCTCCCTCATGTTCGGAAGCGTCACGTGCAGGAAGCGCTGGAACGCTCCGGCCCCGTCGATCCTGGCGGCCTCCACCTCCTCCACCGGGATCGCCTGCAGCCCCGCGTAGAGAACCACGAACATGAAGGGAAACATCTTCCAGACCGTGGCCGTGATAACCGTGGGCATGGCCAGAGCCGGGTCTTTCAGCCAGGGGACGAACTCCTGAATGATGCCCAGCCGCTGGAGCACCACGTTGACGATGCCGTGGAAGTGGTCGAAGAACAGGAAGCGGGTGATCAGAGCCACCACCACCGAAGGGATGATCCAGGGCACGAAGAAGAGGCTGTTGATGCCGTTCTTGAAGGGAAAGCGCGTGTTCACCAGCAGCGCCAGGGCGAAAGCAAACACGAACTCCCCGGCCACGGTCCCGCCCACGTAGACCACCGTGTTGAGGAACGCGGTCCAGAAGGAGGCGGCTGCCAGCATGGACGTGTAGTTCCTGAAAGCAACGAACTGCATCCCCTCTCCGGTGGTCAGGAAGTAGCGGAAGAAGCTCGTGACCAGCGCGCTTGCCAGAGGATAGATGACGACGAAGAAGATCACCACCACTGAAGGGAGGATGAGGAGCAGGGCGAACAGCCCGTCGCTCATCGGTCGCTTGAGGGTCCGGCTCTTCGTCATCTTGGGCTTCCTGAAAGGCTTCTCGCCGCCGTGCCGAAGACGGGCCGGGGAGCCGCTGCGGCCCCCCGGCTGACCGCTAGCGGGCGATGATGTCGGCAATCCGGCCGTTGAGCTCGTTCATGGTGGCCTGGGTCTGCCCCTGGCCCAGGAGGACTTTCTGCACCGCCTGCATGAAGGCGATTTCGATCTCGTACTTCTTGGGTGAAGACCATACGTTGGGGTTGCGCAGCTGGGACATCTGCGACAGGAAGGTCTTCACGTAGTGGTTGTCGTAGACCGGGTCGTCATACTGCGCCTTCACCAGCGGCATCAGCCCGGTGCGCTTGAAGTACTCCTTGGTGGTGGTGGGGTCGGTGACGATGAACTTCATCAGATCCCAGGCCAGGTCCTTGTGCTGGGAGCCCTCGGACAGGCACAGGATGTGCGAAGCGGGCTGCACCGGGCCCGGCCAGGCAGACACGTCCCAGGCGTCCCGGGACATGCCCTCGCCGTCCAGAACACCGGCGATCCAGGGTCCCTCGAACATGAATCCCGCCTGGGCGGCCGCAAAAATAGTGCGCAGGTTGCGGGTGTCCTCTCCGAAGGGGACCTCCTTGGCGTCCACGGCCTCCTTGACCAGGTTGACCGCCTTCACCGTGCCCGGCGAGTTGACCACCGGCCTGCCGGAGCTGTCCAGCATGTCCCCGCCGGTCTGCCACATGATGATGTGGAAGGTGTCCGCGGAGTACTCGTCGATGCCCAGCTGCAGCCCGGCGCCGTACACGCCGCTGCCCAGCTGGGCCACCGCCTGCCCCTGCCGCAGGAAGTCATTGAAGTCCGTGGGGGCTCCGGTCACCCCGGCCCTGCGGACCAGGTCCTTGTTGTACACCAGCACCCAGGGGTTGGGGTTCCAGACCAGCCCCGCCATCTTGCCGTCCAGCTCTCCGCCCTTGTAGGCCGGGACCAGCCTGGAGGTGAAGTCGGCGGTCATGTAGCTCGCAAGATCCACCGTGGCGCCGGGCATCTTGGCGAACTTGCCCAGCCACAGGGACTCGATGGTGTAGATGTCGGGTGCGTTGTTGGCCTGCACCTGCAGGGTGATCTTGTCCGGCGTGTCTTCCCAGGCCAGGGGGACCACCTCCACGCTGACGTTCGGGTGCTGCTGCTCCCAGGCCTTGACCCGCTCCGGGATCCACTCCTCGCCGCCCGAGGCTTCGGCCACCATCCAGCTGGTGAACTGAAGCCTCACCCCTGCGGCTTTCTCCTTCTGCCCGCCCGCAAGCGCGACGAAGCAGGACAGGAGCAGGAACACCAGGCAGAGTGCCGAGGCTCTCGGCCATGTCTCGTTCATAGGTACCTCCTTACAGTGTCTTCCAGAACGTTAAGTCCACCGTCCCGGCGCTGTCAATAACGGCGCCGGGGGCTGCCGCGGGCCGCCCTCCGTTCCCGTTCAGCGCAGGAAGCGCTGCCTGTCCCCGCCGGCTCCCAGCCTCTCGGCGTAGGTCAACCCCAGGTAGTCCGCGTAGCCGCGGAAGCGCTCCTCGGCCCTCAGAACCTCGTACAGCCGGCGGATCGCCAAATCCAACAGCTGGCGCCGTTGGGGCCGCGCGGCCAGGTTCTCGATCTCTCTGCGCGGCTCCAGCGCGTAGAGCTCGTCCAGATCGTCCACGCAGTTGAAGCAGTACAGGTACCAGCCGGAATCGCCTCCTCCTCCCCGCGGCGCCCGCCGGGAAGGGCCGGCGCCGAAAACCATCCCCACGGCCGGGTTGGGGATCACGTGGGACCATATGTCGCAGAGAATGGGCGCCTCCCCCCTCCGCCCGCGCCGCAGGGTGGCGAGCAGGCTGACCCCGTCCAGCCGCTCCTGGCAGCTCACCCCGGCTATCTCCAGCACCGTGGGCGCCAGATCCAGGAGTGAGACCGGCTCGGCGACCGTCCGGGCCCGTCCGCCCAGAGGGTGGCGGGCCGGCGGTTTGAGGACGAGCGGCACCTGCAGCACCGCCGGATTGAGGAAGGCACCCTTGTCGATCAGTCCCAGCTCCCCGTTCATCTCCCCGTGATCGGCCAGCAGGACGACCCAGCTGGTGTCGTAGAGCCCCCTTTCCCTCAAGGCGGCGAAGAGCCGTAACAGCTGCCGGTCGATCAGCTCGTACTGCAGCAGGTTGGCCGTCATGTAGTCGGCCAGCACCGCAGGGTCCTCCAACCCCCAGTTCTTGCGGTACAGGCGGTACACCCGCGGCTCCGGCCAGGGGGCGGTAAAGCCGTTGTCCAGCAGGCGGCGGTAGCTCGCCGGCAGGGACAGCCCAGCTCGGATCTCCGCCTCCCGCTCCTGGAGCGATCCCGGCACGGCGAAGGGCTGGTGGGGGGCAAAGAAATCCAGCTCCAGGTAGAGGGGACGGTCCCGGTCGCGGCCGTCCAGGGCGGAAATCGCCTCCTCCACGAGAAAGGCGGGATAGGTGGCCTCCTCGGGAAAGGGTCTACCGTTCTGCGGGGCCAGCCACCCTCCGTAGAGGTTGCCTTCGCCCCTGCCCGAGGGATCGCGGCCGCGGATGGTCCTTTCGAAGGTCGGCGGCTCCAGGCCGCCCGCGCGCAGGAAAGCGTGGTAGCGATCGTCGTCGTACCAGGGTGGAGACCAGCGGTCCCAGGGGGAATCGTTCTCCCCGAACACGTCCAGGAACTTGTGAGCTCCCACATGGCACTTGCCCACGTGTCGCAGGTGGTAGCCGGCCGCCTTGAGGTACTCGGGGAAGATCAGGTCCAGGTCGCGAAGGTGCATCAGATGCCCGTCGTGGGCACGTTCGGAGTTGCCGGTCACGTAGGGGTAGCGTCCCGTCAGATACGCGGCGCGGGAGGGCGAGCAGAGCGGCGAGGCCGCGAAGGCGCGTGCAAAGAACAGGTGGCCGCGCCGCAGCCCCTCGATCGCCGGCGCCCGGACAGCCTGACACCCGGGCAGCTCCAGGTAGAACTCCCGCGGCACCATGTCCAGGGTGATGAGGATGATGTTGTCCCGGGGCCGGCCGGGATCGCGATTCTGATTCTGATAGAAGGGACCGCGTCCCGTCACCCCGTCCACGTAGCTCTTGATTGCCCCCACAGCGCCAGGCCAAAAGCGCACCGGCATCATTGTGGCAGCCCCCAGGCGTCCGTCAAGCCCGCCGTTGCCGGACTGCCCGGGGAGACCCTTCCGGCCCCGAGGCCCGGGGGGGGAATGGCGGAGGCGCCCCCGCCAGGTGCCCGCCCTTCGGGCGGACCGGAGGGGCGGCGGGTCCGACGGGTCTGTTTCGTTGACCGCGCCGAATCCCAGGCCCTAGAATCATAGCTGCGACTGCACGCCGCTGGGCCAGGCGGCCCGGCAGGTGGACGGCAGTTCGAAGACAAGGAGGGGCGGCGATGAAACGGATCGAGAGATTCCTGCGCGCACCGGCGGCGTTGTCGGTGCTCGTGCTACTGGCTCTGGCCCTTGGCCTGGCGGGGTGCGCCACCGGACCGTCGGCGCCTGCGGCCGCGGAGACCCCGACCGCCGAGGCACTCACACCCGAGGCGCCTGCGCCGGAGGCCAGGGAGCCCTTCACCCTGGAGCTGGTGGAGACCACCGACGTGCACGGCGCCATCTTTCCCTACGACTTCATCAACGACAGGCCGGCGCCCACCTCCCTGGCTCAACTCTACTCCTACCTCAAGGCTCGGCGGGCCGAGAGCGGGCTGGAGATGCTGCTTCTGGACGACGGCGACATCCTGCAGGGGCAGCCGGTGGTCTACTACTCGAACTTCGAAGACACCGCCGACCTTCACATCGCCGCCCAGGTGATGAACTACATGGGCTACAACGCGGGGGCGATCGGCAACCACGACATCGAAGCGGGACACGACGTGTACGACCGGCTGCCCGGCCAGTTCCACTTCCCCTGGCTGGCCGCCAACGCCGTGCACAGCGACACCGGCCAGCCCTACTTCCCCGCCTACGCGGTGTTCACCAAGGGGGGTGCCAGGATCGCGGTGCTCGGCCTGACCAACCCGGCCATTCCCACCTGGCTGCCCAGGGACCTGTGGGAGGGGATGAGGTTCGAGGACTCAATCGAGAGCGCCCGCAAGTGGGTGCCGCTGATCCTCTCCAGGGAAAAGCCGGACCTGCTGGTGGGGCTGTTCCACTCGGGCACGGACTTCACCTACGGCGGCTACACCGCCGAGTCTGCGGACAACCCCAACGCCGCGCTGCTGGTGGCGCAGCAGGTGCCGGGCTTCGACCTCATCTTCGTGGGCCACGACCACGCAGGGCACAACGAGTGGGTGGAAGGGCCGGACGGGAAGCGCGTGCTCCTCCTGGGGGGCCTGAATGACGCCAGGACCGCCGCGGTGGCCCGGGCCGGGTTCAGCTGGGATGCCGAAAGCGGCGTCTGGGAGAAGAGCCTCGCCGGAGAGATCGTGGAGGTGGCGGACTACCCGCCGGATCCCGAGTTCATGGCCTCCTTCGCGGGGGTGGTCCAGTCGGTGAAGGACTACGTGGCCAAGCCCATCGGCACCTTCACGCAGACCATCGCCACCCGTCAGTCGATGTTCGGCGACTCCCCCTTCGTGGACCTGATCCACATCATTCAGCTGGGACTGACCGGGGCCGACGTGTCCTTCGCCGCGCCCCTGTCCGCGGATGCCCGCATCGACCAGGGGGAGGTGTACGTGCGGGACATGTTCAACCTGTACCGGTACGAGAACCTGCTGTACACCATGCGGCTCACCGGGCGTCAGATCAAGGACTTCCTGGAGTACTCCTACAACGGCTGGTTCGGCACCATGACGGGCCCCGACGATCACCTGATCAACTTCAAGCGTGACTCCGCCGGAAGGATGATCTGGAACGAGCGCTACAAGAGCTACGACACGGCCACCCGCTACTACAACTACGACTCGGCGGCCGGGATCGACTACACGGTGGATGTCTCCAGGAAGCCCGGGGAGCGCATCACCATCTTCGGGTTCAGCGACGGCCGCCCCTTCGACCTGAACGCGCCCTACACGGTGGCCATCAACTCCTACCGGGCCACCGGAGGCGGCGGGCACATCACCAGGGGCACCGGCCTGAAGCCTGAGGATCTGGACGCCCTCACCCTCTCCTCCACAGTCAAGGACCTGCGCTACTACCTTATGAAGTGGATCGAGGGACAGGGAACGGTCACCCCCAGGGCGCTGGGCAACTGGAAGGTAGTCCCCCAGGAGTGGTGGGAGAAGGCCAGAGCCACCGACTACGCGATCCTCTACGAGGGCAAGCGCGTGGAGGAGTGACCCGCCGCCGGAGGGGAGCAAGGCGGGACAGTGACCAACACCGCGCAACAGTCCGACCGCCAGAGGCCGCCGCGCCGGCGCACGCCACCCCGGAGGGGGCTCACTCCTGCTGCGGCAGCGGGGGCAGGCTCGAAGCCGAGAACTCCTCCGCCAGGATGTCCATGTACACCACGTCGTGGCTCCGTCCGTGGATGAGCCGGGCCTTTCTGCGACGGCCGATCTCCCTGAACCCCAGCTTTCGGTAGCAGCGCTGGGCCCGCAGGTTGAAGGAGGCCACCCGGAGCATGATGTTGCGCAGGTTGAGAATGTTGAAGCCGTAGTCCAGGAGCAGCCGCAAGGCCTCCTCCCCGTAGCCCCTCCCCCAACGTTCCTTGTCGCCGATGAAGATTCCCACCTCCGCCGTTGCGTCCACCGGATCGAGGTTGACGAAGCCGCAGCCCCCTATGGGCTCGTCGCTTGCAGACTCGACGATGGCGTAGTGGTGCCCCTTCCTGCTGAGCTCTTCCAGCTTCTCCCTCTCCGCCGCCAGGGAAATCACCTTCTGGACCAGGGTCAGATTCTGGACCACCTCCATGTCGTTCAGCCAGGCCGCGTACCTCTCGGCGTCCTCCGGGTTGAACGGCGAGAGGTAACACTTCTTGCCCACGAGCTTGCGGAAGTACTTCATCCCTTTCCGTATCCTACCGCGGCCCCGGCCTTTTCCCAAGCGCAGCCCGGGGGGAGCGGCTTCCCGGCGGCCTCACCCGGAGGCGCCGCCTGCCCCCCGCGCTCGGAAGCCGCGGGCGGCGAGCTCCCGGAGCACCTCGGCGAGGTCGCGCCCCTGCCTGCGGCAGCCCTCCGGCAGGGTCATGGTTCGCCCCAGGGTCCGCCGCACCACGGGGTTGGCGGCGCCGGCGAAGCCCAGCTCCTTCAGCGCCTGGATCAGCTCCGGGTGCGCCTCGGTGAGCTCGTAGATGGACTTCTCCAGGTCGATTTCTTTCACGCCTGCCACGCTCCTCCTGCCTGCCGCTCAAGGGGCAGGCCGGATTTCCCTGGCCAGTCTACTGGTATTTCTCCCGGCGCGGCAAGCAGCATGACCGGCCCCGACCGGCCCGTCTTCGCAGACCCCCGGCCCGATGGGGTTGCGCAAGCGGCGCCGCCGCAGGAGGAGGACATCGGCCGCGGCACGCCCTACGGCGGCGCCGGCCGCCGCTTCCTGGCCTTCGCGCGGAAGCTGGGTTTCAACGGCATCCAGCTGCGCCCTCAGGGACAGACCGGCCCCGGGAACCCCTCGCCCTACGAAGGCACCGTCTCTGCCCGCAACCCCTTCTCCATCGCCGCGGCGCCGCTGGCCAGGGATCCCCGCTGGGGCGGCCTGCTGGCAGAGGAAATGCTGGCCGCCGCCGTGGGGGAGGCGGCGGGGTGGGATCGGGACCGGACGCACTACGGGGGAGCCTTTCGGCTGCAGCAGCAGCTGCCGGGCGTCCGCCGCAAGCAGGTGCAGCCCCACCGGGAGGCGGTCCGCCGGAGGAAAGAGCTGCGGCGCGATGTCCACGCCGGTCACCCGCACTCCCCGGCGCGCCAGCTCCAGCGCCTGCTCCGCGGTGCCGCATCCCACCTCCAGCAGGTGCGCCCCGGGACGGCCGCACAGCTTCCCCACCACCCGGCGCGCCGCGGTGCGGCGCATCCCATGCAGCAGGGGATCGACTACCAGCCTGCAGGCCGGCCTGCCCAGCCGGCGGGACGCGGAAAGCATCACCTCAAAAGCTACGGCGCCGGCGCCGGCGGGACAAGGAACCCCGGCCCCGGCCTGCAGAAAAACGTTCGCAACATACTTGCCTCGGCAGGTACTATGTATTATATAGTAGTGAGCGAAGAACGATAGTGCACAGGAGGCGTCATGAACGTGCAATTCAAGAAAGGCGTGCTGGAGCTGTGCGTCCTGGTGGTGCTGTGCCGGCGCGACTACTACGGCTACGAGCTGGTGCAGACCATCTCCAGGAAGATCGACATCTCCGAAGGCACGATCTATCCACTGCTGCGGAGGCTGACCGCGGAAGGCTACTTCAGCAGCTACATCCAGGAATCCGCGGAGGGTCCGGCCCGGAAGTACTACCAGATCACCGACAAGGGCAAGGAATACGCCGCCGAGCTTCTGCAGGAGTGGAATCGGTTTGTGGGCGGAGTGAGCGCCCTGATCGCCGAGGAGGAGGTAGCATGAACAGGCAACAGTTCCTGATCGAGCTGAAACGCTCGCTGGGCAATCTGGCGGAGCGGGAGAAGTCGGAGATCCTCTACGACTACGAGGAGCACTTCCGCGCCGCCGCAGCGGAGGGCAAGAGCGAGGAGGAGATCGCCGCCTCCCTGGGCAATCCCAGGACCCTGGGCCGTTCCTTCCGGGTGGACGCCATGCTGGCGGAGGGCTCCGAGCGGAACAGGGCGGGCAGCGTGGTCCGGGCCGCGTTCGCTTCCCTCAGCCTGGGGTTCCTCAACGTGGTTTTCGTTCTGGGGCCGTTCTTCGCAGTGGTGGCCGTGCTGGTCTCGCTGTGGGCCGCCGCCGCCGCGCTGTCCCTCTCCGGGGTGGCGGCTCTCCTGGCCCTGATTCTGAGGCCGCTGCTTCCCCAGGCCGTCAGCCTGGGAGGGCTCCCCACCCTGTTTGTGGTGCCGGCCTCGGTGGCCGTCAGCGCCATCGGAGTGCTGGCCCTGCTGGGCATGTGGCAGCTCACTCGCTTGTTTTGGCGCGGGACCGCCCGCTACCTGCGGCTGAATGCCCGCATCGTCAATCCAAGGATCGGGAGGTAAAGACCATGAACCGGAACAGAATGACAAAGGTGGCGCTGATCACCGCCACGGTGGCGGCGGTGGCGGTGGCACTGGCCGCGATCGCCTGGCTCCTCACGACCGTGTTCGGCCTGGGAGCGGGCACGGGACTGGTCGGCCTTTCCGGCAGGACCGTCGAGGTGGACCGGCAGGAGAGCTTCCCCCTTTCCGGGCTGGAGCGGATCGACCTGGGAACCGTGAGCTCGGATCTGCTGGTGCGCACCGGCGGGGAGCAGTCGGTTAGCCTGCGGTTTCACGGATCGGTGCGCGCTGCCTCGCCGGAGCAGGTCCCCGAGCTGTCCACCGGCGTGACCGGTGGCACGCTTCGGGCCAGAATCGAGCACAAGCCGGTGGTGGGCTTCTACGGCGGCAGCCTGCGTCTGGAGGTGTGGATCCCCTCCGGCTACCAGGGTCGCCTGGCCGCGCGCAGCGTCTCCGGCGACATCGAGCTGGACGACCACCTCTACAGCGCCCTCGAGGTGCGCACCACCTCCGGACAGATGCGGCTGGGGCGGGTGGAAACAGGCTCCTTTCTCATGCGAACCACCTCCGGGGCATTCAGCGCCCGGGAGCTGCGCAGCGCGGAATCCGAGCTCTCCACGGTGAGCGGAGACATCGCCGTGCAGGGCTTCACCGGCGACCTGAAGGCCGGCAGCACTTCCGGGAAAATCCAGGTTGGCTACGCCGGCTTCGCCAATCGGGTCCAGATCCGCAGCGTCTCCGGCGATGTCACCCTGACCCTGCCGGAGGGCGCCGGTTTCCTCCTGGACGCCCGCTCCACCTCCGGCCAGATCAGCTGCGCCTTCCCCATTCGCATGGAGGGGGCGCAGAGCGGAGTGCGGCACGCGCTGCGCGGCCAGGTCGGCGCCGCAGACAACCCGGTGTCCATCGGCACTGTGTCCGGCCAGATCCGCATTGCCCGATAGCTCCGGGACCGGCGGGCCGGGTGAGACGGGGCGCCCCGCGGGCTACCTCACCCGGGCCGCCGCCCGCTCCGCGAGCAGCTCCAGCACCGCCACCGGGTCGGAAGCCTTGGCCAGGAGAATCGCCGCCGCAATTATGTAGGGCTTGTAGCCGGCCTGCCGGTAGGTGGCGATCCGGAAGCGCTCGAACACCGAAGCCGCCACTTCCCCGTGCTCGCAGCTCACCCCGGAGATGTCGGCGGGCAGGCAGTGCAGGTACAGCGCCTCCTTCGTGCGCGCCATCAGCGCCTCGCCGCACTCCCAGTCCAGGTGCCGGCTGTTTTCCGCCAGGGCCTCGCCCTCCAGCTCGGAAAGCCCGCGCCGGTCGCCGGCGCGCAGAAGCTCGGTGCGCCGCTGCATCACCGCGTAGGGAGCCCAGCTCTTGGGGTAGACGAAGTCTGCTCCGGAGAAGGCCTCCTCCATGGAGGAGACTCGCCTGAAGGAGCCACCGCTCTCCCGGGCCTGGCGCTCCGCCAGCTCCTCCACCTCGGGGATCAGCCGGTAGCCCTCCGGGTGGGCCAGCACCACCTCCATGCCGAACCGGCTCATCAGGGCGATCACCCCCTGGGGAACCGAAAGAGGCTTGCCGTAGGAAGGGGAGTAGGCCCAGCTCACCGCGAGCTTCCTGCCCCGGAGGTTCTCCACCCCTCCGGCGGCGTGCACCAGGTGCAGCAGATCCGCCAGGCTCTGGGTGGGATGGTCGAGGTCGCACTGCAGGTTCACCACCACCGGGACCTGCGGCAGCACCCCCTCGCGAAAGCCCTCCCGCACCGCGGCAGACACCTCCAGCATCCCTCTGTGCCCCTCCCCGAGGTAGATGTCGTCCCGGATGCCGATCACCTCGGCGAGGAAGGAGATCATGTTGGCGGTCTCTCGCACGGTCTCGCCATGGGCGATCTGGCTCTTCGTCTCCTCCAGCTCCTGCACCGAGAGGCCCAGCAGGTCCGCGGCGGCGGCGAAGCTGAAGCGGGTCCGGGTGGACTTGTCCCGAAAGATCGATACCGCCAGCCCGGAATCGAAGATCCGCGGCGAGACGCCGGCGGCTCTCATGCCCGCCAGGATCTCCGCAGCCTCCAGGATGGCCAGCACCTCCTCCCTGCTCCTGTCCCAGCTCAGGAGGAGGTCCGCCTGGCGCAGCCCTCCCAGGCCCAGCCGCCCCAGGGCGCCTATCCGTCGCTCCAGCTCTCTGCGGTCCATGGCCTCACCTACCCTCGCCGCCGGGCCCGCTAGGGCTTCTTCTTCCCGCGCTCGCTCCTCCCGCTCCGCCCCCGGCGGGCCGGCCTCCGCTCTTCCCGCGGCCGGGGTCCCCGCCGCTCTCCGCCCTTCCTTTCCCTGCCTTGCGGCCGCTCCTCCCGGCTGCGCTGCCCGGTCGGCCCTTTCTTGCCGCCGCCTCCGGCGCCGCCGGCGGGCGGTGATGCCTCGTCGAAGACGATGGTGGCCCCGCCGACGTTGATCACGTCCCCGGACTGAAGCTGCCGGGAACGGACCGGCCGGTTGTTGACCGTCACCTCGCCGCCCTCCGCCATGACGGTGTAGCTCTTCTTCTTCTCGTCGTAGACCACCGTGGCGTGGTTGTCCCGCACCGTGGGCACGCCCGCGATGGTGAGGTCCGCCCTGTCGCTGCCTCCGATCACGGTTCTGCCCGAGCCCAGGTCGAACACCCTTGTGGAGGCCCGCCCCGGAGCGTACAGCACCTCCAGGCTGGGCCGCCCGCGCCGGCGGTCCAGACGCAGGAAGACCAGGGCCACGATCAGGCCCAGGCCCAGGATCAGGGGCAGAAGCAGCCACAGGCCGAGCCGGTCCTGGGGCAGGCCGAAGAGGGTGCTGGCGAAGTAGAAGCGGGTTGCAGTGGCCTTTCCCCCGGGGCCCGCGTAGTCCACCCGCACGTGCTTCCGTTC
This sequence comes from uncultured Spirochaetaceae bacterium, assembly GCA_964490725.1. Taxonomy (GTDB): domain Bacteria; phylum Spirochaetota; class Spirochaetia; order SZUA-6; family DRHE01; genus CAZBDU01. The sequence continues at coordinate 22,295 of CAZBDU010000042.1, read as the reverse complement.
CGCCGGCTCCATGGTGGCCCGGTAGGCGAGCACCACTTCCTTCAGCACCCGCTCGCGGATGGCCGCGTACACGCCGCCCAGCTGCTGCTCGTCCGCCGCGTCGAACACGGCCCCGCCGGTCTCCACCGCGATGCTGGCCAGGTGAGGGTCCTTCTCGCGGCCGAAGTTGATGGCAAACACGGAGATGCCCTCGCGCTGGCACTCCTCGATGTCCTCGCTGTACCGGAAGACCCGCCGCCCAAAGCGGGGGTGCTCCTTGCCGCTGTACTGCAGGTAGGGGTAGTTCTCCCCGTCGGAGAGCACGATCAGGACCTTGCGCCCACCGGCCGCGCTCAGATCGCGAGCGGACAGAAGGATCGAGGCGTACAGCTCGGTGTAGGCCTGCTCGCTCCCGGGCCGGCTGATCCGCTTCAGGAAGTCCCCCACCTGGGTCTGACCCCGCACGGGCGGCACCAGCAAGGTGTGGTCGGTGTTGAACACCGCCAGCCCCACCGCATCCCTGGGGTTGGTGACGCTGGCTACGAACTCGCGGATGGCCCTCTCGGCCAGGGTGATGCGGCGCTCGGCGTCGTTCTCCGTCTGCTTGCCGGCCAGAGTGTCGTACATGCTGCCGGAGTTGTCGATGAGGAGCAGAAAGTTGATTCCCTCCAGGCGATTGCCTCCGGCCTGGACCCGCAGCACCTCCGGGACCGGCCGGAAGACCCTCCCGTCGGGGGATTCCTGGACCGCGAAGCTGTCCGGGCTCACGTTCTCCCGGGGACGCCCCTGGGCGTCGGTGACGCTCAGATAGAGAGTCACCGTCTGGTTGAGCAGCAGCCGCGAGGCATCGATCTGCGAGATGGTGATGTTGTCCCCGGTGGCGGCCGCCGTGACGACCAGCGCCAGCGCGGCGCAGGCGATGGCGAAACGAACCCTCGGATTCATGTCTTCACCCTCCTCACTGGACCTTGTAGAACAGCTTGGCCGCGCCCACCTTGAGGACATCCTCGAACTTCAGGCGTTGTTCCTGCACCGGCGCCTCGTTCACGTACAGCGGGTGCTCCTTCGCGGCCCGGCGCAGGATCACCTCCTCCCGGTGGGTCAGCAGCAGGGCGTGCACCGCCGCCACTCCCTCGTAGCCGGGGAGCGCCAGGTCCGCCCGGCGGGATGCTCCGATCCGCATCCGGCTGACGGTGATCAAGAACTCCCTGCCCTTGAGGCTGCCGTTCAGCACCCGCAGCACCCCGAAGGCAAGGCGGCGCTCCACCAGCCCGTAGAACAGGCCGATGAGCGCTCCGAACAGCAGCAGCCCCGCAAGCCGGACGTAGGGAAGGCGGGGAAAGAGAACCCGCGCGTACTCCAGCAGAAAGCCCCCGACCAGCCCTCCCGCCAGCCCTCCCAGGGCACCGATGCCAGCCTTCTTGGGCGAGAGGGCCCGCACTCCCTCGCTCATACCGATGAACACGCCCAGGACGGCCCAGCCGATGGCCCGCGCCACCGGCAGCGCCACCCGGGTGAGGCTCTGGTAGGAGCGGAAAGCCAGATTCCCCAGCAGGAACAGCGCCGCCTGACCCACCAGGAACCCCACGATTCCGCCCGCCACGCCCACCACCGCCCCGGTCAGGGCGCCGCGGAGCGCACGGATGCGGATCGCCGCGAAAATGCCCTCCGAAGCGCCGAAGGCGCCCCCGAACACCAGCCCGACCACGGCGCCCAGCGCCATGCTGAAGGCCAGGTACGAGGGGAAACCGGACTGGTGAAACAGCGCCAGCTCCACCACCGGCCAGGCCGCCAGCCCCGCCAGCACCCCGAGCACGCACAGGATGACCCGTCGCAGCGTCACCGACATCGCTTCTCCTCCTCCACCTTCACCGCACCCGCTCCAGCAGGAGCCGGCCGCCCTCAACCTGTCCCACCCGCACCGTCACCTCTCCTCCCGAAGGCACCTCCACCGCCAGCCCCCGCACGTCGCTGCCCCGCTCCACCGTGAGCTGGTACTTCCCTGGAGCCAGGGCCAGGCTGCGGGTCCCCCGGCGGGTGGGGGCCAGCCGGCGGACCTCCGTGTTCTGGCCGCCGGGCAGATAGTAGGGGGACCCGTTCAGCAGCAACCGCAGCCCCTCAACCTCCGCCTCTATCGACAGCGTCCCCTCCACCGGCACCAGCTCCGCTTCCAGCACCAGCTCGCTCTGGTAGGTGTCCACGGCCACCTCCATCTCCCGGCTGTAGTAGTGCGGGTGCTGGAGCCTGAAGCGGTAGCTGCGGCCGGACAGGAGCCGGCCGAACTGCTCCCTTCGCAGCCAGCGGCCGCCGCGCTGGATGCTGAAGGCGGTGCCGGCGGTGATGTCCGTTCCGTCGGCGCCGTTGCGCACCGTGTAGCGCAGGGTAAGGGGCCGCGGCGCAGCCTGGGGCAGACGGACATCGATCCTGCGGCCCGCAAAGGTGCCCACCGAGCGCCGCTGAAGGGTGCGGGGATCCAGGTGGAACACCTGGAGGTACAGCCGGTTCTCCAGGGAGACCAGCAATCGATAGCTGCCGCTCCGCAGGTACACCCTGCGCGACTGAAACGCCTCGAGCTGTTCGGTGGCGCCGGCCTGCGTCTCGCGGAAGCGGAAGGAAGGCTCCTCCAGGGGCACGAACTCAGACCCCTGGCGGGCGAACAGCCGCGCCCGGATCGAGGGCGCCGCCCCTCCCCGAACGCCCTGTTCCACCAGCGCCCGCACGGTCAGGGCCCCGTAGCGATCCGCCATCAGGAACTCGTACAGGTATCCGCGCTCCAACAGCAGATAGTAGGCGGCCCCCACCAGCACCAGCAGGACTCCAAGGACGGTGAAGGCGGTCCGCAGGGGCGACAGCCGGCGGGCCGGAAGCCGGCCCAGCTCCTCGCGGGCCATGACGCGCCGCAGCGCGTTGTCCACCGCCGCGGGGTCCTTGCGCAGGAAGTAGCGGTCCAGGAGGCGGAGGATCTCGCCGACGTTCTGGAAGCGGCGCCCGGGGCGGGTGCGCATGGCGCGCCGGATGAGGCGGCGCACCAGGGGCGAGACGCGGGGATTCACCCGCTGCACCGGCCGGTACCGTCCCCGCTGGATGAGCATGATGGTCTCCGGGCTGAAGTTGCCGGGGAAGGGCGGCTTGCCGGTGACCATTTCGTAGAGCATGGCCCCCAGGGCGTAGATGTCGGCGCGGCGGTCCACGCCGCGGGAGTTGCGGATCTGCTCCGGCGGCATGTAGGAGACCGTTCCCAGGGTCATCCCCTCCCGGGTCAGCCCGGCCTCCTCCTCCTCGTGGGAAGTGGCGATGCCGAAGTCCGACAGCTTCACCTGCCCGGACCTGCCGATCAGGATGTTGCCGGGCTTGATGTCCCGGTGCACGACCCCCTGTTCGTGGGCGTACTTCAGGGCGCGGCAGCAGTCACGGAAGATCAGAAGCGCCACGTCATTGGGCAGGTAGCGCTCCCGCCTGATCAGCTTGTCCAGCGAGAGCCCCTCGATGTACTCCTCCACGATGTAATAGAAGGACTTCTCCTTGAAGTGGTCGTAGACGTTGACGATGTGCTCGGTCTTGAAGTCCATCATGATGCGCGCCTCCCGCAGGAAGCGCTCCGCAAAGGAGCTGCTGCCCCGCAGGGCCAGCTTCTTGAGCACGACGAAGCGGTTGAGGGTGGGGTGCTGGGCCTTGTAGACCGCGCCCATACCCCCCTCGGCCAGGAGGGAGACGATCTTGTACTTGCCGATCTGCGCGGGGGTGCGCGCCATCGCTTCTACCGTTCCTCCCCGATGTCGACCATGTCTTCCTCCGGCCGAAACGGCCGGCCCGGCTCCACCCAGGCGATGCCGAAGCGGCCAGGATTGTGGATCTGCACGTACCTTCCCCCGGCCCGCAGCCCGTACAGGCCGCCCACCGGACGGTGGCCCCCGAAATACAGACCTTCGTCTCGGCCCAGGTAGTGAAGCAGCATCTGCTCCACGCTTCCCGGCTCGGCGGCGTCGTTGTCCGTCCAGGTCAGCCCGTAGACCACTTCGGGGTCTTCCCGATAGTCTACCAGCCTGTCGCGTTCGAAGAAGCTTTCCGGCTCCGCGTGGGAGACCAGGAACGCCCCGCCCACCGCCAGGAGCGGAAAGCTCTTTTCTAGAAGGGCGAAGCTGGCCACCAGCTCGGGCCCGTACACCAGGTTCATGTAGTGCGCCACCATGATACCCTCGTGGGCGAACTTGCGGAAGGGATAGTTTCCTTCCCCCAGCTCGTTGGTGATGTTCTCGTGGTTGCCTTTGAGAAAGTGGAAATGGGAGGGAAAGGCGCACTTGGCGGCCATGACCATCTCCATGAGCCCCAGGCTCTCCCGCATCTCCTGGTCCATGTGGGGCCGCTGCTGGAATCCTCCCAGGTACTCTTCGAAGGCCGCCCGCCAGCGCGCCGCCGCCCTGCCTTCGGCGTGGAAGCCGTCGCCGACGCAGACCACCTGCATCCGGCCCTCCGCCAGCCTTTCCGCCACCGACGCACCGCCCTCCCGCCGGTACTCCATGAGCGTTCGGAAGAAGTCCAGCCGTGCGTGCAGATCCGGAACGATCGCGGTGGGCAGGCCGGGATCCAGGTAGACGATCCCTCCGGGCCGCCCCCAGCTGTCCGGCGGCCGCAGCCCGGCCTCCTCGCTCGCCAGGACGGCCAGGGCCGCCTCCAGCCGGCTTTCCAGCTCTTCGGCGGCCGGCGGCTGGGGTCGCTCCGCCAGCTCTCTAAGCTGCTCTGTCAGGGTTGCTGCATCCACGGGCGAAGCGCGCAGGGGCGGCTGCCCTGCCCTACTCCTCGAGCATCAGGGTCTTGTTGACTTCCACGAACTCCTCGGTCAGCACCTGGGTGGCCTGCGAAAGCGTCTCCTCCTGCTCCTCTGCAGAGACACCCTCCCGCATGACGGCCATCCGGTACAGCGGCGAGCTCTTGCGGATGGGGCCCACGGAGAAGGCCGCCTGCTGGTCCGTCTCCAGGTCGGAGGCCAGCTCGGAGTCGTTCTTGACCGCGGTTTCCGGCACGTCCTTGCGCAGGCCGATGCTGGCGTACTCCACCTTGCGCTTTCCATCCTGCAGCGGCCCGATGTTGAGCAGGGAGCCGGAGTAGGTCATGGCCAGACACCCGCGCTCATCGTCGCGCTCCAGGTAGTCCACCTCCTCCATGTTCAGCTTGCCCACCTGCTCGTCGAAGCTGTCCCGCTTCTCCAGCCAGCCGCCGGCGATGGCCTCCACGGATTCCTCCGAATCCGGAAGACCCGCGTTGCGGGTGATCTCCCGCAGGTGCTCCTGCACTCTCTCCGGGATCTGATCAAGGTTCTCGCCCATAGCTCCTCCTCAGAGTCTTTTTTTGAAATCGACGCACAGCTAATGGTACCGCCAAGTGGAGCGGAATTCCACCTGCGCTTGAAAACCAGCAGAGGGAGCGTTATCGTTAGGGTATGCTCGACGATGCACCACTTCCGGATGATGCGTTCCTGGAAGTTGCCTCGGGTGAAGAGGCGGGAAAGTCCTTCCCCTTGCTGGGCAAGACCGTGACGGTGGGAAGGGGCCCGACCTGCGACATCCGCCTGGACGACGCCTACGTGTCCGCCAAGCACTGCCAGGTGGTCTTCAGGCGCGACCACTTCACCGCCATCGATCTGGGCAGCCTCAACGGGACCCGGGTCAACGATCAGGCCTACATCCAGAAGAACTTGAGGGATGGGGATATCCTGCGGCTGGGAAAGACGGAGCTGCGCTTCCTCTGGAAGGGCTTCGACCCCGCCGCGCTCAACCCCGAGGAGGACGTGCTTGCCGAGGGACCGCCGGGGGAGGAGGAACCTCCGGTGGAGCCGGAGGAAGCGCTGTAGGCGTCCATGCTGCTACCGCGGCCGCAGAGCGGCCTCCGCAAGCTGAGACGCTACCGCCAGATTCTCACCAAGGTCGCGGCCTACGGATTCGCCTGGGTCGTGGACAGCCTGGGGTTGTCCCGCAGGTCGATCCTGGTGGGCTCGGTCCGGCGCCTCGGGCGGCGCAACCTTCGCCAGCTCTCCCCGGGGGAGCGCCTGCGCCTGCTGTTCGAAGAGCTGGGGACCTCCTTCATCAAGCTGGGGCAGATCCTGAGCCTGCGCTCGGACATTCTGCCGGAAGAGGTGGCCAGGGAGCTGGCCAGGCTGCAGTACGGAGCCGCCCCTCTGTCCTTCGAGCGCCTGGAGCCGCTCCTGAACCAGGAGTTCGACGGCTCCTGGCGCGATCGCTTCCGCAGCATCGATCCCGAGCCGGTGGCCTCCGCTTCCATCGCCCAGGTGCACCGCGGCGCCACCCTGGACGGGGAAGAGGTGGCCGTGAAGATCCGCCGGCCAGGCATCGAGCAGCAGATCCGGGTGGACCTGGCCATCATGCGGGACTTCGCCTCCCTGATCGAGCGCGCGCTGCCGCGCCTGCGCATCTACAGACCGGTGCAGATGGTCGACCAGTTCGCCAGGGTGATCACCCTGGAGCTGGACCTGGCCTACGAGGGGCGCACCATGGAGCTGTTCCGGCGCAACTTCCGGGACGAGCGGACCGTGCACATCCCGGCCGTTCACTGGGAGCTCACCACCGAGCGGGTGCTCACCATGGAGTATGTGGAGGGGGTACGCATCGGGCAGCTTCCCCGCGACAGCCGCGAACCGGACGCAGGGACGGCGGCGGACAACACGGTGCGCTTCATCCTGACCCAGGTCTTCCGTGACGGCGTCTACAACGCCGACCCTCATCCCGGCAACTTCATCGTCCGCCCCGACGGGGTGATCGCGCCGGTGGACTTCGGCATGGTCGGAATTCTCGACGAGGAGGAGAAGCTGGCCCTGGTGCGGATGCTGCTGGCCTTCGTGGAGCGGGACGCGGACAAGATCGTGCGCGTCTTCCACAGCTTCGACACCATCGAGCCGTGGGTGCGGGAATCGGAGCTCCGGCAGGACCTGCTGCGGATGATCAACTACTACCATCACATCACCCTCTCCCGCGTGTCGGTGGCACGGATGCTTTCCGACCTGCACGCCATCATCCGCCGCTATCAGATCACCCTGCCCGCCGACCTGGCGCTGACCCTCAAGGTCATCGTCACCGCCGAAGGGCTGGCCCGGCGGCTCAACCCCGAGTTCGACATCCTCGACCTGGCGGAGCCGTTCGTCCGCCGGGTGCGGCTCCAGCGGCTTTCAAGCTGGCTGGAGGGGGGCAAGGCCATCGACCTGCTGGACGAGGTGGGTCAGCTCATCCATACCCTGCCGCGGGAAACCGGGGAAATCCTGCGCAAGGCCCGCCAGGGAAACCTGAAGATCAAGATGGAGGTCACGGGGTTGACCGACTCCATCCGCGACGTGGACCGGTCCTTCAACCGCCTGGCCTTTGCTGTGGTGATCGCGGGGATCTCGGTAGGTTCCTCCCTGCTGATGACCGCGGGCGCCGGCCCCCGCCTGCTGGGGCTGCCGGCGGTGGGCCTGGGAGGCTATCTGATCGCCAGCGTGCTGGGCGTGTGGTTCCTGATCGGGATCATGCGCTCGGGCCGGCTGTAGGGCCGGGCTCCTCTTCCACCGGGGAGGCAACCGCCTCCTTCTCTTCCACTCCTGCCTGCCCCTCCGGGGCGGGGACCCCGTCTTCCCGAGCCAGCTCCGAGCGATCCCGGCGCTCCGCGCCGGCCTCGACCTCATGGAGCGTATCCTCCACGTCGCGGCGGATCTCCCGCAGATCCTCCTCGACGCGGCTCAGCAGCCCGAAGAGCTGCCCGATCTTGCGCAGCACCCTGGGCAGATCCTTGGGCGAGATAAGGAAGGTAATGAACAGCACCAGGAGGATCTCTCCCAGCCCGATACCGAACATCAGCGCGTCCCGATGCGGAAGAGCATTCCCACCAGGATGCACAGAGCGTACAGCGAAATCATCGGCAGGGCCAGGAGGATCTGGGAGACCATGTCCGGCGGCGTGATGATGGCGGCGAACAGAAACGCCCCGATGACGAAGTACTTGAAGTTGCGCACAAGGGCCCGCACGCCGAACAGCCCCAGCTTCATGAGGGCCAGGAGCACCACCGGAAACTGGAAGCACACGCCGAAGCCCAGCAGGAACTGGAAGAAGAAGGTGATGAACTGCCGGTAGGAAATGAGCCGGTTCACCCGCTCGGGGAAGAAGATCCCGGACTTCAGGAAGCGGACGGACACCGGCAGCACCGACTTGTAGGCGTAGAGAACGCCTCCCAGGAACAGGAGGAAGGTGCTCACCAGCAGCACCAGCACGAAGCGCTTCTCCCGGCGCTGCAAGGCGGGAAAGACGAACAGCATGATCTGGAACAGCAGCACCGGCAGGGACAGGAACATGCCCAGGAGCACCGCGATGCGCAGCCTGGTCATGAAGCCTTCGGCGATGGTGGTGGCATACAGCTGCTCCCCGATCACCTCGGAGACCAGAGCGAAGAAGTACGGAAACAGCAGGTAGCCCGCCACGGAGAACACCGCCACGAAGCCCACCACCACCAGGATGCGCCGGCGCAGCTCCAGCAGGTGCCCCCAGAAGCTCATCTCCCGGCCGCTTCCGGCCCCCCTGAGCACGCTCATGCGCCGCCCTGGCTCTCCTCGTCGTGCTGCCTGTCCTCCTCGGTGCCGGTACCCTCTTTCCCGTCCTGGACCGCCTTCTTGAACTCCCGCAGGCCTTCCCCCAACGAACGTGCCAGCTTGGGGATCTGCGTGGCTCCGAAGATGAGCACCACCACGCCCCCAATGATCAAGGCTTCGCCCAACCCAATCATACGCCCCTCCTCTTCCATCATACAGCGTGCGGGGAGGGAGCATCAACGGCGCAGCCGCCCTGGCGCCTCCGGCCCCCGGCGGTCCAGAAAGCAGCGGGCAGGGCGCGTCGAGCGCCGCCAGCCCTTCACGGAGCTGCGGGGTGACGGTTGCTTCACGGCTCGGCTCGGGGAGCCGGTGGCCGTATGGTCATGCACAAAGGCGAGGTGGTGCTTGGTACGTGCTCGACATGGGCAACGAGGTGGATCTCCACATGCCCCACCGGCACGGCAGGCCGGGCAAACGGATCGGCTCCTCGCCCCCCAGCTCGTCGAAGACCTGGAAGTCCGTCACGAACTCCCGATTGGCGTCCTTGGGGGTTCCGTCGGGATTGGCCATCCCCTTCTTCGTGATGATGATGGAACCCGGCAGGCCGGCGTTTGCCTCCACCGGCTATTCAGGCGGCGGTTTCGCCCGCCCGGAGCCCCCGGGCGGCCCTCCCGCGCCGGGTACAATTACAGTTCCGTTATCGAACCTGCCATATCGCACAGTTCTGTAATCCGCCGGTGGGGCGTCCTCCCGCGCCGCAGGGCAGCTGGGTATTGCCCAAGTAGCTCTGCAACAAACACTTGCCGCAGCCCGCTGCGGCCCATCCGGGTGCGACCAGGCAATGGCACGGCAGTTGCATGTCTCATTACGCACAGACCGTCAGGATAGGAGGTGCTGCGATGCCGTACCGACTCAAGGGAGCCATCTACACAGTCCGCTGCCGATATCCCCGCTGCTCCTTCCACCACCAGTTCGAGGTGGACCACAACATCATGGGGATGACCGAGAAGGACGTCGAGGACGAGGCGCGCAAGATTGCGCGCGACATGGGGCTGATCAAGCACGACGCGATCTACGGAACCAAGCACAGCCTCAAGAACCCGGACATCCGCAAGATTTCGGGGAGCTTCCAGCTGATAGGCTCGGACTCCGCCTATCGGCCAGGAGCTCACAGCGGCCTGGCCTACCGGGACTTCCACAAGGGCGACATCATCCTCAGGAAGGGTGACGACGCCACCACGGTGTGCGAGGTGGTGCGAGGATTCGCCTATCCTGCGCGCAACCGTGGCCATCGCTACGGGGTGGGAGACTGCTTCGGGGCGGCGGCCCTGCTGGCCAACCAGAACCGCACCACCGACGTGCTGGCCGGCAAGGACGGGACCCGGATCGCCTTCTACAACGTCATCGAGCTCAGCAAGCACGATCCCCGCAAGGCCAGGCTGCTGTACACCCGGGCCATGGAGGACATGTTCATCGTGGTTCGGGAGCTCGAACAGGCGCTGGACCGGCTCGAGAGGCGCACCGTCAGGGAGCCGGTGTAGCCGGTATCAACGGAGCAGGGCCCTGCACCCCCCTAACCTCCTTGCAGGATGCCCTCGAGGCGCCCGGAGCGCACCACCCGCAGGAAGGCGGCAACCACCTCGGGATCGAACTGCGCTCCGGAGCCCGCCTCGACCTCGGCCAGGGCCCGCTCCTTGCTCATAGGCGGACGGTGGGGCCGCTCGCTGGTGAGCGCCTCGAAGGCGTCCGCCACCGCCAGGATACGACTGGGGAGTGGGATGTCCCGACCGGCAAGTCCCCCGGGATATCCCCCCCCGTCGTATCGTTCATGGTGGTGGAGCACGTAGCCCGCCGAGCGCTTCAGATACGCGATCCCGGACATGAGCTCTCCCCCGCGGCGGGGGTATTCCTTCACCTGCGCGTACTCCTTGCTGCTGAGGGGACCCGGCTTGAGGAGAATCGAATCGGACAGCCCGATCTTACCCAGGTCGTGGAGCAGTGCCGCCAGCTCCAGGGCGTGCATCTCCTCCTCGGGGAGCCCCATCTCGCTGCCCAGCTCCTGGGAGATCCCGTGGACCCTCATGGTGTGACCGCGGGTGTAGGGATCGCGCGCCTCTACCGCCTGCACCAGCATGTGCAGGGTTTCACGGTAGGCCTCGGAGAGCTCCCGGTTCTTGCGCTGCAGGTGGGAGACCAGCAGGGCGCCGGTCTCCCGCAGCCGGGAGCTCAGCTCCCTCATGACCGCGTAGGCCAGATGCGGGGCCCGGGACAGCAGTGTCTCGAAGTCAGCCCGGGAGAACTCCAGCGCCGTGGTGGGCTCCATGGCCCGCGCGGTGGCCGAGCGCGGGCCCTGGTCCAGAAGCGCAATCTCGCCGAAGAAGTCCCCGTCGCTGTGCACAGCCAGAACGAACTCCTCTCCGTCCTCGAAGCGCTTGGTGATCTCGATCTTGCCGCGGTAGATGATGAAGAAACGCTCGGCCGAGGAGTACTCCTGGACGATCACCTCGCCGGCCTGGTAGTTCCTTTCCTCGGCGATGGCCGCCACCTGGCGCAGGTCCTGCGCCGACAGATCCGCGAAGAAGGGGATGGAACGCAGCTTGTCCGCCTGGGATTGTTTCTTCACCGTCCCTCCACTGCCATGAGTTTATTATAGGGAGGAGGTGCGCCAGAGACAAGGAAGATCGGCGCCCCGGGCGGAGCGCCTTGATCTTTTGCCGCTCTTTCCTATTATTGAGTCAATGGAGTCGTGAAGCACGGATGAGCAATCTCATCATCGCCGACGCCGACAAGAACCTGGCGGCCGATGTCTGCTACTTCTTCCGCAGCATCGGCCACAACATCCAGCCCAGCCACGACGTTCCCGCCGCGCTGCAGGCGCTCCAGGACGGCAACGTGGACGTGGTGATCGCCGACGTGGAGCTCCCCGGCGGGACGGCGGCCGAGCTGGCCCGGGCGGCGCTGGAGCGCAACCCCGACGCGCTCATCATCGTCACCCCGGAGGTGCACGCCGTACAGGAAGGCGTGCAGGCGGTGCAGGCCGGGGCGTTCGGCATCCTCCAGAAGCCCTACAGCATCCCCGAGCTCAACTTCCGCATCAAGAAGGCCCTGGAGCGGCGGAGCCTGAGCCGGGAGAGCGCGGTGCGGCCCGCGGCCGAAGCGGGGCAGGAGAAGGAGGCCGAACCGGAACGATTCCGCGGCCTGTATCAGCCCTACAACTTCATCGGCGAAAGCCCGGGCATCCGCAAGATCTTCCGCATCGTCAGCCGGGTGGCCGGCTCGGACTCCAGCGTCATCATTCTGGGAGAGACCGGGACCGGCAAGGAGCTGGTGGCCGGGGCCATCCACTACAACAGCGCTCGCTCCGAAGGTCCCTTCGTACGGGTCAACTGCGCCGCCTTGCCGGAGCAGCTCCTGGAGAGCGAGCTGTTCGGCTACGAGAAGGGTGCCTTCACCGGCGCGGAGAGGCTGCGCATCGGGCGTTTCGAGCAGGCCAACGGCGGCACCATCTTCCTGGACGAGGTGGGCGACATGAGCCCCCTGACCCAGGCCAAGGTGCTGCGGGTGATCCAGGAAAAGGAGTTCGAGCGCCTCGGCAGCAACGAGACGGTCAAGACGGACGTGCGCATCATCTCCGCCACGAACAAGGACCTGCGGGCGCTGATCGACGCGGGGCAGTTCCGGGAAGACCTCTACTACCGGCTCAACGTGATCACCCTGCGGCTGCCGCCGCTGCGGGAACGCGACGGGGACATAGGGCTCCTCGTCCAGTTCTTCCTGGACAAGTTCGCCCAGGCCATGAAGAAGCGCGTGCGGGGGATCGAGCCCGGGGCGCTTCAGATCCTCACCAGCTACCGGTGGCCGGGAAACATCCGCGAGCTGGAGAACGCCATCGAGCGGGCGGTGCTCCTTGCCGAGGGAGAGACCATCACCGCGGAGGATCTCAACCTGTTCTTCACCCCCGAACCCTCCAAAGACACCGATTCCTACATCACCCTCCCCCCGGAGGGCATCCGCCTGGAGGAGGCGGAGCGGCTGCTGGTGGTGCAGGCCCTGGAGCGGACCGGCTGGGTCCAGAAGGAGGCCGCGGCGCTGCTGGGGCTGTCCACGCGCGTGCTGAACTACAAGGTCAAGCAGTTCGGCATCACCCACCCTCGCTGGCGGCAGAATCGCTGAGGCATCACTGAAACGTTTTGCCCTGAAGCCCCCTCTGTGCTACCATGAGCCACCTCATGGCCACCAGCAGGCGTGATTCCAGCGGGGCCAGCCGGCCGCCGCGGGGGGAGGGCGGCAGCGCTGCAGAGCTCCTCACCGCGGGCGGCCTGGAGCCCAGGGCCGTCCTCATGTTCCTCCGGGACGCGCGCCTGCTGAGGCGCGGGCTGCGGCTGCTGTGCGCGGCGATCCGGGAGTTCTTCCTCCCCCAGTTCCAGACGCGCCTGGCGCACGGGAGCAGGCCGGTGGTGGTGCTGGAGCATCCTCTGGACGCCGGAATACCGCACCGGCCGGGGCAGGTGCACCGCTATCTGGGCTACATCCCGGCCTGGATGAGCTCGCTGCTGCGGCTGGGCGAGCTCTACGGGGCCGACGCCCGCGGACACATCCGGGGCCACGTCGAGGAGGTGATCCGCCTGTACCGGGAGTCCGGCGCCATCTACAAGACGGTCCAGTCCACCACCACGCGCCGCCCCCCCACGGGAATGAACCCCTACCTGCTGGCGATTCGCTGGCTCGACCCGCACCTGCACTGCATCCCCAGCCTGCACGTGCTGGTGGCCGGGTACAGCTACCTCGGCGCCAGGAAGACGGTGGAAGCGCTGGGCTTCCGGCCGGGTGCCCTCGAGCTGGTGCGGTGCACCTATGCGGAGGCCCTCGCGGTGGTGGAGGCCACCCTGCTGATGCGGCAGCACAGCGTGATAGACATCGCCCCCTCGTTGTTCATGCTCACCGCCCTCTTCCCGGAGTTCACTCCTCAAGAGGCCCGGCGTTTCGCCGGCGACCTCTTTCGAGGCTTCCCGGTACCGGAGCCCGTCGCCGAGGCCATGCGGGTGCTGGTCCGCAGCTCCTACGAAGAGCTCTGCTCCCGCCTGCACGGCCCGCCGCAGCGCAGCTGGCGCCAGGTCCTGGTGGCTTTTCTGGAGGCTCACCCGCGGCTCGGCAGGCGCCGCGGCTCAGGACGGGGTTCCGGGCGGCCGGCGCCGGTTCAGGCTGGGATCTGCCAGTAGCGGCGCTGGACCCTCGCCACCTGGTCCACCACGCCCACCACGGTCTGGCTGGGCCCCGCATCGCCCCCGCCGGAGCTCCCCCGGGGGTCCTCGTCCTGCCCCACGCCCTCCAGGGCCCGCAGCACCCGATCGACCCCCTCGGTGAGGGCGCTCAGGGCGTAGCCTCCCTCGAGGAAGAGGGCCAGGCGGCCGCCGCACAGCTCTCCGGCCAGGCTGCCGAGCGTCCGGGTCATGGCGGCGAACCCCCACCCTGAGACCGCCATCGAGGCCAGCGGGTCGTTGCGGTGGGGGTCGAAACCGGCGGAGACCAGGATCATCTCGGGGCGGAACTGCCGGGCCAGGGGCTCGAACAGCCGCCGGAACACGTAGAGGTAGTCGGCGTCCCCCTGCCCGCCCGGGAGCGGGACGTTCACCGAGTAGCCTTCCCCGGCCCCGCGCCCCGCCTCCTCGATGCGCCCCGTTCCCGGATAGTGGGGGTATTGGTGCAGCGAGAGGTACAGCACATCCGCCGAGCCGTAGAAGGCGTGCATGGTGCCGTTGCCGTGGTGTACGTCCCAGTCGACGATCAGCACCCGCTGCAGACCCGCGGCGGAGAGCAGATGCGCGGCGGCCACGGCGATGTTGTTGAACAGGCAGAAACCCATGGCCCTGTCCCGCTCGGCGTGGTGTCCCGGCGGCCGCACCAGGGCGAAGGCGCTGGCGGCCCGGCCGCGAAGCACCGCCTCCACCGCCTCGATGCCGCCCCCGGCGGCCCGCAGGGCCGCGCGGTAGGAATCCGCGGTGGCCCCCGTATCGGGGTCCAGCATGGTGTACTGCCGGCGGGCGGTGTCCTCGATGAGGCGCACGTAGGGCTCGCTGTGCACCCGGGTGAGCTCCTCGAGGGTGGCCTCCCGGGCCGGCACCTGGAGCAGGCGCTCCCGGTACGGCCAGGAGGCCAGGAGCCGCTCCACGGCCTGCAGGCGCTCGGGGGACTCCGGGTGCCCCGCTCCGTTGGAATGCTTCAGATACCAGGGGTCGGTCACGATCGCCACCATGGGCACAAAGGTAGGCCAGGGGTCGCGGTTTGGCAAGTGGAGCGTTTCCGCAGTTGCCGCGCTTGCATCCCCGGCCGCTGACTGCGTATCTTTCTCCGCAGGAGGTGCAGCGTGCAGTTGTACCTGGGCACCAGCGGCTACAGCTACAAGGAGTGGAAGGGCCGCTTCTACCCGAAGGAGCTCCCGGACCGCGAGATGCTGCGCTACTATGCCGGACGCCTGGGCAGCGTGGAGATCAACAACACCTTCTACCGCATGCCCACCGAGACGCTGCTTCAAGGCTGGGCGTCCCAGGTTCCGGAGGGCTTCCGCTTCGTCCTCAAGGCCTCCCGGCGCATCACCCACATCAAGAAGCTGAAAGGCTGCGAGGAGGAGGTGCGCTACCTCCTGGAGACGGCCAGCACTCTGGGGGAGAAGCTGGGGGCGGTGCTGTTCCAGCTCCCGCCTTCCTTCCGGGTGGACCGGGAGCTGCTGGCCGCCTTCCTGGAGCTTCTCCCGCCTGGGGCCAGGACCGCCTTCGAGTTCCGCCATCCCTCCTGGGACGATGCAGGGGCCCGCGACCTGCTGGCTGCCAGGAACGCCGCCCTGTGCATGGCCGACACCGACGAGCTGCCGGTGGCGGAGATCGCGGCCACCGCGGACTGGGGCTACCTGCGGCTGCGCGGGGCAAGCTACGGCCAGAAAGAGCTCGAGGGCTGGGTGGAGAAGGTGCGCGGCCAGCCCTGGACCGCCGCCTACGTGTTCTTCAAGCACGAGGAGGCCGGAGCCGGGCCGCAGCTGGCGGAGACCTTTCGCAGCCTCTGGCAGGCCTGAGGCCTCCGGCCCGGCGCCGGGACCGGAGGCGCGCATTCTTGACTCGGGCGGCCCGCCTGCTCTAGTGTGGCCCTATCCTCGCCGGAAAGGGTGGCCGCCGATTGTCACGATCTGCGCGCTTTGCCGCGGCACTGCTCCTGCTTCTGCTGGCGGTTGCCGGCGGCACGGCCGGCTACTCCCTGATCGAGGGCTGGCCGCTGCTGGACAGCCTCTACATGACCTTCATCACCATCACGACGGTCGGCTTCGGCGAGGTGCATCCTCTGTCCCCGGAGGGCAAGCGCTTCACCCTCTTCCTGCTCATCTTCAGCGTCTTCACTGCCGGCTATTCGATAACCGTGCTGATCGCCTACATCTTCGAGGGACAGATTCTCAAGACCGTACGGGAGCGGCGTATGAAACGGGCCATCAGGAGACTGCGGGACCACCACATCATCTGCGGCTGCGGGGATGTGGGCCGTGAGACCGCCCTGGAGTTCCAGAGGGCGCGGGTGCGTTTCGTGGTGGTGGATCGAAACCCCGGGGACTCGGAGCTGGGCAGGGACGAATCGGTGCTCTTCGTGCAGGGAGACGCCGTGGACGACGAGGTGCTGCAGGAAGCGGGAATCGAAAGGGCCCGCGGCCTGGTGGCCGCCCTCCCGGACGATGAGGCCAATGTGTTCGTCACCCTCACCGCCCGCCAGCTGAACCCGAAGCTGACCATCGTCTCCCAGGCCGCCGGGGAGCGGACCATCCGCAAGCTGCTGAAGGCGGGGGCCAACCGCGTGGTCAGCCCCAAGAGGATCGCCGGCAGAAGGATGGCCTCGCTGATCCTCCGCCCTTCGGTGGTGAACTTCCTGGACGTGGTGATCGGCGGAGAGCTGGCCATGCGCATTGAGGAGGTCGCCGTGGAGGAGGGAAGCCCCCTGGCGGGCCAGAACCTGCGCGAGGCCGGAATCGGCCAGCGCACCGGCGCCATCATCGTCGGCATCAACGACGCCGCCGGCAGGACGCGCATCAATCCCGAGGAAACCTGGACCCTCTCCAACGTGGTCCTGCAGAAAGGCGACGTGCTGATCGCGCTGGGCAACGACCTGCAGCTGGGGCGCCTTCGGGGTTTCGTGAAGCGGGGGAAATAGGAGCGCTACCTCACGGTGTGCAGGAAGACCGGCGCCATCAGGTTCTCCACCGGGGCGCGATCGTCCCGCAGCGCCCGCGCGCCGGTGCGCTCCAGCAGCTCGCGGAGCTCCTCCTCCGGCAGGCGGCGGCCCACCACCTCCCCCGAACGCCCCGCCAGCTCCGCCGGCAGCCCTCCTCCCCGGGTGCCCACCACGACGAAGGTGGCCCGGCTGCCCCGGGAGTAGCCGCTGTCCACGTACACGGCCGTCACGGGAAACACCTCCCGCACGGTCCTCAGGTAGGCCCCCAGAAAGCCCCCCAGCGTGAACACGTCGATACAGTTGGCCATGAACAGCCCCTGCGGGCCCAGGAGCTCCTGCAGGCGTCGGGTGAACTCCAGGGTGGTCAGGTGGTAGGGCACCGAGAAAGAGCTGAAAGCGTCCAGGTAGATCAGATCGTAGCTCGTTCCCGCCGGACGGGTCCGGGCGTAGGCCCGGGCGTCGGCCACCACCAGCTCCAGCTGCGGCGGTAGATCCCGGGGCAGGTCGAAGTAGCGGCGGGCCACCTCCAGCACCCGGGGGTCGATCTCCACCACCGTGTTGCGACTCTCCGGGTAGTGCCGCCCCAGATAGGCCGGGTACAGGCAGGCCCCGCCGCCCAGGGTGAGGGTCGTGAACGCAGGGCCGTCCGGGGGACCGCCCCCCCGTTCGCGCCGCAGGAAACTCCTGGTGAGGGCGTCGAAGATGCGTTCGTACGCGTACAGCAGCGCCTCGGGGCGGGTGGGGTCGTAGCGGTTGTGAATCAGGCCGTCCAGGATCAGCACCCTCTCCTTCGACCCGGAGCGCTGGTCGCGCACCTCCACGTGCGAGTACTGGGAGTCGGCGCGGTAGAGGATGAGGCTGCCGCCTGCGGCCTCGGCGGGCAGTCGCGGCGGGCTGGCCAGCACGTAGGCCAGCGCGGCCGCCACGGCCACCAGCCAGCCCAGCGCCACCGGGCGCAGCCCCCCCGTGAGCGCCGCCAGCAGCCCGATCGCCGCCGCCACGGTGACCACGACCGTGGTGATGCCCAGAGCCGGGATGAGGAGGAACCCCGACAGGAAGGTGCCGGCGATGCTGCCCACCGCGGACACCGCGTAGATGCTGCCCACGGTGTTGCCGATGCGCCGGCTGCGCTGCAGGGCCAGCTTGGCCATCACCGGCGAGACGGCCCCCAGCGCAGCCGCCGGCGGGAAAAACAGCACCGTGATGGCCGCCACCGAAGTCCCCACCATGCCGCGGGTCACTCCGGAAAACGCGCCGCGGCTGAGCACCCAGCCCAGCAGGGCATCCAGCGCCAGGATGAGCAGCACCAGGGCCGAGTCCACCAGCAGAAGGGGGGTGACGATGCGGGCCGGTTCGTAGCGGTCCGCCAGGCGGCCGCCCAGGTAGTTGCCCAGGCTGATGCCGCCCAGCACCACCCCGATCACCCCGGTCCAGGTGTACAGCGAGTTCCCGAAGTACTTGGAAACGATCCGGCTGGCGACCAGCTCGATGATCATCACCCCCATGCTGGTCACGAACACCACCACGTGGGGTAGGTAGCGGCCCGGGGCTTTCATGGCTGGCATTATACGCCCGAGGCTCCGGGGAGGCAACGCAGGTGCCGGGCCTCTCAGCGGCGCCGGCCGCACCACCAGAGGCGGCCGCCTCCCCGCGGGCGGCTCAGCGCCCCAGGATGTCGAAGGCCCGGTCGGCCAGCTTTGCCGGCGGAAGAGTGGTCCCGTTGGCCAGCATCTCCCCCAGCACGATGAACTCCCTGGCCATGCCTATCCCGGCTGCGGCCCGCAGGGTCTCACCCTGGTAGTAGCCCGCCAGGAAGCTCTCTCCCTCCTCCCGCATCACCACGCGGTCCCACCTCCCGGCGTGCCCGATGTACTTCAGGGAGCTGCCGAACTGCCGGGTCCAGAAGAAGGGCACCTCGCGGTAGGGCTCCTTGGAGCCGAGCATGGCCCGTGCGGCATGCTGCCCCTGGCGCTCGGCCTCCACCCAGTGCTCCACCCGCCTGGGCGTGCCGGCGCGGGCGTCCGGGACCACCGCGATGTCGCCGCTGGCGAACACACCCTCCGCCGCGGTCTGAAGGCAGCCATCCACCGGAACGGCCCCCTCCTTCACCAGGCCGCTTCCCGCAAGGCAATCCACCGCCGGGCGGATGCCGACGCCCACCACCACCAGGTCCGCCGGCAGCACCGTCCCGTCCGACAGCTCCACCTCTCTGACCCGGCCATCGCCCTTCAGGCGGCTGGCCGTGCGGCCCAGGTGAAAGTGCACCCCGTTGTCCTCGTGCCGCCTGCGAACGCGCCCGCCCACCTCCGGCCCGAACGCCGCCTGAAGCGGAACCTCCTCCGGCGCCACCACGTGCACCTCGATCTCCCGGTGGCGCAGGGAGGAAGCCACCTCGAGCCCGATGAAGCTCGCTCCCAGGACCACCGCCCGCTCGGCCTCCTGGCAGGCCTCCACGACGGCCCGGGCATCCCCAAGGGAGCGCAGCAGGAAGCACCCCGGCAGCTCCGCCCCCGGGATCTCCAACCGGCGCGGGACGCCCCCGGTAGCCAGGAGGAGGGCGTCGCCCTGGAGGGTCCCGCCGCTGTCGAAGGTGATGCTCCTCCGAGCCGGGTCCACGGCAGCGACGGAGCGCCCGGTGAGCACCTCGATCTTCAGCCGGCTGTAGAACTTCTCTCCCCGCAGGGGCAGCCACTTCTCGGGGGCCTCGCCGGAGAGAAAGGCCTTGGACAGCATGGTGCGGTCGTAGGGGGAGGCCTCCTCGGCGGTGACCATGACGATGCGCCCGGCAAACCCCTCCCGCCGCAGCATCTCCGCGGCCGCGTTGCCCGAGGCGCCGGCCCCCAGGATCAGGAAGACCCGCTCGTCCCTGCCCTCCGGCATGGGGATGAGGTGGGAGCCGGAGGGGCGCACGTACACCGCGCCGCCCTCCACCTTGGCCTCGTAGAGGGGGAGGTTGTTGAGCGCCGGGGCGGCCAGCATTCGGCCGGTGGTGACATCGAAGCGTGCGTTGTGCCAGGGGCAGGTGAGCACCGTTCCGCTCAGCACGCCGTCGGTCAAGGGTGCGCCGTAGTGGCTGCACTCATTGCCACAGGCATGTACCTTGCCCTTCAGGCGCACCACCAGCACCTTCTTGTCTTCCGCCACCTCCGTGGCCACGGGCACGCCCTCTTCCAGGACGCTCTCCTCCGCTACCCTGATCCACTCCTCGCCAGCCATGTCGACCCCTTTCCGCTCCTTCTCTCGTATCTAAAGCCTAATGCAGGGCTCGCGGCGGAGGCAAGTGCCGGGGCGGGAAGGCTCAGGAGGAGGCGCTCACGGTCAGGTACACGTACAGCTTGGCGTCGACCAGCACGCCCCGCCGTTCGCATTCGGAAAGATAGGCGCTGAACTGTCCGGGCGGCAGCTTGACCACGCTGATGCGCTCCGAGCTCTCAGGGGTGGGGGCCGCGCGGGGATTCTCCTCCGCCTCCACCTCGGCGAGGTATACCACCTCGGTGCTCAGCCCTGCGCTGGTGGGAAGCTCCGCGCTCAGCCGCCGAAGGCGGCCGCCGTAGCCGGTCTCCTCCCGCAGCTCCCGCAGCGCGGTCGCCTCCGGCTCTTCCCCCTGGTCCACCAGACCCGCGGGGAACTCCGCCACCCATCGATCGAAAGGAACCCGGGGCTGTTCGACCACCAGGAGGGAAGCGCTCACGGCGGTGCGCGCCGCGATCACCACCGCCTGCCGCCCGCCCCGCCGCTCCACGTAGCTCCAGCGCTTCTCCCGGCCCACCCGATCCAGGTAGCGCTTCTCCCTGACCACGATCCAGCGGTCCTGGTGCAGGATCTCCCCGCTGTGTCCGTCCACCTTCAGACGTGCTCCACCAGGTCCTTGAAGGACTCGTAGACCAGGGCGTAGACCTGCTGAAAGGCCTCGTCGCCGCGGCGGGTCTCCTCCTCGCCGAAGTACTCGTACGGCGTGCCCTCGGGCAGAGCGAAGGGGTACCGGCTCCCCATGTAGTAGAGGTCCAGCAGGGCGCAGGCCCGGCTTAGCTCCCCGAAGGCGCTCCGGTATGCGGCGCAGCTCCGGCTGAGGCCCAGGGTGGAGTGGCCCGCCAGCTCCCGCTCGCCGTGCAGAAACAGGTAGGCCTTCAGCACCTTCTCGGCCGCCTGCTGGAAGAGGAAGCAGGCCACCTCGTGATCGCCGCTGGCGCCGTTGCGCCGCGCGGTCCGGCCGTCCTTGGAGCCTTGCAGGTACCAGCGCAGGGCCTCCCGTTCATTGTTGTTCATAGAGGACCCTCCCTTCCTCCAGTATCCGGCCTGTCAGAGGGCTTTCCCGCTGGCGGAGCAGCTCGAACTCGCGCGGGGTGTAGACGTAGGGCACCACCTCCAGGTCCTCCGCCTCCAGGCGCTCCTTGAAGTCCAGCACGCGGTCCAGCCAGGGAAGCTCGGAGTCGGCCACTATGCACAGGTCGAGCCCGCTTCCCTGGTGGGCGTCGCCGCGGGCAAAGGAGCCGAACAGGATGACCTGTTTCACCGCGGGGTCCCGGGTAAGAGAGGAAACGATCTCCAGAATTCTTTTTTCCGTGGGCAAGGGGTTCACTCAACCCATTGTAGCGGGACCGCCCGGGGCGTGTCAAAAGCCTCCGGCCGCCTCCGCGCTGCTGCTCTGGCAATCGGACCCGTGGCGGCCTATCATTGAAGCCCGGAGAGCTGAAGATGAGAGTACCGCAGAAGATCGGCCTGGCCCTGGGCGGCGGTGCGGCCAGGGGGGTGGCGCACATCGGGGTGCTGAAGGTGCTGGAGGAGGAGGATATTCCGGTGCACTGCATTGCCGGCACCAGCGCCGGGAGCCTGATCGGAGTGCTCTCCGCCGCCGGCTGGAGCTGGAGGCGGATCAAGGAGGAGGCGGCCCGCATCGATTGGGGCGACCTGATTCGCCTGGGCATCCCCCGCCTGGGGGTGGTCAACCCCGAGCCCCTGGAGAAGCTGCTGGACCGGCTTCTGGAAGGCAGAGATCTCCGCGACCTGGAGGTCCCCTTCTGTGCGGTGGCCACGGACATCACTTCGGCCCAGCGGGTCGTTCTGTCCCGGGGCCCCGCCGCGCGTGCCGTGCGGGCCAGCTGCAGCATCCCCGGCATCTTCGAGCCTGCCAAGATAGGGGGCCGCCTGCTGGTGGACGGCGGTCTGGTGGACGATGTCCCCACCGAGGCGGCGCGGAAGATGGGAGCAACACTCGTGATCGGGGTCAACCTGAACGGCGATCGCGTGAGCGACCGCCCTCCGGAGAGCGTCCTGGAGGTGCTGCTGTTCAGCCTCAACATCCTCATCGGCGCCAGCGGACAGAAGGGAGCCAGGGCCGCCGAGGTGGCGGTGGTCCCCGAGCTGCGGGGTTTTGCCTACCACGACCTCTCCCGCCTGGAAGAGATGGTGGAACGTGGAGAGCAGGCCATGCGCCGCCGCCTTCCGGAGCTGCGCCGCCGGCTCTGAAGCCGCCCGCGCCGGATTCCCCGGCTAGACAATATGAAGTGGCCCCCGTGGTTGAAATGCCGCGGATTACCATCGAAGA
>CAZBDU010000041.1:0-44518 GCA_964490725.1 uncultured Spirochaetaceae bacterium | reverse complement strand
CTAGACATACGTACAGTCATTTGTGGGACACAAATTTCCGGGACAGCACACTAGCAACACCTCCCACCCGCGATCTTGTCGCATCCGCAGGGGCGGCCTCACCCGGGCCCGGCCGGTCCCGCGACGTTGACCTCCACCTCGTTCTCCTCGAGCCTGCCCCTGTCCTCTTCCCTGATACTGTCGGTGATCAGCGTGTCGATCTCGTCGAGGCGGGCGAACTGCGCGAAGGACCGGCGGTTCAGCTTGCTGTGGTCACAGAGAAGGATGAGCTTGGTGGCGATCGCGATCATGGCCTTCTTGGTTTCGGCGGTGTTGATGTCCGGCGTGGAGGCGCCGAACTCCACCGAGAGGCTGTTCGCTCCCATGAAGGCCTTGTCCACCGCCAGCGCCGAGAGCATCTCCCTACCCGGATTGCCGACGGTGCAGTGGAAGTTCGGCCGCAGCGTCCCGCCCATCACGATCACGCTGGCGGACTGTTCCACCACCAGCGCGATGCGCAGATCGTTGGTGACCACCGTGACGTTGCGGCGTTCCTTCAGCAGCCGGGCCAGCTCCATGGTGGTGGTGCCGGTGTCCAGGATGATGGTGTCCCCGTCCTCCACGAGCTTCAACGCTTCGGCGGCGATCCGCCGCTTCTCCGCAAGCCGCTCGATCCTACGGTCCACGTCCACCTTGTACCCGGTCTGAGTCGGGACCAGCGCGCCGCCATGGATCCTGGTGAGCAGGTTCTCCCTGTCCAGCTCCCTCAGATCGCTGCGCACCGTGGCGCTTGAAACCTTGAAGACATCGCACAGCTCCTGCACGGTGGCCTTCTTGTGCTCCTGGATGTACTCGACGATCTTGAGCTTGCGTTCCTCTGCCAGAAACGAATATCCGTCACTCTTCATAGGCATGCATGCCCGCTATTGCCTCGTTGGCCGGTGCCAGCGCCTGGTAGAGCCGGGTGAAGGCACGATACAGCGCCGTGTAGCGGCGATGCGCCTCCGCGTCAGGCGCAATGGGATCGAGCACGGTGACCATCCGGTCTATGGCGGAGAAGTCCCCGTAGATCCCCACCCCCACGCCGCCCACCACGGCCGCTCCGATCGAGGTTGCCTCCTGCGCCAGCCCCAGCGGCTGCACGGGAACACCCAGCACGTCGGCCATGATGGCGAGCCAGAGCCGGTTCCTGGCCCCGCCCCCGATCACCGGCAGGGCTTCCACGGCAAGGCCCCGGCTCTGGAACACCTCCAGGATGAGGCGCAGGTGGTACATCACCCCTTCCAGCACGGCGCGCATCATCTCCGGCCGGCCGTGGCTCATGGACAATCCGACGAAGGCTCCGCGGACACGGGTATCCCACCACGGGCAGCGCTCCCCCATCAGGTAGGGAAGGAACAGCAGGCCGCCGGCCCCGGCCGCCGCACCGGCTGCATCGCGGCTCGCCTGCTCGTAGAGCTCGCGACTCAAGCCCTGCCCGCTCCCGGCCTGCCCGTACAGCGACCGAAGCGCCCAGTCCACCGAGGCGCCGGCGGCCTGCATGGTGCCGGACTCGAAGTACAGTCCCGGCACCGCGTGGCAGAGAACTGCGGTCCTGCGCTGCGGGTCGTAGCCCGGCCGGTCCCCGCAGGCCACGATCCAGGCGGAAGAGCCCAGGTAGGCATAGATGGCGCCCGGCGAGTAGGCTCCCGCGCCGAGGGTGCCGCAGGCCCCGTCACCTCCGCCCAGAACCACCGGCGTCCCGGGCTCCAGGCCGCTCTCCCGGGAGGCCTCCTCCATGACCTCCCCGGCTATCCGCGTACAGGGGCACACCGCGGGCAGCTTGTCCGCATCCAGCCCGGCGGCCCGAACCACCGGATCGGACCACTGCCGGCGCGTAATGTCGAAGGCGTTCGTGACCGAGGCGGTGGCCTCGTCGGTCAGCAGAGCCCCGCTGAGCCGGTGGACGATGAAATCCTTGGCGTTCAGGAACTTGCAGGTGTCCCGGTACACGGCGCTCTCCGCGCGCCGGATCCAGAGCATCTTGGGCAGGGAGTAGAAGGCTTCCATCCGGTGTCCGGTGATGCGATAGAGCTCGTCTGCCTCTATCTGGCCCCCCAGCCACTCCGCCTCCGCCGCCGCCCTTTGGTCGGCCCAGATCATGGCGCGGCGCAGCGGCCTGCCCGCGCGGTCCACGGGGAGACACCCCATGGTGTGAGCGCTGAAGCTGACGCCCTCGATCTCGGAGGCACGTCCCCCGCAGTCGAGCATCACCCGCCTGGTCGAGCCGCACACCGCCTTCCACCAGTCCCCGGGATCCTGCTCCGCCCATCCGGGATGGGGATAATAGGTCCGGTAGGGCTGGAATGCACTGGCCAGAAGGTTGCCCTGCTCATCGTGCAGCGTCGCCTTGTCTCCGGTGGTGCCCAGATCGTGTGCCAGGATCAGCGGGCTCACCGCGGTGCCCTGTTGTCCAAAAGCCCCGCACCCGAACGGATCCGCCAGTTCCGTATCCGGTCCAGTAGGTCGCGGCGGATCTCGGCGTGGCCGGCCTCATACCACAGGTTTCTCACCTCCTGCGGGTCGTCGCGCAGATCATACAGCTCGCCCCATTCCTGGTCAACGTAGTGCACCAGCTTCCATGCCTTTGTCCGGATCATGGTCTCGAACCTGACTCCCTCCAGCCTCTTGTCCGGCCCCTGCTCCGCGAACACCGCCTCCCGGCCCGGCGCGCCCTCTCGAAGGATCGCCAGGGGGGAGAGCGCGTCGCCGCGGCGGGCCAGGGGCACCCGGGCCAGCTCGAAGAGCATGGGAACGACGTCCATCTGCTGGATCAGCTCATCGATCCTCCTGCCGGCGGGAAGGTACCTGGGGGACCACAGGATCATCGGCACCCGCACGATGCAGTCGTACATCGTCCACTTCTGGATGTGGCCGTGGTCGCCCAGGGCGTCGCCGTGGTCGCTGGTGAACAGGACGATCGCCTCCTCCAGGTACCCCCCGTCCCGCAGCGTCTGCAGGATCAGCCCGATCTGCTCGTCGATCAAGGTGACGTTCGCCGCGTAGTAGCGCCGCAGGCGCAGCAGCTCCTCACGAGTGGGATCCACTTTCCAGCGCACCGCATCGTGGTTGGCCGCCACCATCTGCCGCCTGTACTCCTCATGGGGGGGAGGCTGGCCTGCGAGCTCGCTCGCGGCTACCTCGGCAACAGGAAAGTCGACGCTCCGGTACATCCCGATGAAGCGAGCCGGCGGATCGTAGGGCGGATGAGGCCCCGGAAAGCCGATCTGGAGAAACAGGGGAGAGGCGGCCTCTCTCTGCTCGATGAGCCAGCGAGCCATGGTCCCCACGAACACGTCCGAGTGAAAGCGCTCCTCCAGGGGCCATTCGTAGGCGCCCAGGGCGTTCTCGTAGCCCGGATACTCCTCGCGGTAGCTCCGCCGCGAGGGCTTCCGTACCCCGCTGTTGGAGAGGAACTTGTCCCACTCGTCGTAGAACCCTCCGTGAGGCCTGAACAACCTCATCTTTCGGTCCTTGTTCTCCACCACGAATCGCTGATCGAAGCCGCAGGGCGCGTCGAAGGGTTGGGTGTGCATCTTGCCGATGTTGACGGTGTGGTATCCCGCCTGCTGCAGGAGCTCCGCCCACGACCAGCTCCAGGGGTCCTCATTGCTCAGAACCCCTGTGGCATGGGGGAACCCGAGCTGGAAGAAGCTTGCCCGGGAGGGCACGCATGAGGGCGCGGCGCAGTAGCATTGATCGAAGCTCACCCCCTCCTCCGCAAGCCGGTCCAGATGCGGCGTGCGCATCTGCGGGTAGCCCAGGGCGTGTACGGAGTCGTAGCGCTGCTGGTCGGTCATGATCAGGATTATGTTGGGCCGATCCACCGAACGCTTCCCCTACAGTCCAATGCTCACACCGCCGTCCACACAGAGCACGGCTCCGGTGACGTACTTCGCCGCCGGGGAGGAAAGATAGGTGGCGGCCCAGCCCACGTCCTCCGGCGAGCCGAAACGCGCCATCGGAGTCCTGGACAGTATCCTCTGCCGCCGCTGCGGATCCCTGCGCAGAGCGGACCTCACCATCTCGGTCTCTATCCAACCCGGCGCAATGGCGTTCACCCGCACGCCGTAGGGCGAGAGCTCGCTCGCCAGCGACCGCGTCATGCCCAGGTAGGCCGATTTCGCCGCGCAGTAGGCCATCACCTGGGGCAGCCCGATGAACGACCCTTGCGAGGCCATGAACAGGATGTGCCCGTGGCCGCGCTCCAGCATGGCGGGAATGACCGCACGGGTCACGGCGTGGGCAGCCAGGACGTGGGTGTCCAGGACGCTCTGCAGCTCCTCGGGGCTCGTGTCGACGGCAGGCTTCTTCACCAGGTTGCCGGCGTTGTTGACCAGGATCGAGACGGTCGCCCCCGCCACCCGTCGGGCCCGTTCGACCATCCCCGCCACCTCGTCGAAGCGGGTGATGTCCTGTTGAACGGGGAACACCCCGCCGCCCAGCGCCTGGGCAGCCTCCTCCAGCACCTGCCTGCGGCGGCTGACGATCACCACCCTGGCGCCGGACTCGAGGAAACAACGCGCCACCGCAAACCCCAGCCCCGTGCCGCCTCCCGTGACCAGGGCCGTCTCCCCTTCCAGGGAGAAAACGCCGCTCACCTTCATCGCGCCGTGTGCCCTCCATCCACCACAAGGCAGTGCCCCGTCATCCAGTCGGACTCGGAGGAGGCCAGAAACACCGCGGCGCCGGCGATGTCGGACGGCTGGCCCAGACGTCCCAGGGGAAAGCGCGCCACCACCCGCTCCCTCCACTCCGGATCGGACAGCCTCTCCCGCGTCATGTCGGTCAGGGTGGTGCCGGGCGCGATGGCGTTGACCTGGATGTTGTAGCCGGCCAGCTCCACCGCAGCCGTTCTCATCAGGCCCACCACCGCCGCCTTGGAGCTGGCGTAGGCCGCCAGCGGCGGAACCCCCACCAGGGCCGCGTCGGAGGCCAGCAGGACGATCTTCCCGCTTTTCTGGCCGGCCATCCTCCTGGCCGCGGCCTGCGCGCAGAGGAACGAGCCCCGCACGTTGACGGCCAGCACGCGGTCCCATTCCTCCGCCGTGGCCTCCAGAAAGGGGGTGCGGGCGATCACCGCGGCGCAGTGCACCAGGACGTCCAGCCGGCCATAGCGGTGGACCGCCCCCTCTACCATCGCCTCTGCGCCCTGCGGCTCCGACAGGTCCGCCGCCACGGCGAACACCTCGCCGCCGGCGCCGCCCACCTCGGCCACCGCCTGGTCCAGCCTGGGCTGATCCATGTCGGCAAGGGTCACGCGCGCGCCTTCCAGGAGGAACGCGGAGGCGATGGCACGCCCTATCCCCCTGCTGGCCGCACCCGTCACCACCGCCGCCTTCCCTTTCAATCTCACCGCATTCGCCTCCCCTCTTTCCCTGCCGCAGCGTTCACTCGATCGGTCCCTCCCTTCCTCACTCGCTCAGGAACCCGGCAAGCCGCGGAACAAAGAGCGAAATCTCCGGCACCAGGGCCAGCACGATGACCGCCACCACCAGCGCCACCATGAAGACGATCTCTTCCTTCGCGATCTGCTCGATGGGCAGCCCCGTGACGCCGGTCATGGCAAAGAGGTTTGCGCCCACCGGAGGCGTCAGGAACGCGATCTCGTTGGTGACGATGAACACCACCCCGAAATGGATGGGGTGCACCCCCAGCTT
Organism: uncultured Spirochaetaceae bacterium; assembly: GCA_964490725.1. Taxonomy (GTDB): domain Bacteria; phylum Spirochaetota; class Spirochaetia; order SZUA-6; family DRHE01; genus CAZBDU01. Next base: position 38,840 of record CAZBDU010000041.1, on the reverse strand, counting down.
CACGAACACGGGCAGGAAGATGGGCGTGAGGATGATGATGGTGGCCATGGTGTCCATGAACGTGCCCAGGACGATCAGGAAGGCGATCACGATGAGATAGATCACCCGCCAGTCCGTCGAAATGCCCGCCAGAAACACCGCCACCTTCTGCGGCACCTGCCCTATGGTGAGAAGCTCCCCGAAGGCGGTGGAAAGCCCGATCAGAATGATCATGGAGCCGCCTATCAGGCTGGTGCGCGCCAGGCAGTCGAAGATCTTGGCCCAGCTGAGCTCGCGCGTGACCACGGTGCCCACCAGAAGGGAATACAGCACGGCGATGACGGAGCCCTCCACCGGGGTGAACACGCCGCCGTAGATGCCGCCCAGGATGATGATCGGGGCAAGAAGCGACCACTTGTATCGCCACGCGGTGGCCATGAAATCCTTGAAATCGAACCGCCTCGTCTTTCTGCCGTACTTCCTGCGTCGGCAGATGAAATACGCAACCAGAATGAGCGTGACCGATACGAACACCCCGGGGACGATGCCGGCGACGAACAGGCCCACAATCGACGCCTGTGCGACCACCCCGTAGACGATCATGGGGTTGCTCGGCGGCACCAGTATGCCCAGCGTCCCGGCGGAGCTGGTCAGGGCTGCGGAGAAGGTCTTGTCGTAGCCGCGCCCCACCATGGAGGGAATGATGATGAACCCGATGGCCGCCGCCGTGGCCGGCCCGGATCCGGACATGGCTGCGAAGAACATGCAGCCCAGGACCGCGGCCATGGCCAGCCCGCCCCGGATGCTGCCCACGGCCTTCTCCATGACGGCCACGATCTGCTCCGACATCCGCGACTCTTCCATCAATGCTCCGGCCAGGATGAACAGCGGGATGGCGTGCAGGGGGAAGGTGTCCGTGGCAGTGTAGATGGACTTGGCCAGGATGAGCAGCGGAATATCCGTGGTGAGCAGCGCCGCAAAGGTGGCGATGCCGATGCTGATGATGATCGGGACGCCCAGGAGCAGGCAGAAGACAAGTACGGGAAAGAGCAGCCCCAGCATGCGCCTACCCTTTGCCCGACAGGAGGCGGCGTATGTCCTGGACCATGTACTGCACCACGCGGATGGTTATCAGGAAAAAGCTCAACGGCACGATGCTGTAGGCATACGCCATGGAGATCCCCAGCGCGGGGGACTCGTAGGGAAAGCGGATCATGTTTCCCACCACCCGGATGCCTTCGCGAACGATCACGATGTTGAACCCCACCCACGCTAGGTCGGCGACAACGCGCAATACGGCGCGGGCCCTGTCATTCAGCAGCAGCAGCTGGGCCTCCACGCGTATGTGGCGCCTCTGCCGGGCTGCGTAGGCGGCCCCCGCGTAGACGAACCACACGAACGCCATCCGTTCGATCTCCACCGCAAAGCTCAGTCCCCGGTTCAACACGAATCTGAAAAAAACGATTGCCGAGAGCAGAATGACCATCGTGGACAGGAAGAATACGGCAAGCAGCTTCTCGAAGTTGGCCTCGAAGAATCGCCATGCCTTCGGGCCGAGCCTCTCGTTCGAATCGGACATATCCCGTCTCCCTCGCCGGCCGGCGGCGCTCATGAGCGATAGAGAACGCGAGGAGGCGGAGCACCGCCTCCTCCCCTTCAGCCGATGCGGGCGGGCCTTCCGGCTCGACGGATCACTCGATGAAGGAAAGCACCTCGTCGAGGACCTGCTTGCCCCCCATCCGTTCGTAGAACTGCGACCAGATGTCCCTGGCCTTGCGCCACTCCGCGGTGTTCTGGATCTCGTCGATCACCATGCCCTTGTCGCGCAGCATCTGCTGAGTCGTCTTCAGATCTTCCGTCATTGCTGCGAACTGCCACTCCCAGGCATCCGAGGCCGCCTTCCTGAGGGCATCCTGAAAGCTTGCCGGCTGCTTCTGGAACCACACCTCGCTGATGGCCAGGGGTACGATCTCCAGCATGTGGTCCGTGAGGGTGACGTACTTCTCGAACTCGTACATCTTGAAATCGATGAGGTTCCGCAGCACGTTGTCGCCCCCGTGGATGACCCCCGTCTGAAGGGAGCTGAAGACCTCGGCCCACGCCATGGGGATGGGGTTGATTCCCCAACTCTTGTACATCTCGATGAAGACGGGATTGTTGGGAACGCGCCATTTCAGACCCTGCGCCTCGGCGGTGGTTCGAACCCGCCGCCTGGTGTTGTGCAGAGCCCGGAATCCCTGATCCGGCCACGCCAGGACCCTGATGCCCGCCTTCTTGACCGTCTGGTCGGTGAAGTATTTGCCCAGGTCTCCGCGAAACAGCTGGTAGGCCCGTTCCCGGGTTTCGAACAGGTAGGGCATTGTCACGGGATAGAGCACGTTCGAAAAAGGAGCCAGGTTCGCGATGTTGCCGATGACGCCCTGGATGACGCCGGCCTGGGCGTCCTGGAACACCTTCTGCTCGGTGCCCAGCTGTCCGCCCCAGAAGATCTGTACGTTGAGGAGCCCTTCGCTGTACCTCCCGGCGAGCTGCTGGAACCGTACCGCGAAGTCCACCATCGGCGAGCCTTCGGTGTACGGCGGGCTGGTGGCGATCTTCACGTCCACCGGCTCCCGCGCGGCACCCGCGGGTGCTTTCTCCTGCTGGGCTGTGGAGAAGACCCCCGTCGCCGCCAGGAGAAAGGCCAGTGCCAGGAGAATGACGGAGCTTTTCATCTTTCACCTCCTTTTGAAATTTGTCAAACGGAATCATCATAAGGCAGGATTCGCTTCCGGTCAACAAAAATCGCTGAAATTCGATAGAAATCGCTGACCGGCCCGCCTAGCCGGCGGCCGGCAGACTCGCCCGGGGCCGTTCAGGGGAGCCCGTAGATCCGCTTGGGATTCTCGTAGAAGATGTGCCGTATCACCCTCCGGGCCGTCTCCAGGCTGTACCAGCCCCGCTCCACCCGCTCCGTGAGAATGCCGTGCACCGCCTGCTTGACCAGCTTCAGCTTCGGGTAGCACCACTCGGCGTGGTAGGCGTCGGAGAAGAAGGCGATGATCTTGTTCAACGGCACCATGTCCAGGCGGGTCTCGATGGACTTCCTCAGGTAGAACGGATACAGCGTATGCCACCAGTAGCCGCACACGCTGATGTTGGGTACGTGTTTGGCGAGGATCCCCAGGTCCTGGGTGAACGCGTCGGCTGCCGAGGAAAGGCTGAAATGGAAGCCCTCGAACCGCCCGGCAATCCTGGCGGCGGCTCCGCAGAAAGCACCGTCCCACTGGGTGATCGAGCGGTGCGGCGGCAGCACTTCCGCACCCACGATGACCTGGATCACCCGTATCGGTGTCCGTGCCAGGAACTGCAGCAGGTGCTGCAGGCCGAAGGAGCAGAAGCTTCCCACCTCCGCCGGGCTGAGGGCGCCGCCGCCGCGGACCTTGCGCAGGATCTCCGTGACCTCTCGCTCCGGGGGGACATCCCCGGCCAGGTTGGGGAGGACCCAGAGCCCGATGAACTTGTATTCCCCTGCCGGCAGGGAGGCCACCGTGGCCTGCAGGAAGTCCACGTAGTCGCGCGCGCTTTCGATCTCCCGCTGGAACATCTCCTCCCACCCGGCCAGGACTTCCGCGGGCGGTTGCTTTCCGTTCACGATGTTGGTGACGTACAGCTCCCGTGCCTTCAGCAGCCGCGCTCCGATGGGCGTCCCGGCGTGCTCCACCGAGATGCTGCACTCGATGCCGCAGCGCTCCCCCAGCACCTCCTCGGTCCATCCGGGGTCCCTGCCCCTGGACTCCACCAGCGCCAGCGCCTTCTCCAGGCTGGAGCCGGTGATGCTTTCCAGCCCGTAGAGGTCCTGCAGGAGCCAGCGCAGAAGAACCCCCTGCGTGGTGCTCGAGATGGCCGGCAGATGCTTCAGGCAACGCCGGACCCGCTCCTGGGGGGAGATCTGCGGCTCGGCCAGCTCCTGAGGAAGACCGCTACAGGAGAGCTCCTGCTGCCCCATGCCCGAGGAGACCAGCTCGATCCACACGTGGTGGTACTGCAGCAGATCGGCCAGGTTGTCCGCGGTGGGCTTGTGCACGCGCAGATGGCAGTGAGGGTCGAAGGTCTTCACCTCCAGCAGCGCCCTGTTCAGTACTCTTGCCGCATCGCTCATGAAGACCCGCCCTTCCTGCCGTCGCTGCCCGGGCCGGGCGGCCCGGGGAGGTTCTCGAGCCGCCCCAGGCTCCTGAGGTAGTCCAGAGAGTCCCGGAAGGCTTGATCCACGAGCTCGGGATTCCGTTCGGTCTGGTGCGTAAGCTCGATCTCGATGCTGAAGGGGCCCCGGTAACCGGCCTTTTCCAGGACGTCCAGAATCCTGGAGAAATCGATCTCCCCCTGGCCCAGGCCCGGGAAGTTCCATTCGCCCTTGCCGCCGATCTTGTCCTTCATGTGCACATGCGCCACCAGCTCGGCGGCGAAGGCCACGTCCTCCTCCGGCCTGCAGCCGGAATAGAACACCACGTTCGCGGTGTCATAGTTGATCCTCACCGCCGGTGAGCCGATGCTGCCGATGATCTCGGCCAGGGCTCGCCCCGAAGGAGCCCAGTCCCCATGAGGCTCCAGGGCCACCGTGATCCCCATGTCCGCCGCCCATCCGGCTATGCGCAGAATGTTTTCCTCGAAGCTCCTCCTGTTGGCCGCCGTGGAGAGATCCCCGACACCGGTATTGACGATGGGGACGTCCATGGAAGCCGCAAAGTCCATGCGGTCCCGGAGCTTCCTCACCCCCTCCCCGGTAGCGAGATTGGAATGTCCGCTCAGGCTGGCTATCCGCAGCCGGTATCTGTCCAGCAGGCGCTCCAGTCGCGTTCGGTCCGCCGCAGTAGCGGTGCTGGGGTCGAAATGCGGTTTCCATTCCGATGCGGCGAGCAGCTCGATCTGTCCGAAGCCGATTCCTGACAGCCCCTGCAGAGCCCGCTCCAGCGGCACGTGCTTGTAGCTGTCCGTGGTCGCAATGACCGGGTTCTCCATCTCCGCGCCTCCTTTGCGGGCTACCGCGTAACGGACAGTGAAGACACCAGCCCGCTCAAGACGTACTTCCTCATCAGCATCGCCAGGACGATGGGGGGAACGATCGAGACCACGACCCCCACGGACAGAAGCGAGTAGGCCACATCCGGGTTCACGGATATCAAGGCCACGACCACGGGCATCGTCCTCACCGCAATGGTCTGCGTAATGAGCAGCGCAAAGAAAAACTCGTTGTACGAGAACATGAAGGCGAACGTGGCCACCGCGACCAGGCCGGGGGCCGCGAGCGGAACCATGATGCGAACGAAGACCTGGAACCAGGAGCATCCTTCGGTGAGCGCGGCCTCTTCGTACTGGCGCGGAATGCTCCTGATGTAGGAGGAGAGGTACCAGATGGTGAACGGAAGGGTGAAGGCCGCATGCACCAGAATCACCGAAGGGTACCGGTTCAACAGCCCGATCCTCTGCACCACGATGTACACGGGTATCGCCACGGCCACCGGCGGCAGAAGGCGTGAACCCAACACGAACAGGTAGGCGCCCTTCTTGCCCGGGAAGCTCAGGCGGGTGAACGTGTAGGCAGCAGTGCCGCCGAAGAGCAGGTTCACCGCCATCACCGCCAGGGCAATGATCGTGCTGTTCCGCAGGCCCGCGGGAATCTGCCTCACCTCCTGGCTTACCAGGCTCCGCACGGCCCCGCGCTCTTCGAAGCTCGATGGGATAACCCCCCGGAACACGTAGTTGTAGTTGTCAAGGGTGGGCTGCGAGGGGATCCACTCGGGGGGCACCGTGAGAAGGTCTCGCTCGGTCTGGATGCTGCTCAAGAGCATCCACGCGATCGGAGCCAGCACGGCAACGCAGAAGACGAAGGCGAGCAGGTAGCCTGCAAGATACCTCGACCCTCTTCTCACGGCTCTGTCAGCTCAGTAGAGCTCCTCCAAGCGTATGATCCTCAAGTACAACACGATCAAACCCACCAGAATGAAAGAGAGTATGATCGAGACAGCGGCTCCGTGCCCGATGTTCAGGAAGGAGAACGTCTCCGTGTAGGCGAACCAGCCGATCAGGGACGTGGCGTCTCCCGGGCCGCCCCCGGTCATGACGTAGAGAAGGTCGAACGTGGCGATCCCGACCATGGACTCGTACACGCAGATGATGAAGATGATTGGTTTCAGATACGGCACGGTGACGCGGAAGAAGCGCACCAGAGCGCCCCCTCCATCGATCATCGCCGCCTCGTGCAGCTCCCGGGGTATGGTCTGCAGGCCGGCCAGAAACAGGATCGCCACCAGCGGGGTCTCCTTCCACACGTGGGCCACGACCACAGCCATTCTGGCCAGAAAGGGCCTGCTGAGCCAGGCCACATACTCGCGGATTATGCCCAGGGAATACAGGGCGCCGTTCAGGGCCCCGTAGCTTCCGTGGAAGATAAGCTTCCAGATGATCCCCGCCACCACGGTGGGGATTGCCCACGGAATCAGGACGATGAGCATCACCAGAGCGGTGCCGGGAAGTCTGCTGTTCAGGTACAGGGCCGTAAGCATGCCCAGGATGGTGACCAACGCCAGCGTGGAGAACATGTACAGCAGTGTGTTCTTGAGGGAGTTGAAGAAGTAGTAGCTGGTGATCACTTCCCAGAAATTGCGCAGCCCGATGAAGCGCTGGTCCCAGGGCATGGTGAGAACGAGGTGCCGCAGGGATGCGGATATCGCGCGAATGAAAGGGTAGATGGTGAACAGACCGATGATGACCACGGCCGGCAGGATGGTGCCGTAGGCATAGACCAGGGCTGATGCCCCCGACCGGCCGAGGATGATACCCTTCTCCCTGCGGCTCGCTCTCATGGCGGTGCACCTACAGGATCAGCCGCCGGCTACTTCTTGTAGTAGGCGCTCTTCAGCTCGTTCCATTTTGCAGCGGAGGCCGAAAGCGCATCCCTCGAGGTGGTCTGGTCCAGCCAGGCCTTGTGCATCTCCGCCCGTGTGAACACGTCCCATGCGGGGTAGAAGGGCGTCATCCCTTCCTTGATCCTGGCCAGCATCGCCTGCTGGCGCTCCAGCTCCACGTCCCCCCACTTGTTGATCGCGCCGATCACCTCGGGATCGTCGTACATGGTCAGGTACGATACGCCCAGACCCTTGTCCAGCACCCATCTGCGAACCACATACGGGTCGCCGTTCGTCATGCCGCCCAGGAACTCGATGAGCTTCCAGCTGGCGTCCAGCACGTTCCTGCCCCGATCCACCGCCATCTTGGTCAGAGAGTAGAATCGTGCGGTTCCCACCGTCTCGTGCGTGTCCCCCGGCATGAGGGCCATCTTGAACTTCCCTGCCAGCTTGGAGGCCGCCGGGTTGTTGAGCTCGGCAAGGTTGTACTTCACGAGGATTGTGAACGCGTTCTTGCCGGCGGACATGGCCTTGACCACATCGATCTCCGCCATCTGGAGGGAGTTGGGGTCCATGATCTGGGTCTTCTGCAGCGAATCCCTGATCGAGGTCATGGTCTTCTCTGCGGCGCTACCCGGCTGCGCGAACACGGGTTCCAGATCGCTGTTGAAGAGGCTCCCGTTCCTCAGGGAGTATACCATTGAGGTAACCGTCATGATGGACCAGCCTTCCTTCTGGGCGAACTGCATCGCCACGGGGTAGGTGCTGATCCCGTTGCTCTTCATGGCGAGAGACTGGTCGGTTACCTCCGCCCATGTCTTGGGAGGTCCGGCGAAGCCGGCCTGCCTGAGCATGTCGTCGTTGTAGATGAAGATGAAGATGTCGGCAAAGTACGGCAGGCCGAAGAGCTTGCCCTTGTAGGACATGGCATTCGTTACGTATTGGGGAAAGTACTTCGTGTAGCCCTTTGCAGCGGGGAAGTAGTCCTCCAGAGGAACGATCCAGCCGGCCGAATACCACTCCTCCAGAAACTCATCCGTGTTGTAGACGACGTCAGTGGGCGTGTTCGAAGTGAATCTGGTGGCCATCACGTCGTGGTAGTTGAACCAGGACACGTCGCTGTAGTTGACTTTTATAGTCGGGTTGTCCTTCATGAACTTCTCGAGGTTGGACTGCACCGTCTCCACGCTGTAGGACCACGCCAGCAGGTTCAGCTCGAGAGGCTTGGCCGCCGTCCCCTCCTGCGCTCCGCCGGACCACAAGGCGCCTGCCAGCGCCACCAGGAGCAACCCGGCAATACACACCTTTCTCATCACACACCTCCTCATTTGTAAGAACCGAAAAGGGGCCCTTCAAATGGGCTCTTTCCTCCGATCCCTTTCGCCCCGCCTGCGTTTCTCATCCTTCAGGTCCCCCGCCTGTCAGGTCCCCTGCCTGTCCGCAGCACATACCCGTCTTCCCTGGCCACGCCACGAGGAAGGCCTCGCTGGAGCTCGTGCTTCTGGGTGCCGTCGCTGTGTCCGGATTGTCTGCAAGTGCAGGATGGCATCGTTCACTGGGAGGCCAGGGCGCCTACCCGACAATCAGGATTTGAAGAGGGGCCCATCGCCAGGATGGCCTGCAAAACCAGGGTGCAGGGGAGTCCGCAATCACCTCCTTTCCCCAGATCGTGCGACCCCCGGGCGGCGCCTGCTCGGCTAGGTGGCGCCTGACCGCCCGGACGGCAGCTTACCCGGTGCAACGCAATCCTGATGACCTGGATTGCTCGAAACCTCCAGAGGAATGTATCCGTTTAACCGCATACTTTACAGCAATCACCCACGATTGTCAATGCTTTGAGTAATAGTTTTTCTCTCTGCTTGACCAGAATGCGCCTGTTCCGTATCATATTTTATATAATTGTGCACGAGCGGGCAAATGCCATACGGACGTAGCGTGCCCCGGGAAAGGGACGATGAGATCTTTGAAGCAGAATGAGCTGCGGGTGCTGCGGGCCATTCTCAGCTCGCATGAGCCCACGCGGGCAAACATCGCCAGAGAGACCAGGCTCAGCGTGGTACGGGTTTCCTCCATTCTGAAATCGCTCAGGACGAACCGCTTCGTCGTCAACGGCGGGAAGACCAGATCGGCCAGCGGGCGCCCCTCGATCATCTATCATATCCGCCCCGAGACCGGCCATTCCCTGGGGATTTCCATCAAGCGGGAGGCAATCCGCGTTCTGGCCATCAATCCGCAGAAACAGGTCGCACATGAACGGACACACGCCCTGGCGCTGTCACCCGAACCTGCGGCCCACTCTGAGGAAATCGTGAACAGGCTGCTCCAGGTACTGGAGCAGACCCTCGACGAGCTGCCCCAGCCAAGCATCCCGGCCATTTCGGTGGGCATCGCCCTTCCCGGGATGGTGGATACCAGGAGGAACATCTGGCTGCAAGGCCTCCGCCTGTCAGGAATCTCCCACGTGGATCTGGTGGGGCCGCTGCAGAGCAAGATCGGAATACCGACGTACATCGAAGACGAGGCGCGCGCCATCGCCTACCGGGAAAAGTTCCTGGGCTTCGGGCAGGGAACGCGCGATTTCGTGCTGCTGTATCTGGACGAAGGCATAGGTACGGGCATCTTCAACAACAACCGCATGTACCGCGGGCATCACGGCTTGTCTGGAGAGATCGGACACATCACCCACCCGAACAGCAGGTACCGCTGCAGCTGCAACAACCTCGGCTGCATGGAGACGATTCTCTCCACTGAAGGAGTGCTGGGGATATTCAAGGAGAGGTTGAGAGAGGGCGTCCGATCGGTGCTGCAGGAACATCAGAGCGCGGAGGATCTCTCCCTCGACGATATCCTGGAGGCTGCAGACGCAGGCGACAGGGTGGCCAGGACGACGCTGTTCGAGATCGCCCAATTCCTCGGCGACGCCCTGGTGATCCTGGTGAAGCTGTTCAACCCCCAGAGAATCGTGATCAGCGGAAGAATCGCCATGTTCAAGAGCTACCTGCTGGAACCGGCCCAGGCGATCATTACCCAGCAGGTGCACGCGGAGATGATCCACGACCTGACGATTCATTTCGCGGACTACCAGGCAAGCCACGAAGCTCACGGCGCCGCAATCCTGGGCCTGCTGCACTACTTCGGCAGCCGTATCAAGAAGGCGGACAACCCCTGAGGGGCCCGCCCCTCCGGCCGCCCGCACGCCCGCCTCACAGCGGCCGCAGCGCGTGGCTCTCCACGAACCGCTCCACCTCCCCGGCCGAGGACAGCACCCCCAGCGTGAAGCCGTAGCGGGCGGTTTCCTGGGGCTCCAGGTGCCGCAGGTCGCCGCGCTCGCGCTGGCTGTTCCGCCCCTGCACCGTGCAGTTGCCCGGCTCGAAGCCCACCACGTACTCCCGGCGGGAGAGGCGCTTCCAGAGCGTGAAGTAGGGGAGCTCCTCCTTGCGGTAGCGCAGGTAGATCCCCAGCCCCGCCCCCGCGTCCAGCGAGGGATTGGCCAGCACCGCGTGGCAGAGCCCCTCGCGGTCCGGCTCCATGTCCAGCAGGTACACCTGCTCCGGCGAGCCTCCCTCGGGCCGGTGGATCTCCCCCACCGAGGCCGCCTGCTTCCGGGAGGCGGGGTCCAGCCCCTCGACGCCGGCGGCGCGCGTGTAGATGCGGGCGCCGGCATCCAGCAGCGGGAAGCCGGCGTTGATGTGGTAGAGAAACATGTGCGGCACCCGGTAGTAGGACTCGTTGGCCACCTCATCGCGGATCTCGATCTCCGCGGCTCCCATCTCGGTGCTAATGGCGCGGGTGAGCCGGAGCTTCTCCCCCTGGCCGGCGGCCTCCAGGACCTCCCCTTCCGCGCTCAGCACGTAGCGCTCCCCCTCCCAGGAGCAGCGGCGCGTCACGTTGGCCGCCGGCAGGTTGGCGATCCTGCCGTGCGCCCCGAACTCCTCCTCCGCCAGGTAGGCGCCGCGGTCCCGGCACGCCTCCCCCACGTTGGACAGGCCGCAGGTGACCAGCATCCCCCCGTAGAAGCCGCGCAGCCAGTCCCAGCCACGGGGAGAGTAGTACTGCGGGGCCACCGGGCCGGTGCCGCTCAGCCAGTTCAGGGGAATCCCCCGGTATTCGGCGCTGAAGATGTCCATGCCCCGGTCCGGAAGGACCACGAACCTCAGGCCTCCCCCGTTGCGGAACTCCAGCGCCCGCACCCCCTTCGCCGTCCCCTGATCGAAGGCGAACGACTGGATGCCGCAGACCTGGGACATGTCTCCCACGGCCTCCAGCAGTGAAGCCCGCGGCACCTCTTTCCCGAACAACCTCGCCATCGCTTCCCCCTCCTGCCGGCGGTCTGGGCGCCGGCGCACCGGGCGCGGCGCCCGGCCCTTCCGCCGCGCCCGGCGCGCCGGCTTCCGACGGCCGCATTATACGCGTCTCCGACGCAGCGAATCAATCACAGGAATATCCCGAATTGCAGAAAATAGTCAGATCTGCGCCGTGAATGTGCTTGACAGGCGCATATCGGGCCCATAGAATGATGGCTTGAGTCAGATGAGGCTGGAATGGTGACGAATTCCTTACCTTCCCTGAAGGCCCTGAAGGAACGGCAGCGCAGGCTGGTCGCCCTGCTGGAATCGCGCAAGGAGCTGGACATCCCCACCCTGATCCAGGAGCTGGCCGCCTCGGAGGCCACGATCCGCCGCGATCTGAGCATCCTGGAGGAGAGGGGGCTGCTGATCCGCACCATCGGCGGAGCTCGCCTGCGGGACACTCCCTCTCTGGTGGTGCGCACCTTCGAGGAGCGCGGCAGGAAGTGCCGCCGGGAGAAGGAGGCGATCGCCCGCGCCGCGGCGGCCCTGGTGGAGCCGGGGATGGTAGTGGCCATCGACAGCGGCACCACCAGCTGGAGGGTGGCCGCCGCCCTGAAGAGAAAGGGCCCCCTGACGGTGATCACCAGCGCCCTGGGGGTGATCGAGGAGCTGGGCTCCGCTCCCGGGATCGAGCTGTTCTGCATGGGAGGCCAGTTCCGCAGGGAGAACCTGGACTTCATCGGCGACACCGTGACCGAGCAGCTGGAGAAGGTCCATGCGGACATCGCCTTCATGGGAGCCGACTCCCTCATCCCGGAGCGCGGCCTGTTCGCCACCGACTACTTCACCTCGCTGGTCTCGCGGGCGCTGAGCCGCTGCTGCTCCCGCTGCGTGGTGGTGGTGGATCACAGCAAGATCAGCGCCCAGGGGACCTTCCTGGGGGTCCCGGTGCAGGACATCCACCTGGTGATTACCGACTGGGGGGTGGACCAGACCTCCCGGCGGCTCCTGGAGGAGGCGCCTTGCGAGCTGACCGTGGTGGAGGTCCCGACGGACCAGCAGGGATCAGGGGAAAGGAGGTGAGCGGAAGCAGGTCGTGGAGCCGAGAATCCACAGGGGGCTCTTGCGTGGCAAGACCCGCAGCGAATCAGCAAAAGGAGAAGTGACGATGAACAGACCGATGAACAGACCAGTGAGAGAGATGCTGTTGGCCTGTGCGGTGATCCTCCTGGGGGCCCTGGTGGCAGCGCCGCTCTTTGCCGCCGGCAAGCAGGAGGCGCCCCGGAAGGTCACCGGGACGGCGACGGCCGGAGAGCGGCAGTGGTGGATGGCGCCCGAGTCGGGCAAGACCCTGGTGGACGACCTCCCCCAGCCGGACAAGACCGCGGGGCCCTTCACGATCGCCGTGGCGGTGAACGACACGGAGATCTCTTTCGAGATCGACGTCTGGAACGGCTTCAAGAAAGCCGCCGAGGAGTATCCGAACGTTCAGGTGAAGCTGTTCGACTGCAAGAACAACCCGGACGACTCGCTGAAGGCGGTGCTGGACATCCAGACGCTGAACCCCGACCTGGTGGTGTACTTCAACTGGGTGGGCGCCGGGCAGGAGATGGCGCGCTGGTGCGAGGCCAACGGGGTCCCTGAGGTCGAGATCGACGTGCCCTACGGCCAGCACGCCTGGTTCTACGGAGTCAACAACCCCATGACCGGCCAGCTGGGCGGTCAGAAGATGGGCGAGTGGGTCAAGAACAACTGGGCCGGGAAGGACATCTGGGTGGTGCAGAACACCGAGTACGAGTCCGGCGAGGACGTGTACCTGCGCAACTCCGAGTTCCTGCGGGTCTTCCAGGAGACGGTGGGAAGCTCCGTAAAGATCGTGAACCTGAAGAAGGACGGAAAGGTGGACGAGCTGAACGGCGACACCTCTCCCGAGCTGGGTCTGCAGCTGTTCGGTGACTGGCTGACGGCTCATCCCGACGCCAGCAACATCGTGGTGTGGTCCATGACCGACGAGGCGGCCAGCGGCATGTACGCGGCGGCGCGCAACCAGAACCGCCTGGACAACGTGGTGTTCGGCAGCATCAACGGCACGCCCAACGCGTTCAACATCATCGTGCAAGATCGCCGCTACCTGGGCTCCATCGCCATCTTCCCCGAGCGCTACGGCGAAGGGGTCCTGAAGACGGCCATGCTGATCCTCACCAAGCAGGGGGACAAGGTTCCCAAGCAGGTGGTCACGGAGTATGCCTGGCTGACCCGGGACAACCTGAAGCAGTACTATCCCAAGTACTTCCAGTAGGCAGCGGTCGGATGGAGAGGGGCTTCCCCTCTCCATCCCTTTTGCAGGCCGAAAAGCGAACCGTGGGAGGACGCGCCACGATGTCGGAAATCCCCCTGGCACCCAGACGCACGCTGAAGGAGATGGAGCTCCGGGAGGTCATTCTCTTCGGCGTGCTGGTGGCTCTGGTAGTGGTCTTCTCACTGCTGGCCCCGAACTTCTTCAACCTGGGCAACTTCATGAACCTGGGCATGTACTCGGCTTCCATGGCCATCACCGCCGCGGGCATGACCTTCGTGATCATCTCGGGGGGGATGGATATATCCGTGGGCGCCATCATGTCCTGCACGGGGGTCCTCACCGCCAACCTCCTGCTGGCGCTGGAGAACGTGGGGGTGGCCGTTCTGGGGGGCGCGGCGCTGGGGACGCTCATCGGGCTGGGCAACGGCCTTCTGGTGACCAGACTGCGGGTCAACTCCATCATCGTCACCATCGGCACCATGTCCATCCTGCGGGGCGCCGTGTACCTGATTTCCGGCGGGCGGATGGTGTCCTTCAAGCGCCTGCCGGCCTTCGAGTACTTCGGCCCGGCCCGCCTGGGGGGCGTGCTCCCCATGGCCCTGTTCATCATGCTGCTGGTCTACCTGATCCTGGCCTTCACCCTGTCGCGTCTCAAGTACGGCAGGCACGTGTACGCCACCGGCAGCAACCCCCAGAGCGCGCTGCTCTCGGGGATCAGGGTCAACCGGGTGGTGGTGACCGTGTTCATGCTGAGCGGCCTGTGCGCCGCCCTCTCCGGCATCGTCCTCACCTCTCTGCTGGGGGCGGGCATGCCCAAGGTGGGCATCGGCAGGGAGATCGACATCATCGCCGCCACCATCCTGGGGGGCGCCTCGGTGAAGGGCGGCCGGGGGAACCTGATCGGAACCATCCTGGGGGTGCTGATCATCGGCGTGGTGGGCAACGCCCTCACCCAGCTGGGATTGATCACCTTCTGGCAGGACATCTTCAAAGGCTCGATTCTCATCCTGGCGGTCTACTTCGATCAGATGAGGGAGGCCAGGATGCTGGCCTGATGGCGGCCCCGGCCCGGGGGGCGCGCCGGGGTGCAGGCACGCCGGCGGCGGGCGGGGCGGGCGCCTGCGGCCTCAAGGAGTCACGCCGGCCCGCCGGCGGCAGCAACGTGGAAGGAGGGTGAGGTGGCTGACACGGGCAGCAGGCCCATCCTGGAGGTCAGGAACATCCGCAAGCACTTCGGCGGCATCGAGGCGCTCAGGGGAGTGAGCTTCGATCTCTGGGAGGGAGAGATCCTGGCCATCGTGGGGGACAACGGCGCCGGCAAGTCCACCCTCATCAAGATCATCTCCGGCGTCTACCAGAAGGACGAGGGGGAGATCCGCTTCTACGGCCGGAAGGTCAACGTCCGCAATCCCAGCGAGGCGAAGCGGCTCGGCATCGAGACCGTGTACCAGGACCTGGCCCTGGTGGACGAGCTGGACATCCCGGCCAACATCTTCCTGGGCAGGGAGGCGACCTTCCTGGGCCGCCTGGGCAGGATGATCGGTCTGTTGGACTATCGCAAGATGGCCGGGGAGTCGGCCAGGCTGCTGCGTGATCTGAACATCGACATCCCCAACCTGTTCAAGCGGGTGCGCTACCTCTCCGGCGGGCAGCGCCAGGTGGTGGCGCTCAGCAAGGTAGTCTTCTGGGGCAAAAAGCTGGTGATTCTGGACGAGCCCACCGCGGCCCTGGGGGTCAAGGAGGCGGGCAACGTTCTGGAGCTGATCCGGCGGCTCAGGGAGAGGGGGATCTCGGTGATCATCGTCAGCCACAACCTGCAGCACGTCTTCCGCGTGGTGGACAAGATCATGGTGCTGCGCAGGGGGGAGAACGTCGGCGTCAGGAGCGCCCACCAGGTGACAGCCAACGACATCGTCAGCATGATAACCGGCGTGGAAGTGGTGGAGAGCGTCTAGCAGGGAGGGTTTCATGGATGAGCTTCTCGAGAGAATCTACTCCATCGGCAGCAAGGACATCCCCGAGTATGAGAAGTACCTGATGCTCGGGGGCGGTACCAGGCCGGCCCCCATGCTTCTGCGGGGCAGGGGCTGCTGGGTGGAGGACGTGGACGGCAGGGAATACCTGGACTGCACCTCCCAGAGCTGGGCCCTTTACCTGGGGCACGCCAACCAGGAGATCAACCGCATCGTCTACGAGCACTCCCAGAACCTCACCCACGTCCACCAGGGCTTCGACACCCCCAGCCGCTTCGCCCTGGCCAGGAAGCTGGCCCAGCTGGCCCCGGCCGCCCTGAACCGGGTCTCCTTCACCGTGGGGGGAGGAGCGGCGGTGGAGGCGGCCATGAAGATCGCCCTCAAGAACCGGGAGGGCGCGCAGGAGTTCATGTGCCTGTACGACTCCTACCACGGAACCACCCTGGGCGTCATGGGGGCAAGCTGGGTGTCCACCCTGGCCGGCGGGGAGTTCATCGGCGGGGCCCGCTTCAACCGGCTGACCCGCCAGTTCATCCGGGTGCCCAATCCCTACTGCTACCGCTGCCCCCTGGGGCTGCGGGAGGACCGCTGCAGCCTGGCCTGCATGAAGGTGCTGGAGGCCACGGTGGAGAAGGGCACCAACGGGCCGGTGGCCGGGATCATCGTGGAGCCCATCCAGGCCAGCGGCGGGCAGGTGATCCTCCCCAGGGAATACCTGAAACGGCTGCGGGAGGTGTGCGATCGCTACGGCATCCCCCTCATCTACGACGAGATCCAGACCTTCGCCCGCATCGGGACCTTCTTCGCGGCGGAGTACTTCGGCGTGGATCCGGACATCATCGTGCTGGGCAAGGGGCTGGGCGCCGGCTTTCCCATCGGCGCGGTGATCGTCAGCGACCGCCTGGAGGGCTTCTCCCCGGACTCGGAGGAGCTGCACACCTTCGCCAACAACACGGTGTCGCAGGTGGCGGCCCTGAAGCTTATCCAGCTCCTGGAGGGGGGGGTGCTCCAGAACTGCAACGCCATGGGCCGCTACCTGGCCGAAGGGCTGGCTCGCATCCAGAGGGACTTCCCCGTGATGGGGGACGTCCGCCAGGCGGGGCTCCACATCGGCGTGGAGCTCGTGGCGGACCCGCAGACCCGGGAGCCCGCCCCCGAGCTGGTCACCGCCCTGCGCAAGAGGGGGATGGAGAACGGGATCCTCTTCGGAGTGGGCGCGGTGAAGAAGAACGTGGTCAAGATCAAGCCGCCCCTCATCATCTCGAAGGCAGAGGCGGACACCGTGCTGGAGCGCTTCCGGAGGAGCCTGGAGGAAGCGTTGCGGGGCGCATGGGCGCACCAGGGAGGCAAGCGATGATCGGCAGAGGATTGTCGGTGGCGACGGTGCCCTTCTACCCCTGCGGGGACCGGTTCATGCCGGGAGGCTACCGGGAGGACCCCTACTCCTTCGAGGAGAAGTTGGAGAAGGTGGCCGCCCTGGAGGACGTCCGGGGGGTGGAGCTGAGCTTCCCCGCCGAGTTCGAGGACCCGGCGCCGGTGGGCTCCCGGCTGAAGGAGCTGGGCCTGGCGGTGTCCAACGTCGAGGTGGAGCTGTTCGGCTCGCCGCAGTGGAAGCACGGAGCGCTCTGTTCCCGGGACGACCGGCTGCGGAGGCAGGCCATCGAGCTCTCCCAGCGCTGCATGGACGCCGCGGCCGCCCTGGGGGGAGACCAGATCAGCCTCTGGCCGGGCCAGGACGGCTTCGACTATCCCATGCAGGTGGATTACGCCGAGGCCTGGGCGCGGACCGTGGAGGCCATCCGGGAGATCGCCTCGCACCGGGGGGACGTGAAGGTGGCGGTGGAGTACAAGATCAAGGAGCCCCGCACCCACATCCTCCTGGGCACGGTGGGAAAGACCCTGCTCGCCATCCGCGAGGCGGGCGTTGCCAACGTGGGGGTCATGATCGACTTCGGCCACGCCATGATGGCCTATGAGAACCCCGCCGAGTCCGCGGTGCTGGCCCACCGGTACGGAAAGCTCCTGCACCTGCACCTCAACGACAACTTCCGCTACTGGGACGACGACATGGTGGTGGGCTCGGTGCACCTCTGGGAGACCTTCGAGCTGTTCTATACCCTGCAGCGCATCGGCTACGACGGGTGGTACAGCCTGGACGTCTTCCCCTACCGCGAGGAGAGCAGCGCGGCCATGCGCTCCAGCCTGGACATGGTGAAGAGGCTCTTCGAGCTGGCCCGCTCGGCGGACCGCGAGCGGGTGGAGAGGCTGCAGCGCGAAAACGACGCGGTGGGGATAACCGACTATCTCCGCGAGCTCTTGATGGCGCGGTGACGGCGGGGGCGATGGCGGAGGCGGCGACGGACGGGATGGCAGGCCCGCACCTGGCCTTCGACCTGGGAGCCAGCAACTGGCGGGCCGTCCTGGGGTGGAAGGAGGGAGCCTCCGTGCGCCTGGAGGAGGTGGCCCGCCGGCGGAACGTCCCCTACGAGCGGGAGGGCGGCCTGTTCTGGGACATCCAGGGAATCTTCCAGGGCATGAAGGAGGTGCTCCGCGAGCTGGCCGGCCGAGGCATTCAGCCGGCGGCCGTGGGCATCGACTCCTGGAGCATCGACTACGGGTTGCTGGACCACCGGGGCGGCCTGCTGGAGACCCCGCGCTCCTACCGGGACCGGCGCAACCTGGGCATGCGCCGCATCGTGGCGGAGCGCTTCGGCGCCCGGGAGCTGTTCCGGAGGACCGCCCTGATGCATGAGGACATCACCACCCTCTGCCAGCTCTGTGCGGCCAGGGAGCAAACCCCGGAGCTCCTGGAGCAGGCGGCCTGCCTGCTGTTCATCCCGGACCTGCTGCGCTTCTGGCTGTGCGGCCGGCGCGCCACCGACTTCACCCTGGCCACCACCTCGCAGCTCTACGACATACACCGCCGCCGCTGGGACGGGGAGCTGCTGGCGGGGGCGGGCCTTCCCGCCGGCATCCTGCCGGAGGTGGTGCCGGCCCCCGCGGTGCTCGCGGCCCTGAGCCCGGAGATCCGCGCGGAGACTGGCGCGGGGGCGGTTCCGGTCACCACCGGGGCCTCCCACGACACCGCGGCGGCCTTCTCCACGATCGCCCCCGAGGCGGGAAGCGCCGTGCTGAGCTCCGGCTCCTGGTCCATCCTGGGCGTGCACATGGAGCGGCCCGAGCACCTGGACGCCATCGATCCGGAGCGCTTTGGCTACGAGGGAAATCCCGACGGCACCGTGCGGCTGGTCTGCAACATCCCGGGGATGTGGATCCTGGAGCAGTGCCGGGCCGCCTGGCAGGCGGCGGGCACCCCGGTCACCTACCCCGAGATCGTGCGGGGAGCCCGCGATGAGGCCGGCTTCGAGAGCCGCATCGATCCCTACCACCCCCTGCTGGAGGCGCCCCGGGAGATGCCCGCCGCGATCGCCGCCTACTGCCGCGAGGCGGGCCAGCGCGTGCCGCAGACGCCCTTCCAGACCGCCCGGGCCATCTTCCTGGGGCTGGCCGCGACCTGCGCCGCCTCGCTGCGGGAGATCGAGCAGATCACGGGGCAGCGCGTCGGGGTGCTGCACGTCATCGGGGGCGGCTCCAGGAACGAGCTGCTGAACGAGCTGATCGCCGAGGCCGCCGGCGTGGAGGTGCGGGCCGGCCAGGCCGAGGCCACCGCGCTGGGGAACATCCTGAACCAGCGGCGGGCCCTGCGCGCCTCCGGCGGCGCGGCGGGTGCACGCACGGGTGCTACCGGCGGCTGAGGGCGAGGCGGCCGACGGTCTCCAGAGGCCACCCGCACATTCACCCCCAGCTCGCGCAGAGTGGCGGCGGTTTCGGCAACGACATCGACGTCGCTGCAGTCCTTCCGCTCGCTGTTCTGGTATTCCAGAGCGATCGCTCCGGAGCACCCGCCGGCGGCAAGCTCCTCGAGGAGTTGGGACAGCGGAATGACGCCGGTCCGCGCCGAGCTCTGGATTCTGCCTTCCCGGGGGAGCGCGCGCCGCCCGCCGGTCCGGCTTCGGCGTTTCCCCGGCGCGCGCGTCAACGAAGGTTGCGCCGGAGGCCGAAGGTTGCCGGAAGTGGCGGCTCCCGGTCCGGCTGGCACCGTTCGGCGCTCCTCGATTCGAGGCGATACCGCGATGCATTGAAAAGTCGCCACAACTGGCCGGCCGCGGAATGCCGCGCGGCGCCGCTGCGGACGCCCATGTCCCGCCGGGCGGCCTCCGTCCTGGCCACGAAGCAGTCCCTCTTCCGGTTTGGCACGGCAGTTGCTTGCTCAATGGCTGAGCGCCCCGGGGATCTTCGGTTCCAGCGGACGGCTCCCAACCCTGCCATTGGCTGCCGCGGCGGGATGGGATATTCTGTTGTCCCGGGTGCAGGAGGAGGGCGTGATGGATAAGGGCGAAAAGAGAGGGTATCCCAGAATCCGGTCCCATTGGAGCCTCTACCTGGAGCGGCCGGAGGGAAAACGGAACATCGGATACGTGAAGGACATCTCACTTTCGGGAGTCTCCCTCTGTTTCCAGGGGCAGTCACGACTCGATCCTGCCAGGGAGCGCTTCGCTCTGAAGCTCAAGAACAGCAGGCTGTGCCCGTCGGAGCTGATCATCAGCGGCCGGAAGCGGTGGGCCCGAGAAGAGGAGCTGTGCCTGGGCATCTCCATCGGGCGCCTGGAGCGGAAGGAACGCTCCTGCTTCGTGCGCTTTCTCAGCCGCAGCGACAGTCTGGAAGCGGAAGCGACCCTGCTGGAAGGCTAAAGCCGGGCGGAAACCTGCCTCCCCTGAGTATACATTACCTATCGAGTAATGTTGATACGCCCGGGAAGTACTGCTATAATGGCGCTTTCCCGACAAGCGAGGAATGGAGAATATGAGCTATTGGCGCCTGCCGCTGGACGCGGACAAGCGCGAGGTCGTCATCGGCAAGGTCACCGTCGTCGAGTACCGCTGCAAGGGCTGCAACTACTGCATCGAGTTCTGCCCCAACGACGTGCTGGAGCAGTCCACGGAGTTCAACGAGAAGGGCTACTACCCTCCCAGGGTCAAGAAAGAAGGGGCGTGCGTCAACTGCAGCTTCTGCGAATCCGTGTGCCCCGAGTTCGCCATCTTCTGCACCGTGGCGGAGCGCCGGCCTCTGGCAGCCCATGACGTCATCCGCCGCACCGCCCTGTCCCGCCGCGAGCGGTTCCGCCGCCGGCCGGCCGGCGGCGGGCAAGAGGAGGCCCGCCGGTGAGCGCTCCCGCGAAGCGCGGCGTCTCCGGCGGCACGCAGCGCGGCGTCTCCGGCCCCGTCCTCACAGGCACCTACTTCATGAGCGGGGACGAAGCCTGCGCCGAGGGCGCTCTGGCGGCGGGGTGCACCTTCTTCGCCGGTTACCCGATCACGCCGGCCACCGAGGTGGCCGAGCGCATGGCCGCCCGCCTGCCCCAGGTGGGCGGGGTATACGTCCAGATGGAGGACGAGCTGGCCTCCATGGCGGCCGTGGTGGGGGCCTCCTGCGCCGGCGCCCGGGCCATGACAGCCACCTCCGGCCCCGGCTTTTCCCTGATGATGGAGAACATCGGGCTGGCGGCCATGCTGGAGGCGCCCTGCGTGGTGGTGAACATCATGCGCGGCGGACCCTCCACGGGGCTGCCCACCCTGGTGGGGCAGCAGGACGTGATGCAGGCCCGTTGGGGGTCCCACGGAGACTACGAGGTGATCGCCCTTTCGCCGAACTCGCCGCAGGAGGCCTTCGAGCTCACCATCGAGGCCTTCGACCTGGCGGATCGCTACCGTACCCCCGTCATGCTCCTGAGCGACGAGGTGGTGGGGCACATGAGCGAGAAGGTGGTGATCCCGGCGGCGGAGGCCATCCCCCGGCCGCCTCGCCGCGGCCGCAAACCTGGCCGCAAGGACTTCCACCCGTACCGGCCTGACGAACGCGGGGTCCCTCCGCTGGTGTTCGCCGGCGAGGGCTTCCACCTTCACGCCACGGGGCTGACCCACGACGAGTTCGGCTACCCGGTGATCACCCCCGAGGCGCAGGAGCGCCTGGTCCAGCGCCTGGTGCGCAAGATCCGGGCCCACGCGGGGGAGATCGTGCGCACCGAGGAGCTGTACCTCGAGGATGCGGAGGTGGTGGTGGTCTCCTACGGCTGCTCGGCCCGCACCGCCCGGGAGGTGGTGGACCAGGCCCGCCGGAAAGGCCGGAAGGTGGGCCTGCTGCGCCTGGTGACGCTGTGGCCCTTCGCCGAAAGCCGGATTCGCCAGCTGGCCGGGGGAGGCCGGATCAAGGCCTTCGTGGTGGCGGAGATCAACAGCGGCCAGATCGCCTTTGAAGTGGAGCGTTGCGCCGAAGGACGGGTGCCCACGATCCTGGCGGGCTTCATGGGAGGAAGGATCTTCGCCCCCGAGGAGCTTTCCCCCGTCGTGGAGGAGGCCGGCCGATGATCGAACGGCTGAAAGACGCCCCGGTGCAGGCTCCCGGGGAGGCGCGCAAGAGCTGGGCCCGGGGCCACGGCGCCCACCCGCTGGACCGCTTCCTCAAGGAGGGGCGCATCCCGCACATCTGGTGCTCGGGATGCGGGATCGGCATCGCCTTCACCGCCTTCGTGAAGGCCCTGGAAAAGGGGGGCTTCGACCAGGACAGGACCGTGGTGGTCTCGGGGATCGGCTGCTCCGGCAGGGCCGCCGGGTACCTGGACCTGGACACCTACCACACCACCCACGGACGGCCCATCCCCTTCGCCACGGGCCTCAAGCTGGCCAAACCGGAGCTCAAGGTGGTGGTGTTCAGCGGCGATGGGGACCTGTTCGCCATCGGAGGCAACCACCTGATCCACGCCGCCCGGCGCAACATCGATCTCACGGTGGTGTGCATCAACAACTTCAACTACGGCATGACCGGCGGACAGGGCGGGCCCACCACTCCCCTGGAGGCCCGCACCACCACCACCCCCTACGGTTGCGCAGAGCATCCCTTCAACCTGATCTACCTGGCCAAGGCCGCCGGAGCCGCGTACGTGGCCCGCTGGACCGTGCTGCATGTCTACCAGATGCGGGACGCCATGATCGAAGGGATGAACAAGGCCGGGTTCAGCTTCATCGAGATCATCTCGCCCTGCCCCACCGGCTACGCCCGCCGCAACAAGCTCGGCTCCACCCTGGACCTGATGAGGTTCTACAAGGAGCGCTCGTATCTGGCCACGGAGCTGGAGCCCGAGGACACCGCCCTGCCGTTCAAGGGGCGGGTGGCGGTGGGCAAGTTCGTGGACATCGAGAAGCCCACCTTCACGGACATGTACGCGGAGCAGGTGGTGGCCCGCGCCAGAGGAGGCGGCAGATGAGCGCCCGTTCGGCAGCGGCCGCGAGCCGCGCAGAGCCAGGCGTGGTGAAGGAAGCGGCGGCCGGAGACGACGCCAGGATCCAGGTGCGCCTGGCCGGGTTCGGAGGCCAGGGAATCGTGCTGGCCGGCATGATCCTGGGCAAGGCCGTCACCCTGTTCGAAGGGGCAAACGCGGTGATGACGCAGAGCTACGGGCCGGAAGCCCGGGGCGGGGCCTGCAGCGCCGATGTGGTGGTCTCCCGGAGCCGCATCGATTATCCCCGGGTGAGGACCCCGGACGTTCTGGTCCTCATGTCCGAAGAGGCGGCCAGGACCTACGGCCGCCACACCTCCGCGGGCGCCCTGGTGCTGGTGAACGAGAACCTGGTGAGGAGCGTCCCGCAGGAGCCGGAATTGAGGGTGCTCCGCGTGCCCGCCACCGGGATCGCCGAGGGGCTGGGCCGGGTGATCGTGGCGAACATCGTCATGCTGGGGTTTCTGGCCGCGGTGGCCGGAGTGGCCGGGTTCGAGGCCATGAAGAGCGCCGTTCTGGACAGCATCCCGAGGGGCACCGAGGAGCTGAACCTGAAGGCGCTGCAGGCCGGATACGACCACGGCGTTCGTCTGCGGTCGGGGAGGAGCACGGGTTGAGCGAAGACCTGCGCGCCGGCGTCCCCGCGGAGCGAGGCGCCTCCGCATCCGCGGAGCCCCGCATCGGGGTGTACGTCTGCCACTGCGGCCTGAACATCGGCGGCACGGTGGACTGCGAGGCCGTGGCGCTCCACGCCTCGAAGCTCGAGAACGTGGTGTTCGCCGAGCACCAGCTGTACACCTGCTCGGAGCCCGGGCAGGAGAAGATCAAACGGGACATCGCTCAAGCCGGCCTGGACCGGATCGTGGTGGCCGCCTGCTCTCCGCGGATGCACGAGCCCACCTTCCGCAGCTGCATCGAGGCGGCGGGCCTGAACCGGTACCTGCTGGAGATGGCCAACATCCGCGAGCACTGCTCCTGGGTCCATCTCCACGACAAGAGGAACGCCACCGAAAAGGCCAAGGACCTGGTGCGCATGTCCGTGGCCCGCGCCCGGCTCCTGGAGCCGCAGGAGGAAGCGGACATCCCGGTGCTGCAGAAGGCCCTGGTGATCGGCGGCGGCGTGGCGGGGATCCAGGCCGCCCTGGACCTGGCCGACTCGGGCTACGAGGTGGTCCTGGTGGAGAAGGAGCCCTCCATCGGCGGGCGCATGGCCCAGATCGACAAGACCTTCCCCACCATGGACTGCTCGATCTGCATCCTGGCCCCCAAGATGGCCGAGGCCGGGCGCCACCCGCGCATCCGGCTCATGAGCCTCACCGAAGTCACAGCCGTCTCCGGCTACGTGGGCAGCTTCACCGTCTCGGTCCGCCACAAGGCCCGCTACGTGACCTCCGATTGTTCCTCCTGCGGAGAGTGCTCCAAGGTCTGCCCCAGGAGCGCCCCCAATGAGTTCGACATCGGCCTGGCCACCCGCAGCGCCATCTACCTGCCCTTCGCCCAGGCGGTGCCAGCCACGTACCTGATCGACATGGATCTGTGCCTGAACAAGGAGGGGGTGCGGGTCTGCGAGAAGTGCGTCGAGGCCTGCGAGCGAAAGTGCATCGCCTTCGACGACCGGGACGCCGAGGAGAGCTTCCAGGTGGGCACCATCGTGGTGGCCACCGGGGTGGACGTGTTCGACGCCGGGGAGCTGCCGCAGTACCAGTACGGCCGGGCGTCCAACGTGATCACCAGCCTGGAGTTCGAGCGCATGATCAACGCCGGCGGGCCCACCGGCGGCCGGCTGATCCGCCCGTCGGACCACCGCATCCCCGCCAGCGTGGCCTTCCTGCAGTGCATCGGCTCGCGCTCCAGCAAGACCAACCCGTACTGCAGCAACGTCTGCTGCATGAACACCATCAAGGACGCCCTGCTCATCAAGGAGCACTGGCCGGAGACGGAGATCAAGGCCTTCTACATCGACATCCGCGCCTTCGGCAAAGGCTTCGAGGACCTGTTCCAGCGGGCCAAGCAGGCAGGAGTCCAGTTCATCCACGGGCTGCCCGGAGAGATCGTTCCCCTGAGGAACGGCAATCTGCGCCTCCTTGGGGAGTCGACCCTGCTGGCGAAGCTCTACGATATCGAGGTGGAGCTGGCCATTCTGTCGGTGGGGCTGAAGCCCTCAACCGGCAGCGACCTGGTGCGGCGCTTCCTCACCCTGTCGCTCACCTCCGGGGGCTTCTTCATGGTGGCGCACCCCAAGCTGCGGCCCGTGGACACCGCCACCCGCGGGGTGTTCCTGGCAGGCTGCGCGGAGGGCCCCAAGGACATCAAGGACTCGGTGACCCAGGCCTCCGCGGCTGCGGCCCGGGCCGGGATCATCATGCGCCGGGGCAAGATCACCGTGGAGGCCATCACCGCCCGGGTCGAGGCGGAGCGCTGCACCGGCTGCGGCGCCTGCACGAAGGTGTGCCCCTACCAGGCCGTCTACCTGGACGCGGACAAGAAGGCGGTGGTGGTGGAGGCCGCCTGCGCCGGCTGCGGCACCTGCGGGGCCGAGTGCCAGTACCAGGCCATCACCATGCGCCATTTCACCGACGAGCAGATCCTGGCCCAGATCGACGCGTTCACCGAGTACGAATCGGACAAGAAGATCCTGGCCTTCAACTGCAACTGGTGCTCCTACGCGGGGGCCGACTTCGCCGGCGTGAGCCGCATGCAGTACCCCACGGAGGTCAGGATCATCCGCACCATGTGCTCCGGCCGGGTGTCCGCTCGATTCGTGGAGCGGGCCTTCGCCCGCGGGGTTGCCATGGTGCTGATCTCCGGCTGCCACATCGGCGACTGCCACTACATCGACGCCAACACGCATACCGAGAAGCGTTTCCAGCGCCTGCGCCGGCTGATGGAGCAGAACGGCCTGGACCCGGAGCGCCTGCAGCTGGTCTGGGTGAGCGCCGCGGAGGGGCAGCGCTTTCAGGAAAAGATCCTGGCCATGCGCAAGAAGCTGGGCTCGGTGAGCCAGGAGGAGATCAAGCGGGGCATGAAGCTCTTCGGGGAAAGAGAGAAGAGGCACGAGGCGCGGCTGGCCCGGGCGCGGGCCCGGACGATGGTGACGGCCTGAAGCCGGGCCGGTGTCGAGGGAGGGGGCGAGGGTGGCCAGAGCGCTGGATCTGTACGACAGGGAAGAGTTCTACCGCTGCCTCCAGTGCGCGGTGTGCACCGGCAGCTGCCCTTCGGCCCGGGTGGTGGCCGGCTACAATCCCCGGGAGATCATCCTCCGCTACATGCTCTACGGCGAGCAGGAGGAGGTCCTGGCGGACGACACCCTGTGGGCCTGCACCACCTGCCACACCTGTCAGGAGCGCTGCCCCCACGGCATCACCATCACCGGGCTTCTCACCCATATCATGAACCTGGCCGCCCGGCGCGGCAACCTGCCGCGCGCCGTCAGGGACAACATCCGCCTGATGGCCCAGACCGGCTGGTCCGTCCGGGCCACGTCCCATTCGGATCGGATCCGGCAGGAGCTGGGGCTGCGGCCCCTCACCCCACCGAACAGCGCGGAGATCCGGCAGATCCTGCGCCAGGCCGGGCTGGAGGAGATCCTGGAGCTTCCCGAGGATCCCTCGCCATGAAGATCTCCATCTTCACGGGGTGCGTCATCCCCATCAAGTATCCCGGAATGGAGGCGGCGGCCCGCTTTCTGGCCCCGCGGCTGGGCATCGAGCTGGTGGACGTCAAGTTCGGCTGCTGCCCCGCTCCCCTGGGCCTCAAGGAGGTGCACTTCGACGCCTGGCTGGCCCTGGCGGCGCGCAATCTCTGCCTGACCGAGGAACAGGGGCTGGACGTGGTCACCCTGTGCGCGGGCTGCACCAACACCCTGCGGGAGACCAACCACATCCTTGCCCAGGACGAGAACAAGCGCCTGTTCGTGCACCAGATGCTGCGCGAGCTGGGCAAGGAGTACCAGGGCAGCATGCACATCTACCACCTTCCGGACCTCCTGGCCCGGGAGCCGATGCTGGAGCTCCTGGAAAGCCGCATGGTGCGTTCCTTGAGGGGGTTGAAGGTGGGCACCCACTACGGGTGCCACTACTACAGGCCTTCGAGGGTGATGGGGGACGACCACCGGGCTCCGTTCTGGCCGCTGCCGGAGACCATGGAGGTGATCCTGGAGACCCTCGGTGCGGAGATCGTGGAGTACAACCGCCCGGAGCTGTGCTGCGGCGCGGCCTTGAACATCAACGCCGGCCGCAACCAGGAGTCGCTGCAGGTTGCCCGGGAGAAGCTGGACTGGATGAACGAGGCCGGCCTGGAGGCGCTGGTGGTGGCCTGCCCGGCCTGCTTCACCCAGTTCGACACCGGCCAGCTGCTCCTCTCCCGGCGGGACGGACAGAGGCGCACCATCCCGGTGTTCCACATCGCCGAGCTTCTGGCCTACGCGCTGGGAGCGGAGCCCGGGGCGATCCAGCTTTCGGCACACAAGGTCAAGGCGGAGGCCCTGCTGGCGGGAGCGGCGGCGGGTGAGCCCTAGAAGCGGGCGTGGGTTGCCGAGCCCACCTGCTCTGCGTCGGGTCGATCCTGGCCATTCGGAAAGCTACTCCTGGCGCACTGCATCATTCACCCTTTGCCACGGATAGGCCTCCCGAGATAGTCATCAATACTCGGCCCGTTCCGGTCGCGGGGTATTGTGACCAGATCCTTGACGACCTTGCCCGAACTCATCGGCTCAAGCACCAAGTCGCTGTCAACGATCTCCAGGCAGGCCAGCCTGGCTCTGCCGTTGACCCTCACTGTGCATCCGGCGCACTCGCCCCGCCGGCAAGAGATGTAGTAGGCCAGGCCACCGTCGTAGTGCTCGCTTATGTACTGCAGCACGTTCATCACGCTCGTGCCGCGCTCCACTATGGGCACGGTGTAGCTCTCGTACCTGCTCTGGGTGTCCCCTTCCGCAGGATTGAACCGCCGGATCTTGACGTTGATCTCTCGCGTGTTTTCCATAATCAATCACTAACCTTTTCGTGGCCCCTACTAGGTAGCGGCCGCAAATCTGTCCGCGCGCTCCACTGGACGCGTGCCGGTCACCGTTTCGCCTCCCTCCCACCGCAAGACGACGTTCTTCAACCAATTGGCGTCGTCGACCGACGGGAAGTCCTTCCTGTAGTGAGCGCCACGGCTTTCTTCGCGAAGCAACGCCGACCGGGCGATAGATTCGACCACCGCTAGCAGATTCTCGCACTGGACGGCTTCGATCCACTCGCGATTGTAGACCCTGTCCTTGGCCCGACAACTGAGTCGGCGGAACTCGTCGCGGGCGGCCCGGATTTCCTCCAAGGCCTGGCGTAGCGCACCTCCCTCCCGAATGACACCCGCCTTCTGCCAGGCCAGCGCCTGGATCCGCCTCTTCAGCTCGTAGGGGCGCACTCCGCTGGCCCGGTCCAGTGGAGCTGAGATCCGTCTTACGATCTCCTCGGCATTCTCCCGGTTCCACGCTGGCCTGTCGTTGGCTCGCGCGAAAGCCGCGGCTTCTTGCCCGCCGATGGCGCCCTGGACGAACACTTGTGTCAACGCCAAATTGGAAAGCCGGTTGGCGCCGTTCATCCCGCCACTGACTTCTCCCACCGCGAAGAGGCCAGGGACCCGGGTGCGGCAGCGCTCGTCGGTCCTGATCCCGCCCATGAAGAAGTGGCAGGCCGGAGCAACCTCCATAGGGTAGCCCTTCTTCAGCTCTTCGACCAGATCTTTGAAGCTGAACCCGGCGTACCGCCAGCCCGGGTTCATGATGCCAGGCATCATCCACTGCTCAGCGTAGTCGATCAGCCCGCGGGGCAAGTGGGCCACGGACATGAACGCGCCTCCATGAGGGCTACCGCGGCCTTCCAGGACCTCATTCATGATGGCCACGGAGAGCACATCCCGGGTGGAATGCTCCATACGCTCAGGATCCCACTTCCGCATGAACCGCTCGCCACGCCTGTTGAGCAGCCACACCTCAAGATCCCGGCTGAAGGTGAAGGGAAAGCCCATGCCCATCCAGGCCGGCGGATGGACGAAATCGTAGGGGTGGAATTGGATCATCTCCATGTCCACCAGCTCGGCGCCCGCCCGGAAGCTCATGGCCTGCCCGTCTCCGGAGAGCTCATCAGGCGCAGTGTAGAAGGGGTAGACCGTCTGCCCTCCCCCGGTAGCCACGATCACAGCCCCGGCCGATAACACCAACGGCTGCCCGCTTCGCAGGTTCAGCCCCACCGCCCCGACCACAACTGAGCCGGCCAGCAGCAGATCCACGATCATCAGGTCTTCCAGCACCTGGATGCCGCCACACGCGCGCGCTTTCTTCCTGATCGCGGCCACCATTTGGCGTCCCGTGGTGTAGATGTCTCGAGGGTGGCTGTGGCCAGGCCCCGGGACCGTGGAGAAGTTGACCACCTTCATACCCCAGCTCATCAGCTCACGGATTCGCTGGGGCCCATCCTCAACGACCCGCTGGACCAGCTTCTGGTTGTTGACCAGCTTGCCCTCCCTGACGATGTCCTGAAAGAACTTCTCCGGAGTATCCGCCGTGGTCTCGGCCAGGTCGAGCAGCTCACGGCGGGCCTGCCCGTCTATCGCGATACCAGCTATGGCCGTGACCGTAGATCCGCTCTTGCCCATCCTACCTTTGGTGGCAATAGTCACGGCGGCTCCGGCCTCGGCCGCGGCGATGGCCGCTCTGCCTCCGGCGCCTTCGCTGCCGATAATCAGCACGTCGGTATTGACGGTCTCCAATCTCGTCTGCCCCATGGGCCTGTTCTCCCTTGGCCGAGAGCGTTCACCAGCAGGGAAACGTCCTCAAGTCTCTCTAGCTCGGTTACCTGGGCCACTACGCGGCGAAGTACCCGCGGAGTCAAAGCGGCACCGGCAAGCTTCTGAAACTTTACCAGAAAATCCGTTTCCGAGAAGGGATTGTCCGGGTCCCCCTTGAAGGGACCCTCCTCCGACTCGGTGAAAGAGGCTCCATTGCGGGTACGGATGGTGACAATGCAGGGTTTCTTCTCGGGGTAGACCCGATCTAGCTCGGGTTCCGGCTCCACGTCGATCCGCCGGTACAGGTCTATGATCCTCGGGTCCTCGAGGCTTCCGGAGCCGAACAGTTCCGGGTTGCAGGCAAGCTCCTCGCCATGGTAGGCCGCCAGCGCCAGGATGAAGCGGGGATTGGTGTAGGCGCGCTGACGGTTGCCCGGGTACTCGGGAGCCCCCGCCGTTCGCAGGACCTGGGAAGGCAGCTTCAGCTTTATCCGGTCAAGGTCGGGAGCGTGGAGGCCGTGCGTGCGCATCATTCTGACCAGGCTGTCGACGCTGGTGTTCTCGTAGATCCCGATCGAGTATTTCTTGAAGCACAGGTCCGTCACCGCGTACTCGCTGCCCAGCCCACAGACCAGCCTGGCAGGGTCCGGTCTCGGACTGTGACTCACAAGAAAGCCACGCTCGTGCTCGAAGGTTCGCGCGAAGCCAGTGATGCCCATGCCTGCGTACAAGGCCGCCTTGACGCCGCTCTCCGCGGCCATCGCTATGGCCAGATTGTAGTTGGCAGCGTGCGCCTCGGCCCCCCCGGTGAGGTAGAGACCGCCCGCCTGGATTGCGGCGATGCTGATAGCCTGGCCGATCTCTTCGGCGCCGAGTCCCAGGATCTTGCCCGCCCCGGCGGCGCAAGCGAAGGGGGCCGCACAACAGGTGGGGTGAAAACCGAGCTCGTAGACACTGACCGAATTGAGCGCCCTTCCCACCCGAATTCCCACCTCGGCTCCTACCACAAAGGCCGCGATGAGCTCCCGCCCGCTCGCTTTTTGCCTCTCGGCAGCAGCGATCAGCGCCGGGATCAGTGCGGCCGAGAGGTGGATCATGGTGCCCTTGTGAATGGCATCAAGGGAGTTCGCTGTTGCGTAGGCGGTGCTCAACCAGACGGCGCTGGGGAAGGGCAGCCTGAGGGAGGCGCCGAGCACCGTGCATTCTTCACGTCCACCCCACTCCCTCGCCAGGGTGTCTATGCTGCCGAAGCTTTCCGTCAGCGCCGGAGGACCAACCAGGTTGACGCCGATCTGGTCAAGTATGCAAAGTCTGGCATACCTGACCAGGTCCCGGCCCAAGTCCTCGAACCTCAGGCCGGCGGCGAACCCCGCCAGCTGGTCGCGGGCTGCTTTGGTCATTTCCTCTCTTCGACGTTGAAGATCGCCTCGTAGGAGGGCCGCGTCGCTGTCCTCAAAGTGCGCAGGTAATTGAATATGTCGTCGCCAGAGCGAAACTTGCTCCGGTCGTACTGCTCGTAGTGGCGGATTTCCTCCAGGTCCCGCCTGTAGGGGGGCGCCGGCTCATAGGCGGGATATCCGATGGGGACGATCGTGTGAATCGCAATTTCGTCGGGCACATTCAACAGAGCCTTCAGCCGCGGCTCGATGGCCGAGTTCACGCTTACCCACTGCGAGCCTAATCCCAGGGCCGCCGCCGCCAGGTTGAGGATTTGGGTGGCGTTGGCCATGTTCTTTAGAAAGTGGGCCATCGGCCCTCCCTCGTTCGTCAGGAAATGTGCGATCAACACGCTGGCTTGCGTGGTTCTCGGGTCTCCACAGACAACGATGAACACGGGGGCTTCCTTGAAATTGGGCGGAACAGTCGGAGCGCCGGGGCTGTGTACGTTGTGCCTGAGCTCCTGGATGCGGGTTCTCTCAAAGTCCCAACAGCGCATCCGGTGTTCCATCTGAAGCTCCACGATCTTTTCTTTCACGGCCCTGTCCCTGACGATGATGAACTCCCAAGGCTGGGCGTTTGCTCCCGACTGCGCCCAGCGGGCTGCTTCTACAATCTTCTCGATGTACTCATCGGGCACCGGGTCGGCCTTGAACTTCCGGATGGATCTCCTTTTCCTGACCAGCTGGAAGAAGTCATCGAACTTCGTATCCGCGTACCCCATATCCGTGTCTCCTCAGAGCATATATTCGGCCATCACTCGCCTGGCCTCCGCCTTTCGCGTTCCTCCGGGAAACGCGGGAACCGTCCTGCATCCAGATCGGCTGCGCACCCGGGGCGCCGGGCAGGCCCCCCGAGAACCAGAAGGCCACCCGGCGCGGACAGCCGTGATGCTACCAGAAACGCCCGGAAGGTTCCACAAACGGTGAGGCCATCCCTATTCGAGACCGAGAACCTTCCTGAAGTATTTCACCTGCTCCTCGTCGACATTCAGCCAGGTATTCACTGCCTGCTGCACGTCCTCGGCGGTAGCCCAGAATGGGCTGAAGTTGGCCGCCTTGATCTTCCGGTAGACCGGCGAGTCCTTTTCCATCACCTTGCTCAGGGCTTCGCGTAGAAACTCGACTCGCTCCGGCGGCACGTTCTGGTTGGTGTAGATGGCGCCGCGATACTTCTGTGTTCCCACATGGTAGTCCAGCCAGAACTTTACGTTGGGCGGCAGGTTCGGCGCCACCTCGTAGATGGTGGGCACGTCGGGCAGCTCCTGCACCCTTTCGGGAGAGAAATAGACCATGGGCCGGATCGTGCCGGCTTTGTACTCCGAGGCTATGGAACCGGAGTTGTACGAAAGAAACGTGGCCTCCACTTCTCCCCGGACTACGGCCAGCAGCTCGTCAGGCGCGCTGATGTAGCCTCGCACCATGTTGATGGTCTCTTCGTTCAGTCCGGTGGCCTTGAGGACCATCTCCGGCACCCAGTAGGTCTGACTGGCCTGGTTGCTGGCGGCAAAACGGATCTTCTTGCCAGAGCTCACCATGTCAGCCCAATCTTTGAACGGCAGCCCGGCGGTGATCCAGACGCCGGAGTAGTAGGCCCGAGTGTTGCCGAGGCAGTTCATCTTTCTCAAGTCGTAGGTAACGGCGGGGTCTCTGACCAGCTGGCCCTGCACCAGCGTGGGTGTCATCATCAGCTGGAGCGTCAGGCCGTCCTGGTCCGCCTTCTCGTACAGATAGTTGGCTGCCTTGATGCCGCCGGCCCCAAGGTAGTTTTCCACCACCACGGTGGCGCCCAGGAGCTCTGAGAGAGCTGGTGCCAGAAGCCTGGCCGTGGCGTCATAACCGCCCCCAGGCTCATGGCCTACCAGGATGCGCACTGTCTTGCCCTTGTAGAACTGGGCCGCCTTGTCCATGGCGGAAAGCGGCGCAGACAGGGACGCCTCGTCCTTGGCCGCGGTTCCCTCGTTCGAGCCCCCGGCAAACAGCAGGGAGCAGGCACACAGCAGGATCCCGGCCGCCAGTGCAATTCGTCTTGGTCCAATCATGATCTCTTCCTCCTTCACCACGGTTTCGCAAGGCAAAGCACGCTTGTGCCCCCACCTTCAGCTTGACGATGACCGCCCGCTCCGACCCCGCCCTATTCCAGCAGGATCCCCCAGTACAGCGAGACATGCAGGATTTTGTCGAAGAACCCCCAAACGATCAGAAGAATGCCTGCGGAGCTGACCAGGGAGGTGAGCCACCTTTCCTTGTACGCTCTCATGTAGACCAGCACGAACAAGGGAAGGGCGATGACGAGGCCCACCAAGTAGATGCAGACTACGAGCCCGACCACCCACGCAACGGCCTGAAGTGAGCCCTTGACGCCGAGCTGAAAATCGACGCTCGTTGCCGTCTCGCCGCTCGCAGCTGCCTGGTCGCCCTTCGCTCCGCTGCGCTTGTCCCGGTACATCGCTCTTATGCCGTTGATCAGCACGACCGCCAGGCAAACGGAGGCCAGGGTTCCGACCAGCAGGGGTGCGATGCGTGCCTCGTAGCGGTACTGAAATGAGAGGATGACGAACATCACGGCCACGCCGAACAGGATCGCAGTGAATATAACGCTAGCTTTCATGGCGCGGCTTTCTGCTCCTCAGGATGATCCGTTTCGCCGGATAGTAGCTCAGCACGAATACTGAAAGGCCCACCAGAACCAGGTTGATCGGCCGCAGGAAGAACTGCAGGCCCTCCGACGCGTAGGAGATGAACCAGTACCGCTCCACGATCGGCGCCAGGATGTAGCCCAGCAGCATTGTGACTCGGTTGTAGTCTGTCTTCATCATCGTGTAGCCAAGAGCACCGAAGATGAGCATGGCGATGATGGCGCCGAACTCCGAATCTCCCGTGTAGGCGCCGAAGCAGGCGACTACCAGGATGATGGGGATGAGAATCCGGGCGCGCATAAAGGCGATGTTGGCCAGCTTCATGGCGAACGGCAGCATCACTGCTGACCCCAGGATATTGGCCGCCACAAGCGCAAAGATCAGGGCCCAGGTTATCGGAAGGTTCTCCTTGAGCATCGGTGGTCCGGGCGCGATGCCGTGATAAATCATCGCAGCCAGAAGAATGGCCATCAACATAGAGCCGGGGACTCCAAAAGCCAGGGTCGGCAGCATCGACCCTCCCTCCTTGGAATTGTTGGCCGCTTCCGGAGCGATCACGCCCTCAATGGTCCCTTTGCCGAAGTCTTCAGGATGCTTGGAAACCATCTTGGCCTGTCCGTATGCCATGAAGATTGCGGTGGGGCCACCGATGCCCGGGATGATGCCCACCACTGTACCGATGATGGAGCTGCGTATGAAGAGTGAGATGTTACGAAACACGTACCTGACACCCTGCCAGACCTGTGAGAATGGCGTCCTTGAGATGACGGAGGCGTCCACATCGGCGATAGTGGCTCGCCCTTTCAAAGTGAGATCGATAATCTCCGGCAGTGCGAACATGCCCAACACGAACGGGATGATGCCGACTCCGTCGTAGAGATACATGCTCCCGAAAGCAAAGCGGGGCACGCCGATGAGTGGATCGAGTCCAACAAAGCCGATCAACATGCCCAGAAAGCCAGAGGCCAGTCCCTTGCTAACGGACCCGGACGACGACAGCACGGAGATGAAACACAACCCTGTCAACGCCACGAGCAGGGTCTCGGGGGAGCCAAACACCATGATCAACGGCCGGACCACCGGAATCAACAGGGCCAGTACGATCGCTCCGAAAAGCCCACCCAGCGCGGACGCGGAGAGCGCAGCGCCCACCGCCTGTCCGCCCTGACCTTTCCTGGTCATGGGGTAGCCGTCGAGCAACGTCGCCGAATTGAGGCCCGTGCCGGGGATGTTGAGCAGGATGGCCGTGATGGAACCCCCGGTGCAGCCGACGGCATGGATGGCCATCAGCAGCGCCAGCGCCACCATCGGCTTCATGCCGAAGGTCAGCGGAAGGGCTATGGCCATGGCGGAGGCAACACCGATCCCCGGCATGAGGCCAAATACCAGCCCGACGACTACACCAACTACGAGCGCCAGGATGACAGGCGGATTGGCCAGGAAAGACAAACCCTGCACGATCGAGTCAAGCATCTTCCTGGTGCTTCTCCTTGTCTGTTCCGGTTTTCACACCCTCTCGTACCAGAGTCCGGCTTTGCAGGACCGACACAGCTTCCAACCTTCCCAAGGTTTTTCGGGGCGCAATTATCCGTGTCGGGCTCCGTTCTTGTCAAATCGGCTGGTTGGACGTCGAGCGGATGAACACACATGGTCCCCCCAATCTCGAGCCACCTGCAAAGAGCCGAAACAGCTGCAGGCGTTCGAGCGACTTCGACCGGCAGGGATGCCAGAGCTGAAAAGTCACCCACGCCTGTCGCCATGCGTCCTGAACACAATACGGGCGCCGGTGCGCTTGGGTGCTGCGCCGGCGGGCGCAGCACCCGGGGGTACCCTGTCTCTTTATGCGCATGCCGCACGATCACATCTGAGCGATTTTCCAAGAGTACGGTTGACATATTGGGATGCTTGTGGTATACAACTAGTCATTCTACAGCTCGAGTAAGCTTCGGGAAGGAGGGGTCTATGCTCGAGTTCACCTACTACGGGTATTACTTGAACAGCAAGGACGTGAGTGAAGTCAGGCTGGGTATGGTCCAGTTCGCCAGGCTATTTGGGGTGAAACCGGCGGCTCGGCAGTTCGCCACTACCCCCAAGACGGTGAGGAAATGGATACGGCGGTTCGAGGAACGCGAGCAGCTTCTTGACCATACCCGACGGCCAGCAAGATCGCCGCGGCGGATCAAGCCCTACTGGCGCTTCAAGATCATCGATCTCTGCCGGCAGATGGAGGCGCGGCACCAGAGGATCAACGCAACGATGCTGCGCCGGCAGAACGGCATCCCTTATTCGCTGCCGACGGTGCTCAAAGTGATGCGTGAGGAGGGATTCTTCAAGCAGCGAGGCCGCTCAGCCCGGCAGGAACGGTCTCTGGCAGGCCACCACTAACGGCCGGCAATCAGAGTGCCACTACTGCGACCCGCGAAGAATAGGAGAAGGGCAAGGGACATGGAGAAATCTGTGACGGGGGCAAGGTTCATCGCTCAAACGCTGCAGGCGTACGAAGTAGAGTACGTGTTCCTGATCCCGGCCATTCTGCGCCGAGCTCTGGTCGAGATGGAGGGATTGGGAATCAGGCGGGTCGTCCCGCATTGCGAGAAATCGGCGGCGTACATGGCGGACGGCTATGCCAGGGTCAGCCGGAAGCCGGGCATCGTCATGGCCCAGTCGGTGGGTGCCGCCAACCTGGCAGCCGGATTGCAGGATGCTTACTTGGCTCGTTCTCCGCTGATCGCAATCACCGGGCGCAAGCCTTCCGCTTTTCAGCACCGGAACGCATACCAGGAGATCCTCCACCACGAGATGTTCAACCCTGTGACCAAATACAACGCGAATATTGACACGGTGGAGCAGCTGCCTCATCTGTTCAGCCAGGCGTTCCGAGAAGCCACGTCGGGGGCTCCCCGGCCTGTTCACTTGGAGCTGATGGGCTTGGCGGGCGAGGTGATCGAAGCCGCTACGATTTCCCTGCCCGTGCGAGCTGAGCCAAGGTACACGCGGGCGCCGGCCTTGAGAATCGAACCTGCCGCCAGTGACATCCGTGAGGCCGCCAGGCTCATCACTGCCGCGGACAGACCGGTCATCGTGGCTGGGGGAGGAGCAATTGCCTCCGGGGCTCAAGCCCAAGTACTGAAGCTGGCAGAAGCCTTCTCCATACCAGTGGCCAGCTCTTGCACTGCCAAGGCGGTGATCCCCAGCACTCATCCGCTCAGCGCGGGAATCGTGGGCTCCTATTCCATGCGCTGCGCCAACCAGATCGTGTCGGGGGCCGACCTGGTCATCTACGTCGGAAGCTCCGTGGGCGATCAGGTTACCCACAACTGGACTATTCCGCGGGAAGGGACACCCGTCATCCAGATCGACATTGAACCGGCGGAGTTGGGCCGTAACTGCCGAAACACGCACGGCATACTTGGAGATGCCAGGCTGGCGATCACCGGGCTGGTGGAGTCCCTGCAGGGAGCGGACGGCAAGGCAGCCTGGGCACGACAGGCAGCGGAAATCGTAGCGAGCTGGCGTGCGGAACTTGAGCCCCTGCTGAGCGCAGCCGTGCGGCCCATGCGCCCGGAGCGTCTGTGCAGGGAGCTTTCCACGCTCGTGCCGCAAGACGCCATTCTCGTTGCCGACACCGGGTACTCGGCCATTTGGACCGCCACGATGCTGGACTTGGTTCACCAGCGACAAACGTACCTACGGTCTGCCGGATCGCTGGGATGGGCGTTCCCCGCTTCGCTGGGCGCCAAGTTGGCCGCGCCGCAACGGCCCGTGGTTTGCTTCACCGGAGACGGCGGCATGTGGTATCATCTGTCTGATCTTGAGACGGCCAAGCGCTGGAAAATCCACACGGTCACGGTGATCAACAACAACAGTGGTTTCGGCCAGAGCCGCGTCGGGACGAACCGCGCCTACGCGGATTCCCCGGGAAATCCGCACGAGATCTATTCCTTCGAGAAAACCAACTTCGCTCGCCTGGCCCGGGACATGGGGTGCCTGGGCATTGAGGTGGAAGCACCCGAAGAGATTCCGCAGGCTTTCCAGCAGGCACTGGCCTCCGATCTGCCTGCCGTGATCGATGTTGCTACCGAGCCGACCAGCGTAGTTCCGGCTCTTTGGGAACCGTCCGTTAGATGACAAGACAAGGCGACCTTGGCGGAGCCTGCACACACGCTGCGAACGCATGGAGGGAATGGTAACAGATGAGAATAAGGAGAGTAGTCACGGGCCAGAACCGGGAAGGTCGGAGCGTCGTTAAGACGGACAGCGAGATCGAGGGAAAGTGCGGCCGGCCTGGGTTCGAACGTGTCGATCTCTGGGCCACCGACCGGCTACCGCCGCGCCTGACCGAGGAAGACCCGGCCACGTGGCAGCTCGGAACAAGCCTGGCCAACGGGTCGGTGCTGCGCTTCGCCTGCTACGAGCCCGGTGTCTCGGAACGCTGGCACTCCACTGATACCATCGACTATGCGATCTGTCTGTCCGGAGAGATGTGGATGGAGCTCGAGGAGGGGGAGGTCCACCTGAGGCCCGGGGATGTGGTCATCCAGCGGGCCACCAACCACAACTGGGCCAACCGGGGCAGCGAACCGTGCGTAATGGCCTTTGTATTGATTGCCACGGCCGGCGGCAAGCCAACGGACTGGTAGGTCTGCTGCGGCGCTTCGGAGGAGCACTTGCGCTGAAGCTACAGCGGCCAGCCTGATCTTTGCGTATTCACCGAAGCGTATGCTTTGGTCTCGCTTCTTGAGGACGCCGCAGGCTATTGCGTTGGCAGTGTCGGCCCACCGGAGTGATGTTGTCACACCGAAACAACGACGGGATTGGAGAGGCCAATCCGTCCGGTCAACCTGGCGAAGTCTTTCGGCAATCCTGCCTGGTCCACCGCGTCGACAAGCATGAACACCCCCGTCAGTCCGACTAGGCCACGACAGTCTCCGACAAGATCGACGGCCAGGGCGACGACGCGGGGCAAGAACGGTCCCTCCGCTGCACAGCTCATGCGCGCAGGCATCGGCTTTGTGTCCATGGTGTTGCTCAATTTGCGAAATTGCCGCACCAAAGTCAGCACGGCCACTTCCACCCCGCCACTCTTCCTGCGGAGGCTGGGATAGAAATAGCGGCATGGCGTCTACCGGTTCACGATGTATGAGAGAAAAACCTGATCTCTTGAGCCAAAACGCACGCACCGCAATTGACAACTAGGATGTTTCTGGTATACTAATGGTAATATTAGATGAGTCGAGGAC
>CAZBDU010000040.1:0-45807 GCA_964490725.1 uncultured Spirochaetaceae bacterium | reverse complement strand
GGCCAGGCTGCGGCAGGCCGGCAGGTCCCGCGCCGCCGCCCGCAGCTCGGAGAGAGGCACCCGGGAACGGGCCTCCCGCAGGCGCGCCTGCTTGCAGTCGATGATGCGGCGCAGGATGGAGGGCAGCCCCGGTTCACCCATGGGAGCACTCCGAAAGGAGGCGGAGCTTGTCGGCCGCCGCGCCGCTGTCCACGGCCTGCGCGGCCAGCTC
The DNA here is from genome assembly GCA_964490725.1 of uncultured Spirochaetaceae bacterium. Taxonomy (GTDB): domain Bacteria; phylum Spirochaetota; class Spirochaetia; order SZUA-6; family DRHE01; genus CAZBDU01. Next base: position 45,596 of record CAZBDU010000040.1, on the reverse strand, counting down.
CAGCCCCTCCGCCAGGCTCTCCGCCCGCCCGGCCACGTAGATCGCCGCGGCGGCGTTCAGGAGGGCCATGGTCCGCCGCGGTCCCCGCTCCTCCCCGTCCAGGATGCCTTTCAGGATGCGGGCGTTGATCTGCACGTCCTGGCCCCGCAGCTCTTCCGGGCCGCAGAGGGCCAGGCCCAGCTCGCCCGGGTCGATGGTGCCGGAGGTGATCTTCCCGTCCCGCAGCTCGCTCACCCGGGTGGGCCCGGTCAGGGTGATCTCGTCCAGCCCGTCGGAGCCGTGCACCACCAGCGCCCGCTTCAGGCCCAGCCCGCGCAGCGCCTCGGCCAGCACCGGCACCAGCTTTTCGTCGTAGACCCCCAGCACCTGGGCGTGGGCGAAGGCCGGGTTGGACAGGGGGCCCAGAATGTTGAAGATGGTGCGCATCCCGATCTCCCGGCGCGGGCCGATGACGTGCTTCATGGCGGAGTGCAGGGCCGGGGCGAAGAGGAAGCCGATCCCCGCCCGCTCCAGGCAGCGCCCCATGCCGGCCGCGTCCACGGCGGTGTTCACCCCCAGCTCCTTCAGCACGTCGGCGCTCCCGCAGCGGCTGGACACGGAGCGGTTGCCGTGCTTGGCCACCGTCACCCCGGCCCCGGCGGCGATCAGGGCCGCGGCGGTGGAGACGTTGAAGGTGTGCGCCCCGTCCCCGCCGGTTCCGCAGGTGTCCACGACGGTCGCACCCTTGGGCACGGGTACGCGGGTGGCCTTCTCCCGCATCACCTCCGCGGCCGCGGTGATCTCCCCGGCGGTCTCCCCCTTCAAGGCCAGGGCGGTAAGGAAGGCCCCGATCTGGGCCCCCGTGGCCTGGCCGCTCATGATGATCTCCATCACCGCCCGCATCTGGGCCGCGCGGAGCTCCCGGCCGGCCATGGCGCAGGCGATGGCCCCCTTCATGTCGATGAGCGGCGGCCGGGGGGCCTTGCCCAGGAAGTTCTGGATGATGCGCCGGCCGGCCTCCGTGGCCACCGACTCGGGGTGGAACTGCACCCCCTCAACCGGGTGCTCCCGGTGGCGCAGGCCCATGATGGTCCCCTCGGCGGTCCAGGCGCTCACCTCCAGGCACGCCGGGAGGTCCTGGTGGCTCACCGCCAGGCTGTGGTAGCGCACCGCCGGGAAGACCGAGGGCAGCCCCTCGAAGAGGGTGCGCCCGTCGTGGAAGATCTCGCTGGACTTGCCGTGCATGAGCTGCGGCGCGTTCACGATGCGGGCGCCGAAGGCGGCCCCCACGGCCTGGTGGCCCAGGCACACCCCCAGGATGGGGACCCTGCCGGTGAAGCGGCGGATCATCTCCACGGACACTCCCGCCTCCCGGGGCGTGCAAGGTCCCGGGGAGATCACGATGCGCTCCGGGGCCAGCCTCTCGGCCTCCTCCACGGTGATGGCGTCGTTGCGGAACACCCGCACCTCCTCGCCCAGCTCCCCCAGGAGCTGGACCAGGTTGTAGGTGAAGGAGTCGAAGTTGTCGATCACCAGGATCATACCTTGCCTCCCCGGGCCATCTGGATGGCCCGAAACAGAGCCTTTGCCTTGTTGAGGGTCTCCTGGTACTCGGTTTCCGGGTCCGAGTCGGCCACGATCCCCGCGCCGACCTGCAGGTACACGCGGCCGCCCACCGCCAGCATGGTGCGGATGGTGATGCAGGAGTCCAGGTTGCCGTTGAAGCTCAGGTAGCCCACCAGGCCCGCGTAGGGGCCTCTGCGGGTGGGCTCCAGCTCCTCGATGATCTCCATGGCCCGCACCTTGGGGGCGCCGCTAACGGTGCCCGCCGGAAAGGTGGCGGCCAGCAGGTCGAAGGGGTCGCGCTCCTCCGCCAGGGTCCCCTCCACGTTGCTGACGATGTGCATGACGTGGGAGTAGCGCTCCACGGTCATGAACTCGTTTACCCGCACCGAGCCGTAGCGGCAGACCCGCCCCAGGTCGTTCCTGGCCAGGTCCACCAGCATCAGGTGCTCCGCCCGCTCCTTCTGGTCCGCCAGCAGCTCCTGCTCCAGCTTCAGGTCCTCCTCCACCGAGGCGCCCCGCGGGCGAGTGCCGGCGATGGGGCGGATGGTGACGTTGCCCTCGTAGGCCCTGACCTGCACCTCCGGGGAGGCGCCCACCAGGCTGAGCTCCCCCAGCTGCAGGTAGAACATGTAGGGGGAGGGGTTGACGATGCGCAGCGCCCGGTAGAGCTGGAAGGGGTCCCCCTTCAGCTCGGTCTCCAGCCGCTGGGAGAGCACCGCCTGGATGATGTCCCCGGCCACGATGTACTCCTTGCAGCGACGCACGGCCTGGAGGAACTGCTCCTTGCGCACGTTGGCGGCCAGGCGCGAGCCCACCTGCAGGGCGCCCTCCGCCGGTGAGGGCGGGGGGGAGCGCAGGTCCGAGAGCACCTGGCGCACCACCCCGGCGGCCTGGTCATAGAGCACGTCCAGGTTGTCCCCCTCCCGGGCCAGGACGTTGTGGATCACCGTGAGCTTGTGGCTCACGTTGTCGAAGGCCACCACCGTGTCGGTGAGCAGGAACAACATCTCCGGGGCGCCCAGATCGTCTGGGTTTTCCTCCGGCAGGCGCTCGAAGCGGCGCACCGCATCGTAGGAGACGTAGCCCACCGCCCCTCCGGTGAAGGGGGGCAGCTCCGGGTCCGCCACGGGCTTCAGCTCGGCCATGAGCCGCTTCAGCTCCTCCAGGGGATTGGCCCTCTCCAGGGTCTGGACCTGCGAGCCCCGGCGGATCCTTACCGTGGTGCCCCGGGCCTCGAACACCGTGCCCGGGTCGCGGCCCAGGAAGCTGTAGCGGCCCACCCGGTTCCCCCCCTCCACCGACTCCAGGAGAAACCCGAAAGGACCCCGCCGCAGCTTCTGGAAGGCCGACACCGGGGTGTCCAGGTCCGCGTACATCTCTGCGTAGACCGGGATCAGGTTCCCCCGGGCCGCCCTGGCTCTGAACTCTTCTCGACCTGGCGCGATCACTGGCACCTCCGAAAAAAAGAGCCATGCGAACCGATCGCATGGCTTCCTGCTGCTCCCGCCCGGCGGGGGAACAAAAAGCCGCGCGATCCCAGATGCGGAACCGCGCGGCCTGATGTCCGGCTTCAGGCCTGGATCATCCCGGCGGTCCCTCGGGACGGGACCACCACCACTCCTGGCTGATCTGACAGGCTCGTTTCTTGCTCACGGCAGGAACATACCCATTTCCCGAGATTTATGCAAGAGGGCGAAGAAGGAATTTTCTTCAGTGCCCCAGAAGGTAGCCGGCGGCCAGGGCGGCGTACTCCGCAACCTGGCGCTCCCGCCAGCGCCCGTCCCGGCCCAGCTCGCCCGCCATGATCTCCGCCACCGCCGGGGCCGCCTCGGCGCTGGCCGCGGCGTCCAGGAGCAGGGCGCGGGTCCTGCGGGCCAGCACGTCCTCCACGGTGCGGGCGAACTCGCGGCGCACCGCCCACACCACCTGCGCCTTCAGGTAGGGAAGCGAGGGGTGAAGCCTGGCGGCCAGCTCCGCCCGGCCTTCGGTCAGCTCACTGAGGGCGGGTGCGTCGGAGCCGTAGACGTCCAGCGGCTCCTCGCCGCCCTCCTCGGTCCAGCCGTGGATGCCCAGGTGCGCGCTCCGGCTGGGCCGGGGCGGGAGCCCGGCCACCTCCGTGGCGCGGTCCACCGCCTGCTGCCCCATTCGGCGGTAGGTCGTCCATTTGCCGCCGGCGGTGGTGACCAGGCCGGAGGCGGACACCTCCAGGTGATGGTCCCGGGAGAGCGCCGCGGTGTCGCCTCCGCGCTCCTTGCCCACCAGGGGGCGCAGGCCGGCGAAGACGCTGCGCACGTCCCCGGGGCCGGGCGCGGCGGCCAGGTAGCGGGCGGCGTTGCGCAGGACGAGCTCCACTTCCCCCTGCAGCGGCCTGGGCTCCAGGCTGACCTCCTCCACGGGGGTGTCGGTGGTGCCCACCACCACGCGGCCGTGCCAGGGCACCGCGAACAGCACCCGCCCGTCATCGGTCCTGGGCACCAGCAGCGCCGAGTTTCCCGGGAGGAACTTCCTGTCCAGCACCAGGTGGACCCCCTGACTCGGCTGGATGATCCCCCGGGCCCCGGGATCGTCCATGCGCCGGATCGAGTCGGAGAACACCCCGGTGGCGTTCACCACCACCCTGCCCCGCAGGCGGTACTCCCTGCCCGTCTCCTGGTCCACGCAGTGCACGCCCCGTACCGCACCGCCCTCCTGGAGGAGCCCGGTGACCTTCATGTAGTTGAGGGGGAGGCCTCCCAGGTCCGCGATGGTCTGGGCCAGGTTGACCGCCAGGCGGGAGTCGTCGAACAGCCCGTCGTAGTAGAGGATCCCTCCCTGGAGGCGCTGCGGTATGAGGGTGGGGATCTGCTCCAGCACCTCGCGGGGGGTCAGCGACCGCGAGCCGCCCAGACCCAGTCTCCCGGCCATCAGGTCGTAGGTCTTGAGGCCCAGCCCGTAGTAGCACTTCTGCCACCACTGGTAGGTGGGGACGACGAAAGCAAGGCGCCCGGCCAGATGGGGGGCGTTCTGCAGCAGAAGCCCGCGCTCGTGGAGCGCCTCCAGCACCAGGGAGACCTCACCCTGCTGGAGGTAACGGACCCCGCCGTGGACGAGCTTGGTGCTGCGACTGGAGGTCCCTTTCGCGAAATCGTGCTGCTCCAGCACCACGGTGCGGTAGCCTCGCGAAGCAGCCTCCACGCCCACCCCCAGGCCGGTGGCACCGCCGCCCACCACGATGACCTGGAAGCCCGCTGCGCCTTCCTGCAGGCGGTCCAGCAGGCCTGAACGATCGAAGCCCACCGGATCCGAACGCTTCTCGCCGTCCAAGCTGCTCACGAGTATACATAATCGTTCTATTCCGTTCACAAGTCAACGCGAAAAGGGCGGCGGCGCGGCCGCCGGCCCCGGGGGGCGGGCGAGAGAACGGATGCCGGCAAGTTCGGTAAGTATTGTGTGGATATAGACTTTTCGATAGACATTTCGGGTTGTTTCTAGAGTCCGGATCAGGGTATTGCCAGGCTGGCCATGAATCCGTATGCTTGTAACGAGTTTCAAAGTCGTGCATAATCGATCAATCGGAACAGGCGCCATGGATTTCAGACAGCGGTTCGACCGGGGGTTCGAGAGACTGCAGGCGGCGCTGTCCGGGAAGCCGGACCGGGTTCCCTTCACCGCGCAGATGCACGAGCTGTCCATGAAGCTCTCGGGGGTGCCGGCGCACCGTTTCTACAGGGAGGCCCGCGAGCTGGTGGAGGGGATCCTCCGCGCCGCCGCGGAGGCGATTCACAAGTATGGAGAATACCAGTCGTGAGTAGAGGAACCGCGCTGCCGAAGTGGAAACAGATCATGCCGGTGGTCATATCGGCCATGCTGCCGCCACTGCTGGTGATCCTGGCGCTGCAGCGCAGCTTCGTGAAGGGGCCGATCGAGCCGGAGAAATAGCGTGGGGTCTCAGTACATTCCTGCAGACCGCCAGAACAAGATCCTCAGGCTGCTGCGCGAGCGCGGAACGGTGAAGGTGGCCAACCTGAGCAAGCTGCTCTCGGTGTCGGAGATCACGATCCGCCGCGACCTGGACGTGCTGGAGAGGAAGGGGCTGCTGGAGCGGGCCCACGGCGGGGCGGTGTACAGCAGCCGCATGAGCGTGGAGCCGGCCTACTCGGACAAGTACCAGGCGCACCGGGCGGAGAAGGAGGCCATCGGCCGGGCCGCGGCGGCGCTGCTGGAGGACGGGGACACGGTTCTGGTCAACAGCGGCTCCACCAGCCTGCAGGTGGTGGCCAGCCTGCAGGGCAGGCGGGTGACGGTGATCACCAGCAACGTGGGGGCCCACGCGGTGGCGGCGGCCGGCGGCATGGAGCTCTTCCTGATCGGAGGGGTCTACCGGCCGCAGTCCAACTCGGTGGTGGGCTCCCTGGCCTCCCGCTCCCTGGAGCAGGTGTACGGCAGCAAGGCCGTGATCGGGGTGGACGGGATCAGCGTGCGCTGCGGGCTCACCACCCCGGTGCTCCAGGAGGCGGAGATCGCCCGCATGATGATCGAGCGCACCCGCGGCCCGGTGATCGTGGTGGCGGATCACAGCAAGCTGGGGGTGGTCTCCAACTTCCTCACCGCGCCCATCGACGCCATGGACGTGCTGGTGACCGACTCCGGATTCGAGGAGGAGTTGAAGGACGAGCTGGAGATGCTGGGGATCCGCGTGGTGATCGGCGGATAGCCGCGCCTGGACAGCCGGCCTCCCCGGCCTCACTGCAGCGCCGGGAACAGCCCCGCCGGCAGGAACAGGGCGCCGGCGGTCAGCGCCACCATGGCCGCCGCCAGGGCCAGGCCCGCCGCCGTGCTCCGCCCTCCCTCCCGCTTCGCCTCCCCGGGGGAAGGGGCCACGAACACCCTGGCCAGGATGGCGTCCACATCCTCCCACACGTGCTGCCGGCGGATGCGCTTCTTCTCCGCGTAGAGTCGCTCGAAATAATAGAAGCTGCGGCCCAGGAAGGCGCCGAAGCGGCCCGGCAGGCTCAGGTTGCGGGACACGGTGAACAGCGACACGAACACCAGCCCCACGATGGTGAGCGCCTTGGTGAGCCCCGAGCCCAGGGCGCCGCGGGTGACCGGCAGCGGCCCGATCCTGACCAGCACCCGTCCCAGGGGGGAGAGCAGGTTGAAGGCGGTGATCGAGGCGGCCAGGAGGAGGAAGTAGAGCCAGCGGATCCGCTTTCCCGAAAGGACCGCCAGGAGGGCAAAGAGAAGCACCAGCGCCGCCTTCAGGAGAAGGACGCCCTGCAGCACGAACAGCACCAGCAGCACCGCCCCCCAGAGGAAGCGCACCCCCGGGGCCAGCAGCGGCTCCAGCCGGTCAGTCCGCGAGCGCCTGGCGGACACTGCGGTACCACCCGGAGCGCCGGCTGAACAGGGAGGCCAGGACCCCCGTGAGCAGGCCGGCGGCGGTTCCGATTCCCAGGGACACCGGGGCCAGCACGATGGCGTTCGCCCCGAAGATGAACAGGATCGACAGGGCCACCTGCACGCCGTTGCTGGCCAGGGCGCCAAGGACGCTCACCCCGATCAGGGAGATGTACCTGCCGCCGATCCTGTGGGCGCCCAGCATCACGCCGGTGCTGGCCAGGGAGCCGGCGGCCGAAAAGAGGAAGACGTAGGAGGCGAAGGTGCCGTTCAGCAGGCCCTGGCCCACCACCTTGACGGCCGTGACCAGCAGCACGTAGGGGGCCGGCAGGACCCCCAGGGCCAGCAGGATGGGAAGATTGGCAAGCCCCAGGCGCAGGAAGGGCAGGGGCTTGGGAAACAGGTACTCGATGGTGGCGAAGAACAGGCTCACCGCCCCCAGGAAAGCGGCCAGCTCCCTGCGCCGCTCCCCGGCCGGGACGCCCGCGGGGCCGCTCATAGCCGCCTGATCCGCTCGTAGCCGGCCTGCGGCATGGGAAGCAGCCCCAGCTCCCGCAGGTTGTCGCAAACGGGGCGCCAGGAGGGATTGGCGCGGAACACCGAGGCGAACAGCGGCAGCGCCTCCTCCAGTCGATCGGCTGCCGCCAGGCAGGCGGCCTGCCAGAAGACCATCTCGAGGTTGTCCGGGTACAGCTCCCGGGCCGCGGAGTACTCCGCCAGCGCCTCGGCCAGGGCGCCCCGCTCCACGGCCCGGTCGCCGCGGTTCATGTGCTCGTAGGCGCGGTGCACCCCGAGCAGGCGCCGGAGCTCCACCAGGGGCTCCGGGTGGTCCTCCACCCGCAGGTCCACCAGGCGGTCCTGCCAGGGCCTGCCGGTGGCCTCCCGGCGCACCACCAGGAGGGCCGCCGACTGCCGACCCCGCAGGTCCCCGCCGCAGCGCTCGGCCGCCTCCAGAGCGCGGAGCAGCCGTTCGGGAAGCGCCCCGGAGCCCTCCTCGAACGCCTCGGCCATGGCGGGCCACACCCCTTCGCCTGCCATCAGGTTGGCCTGCACCGAGTAGCCGGCCCCGGCGCGATGGCCCGCGGCGCGCAGGCAGCGGCTGCCGGTGTGGACCGCCACCTCCCCGGAGGGGGCGAGCACCGCGAGCTGGCGCAGCTCCCGCTGCGGGTCCGCGGCGGTGAGCCGGGCCACCACCGCCGTGGGACCAAGGCCCTCCTGCAGCGCCGCCAGCCCCTCGGGGCCGTAGTCGGGGTTGGCGAACGCCTGGGTGGCCACCACCCCCACCCCGGCCCTGGCCCAGGGCACGATGGAGCCCACCGAGAACCAGTGGCTCTGGACGGCCGCCCCCATGGTACCGGAGGCGGCGTCCAGGGCCACGATAGAGTAGGTGTGTACGGGCCTGCCTGCGATCATGAGGCGCCCCCTCTCAGTAGCGGTAGTGTTCCGGCTTGAAGGGCCCCTCCTGGGGAATGCCCAGGTAGCTCGCCTGGTTTCCCGTCAGGGTGGTGAGCCTTGCCCCCACCTTGGCCAGGTGCATCCGGGCCACCTCTTCGTCCAGCCTCTTGGGCAGGACGTGGACCTTCTTTTCCACGCCGCCGCGGGCCAGCTCGATCTGGGCCAGGCACTGATTGGTGAAGCTGGCGCTCATCACGAAGCTGGGGTGGCCGGTGGCGTTGCCCAGGTTCACCAGGCGTCCTTCGGAGAGCACGATGATGGAGCGGCCCGAGCGCAGCGTCCAGCGGTCCACCTGCGGCTTGACGTTCTCCCTGCGGCACTCCGGGGTGTCCGCCAGGTAGCTCATCTCGATCTCGCAGTCGAAGTGGCCGATGTTGCAGACGATGGCTCCGTCCTTCATGCGCTCCATGTGCTCGCCCCGGATGACGTTGCAGCAGCCCGTGGCGGTGACGAAGATGTCCCCCACCGGCGCCAGCTCCTCCAAGGTGGAGACCGTGAAGCCCTCCATGGCCGCCTGGAGAGCGCAGATCGGGTCCACCTCGGTGACGAACACCTGGGCGCCGAAGCCGCGCATGGACTGGACGCAGCCCTTGCCCACGTCCCCGTAGCCGCAGACCACCACCTTCTTGCCGGCGATCATCACGTCGGTGCCCCGCTTGATGCCGTCCGCCAGCGACTCCCGGCAGCCGTAGAGGTTGTCGAACTTGCTCTTGGTCACCGAGTCGTTCACGTTGATGGCCGGAAAGAGCAGCTCGCCCTTCTCCATCATCTGGTAGAGGCGGTGCACCCCGGTGGTGGTCTCCTCGGAGACTCCGCGGACCTTTTCGGCCACCTTGTGCCAGTGCCGCCCGTCCCGGGCCAGCCCCGCCTGCAGGCGGTTCATGACGATGCGCATCTCCTTGTCCCCGAAGGGTCCCTGGGCCAGGGAGGGGTCGCGTTCGAGCCTGACCCCCTGGTGCACGAACAGCGTGGCGTCCCCCCCGTCGTCCACGATCAGGTCGGGGCCGCTGCCGTCCGGCCAGGTCAGGGCCTGCTCGGTGCACCACCAGTACTCCTCCAGGCTCTCTCCTTTCCAGGCGAACACCGCCGCCGAGCCGGCCTGGGCCACCGCCGCGGCGGCGTGGTCCTGGCTGGAGAAGATGTTGCACGAGGCCCAGCGCAGGTCCGCGCCCAGCTCCTTCAACGTCTCGATCAGCACCGCCGTCTCGATGGTCATGTGCAGGCTGCCTGAGACCTTCATTCCCTTCAGGGGCTTGCCGGGTCCGTACTTGCGCCGCACCTCCATCAGCCCCGGCATCTCCTTCTCCGCCAGGGCGATCTCCTTTCTGCCCCAGGACGCCTTGTCGATGTCCGCCACCTTGTAGGGCAGGCTCAAATCCAGCTCGAGAACGCTCATCGTATCTCTCCTCTCTCCATGGGTTGTGATTGCCTCTGTCCTGGGCCGGCGCCGCCGCCGGCCGGCTCTGCGGGGGGGCGCGCCTCTGCCTCGTAGAGCATCGCCGTCAGGCCCCGCTTCAGCGAAAAACGCTCTCGGCGGCTCGGGAGGAAGCCCGCCTTTTCCATCCAGGAGGCCATCTCCTCGGGGTCGAAGCCCAGCCAGCGGTCGCCGTAGCGGGTGCGAAGCTCCTCCTCCCCGTGCCTGGCGAGCTCCACCACGATCAGCCGGCCCCCCCTCTTCAGGACCCGCCGGGCCTCCAGCAGCCCCTCCAGGGGACGGGCAAGGTGATGAAGCACCAGGTTGATCACCGCGCAGTCGGCCTCTGCGTCGACCATGGGCAGCTGCTCCAGGTCTCCCAGGCGCAGCTGCACCCGCGGGCCCAGGGTCGCCGCGGCCCGCCGGGCCCGCTCCAGCATCTTGGCCGACCCGTCCACCCCGATCACCCGCTGCGCGTTGCGGGACAGCAGGGCAAGGAGGGCGCCGGTGCCGCAGCCCAGGTCCGCGGCGGTGTCGCAGGCCGGCAGCCGGGAGGCGATTCTCTCGGCCAGGTCCACCGGCCCGATGATGTCGTGGCGCAGCCGCTCCCACTCACCGGCCAGGGAGTCGAAGAAGCGCGCCGTCTCGCGGCGGCTGCGCTCGCGGTGCTCCTGGGCCCGGCGGAGGTCCTCCTCCAGCACGGGGTTGCCCTGGAGCAGGTAGGAGAGGGCGCCGGTGAAGCGCGCCCCCGGTCCCTCTTCGGCGGCGCGGTAGAAGACCCACAGGCCGTCGCGGCGCGCCCTGATCAGCCCCTGATCGGCCAGGATCTTGAGGTGCCTGGAGATGCGGGACTGCCCCATGGCCAGGATGGCCGTGAGCTCCCGGACGTTCAGCTCGTACTCGCGGGTCAGGTTGAGCAGCCGCAGGCGGGTTTCCTCCGCCACGGCCTTGAACAAGTCGACAGCTTTCATATTCCTATATCAAGATATCTTGATGCAATCAAGTGTAGCGCGCGCTGTGCCCCGCGTCAACCCGCCTGCCGCGGCGGCTGCGGCGGGCAGCGCGGGCCGGGCGGCGGCCGCCGACGGCCGCTACAGCACCGTCCCGTCGGGGATCACCGCGTTCTGCCTGATCACGATGATGCCGTCCACCACGGAGTGGGTCTTGTAGTGGCCGTTCTCGCGGCCCATCTCGTCCACCCCGATGCGGCAGCCCGCGCCGATGCGGGCATTCTGGTCGATGATGGTCCTCCTGATGCGGCTGCCGCGCCCGATCCCCAGGGCGGGGATGCCCCGCCTGCGGTTGCGCTCCCGCTCGGCGCCGTCCTCGTAGCGGTCATTCCCCATGGCCACCACGCCGTCCAGGGCGGCCCCTTCGCCGATGATCATCCGTACGCCCACGATGGAGTTGCGCACCACCGCGTCGGTGATGATGCACCCTTCGGAGGTGAGGGACTGCTGGATCGAGCAGGAGTTGACCTTGGAGGCCGGCAGGTTGGTGGGGGTGGTGAAGATGGGCTTGTCTTCGTCGTAGAAGTTGAAGGGCGGCTGGATCTCGGTGAGGCGCAGGTTCGCCTCGTAGAAGGTTGCCACGGTCCCGACGTCGGCCCAGTAGCCGTCGAAGAGGTAGGCGAATACCCGCTGGCTGCCGATGCTCTGCGGCAGCACCTCGCTGCCGAAATCGCACAGCTCGTTGTCCAGCGCCTTCTGCAGCGCCCTGGCTCTGAACAAATAGATGCCCATGGAGGCCAGATACCTGCCGCCTCGGCCCGGGCTCTCCCCCTTCACGGAGCCTCCCCCCGCCCAGGCCATGTGCGCCAGCTCCAGGTCCGGCCCCGGCTTCTCCAGGAAGCCCGTCACCCGGCCGGTGGCCTCTTCCATCCTCAGGATGCCCAGGTGCGCGGCCTGCTCTCTGGAGACCGGCGTTGCGGCCACCGTGACCTCCGCCCGGCTCTGGACATGGCGGCGGTACAGCTCCTTCAGATCCATCCGGTACAGCTGGTCCCCGGAGAGGATCAGGTAGTGGCTGGGGGAGTGCAGCTCCCACAGGCCCGGCAGGCACTGCCTGACCGCGTCCGCCGTGCCCCGGTACCAGTGGCCGTGCTCGTAGGTCTGCTCCGCCGCCAGCACCTCCACGAAGCTCTTCTCGAAGGAAGCGAACCGGTAGGTGCTGGTGATGTGCGCGTTGAGGCTGGCCGAGTTGAACTGGGTGAGCACGTAGATCCGGTCGAAGCCGGCATGCAGGCAGTTGGATATGGGGATGTCAACGAGCCGGTAGCGGCCCGCCAGCGGAACGTCCGGCTTGGCCCGTTTCTGAGTGAGCGGCAGGAGCCTGGTTCCCTTCCCTCCGCCGAGGATGAGGGTGAGCGGTTTCTTCATCTCCCTGGCTCCCGGGAAGAATCGCGCTGCACTCTCCTCTGGTGACACTTTCAGTGTAGCGGCGGCCAGGCGCGAATGCAACCGGTTCGGCCGGGCTAAAGGGCGGCCGCCGGGGCGGCCGATAATCGAAGGGAGGAGGGTGGAATGCGGAGATGGAGTGGCTTGAAGACCTGAGGCGCCGGGAAGAACGCCTGCGCAGTGACCTGGGAGAGCTCTCCTCAGAGCCGGAGCTGATTCCTGAGGAAGAGGACTTCCGCCAGCTCCTGCGGCCCAGGATCCAGGAGATCCAGGCCGTTCTGGACGACTACCTCTGCGGCAGGAACGAGAGTGAGCGCGCCTGGATGTCCTACGAGGTGAACCTCAACCTGCCGGTGTTCTGCCACCTGCGGAGCATCTTCGCGGTGCCCTCCCGGGTGGCCTGAGGAAGGCCGGGAAGGGCGGCCCCGATCAGCTCCCGCGCCGGGCGCCGACGCCGCGCACGAACTCGTAGAAGTCCACCTCGTTCGCGGAAAGCCCGTGGCCGTACACGAAGCGGGTGGCCAGCGCGGTGGCCACGATGGCCTCCTGGTAGGCCGCCGGGACCCTGGCCAGGACCGCCTCCAGCCCCACCAGCTCCAGCAGGGCCGGCGGGGTGTAGCCGGCGATCACCGCCTCGCGGATCCGCTTCTGCCCGGGCAGCTGCGAGCGCACCACCGCGTCGGTGATGCTGTTGATGCGGTCGCTCACCCGGTTGGTCAGGAGGGTGAAGGGGATCCCGGTGCGCTCGTGTTCGCGCCAGAGCAAGCCCAGCTCCGCCCGGGCGTTGCTTCGGATGATGTCGATGATCTGCTCCACGTAGCGCCTGCGGAACTCCGGCAGCTCCTCCCCTTGGACTCCCATGTGCCGCTCGTACTCCTCATCGGTCATGGCCAGGGAGGCGTACACCTCCAGGGAGGAGGAGGTGACGCCCCCCTTGTTCGCCGAGGCGTCCTTGATCACCACCACCCCCTGCTCCTCCAGGCGCAGGCGGGCATCCTCGGTGATGAACAGGTTGGCCCCTTCCACGATGATGCGGAACTTGGGGCTGCCCCGCTCGTCCAGGAGCTGCCGCCAGTTGTTGATGTTGATCGCCGCGGGGCGGCCGCCGCAGGGGACGAACAGGTCGGCCCTGGCCAGGGCGTGGAGGTGAAAGCGGTTGCGGAAGTCCTCCCCGTTGGGCACGTAGCTCCCGTCCGGAAGGCTCACCTGGCGGTCGCCGATGCGCACCAGGAACCCCCCCGCCGACAGCAGGGTGCGGTCGAACTGCTCCACCATGGAACGTGAGCGGGCCAGGCGGGCCAGCTCCTCGCGGTTCAAACCTTGCGGGTCGTAGAGCACCCCGCTGCCGTCCACGATCGCGCAGGTGCGGTCCCGGGAGATGAGGATCTCGTTGCTGCCCAGGTCTCCGTCGGGACCTCCGGTCTGGATCTTGCTCTGCTCCTCCTCTTCCAGTCCCAGCCGCTCCAGGACCCCCAGCACGTACTCGTGCACCCCCCGGGTGGTCATCCCGTACAGGTCGTGGGGGACCCCGCCCAGCTCGGGCGCCTTGCCGGTGGTGAAGGACCGCCAGTAGGGGTAGCCCCGGGTGCGGGCGTAGAGGGCCGCCCAGTTCATGAGCTCGGCGGTGTGCTCGTCCGGCCCCAGGAAGAGGATGTCCCGCTCGCCGGACTCCTCCAGGATCTCCTCCGAGGCCAGCAGCAGATCCAGCATGCTGTCGATGTAGCTGACGAACGCCTCCCGCTCCTCCTGCTGGTTTGCCAGGTGCAGCAGGATGGTCCCCTTGGCGCCTCCCTCGGGGATGTCCTTGTTCTTCTTCTGCTGCGTGTCAGCCAGGTTGTAGTTCTCCCTGAGGATCGTGTTCAGGTTGTACAGGTACTGGTTGTGGTGCCGGGATCGGACGATGCGGATGCCGCCGCGGGCGATGTCGCGGAAGCGGATGTGGAAGCCGATGGCCTCCCGGCCCGCGAAGAACAGCAGGCCGAAGGGCCGCTCCGGGTACTCCTCGGGGGGCAGCACCGCGGGATCGAGCCTGAAGGCCAGGCAGCGCTTGTCGCGTTTGAAGAAGTTGGTCTTCAGGATCGAGTTGTTGAAGGTGAGGAAGAAGTTGAGGATGGTCTTGTCGTGCTCCGAGGGCACCAGCTTCTCGATCCCCTCCTGCAGCTCCCGCTCCAGGCTCTCCGCCACCTCCGGGCAGTGGTGCTCCGGGCTGAGCCGCGCCTGGAAGTGGCGGTGGATGCTGGCCACCAGCGGGTAGTGCTCCAGCACGGTGCGGGAGATGCGGTCCATGGAGTACACGCCCTTCACCAGCTGGAGCTTGAGGTTGTCCAGGATGCCCCGGGCCTCCGGCTTGTCCTGCAGCGCCTCGCTCAAGGCGGCGTACTGCTCGGTGTGCGCGCTCAGGAACTGGTGGGTGAAGAAGGAGGCGGCGATGGCGTAGAGCGTCTCGTGGCTCGAGTACACCTCCTGCCGGAACAGCTCGGTGATCTCGTGCTCCGGCAGCATCAGCACCCCCACCAGGTCGCGGATGAACTCGTCGATCACCGCAGAATCGATGCGGTCGAAGTAGAAGCTGTAGACCTTCTTCTCGTCGCCGAAGACCTCCCGGTACTTGCGGTTGGAGTTGATCTTGTAGCGGTAGAACAGGTGGCTGAAGGCGGTGAGGAAGTTCTGGTTGCGCCGGGAGCTGATCCCGATCATGATGCGGGTCTCTTTGGTTTCCTCTTTCCCGGAGACGGCCACGTAGGGGGTCTCCCGGGTATTCATGGCCTCCCAGGCGGTGCGGTAGCGCTCTTTGGTGTCCTCCTGGGATCGCTGCAGGAAGTGGCCGTCCGCCGCCTGCTCGAAGGCAGGCTGCTCGCCGGCCCCTTTGCTCTGAAACTCCGGCCGGCTGAGCAGGTACAGCCGCAGTCGGTGGCCGCTCTCGGTGGGGCGGGAGAGGTAGCTCTCGATGCGGAACAGGGGGTAGCGCTCCTCGATGCGGTTCTCGATCTCCCTGGTGCGGGAGGATTCCTCCTCCACGATGTACACGGCCCGGTCCTCCTGCTCGGTGATGAGCTGGATACCCAGGCCCGCCCCGCCGTGCTGCGCCACCAGCTCCGAGGCGCTGATGGCCAGCAGGTGGCGCGCGATGTCGTCGGTGCTGTTGTTCTTGAAGTAGTAGGGATCGAAGCCGAGCTCGGTGAGAAACCAGGCGATCTGCTGGCGCGTCTTCTCGTGGGAGAGGTAGCCGGTGGCCAGAACGTACTCTTCCAGCTTGACCACGTCCTCCAGGCTGAGACTGCTCCTGCTGGCGATGTCCTGAAGCTTTTCCATTGTGCGTGCTCCCCGCGGTTTCAGTGGGCTTCGGAAAACTGCGGGCAGACGTAGATCGCCAGCTGCAGCTCCCCCTGGCGACTGCCGGGCAGCTCCTCCACGGAGGCGCGCAGGGCGTTCTGGATAGGGCAGCGACCGTTCTTGCGGCAGATCGGGCAGGCGCCGTTGCCTTGGGGATTGATCCGCATTATCATGAGGCCCAAGCATAGCAGAAATGCGGCCGGCTCACAAGGCGGACCGGAGGCGGCGCAGGAGAGGGGCGGAAGGAACGATGGCGACGGTGCAGGAGGTGCTTTCGGAGCGGGGCGTGCTGGTGGGCGACGGCGCCTGGGGGACCATGCTCCAGGCGGCGGGGCTCCCGCCGGGTGAATGCCCGGAGCGGTGGAATGCGAGCCATCCCGAACGGGTGCAGGCGGTGGCGGCCGCCTACGTGGAGGCCGGCTCGGAGCTGATCCTGACCAACACCTTCGGCGGCAGCCCCTTCGCTCTGGCCCGGCACGGCCTTGCCGAGCGGACCGTGGAGCTGAACCGGGCCGGGGCGGCCCTGTCCCTCCAGGCCGCTTCGGGTGCGCTGGTGGCCGCCTCGGTGGGCCCCTCGGGACAGATGCTGGCCCCCCTGGGGACTTTAGGCGCGGAGGAGCTGGAGGAGGGCTTCCGCCTCCAGCTGGAGGGGGTGTTCGCCGCCGGCGTGCGCATCGTTTGCGTGGAGACCATGACCGCGCTGGAGGAGGCGCTCTGCGCGGTGCGGGCCGCCCGCGCCCAGGCCGCGCGGATGGGCATCCAGGTGGAGGTGATGGCCACCATGACCTTCGATGCCACCCCCTCCGGGTTCCGCACCGTCATGGGGGTGGACATCCCGCGGGCGGCCTCCGCCCTGGAGGAGGCCGGCGCAGGCGTGGTGGGCTCCAACTGCGGCAACGGCATCGAGCAGATGGTGCCCATCGCGGCGGAGTTCCGGCGCGCCACCCGCCTGCCGGTGCTGATCCAGCCCAACGCGGGGCTCCCGGTTTTGGAAGGGGGGCGGACGGTGTTCCGCCAGACCCCCGCCCAGATGGCCCCCTTCGTGGAGCCTCTCCTGGAGGCCGGGGTGTCCATCCTGGGCGGCTGCTGCGGCACCACCCCGGAGCACATCGCGGCGCTGCGCCGGGAGGTGGACCGGCTGCGGGGCCGCCAGGGCGGGGCCTAGCGCGGGCGCACGATGGCCAGGATGGCCGGCAGGATGATCAACGCTCCCAGGGTGGTGGTCAGGATGGCCGTGGAGATGAGCACCCCGAAGTAGAGGATGGGCTTGAAGCTGGAGAGGGTCAGCACCAGCAGGCCCGCCATCAGTGAGATCGAGGTGAGCAGGATGGGCCGCCCGGCGATGCGCAGCGTCCCGGCCACGATCTCCGAGCGTCTGGTGTGCCGCGCGAGCTGCCGGCGGTACTGGATGATCAGATGCAGCGAGTCGTCGATCCCCACCCCCACCGCCACGCTGGCGAAGGCCACGGTCACCACGTCCAGGGGGATGCGGGCGATGGAGGTGATGACGAAGCTGAGCATGATCCCGCTCAGCATGGGGATCAGCGCCAGGAACCCGTACTTGAAGGAGCGGAAGACCAGCGCGGTGAACAGGAAGACCAGCACCACCGCCAGCAGGGCGGACTTGATCTGGTCCGAGGTGAGGGTCTCGGAGAGATACAGCGAGACCATGGGCCCGCCCCAGATCACCGGTTTGGTGGCCGGGTCCAGGTAGCTCTCCATCTCGGAGTGCAGCTCGGCGACCAGCTTCTTCAGGCCCACCTCGTAGATGAAGCCCTGCTGGCCGCTGTTGTAGATGCGCATCACGATGGTCAGGCGGCTGAAATCCTGGTTCACCAGCGAGCCCACCAGGGCCTCTCCGCTTTCCGAGGCGGCGATGGCGCGGAAATAGCGGGACAGCAGCAGAATGAGCGGACGGGTGTCCGGCACTTCTTGGCGCCCCGTCATGATCTGATTGATGGTGCGCAGGTAGCCCACGAAGGAGGTGTGGGTGGCCACGTCGGGGTGGCGGTTCAGCCGGTCCTCGAAACGGGCCACCTGCTGCAGGGCCTCCGGCTGGAGGAAGTAGCCGCTTTCGCCCTGGGGCGCCGAGACGGTGATCTGCAGGTAGACGAAGCCTCCGAACTTGCGCACCGCGAACAGGTTGTCCTCCACCACCTTCTCGCTCCTGCGGAAGTAGGAGAGGTAGTCCGTCTGATAGCGGATGGTGTGCACGGAGAAGGCGAATCCCGCCACCAGGGCGATCAGCAGCCCCAGCAGCACGTACCGCCACCGCACCACGAAAACGGCCAGCCGGTTCATCAGCCTCGTCATCCCTCCCTCGGTGACCCGGCGCCGTTCCCGGGTAGTGGGAGGCCGCAGGACGGAGAGCACCGCGGGGAAGAACACCAGCGAGAGCAGGGCGCAGAAGGCCACGCCCAGACAGACCGACACGCCGAACTGCCTGATCTGCCGCAGAGTCGCCGACATGAGGCTGCCGAAGCCGATGATCGTGGTCAGTGCGGCCATGAGGATCGTCTGGTTGATGTGGGAGACCGAGGAGGCGATCCAGGTCTGGTCGGTGCTGCGCGTGGCTTCGCGGTAGTACTGGTTGAGCACGTGGATGCTGTAGGAGTTGCCCAGGGTCAGCACCAGAGGAGGCACCATGACGCTGGCGATGGTGAAGGTGTAGCCCAGCAGGCTCATCACCCCGGTGGTCCACAGAGTGCCCAGACCCACCACCAGCACCGGCAGGAGGACCGCCCGCTTGGAGCGGAAGCCCAGAAAGAGCACCAGGAGGATCACCGCGATGCCGGCAGCCAGCAGCTTGGGCAGGTCGCGAACGATGGATTCCTTCACCAGCTGCACGATCGGGATCTGTCCGGCCAGGTAGGTCCGGTAGTAGGGCGAAAGATCCTGCAGGGCGCCGTTCACCTGCGCCAGAAGCTTCGTGTAGTCGTCCAGGATGTCGGTGGGAAACAGCGCCGCCAGCGTGGAGGGGTCCTCCGAGATGACCAGTTTGCGCGCCAGGGGGTCGGAGGTGAGGTGGCGCTGGAACTCCTGGAGCTCCTGCCGGGTCTGCGGCGCCTGCCTTCCCGGCGACATGGGAGCGATGCCCAGCCTCCTGCCCTCCTTGTACAGCCGGACGAAGTTGAAGGGGTTGATGCTCTCGTGGACGTGGGGCAGGGACTCGATCCGGCGGATGGTGCGGTCGAAGGCCTGCAGCCGTTCCAGGGTGAAGGGGTTGTCCGCCTGGACCACCACGATCAGGTAGTCTTGGGAGATGCCGCTGCCGGAGTATTCCCGGATGAGCTGCATCGGCTCCGCCCGCTCCGGGAGGAACTCCCACACGTCGGCGTTGACCTTGATGCGCAGCGCGAAGTAGCCCAGAGCCACGGACAGCAGGGCGGTGACCACGATCACCGGCACCGCGTGGCGCTCGGCGTAGCCCACGATGCGGTAGATGAACCCTCCCCCCATGCTAGTTCAGGAGCTCCATCAGAAAGCGGGCGATGTCATCCGCCCCGTTGCGGATGTCCAGGCGCCGGTAGGCCCGCTCGTATTCGCCCCCCGTGCCGTTCAGCAGCGGCTCCAGGGAGCGGAGGAAGCGGGAGGGGCTGGCCCCGACGAAACTGCCGATGCCGTTGTCCCGGGCGAAATCGATGTTCCCGTCCTCTCCGAGCTGGACGCTGCGGTGGAAAAGCACCGGCTTGCGCAGCGAGAACACCTCCCAGGCGGTGGCGGAGCCCGGCTTCACGAAACAGAAGTCGGAGACGGAAAGGAGCTCGTTCATGTTGGTGACGTATCCCAGGCACACGACGCGCGTCGGGCGCTCGCCGGCCTCCAGATCCGCCTCCACGCTCTCCTTGAGCTTGTGGTTGTTCCCCGTGACCAGGATGACGTTGAGGGGGTAGGCGTGGTGGCACAGAGCCTTGAGATACCGTTTCACCGGCGCCTTGCTCTCACCTCCCAGGGTGATCAGCAGAGTGCGGTGGTGCGGGTCCAGTCCCAACTCCTCCTTCACCTCCTTCGGGCTGCGGGTCAGGCGGAAGAAGGAGGGGCGGATGGGATAGGCGAACCTGGAGACCCGCCCCGGCGGGATCCCCTTGGCCAGGGCCTGGCGCCGCGCCTGCTCGGAGGCCACGATCAGGTGATCGGCGTCCCGGTTGACCCAGAGATTCGAGAAGTAGAAGACGTCGGTCAGAAAGGTCACCACCTTGAACCGGAAGCCTTCTCTGCGCCGCAGCTGCGTGAGCGCCATGCTCACCAGGAAGTGCGTCGAAAAGACCAGGTCGGGCTTCTCCCTTTCCAGAAATCCGGCGAGGCAGCCGTAGTAGGAGCGGGCATAGATCCTCAGCCCCAGCAGCACGCACCAGGAGCACAGCGAAAGAGCGTGGTGCACGAACCGGGCGATCCGCGGATGGGCCAGCATGAACTCCCACATGCGTTTGTGCGCGGCGTCCCGCTCGACGCAGCCGGCCTCGCGCATCAGGTCCAGCAGCCGCACCTCCGCGCCGGGATACAGGGCGGTCAAGGATTCGCGCACGGCCTCCGCCGGGGCCCGGTGGCCCCCGCCGGCTTCTATCATGGCGCAGAAGATCTTCTTTTTCGGATTCATTTTAAATTCAAGTGCGAACAGTACACCATCCTTCCGGCATTTTCAACGCGCCGCGCGGCGCTGCCGGCCCGCTCCCGCGGGCCGGCGCAGCCGCACGGCCGCGTCGCGTTGACGGCGGGCGCCCCTTTCCACTATGTTGGGTCTTGAAGGCTGTCCGACCGACAGGAGGTCGGGAGTGCCACGGCGGCCAGGGATGGCCAGGGCGGGGCCGACCGACAGGAGGTCGGGAGTGCCGCGGCGGCCAGGGACGGCGCGGCCGACCAAGAGCCATGAGGTTTCAACCGCAAGCGGCTGTGATTGCACATCGAGAGCTCCTCTATCTGGTGGTGGCCGGCCTGGTGATGGTCGGCTTCGCCTACCTGACACCGCCCGGCTTCAGGCCGTCGCTGCTGCGCCGGGTTCCGCTGGTGGGCGCCCTGCCGGGAGACTTCCCGGTGTACCTGTGGCGGTTCCTGCTGTCCTTCCTGCTTCTGGGCGTGATCCCGCTGCTCACGGCGCTTCTCTGCGGCGAGCGGCTGCGCGATCTGGGGCTGCGGCTGCCGGGCCGGCCTTTTGCGGGATGGCTGTGGGCCCCGATCGTGGCCCTGGCCGCCGTGATTGCGCTCACCGGAGCCTACTCCAAAACCACCGGCAGCTACTACCCCTACTCCAGGACGCTGCTGCAGCGCATCGCCCAGCACGGATGGGCGCCGTTCGGCCTCCACGCCCTGCTGTACCTGTGTCTCTACTATCTGCCGTGGGAGCTGTTCTTTCGAGGCCTGCTGCTGTTTCCCTTTCTGCGCCTGATTTCGGCCCAAGGCGAGCCGCCCTTTCCGGCCCTGCTGGCGGTGGCCTGCTTTCAGACCCTGCCTTCCACGCTGCTTCACTTCGGCCACCCGGTCACCGAAACGCTGGGGGCCGTGTTCTTCGGGGTGGGCACCGGCTACCTGGCCCTGCGCACGCGCTCCATCCTGCCCGGCCTGGCGCTGCATGCCGGCATCGGGATCAGCCAGGACCTGCTCATCGCGCTGCGCTACGTGGGAGTGCTGCCGTGAGGGCAGCGCGCGTGCTGGTCACCGGGGCCTCCGGGTTCGTCGGCGGTTGGGCTGCCAGGAGCCTGCTGGAGGGGGGGTACCGGGTGCGCGCCCTGTACCGGCGGCGCCTTCCGCCTCCGCACCTCCAGCGGCTGGGCCGGGAGGGTGCGGAGCTGGTGCGCGGGGATCTCACCGACGGCCTTCAGGCCCGCGAGGCGGTGCGGGGCATGGAGGCGGTGGTGCACGCGGCCGCCCTCACGGGGGACTGGGGCGCGCCGCAGGGCTTTCGGCGGCTGAACGTGGAGCTCACCGCGCTGCTCCTGGAAGAGGCGCGGACCGCCGGCGTTCGGGTCTTCCTCTACGTGAGCAGCGTGGCGGTGTACGGATTCGGCCCCCACGTCAATACCACCGAGGAGGGGCCCTACTATCCGCTGGTGAATCCTTACCAGGCCACCAAGAAGACGGCCGAGGGATACGTGATTGCCGCCAACGCCCCGGGGTTCCGCACCACCGCCGTACGGCCGGGCAATGTCTACGGCCCTGGGGATACCACCATGCTGTACCGCCTGCTGGACGGCCAGCGCCGAGGCGTCAAGGGCACCCTGGGCGGCGGCAGGACGCTCACCTGTCCCGTATACGTGGAGGACCTGGCCGCGGGGATCGTGCTGGCCCTGGAGCAGCAGGCCAGCGCCGGGGAGGTGTTCAACCTGACCGGGGGGGAATGGGTGACCTGGAGGGAGTTTCTGGGCTACGCGGCCGAGCTGCTGGGGATCCGGCCCTGGCTGCAGCTGCCCATCCCGGCCGCCCGCGCCCTGGCCTGGCTGCTGGCCGGCGCCTACAGGCTGTTCGGGATCCGCGTGGATCCGCCGATCACCCGCTATCGCGTGGATCAGCTCTCACACGACTTCCACTTCAGCATCGCCAAGGCGGAAGCGGTTCTGGGCTACCGGCCCCGGGTGAGGTGGCGGGAGGGGCTGCGCCGCGCCGTGGCCGCCTACCGGGCGGACGCCACGGCCTCCGTCGGCTCGTAGCCGGCGGTCCTACTCGATCCAGATCTCCACCAGATGACCCTCGTGCTCGTCATCGATGTCGACGAGCTTTCCCGGGGCGCCGGCGTCCAGGTTGGCGAACACCGCCTCCAGATCCACGCCGTGGTCCTCCAGCTTGGCGCGCTCCGAGGGGGGAATCATGTCCTTCAGGAACCGCACGATCCCCACGGGCACCGCCAGATTCACCTTCACCGCCCCGGTGCTCTTCTCGGTGACCCGCACCTTGACTGTCCTTCCCCTGGTCTGCGGCTCGGAGCCGGGTTTCTCATCCCCCAGCGCCTCCAGGAGGCTGGCCCCTTCCGCGGCCGTGATCTTGCCCTCCTGGATCATCTCCAGGACTCGCATCTTCTCTTCGTCCACGCTTTCACTCCTCCCCTGTCTCGGGCTCCTCCGCGCCTTCGCCGCGGAGGAGGGCAGCGGCCCTGTCCGCGCCGATCTGGCCCCTTTCCAGCATCTCCAGGATCTCCCTGCGCCTGGGCGCCCCCAGGCCTCCCCGGGGCGGGTAGCCCAGGCTGCGGATCACCGAGTCCAGCATGCCGCGCACCGTGGGGTAAGAAACCCCCAGCGCTTTTTCCACCTCCTTGATGTTGCCGCGCAGGCGCACGAACAGCTCCACGAACTCCAGCTCCCTGGCGTTCAGGTAGGAGAGTCTGGTGTGGGCAGGCTGGAAATCCCCCTGGATGCGCAGACGGCAGCTGGGACAGTACAGCTCCCGCACCTGCAGGGCGCCCTGGCACGAGGGGCACTCCCGTATCGTTGCTCGCTTCATGATCAATATTATGAGGCTTCAGATTAATAAAGTCAATATCTTGATCAATAATTTTGCCATCGAGGACGCCTTTCATACACAACCACAAGCAGGAAATCAATAAAGTGAACGAGGGGAGCGCTTCGGTGCGGGCGGGTGGGCGGCCTCAGTCTTGCCAGCGGACCAGCAGGCTGTCCAGCAGCAGAGGCGCTTCCTGGGGTGCGCTCACTCGCAGCGACACCCAGCGGGACTCCCTCTCGGGTGCGGGCAGCGGCCGGGTGAGGCGCCCCTCAAGGCTCTCCACGGTGAGGCTCCCGCTGCCCAGCACCAGGATGAGGGGTTCTGCGCCGGCGCTGAAGGAGGCGGGCCCCTGCCCGGCAACGGCCAGGCTGCCGCGCGGGTCGATGCGGGCGAACGGGGCGCTGCCGTACTCCCAGGTGAGCTCGATCCGGCTGCCGGCGGAGAAGGCCCCGGCGGGGCGGATCTCGGCCACCGTGGCGCGCTCCCCCTCCTCGAACAGCGGCAGGGTGACGGAGGCTCCCGCCGCCAGGCGGAGGTTCCCCTTCTCGGTCGCGCCCTGTCCGCTGAGCTGCAGGTCCGCATCCACGTACATGCCGTCGAAGCCATCGGCCAGCACCAGCGCCCGGCCGTAGCGCCTCTCCATGGCGGCCCGGAACACTCCGGGGTCCACCGCCGGCCGGTCGCGCTCGTCGCGGCTGTAGACGCCCAGCTCGCTGACGATCGCCCCGTAGCCGGCCTCACCACCCAGCCTGGTGCTTCCCTGCCCGGTGAGGCCGGAGAGATGAACGGCCCGCGCCAGGGAAGCGGTCTGCACGCCGTTCAGGAACCACATCGCCGCGAGTGAGCCCTGGTTCGGAATCACCGACAGGTCCAGGCGCTGGGCCTTGCCGGGTTGCAGGCTCTCGATTCCCGAGGGCAGCGTTGTCGTGGCGCCGCCGGTCTCGATGCTGGCCTGCGGGCGTCCCTGGCCGTCCACCGAGAGAAGCAGCCGAAAGGTGCCGGCGGACTCCGTTACCAGGAGAATCTCTCCCGGGGAGGCCGGGGAGTCCGGAACCAGATCCACGGTGATGGTGAACGGCTGCAACGCGCCGTCCTTCACGGGCAGGACGAACCGGTCGTAGACGGCTCCGGCCCGCGGCCCCAGCCGGTAGCCGGAATAGCTCTGCTGGGTTACGAAGGAGGGGTTCTGCAGGGGCTCGGCGGCCTGCGGGCCGCCGGAGGCGGCGGCGAATCCCGTGTCCCGCAGGGTGCCGTCGAAGTGAAACAGGCTCAGGTAGGAGGCGGGCGGGCCCAGGCCGTCTCCGCGCGCCGCAGGCGCCGCGCTGATGTAGAGCCTGGCCGACAGCGACGCCGGCGAGGCGAAGGAGAACTCACCCCGGAGCGGCGCAACCGGGAAGAGCTCCACCCGGATGGAGTACACCCCCTCCTCCTGGGGCGCGGGCCAGGACACCCGGTTCAGGCCCTTGCTCACCACACCTCCGGCGAACACCCGGTTGTCCTGGCTCCAGCGCACGTAGGGATCGGCCCCCTGGGGATAGCGCAGCTCGGCGCTGAGGGTGATCTGCGCGCCGGGGAGGATGGTGGGCGGAAAGGAGCTGATCCCCTCCACGGCATACTCGCCCTGGACGTAGAAGAAGGACAGGTGCCGTTCCTCCTGGGACCCCGAGGAGCTGTCCAGGCGAAGGTCGATCTGGTAGCGCCCGGTTTCCAGCTCGGGGAGCACTATCTGGAGCTCTTCGTTCAGCGCCGGAGAATCCAGGCTCGTGCTCCACACGGTAACGCCTGCGGCGTTCTGCAGGTCGATGTCGAGGGTGAGCACCTCACCCTGGGGGCCGGAGCCGGTCACCAGGAAGGCAATCCGATCCCCCGGGTGCAGGAAATCCCCCTCCTTCAGTGAGGGCAGCTCGATGCGGCGCTCGTCTGCCGCCGAGGGGCCGAACAGCGCCAGTTCGCTGCAGGCACCCAGGGCAAGGACGGCCAGAAGAGGCGGCACCAGATGCCGCAGGGCTCGCTTCATCCACTATGAATATTAGCACAGGAGGCGGGGAAAACAAAGGCGGCGGGGTGGGCGGAGGCGCACCGGCAAGCCGGAAGCGGCAGGGAAGGCCGGAGGCGGGCCTATCCAGCGAGCTCCTCCCGGCACTCCCCGAACGCCTCGTAGAGGGCCAGCAGGTTCTCCACCGGGATTCCCGCCTGGATGTTGTGGATGCCGGCGAACACGAACCCTCCACCCCGCCCCAGGAGCCGCACCCGCTCGCGGACCTCCCGTTTGATCTGCTGGGGGCTGCCGAAAGGCAGGGTCCGCTGGGTGTCGATTCCTCCCCCCCAGAAGGCAATCCTCTCGCCGAAGCGTTCCTTGAGTACCCCTGGATCCATTCCCGCCGCCGCGGTCTGGACGGGATTCAGGATGTCGAAGCCCGCATCGATCAGCTCCGGGATGAGCTCTACCACCGAGCCGCAGGTGTGGATGAAGGTCTTCCAGCGGGTGTGACCGTGCAGCCAGCGGTTGACCTCCAGATGGAACGGCTTGAACAGGTCCCGGTAGGCCTGGGGGGAGATGAACAGGCCGTTCTGAGCGCCGAAGTCCGTGCCCGTGACCAGGGTGACGTGGACGCTGTCGCCCAGGGCGGCGTGCAGGTCCGCCAGGTTGGCCAGCGCCACCTCGCACTGCCGCTCGAAGACGCGGTAGACGTAGTCCCGGCGGGTCAGCGTGCTGACGTACCACTCCTCCACGTCGCGGATCCCTTTGGGTCGCTTGAGCCAGGGGGCGGGCACCATGGCGATGTCGCCGAAGCTGGTGTAGCAGAAGCCGGCGAAGACGGCCTTGTCGGTCTCCCGGCTCAGGCGCTCCGCCTCCCTGCGGTAGTAGTCCAGGTCCCCCGGGGAGATGCGGGTGAACTCTTCCATGTTGTCCTCGGCCTTGAGCTTCTCCGGGTCCAGGGGCGGCTGGCGGACGATCTCGTCGAAGTAGAAGCCCTCCTTCGGCATCCGGCCGCTCGCCGGCAGGGAGCGGTCCCCCTCGGGGTACATGAGGATGTCCCCGTTCGCCTCCGGCTCCGTGTTGAACCCCTCCGGCACCAGCACGGGGGTCCCATCGAACAGCCTCCAGGGCTTCCACCCCTGGTTGCGGAACCCGAAGAGGGTGGTGGGGGTGGGGATCGGCACCACGTCCACCCCCAGGGCGTCGACCAGGTCCATGCCCACCTCTCCGAGCATTTGGTAGGGATCGGTCACCTTCACCGGAGTGCCCGGGGCGTCCAGCCCCAGCGCCTGCCGCAGCCTGTGCAGCGAGCTCACGTGCATCCCCGTCAGAACGCTCCCCCCCAGATCCAGGGGGACCCGGTCCGGCTCCTGGTGGGCCAGAGTCTTCAGCACCCGTTCACGCGACGTCATCTCCGTTTCCTCCTGCGGTGTTGCCTGGAGTCCCCCGCGCCGGCGGGCCTCACCCGCCCAGCACCCCGGCGCCGCGGGCCGCACGGCTCGGGAAGACCAGGTCCTCCAGCTCCCCCTCCTCCCTGCCTGGCAGGCCGCGGTAGTACTCCCGCGCCAGCGCGGAGATGAAGCGTCCCACGCGGCCGGACTCGACCAGGCTGACGGTGCAGCCGCCGAAGCCGGCTCCGGTGAGACGGCTGCCCAGGGCGCCGGACTTGAGGGCGATCTCCACCAGCGCGTCCAGCTCCGGGCAGCTGATCTCGTACAGATCGCGGCAGCTCCCGTGCGACTCGTTCATCAGCCTCCCCAGGGAGGTCACCTCCCCGCGCTGGAGGGCCGCGAAGGCGGCCTCTACGCGCCGGCCTTCCTCCACCACGTGGCGGTAGCGCTGGAACAGCTTGAACCCGTCCGCCGGCTCCGGAAAGATGGTCCCGTCGCGCCGGCTGCAATAGGCCGCGGCCACCGCCTCCGGGGGCTCGCCCAGCAGCGCGGAGAGCTCCCTCAGGGTGTACGGCCGCTCGTGCAGCGCCCCGCGGGCCGTCTGCGTGATCTCCTCCTCCGAGAGCCCCAGCTTCTCGGGCTTCAGGTCCCCCAGCAGGCTCAGGGACGGCTCCCGTCCCAGGCGCCGGGAGAACGCCATGCGGAGAACGGCGGCGGCCAGCCGGCACTCGATGGGCCGGCGGTTGTACCTGTCCAGGGCATCCGCGCTCTTGGCCGCCTGGACCAGGCTGTTGGCCACCACGAAGGCGTACCCCGTCGGAAGGGGCGCCGGCCGTGTGCGCAGGGGAAAGAAGTCGATCTTGAGAGCCTGGCCGGGCCGCCCCATGAGGGAGATGGCCTGGTCCATCCCGCCGCCCTGGGTCCCCACATAGCGCTCGGCGGCGGCCAGCAGCCCCGCCAGCTCGATCACCTCCATTTCCAGGGAGTTGACCCTCAGGAAGATGAGGGCAAAGAGCACCACCAGGGCCGAGGAGGAGCTCATCCCGGCGGCCGGAGGGATGTTTCCGTCCACCGTGGCCTGGAAGCCACGCCAGGACCGCTCCTGGGGGCCGCCGCGAAAGTGCTCCATCAGGGCCTGGACGGCGGCCTTGCAGTAGTTGCCCCAATCTCCGGCCGCACCGGGGGCAACGGGGAGGGTGGCCTGGAAGCGGCGCTCCGGGAAGGCGGGATCCGTGTTGGTGAGCACCACCCCGGCGTCCTCCCTGGAGCAGAACAGCGCCGCGACGTCGCGGTCCACGGCCATGGGCATCACCGGGAGGCCGTTGTAGTCGGTGTGCTCGCCGATGAGGTTGATGCGTCCCGGCGCCCGGGCCAGGAGGAGAGGGGCGCCGGGGAAGCGCTCGCGGAAGGCGGCGGTCAGCCGAGCGTACCGCGCGGCCACGCGCCGGCCCTGCTGCGGGAGATCGTAGGCCTCTCGGAAGAGCTCAGGCGGCTCCTCCCGGCCGCCTGGGCCCTGGGGCAGGGCCTGCAGCACCGCCTGCCACTCTCCGGTAGGGATGCTCATGCGGATCGACCATATCCCCCGGCCCCGCGGCTGTCAACAGGACGGAGGCAGGGCAGGCGGCCCCGGTGGGGGCGGCCCGGCCAGGCGGGCGTCGGGAGACGGCTGCGCCGGGAGCGGCCGGGCGGCGGCAGACGCTTCCTTCCTATACTGGCGAATCTGTAGTATAGGAGGAGGGAAAGGAGCCGGCATGCCAACAATCAACCGTCACCTGGACGGCTTCACCGAGTCGGTGATCCGGCGCATGACGCGCGTGGCCGACGCCCATGGGGCCATCAACCTTTCGCAGGGCTTCCCCGATTTCGACCCGCCGCCGGAGCTGGCCGAGGCGCTGGCCCACGCCGCCCGCAGGGGGCCGCACCAGTACGCGGTGACCTGGGGGGCGCCCAACTTCCGGCAGGCGCTGGCCCGCAAGCAATCCCGCTTCATGGGACTGCCCATAGACCCCGACCGGCACATCGTGGTGACCTGCGGAGCCACCGAGGCCATGATGGCGGCCATGATGACCGTCTGCGAGCGGGGCGACCGGGTGATCGTCTTCTCGCCGTTCTATGAGAACTACGGGGCGGATGCCATCCTCTCCGGCGCGGAGCCGGTCTACGTGCCGCTTCGGCCGCCGGCCTTCGACTTCGACCCCGCGGAGCTCCGGCGGGCGTTCCGGCGGCGTCCCAAGGCTCTCATCCTCTGCAACCCCGCCAACCCGTCGGGGAAGGTCTTCAGCCGGGAGGAGCTCCTGCTGATCGCGGAGCTGGCCGAGAAGCACGACGTGTTCGTGCTCACCGACGAGGTCTACGAACACATCGTCTACGAGCCGCACCGGCACACCTATTTCGCCTCCCTGCCGGGGATGTTCGAGCGCACTCTCTCCTGCAGCTCCCTCTCGAAGACCTACTCGATCACCGGCTGGCGGCTGGGCTACATCATCGCCCCGGAGGCCCTGATCGCCGGAGCGCGCAAGGTACACGATTTCCTCACCGTCGGGGCGGCGGCGCCCCTCCAGGAGGCGGCCGTGACGGCGCTGGGGCTGCCGGATTCCTACTACGAGCTCCTGGCCGCCGGCTACGCGGAGAAGCGGGCGGTCTTCCTGCGCGGGCTGGATGAGGCCGGCCTGGCCTACACCGCTCCCCAGGGGGCCTACTACGTGCTGGTGGATATCACAGAGCACGCCCGGGGAGCGGATGATGTGGCCTTCTGCGAGTGGATGGCCCGCGAGGTGGGGGTTGCCGGCGTGCCGGGCTCCAGCTTCTTCCGGGAGGACGTGCGCCACCTGGTGCGCTTCCACTTCGCCAAGCGGGCGGGCACCCTCCTGGAGGCGGCCGAGCGGCTGAAGAGCCTGCCGGCAAAGGCGGCCCGGGCCCCCGGGGAGGCGGGCTGAGCCGGCGCCCGCGGTCTCATCTCCCGGGGGAAGCCGCTTCTTTTTGCTTGCTTTCTGGCAGAAGTTGCCCTACCATGACTTGCTGGCGCTCAGGGCGGAAGCGCCGGGGCGCCGGAAACTGTATCAACAAGGGGGTGTCTATGAAAAACTACACGCGCTGGTGGGTGCTGCTTGTGGCGGCGGCCCTGCTGGTCCCGGCCGCCGCGTTCGCCGGAGGCAAGCAGGAAGGGGCCAAGGCGGCCCCGGGAGGTCCGGTCACCCTGGAGTTCGTGGTCTGGAACTACTCGCTGGAGACGATCCAGGACAACATCAATCAGTTCATGAACGCCTACCCGAACATCAAGGTCAACCTGACCGACTACACCTGGCCGACCTACCACGACACCATGGTGCTGCGCTTCAAGGGCAAGACGCAGACCGACGTGTTCTACAACGGGGAGGACTGGCTGCCGGAGTTTGCCGCCGCCGGGTGGGCGGCTCCCCTGGAGGACTACTTCCCGGACGTCAAGAAGTACAAGGACAAGACCGCCAACTACGCCCTGGCGGACATGACCTACAACGGCAAGCTCTACGGGCTGTCCTACTACGCGGACCTGATCACCTTCCAGTACAACAAGAAGATCCTGGGCGACAACGGCATGCAGCCGCCCGCCACCTGGGACGACGTGCTGAACGAGAGCCTGAAGCTCAAGGCGGGGGGGATGGTGCATCCCTTCGCCTACGAGTACAACGCCACCCTGCCCAACTTCCTGCAGGCCTTCATCTCCCAGGTATACGGGCGCGGCGGCGACATGTTCGATGCGGACCTCAACCCGGTGTTCAACGATCCCAACTCCGAGGCCTTCAAGCAGATGCAGTGGATCCAGGACGCCAAGGTGAAGCACGACATCATGGACTTCGGCTCCAACCACGAGACCAAGGTCAACCTGGCCATGAACACCGGCCAGCACGTCTTCAGCGTGATGTACAACTACATGCTGGCGGCCATGAACGCTCCCAACACGGCCCTGCACGGGCAGTTCGACATGACGCTCATGCCGGGGGCCAAGCACGGGGCGCTGGGGTTCGCCAAGTTCTACTGCATGACCACGCAGGCCGCCAAGGACCCGGCCCGGCGGGACGCGGCCTGGAAGTTCATCGAGGCCTTCGGCGGCGGCGACTACAAGGTTGCCAAGCGTTGGGCCGTGGAGAAGGGGCTCGGGTTCGCCGCCCTGCCGCTGTTCGACGATCCCGACGTCAAGGCCGCCTGGGCCAGCTGGATCGACATGGAGAAGTTCAAGGCCCAGGCCAAGATCGCGCGCAACGGCACCCAGACCGAGTGGATGGGGATGTGGAGCGAGTTCTTCCGGCCCCTCATGGCCAAGGCTATGAACGGCGACGCCTCGGTCCAGGAGGTCATGGACGAGGGCGCCAAGAAGTGGGTCGAGTACAAGAAGCTCCTGGGCAAGTAGAGCCGGGAAGCTGTCTTCGGTAACACGTTGCCCGGGGGCCGCCGGCCCCCGGGCGCTCTTCCGGACTTCGGGCTCATCGCAACGGCAAGAGGGGGTCTCCAGTGGCAAGGCGCGAGACGTCCAGGTACCCGATCGAGTGGCTGCTGCCGGTCCTGGTCCTGGTGGTGGTGTTCACCTTCTACCCGTTCGGCTACGCCATCTGGAACAGCCTGTTCCAGATCCTGCTGGTCCTGCCCGTCAAGCCCTTCGTGGGACTGGCCAACTACGCGGAGGTCCTTTCCAGCCGCTACTTCCTGGAGGCGCTGCGCAACACCCTGCTCTTCTCGGTGATCACTGCGCCGGTGGTGGTGGTCGTGTCCCTGGGGGTGGCGCGCCTCCTGCTGACGAAGTTCGTGGGCAGGGGGGTGGTGCGGGCGGTGATTCTGCTTCCCTGGGCCATCCCGGGGGCGGTCTCCGGGATTCTCTGGATGTGGATCTTCCACGGGCAGTTCGGCGTGCTCAACGCGATCCTCTACCGGCTGGGGATCATCGAGCGCTACATCCCCTGGCTCACCGAGCCGGCCCTGGCCAGGCTGGCCGTGGTGATCGCCCACATCTGGACCCAGATCCCCTTCGCCAGCGTGCTCCTGATGGCGGCGCTCAGCACCATCAACAAGGAGCTCTACGAGGCGGCGGAGGTGGACGGCGCCGGTGCCTTCCGCCGGCTGCTGGCCGTGACCATCCCCCACGTGAAGGGGATCATGCTGATCGCCCTCATCTACGAGCTGATCGTCGGCATCACCACCTACGACATGGTCTACTCCATGACCGCCGGCGGCCCCGGGGGGGCCACCACGCTGTTGTCCTACTACATATGGGCGGAGTCCTTCAAGATGCTGCACTTCGGCAGGGGCGCGGCCCTGGGGGTGATCACGGCGTTGATCACCCTGGCTCTGATCATGGCGATCCTGCGGGCCATCCCCAACGAGATCATGGTGAGAGAGGAGTAGAGGAGGTGGCGAAGAAGGCGTTCATCTACCTGGCCGCGGTGGTGCTGTTCCTCTTCTGCGCCGGTCCCCTGTTCCTGACCCTGCTGGGAAGCATCATCCCCGACGCGGCGCTGCTGTCCTTTCCGCCGCGCTGGTTCTCGAAGAGGGTGACCTTCGACTACTACGACTATATCTTCACCGGCCGGGTCCCCCAGGCCTACGACGTGCGCGGCGCCGAGCGGGGCATGATCACCCAGGAGGTGCGCCAGATCCCCAACGCCATGAAGAACAGCGCCATCATCGCGCTGGCGGTGATGGGGATCAACGTGCTGTTCGGGAGCATGGCGGCCTACGCCTTCGCCCGCATCAATTTCCGCTTCAAGGCGCAGACCTTCATGGGGATCGTGATGTGCCGGCTCCTGCCGGCGGCGGCGCTCATCGTGCCCTTCTACCTGCTGATCCAGGCGTTCGGCCTGCTGGACACCAAGATCGCGGTGGTCCTGGTGCACAGCATCCTGACTCTTCCCTTCACCGTGCTCATCCTCTCGGTGTTCTTTCGCGGCATCCCGGTGGAGATCGAGGAGGCCGCCAGGATCGACGGGGCCGGCCCCTGGGCCACCTTCTTGCGCATCACCCTGCCGCTTTCGGCCAGCAGCATGGTGGCCACCGGGCTGTTCGCCTTCATGCTGTCCTACTCGGAGTTCCTCTACTCCCTGGTCCTCACCGGAACCGAGAAGACCCGCACCCTGCCGGTGGTGATGGCCGCCCTGTCCACCAACACCGACGTGGCCTGGGGGATGCTGATGGCGGGGGTGTTCCTGACCCTGCTGCCGACCCTGGTGCTGGTGATCATCGTCTGGAACTTCGTGGTGGAGGGGATCATCCTGGGGGCCAGCAAGTACTGAGGGGCCGGCTGCAGGCCGCAGGCCGGCGGCCGGGCGCCCCGGCTCCTAAGGTCCGATGGAGACCTTCACCGGCCGGTCCTCCCGGTAGGAGCGCTGGGCGGCCAGCACCACCTCCAGGGCGTTCCGACCGTCCTGGCCGCTGGAGATGATGGGCCGCTGTCCCCGCAGCACCCGGATGAAGTAGCGGTCCTCCTCCAGCACGTCCCCCACCACCTCCCCGTGGAGGGTGGGCCAGTGCAGGGTGTCGGGAAACTTCCACCCCTCCTCGTCCACCGCGCTCACCGTCATGGGCCGGTAGTCCAGGTACAGGGAGCCCCTCTGGCCGATCAACTCCAGGCAGACGTCTCCGAACCCGCCCCAGGAGGCGGGCTGTCTCCAGCTCGCCATGGACTCCGAAAGCCCCCAACCGGTCTCCACAACCCCCAGGCCGCCGCCGGCGAAGCGCAGGGTGATCCAGATGAAGTCGTGCACCCCCAGCTCCTCCATCACCGGTCCGCGGGCGATCTCGGCGCTCACCTTCTCCACGCGATCATTGAAGAACCAGAAGATCTGGTCGATGTCGTGGACGGAGATGTATTCCTCCACCTCCACGCGCCCCCCAAGACGGCGGGCCTCCTGCACCGGGGCGTTGCGCCGGGCGTAGCACACCAGGGGCCTTCCGATCGTGCCGGCCTCCACCGCGGCCTTGATCTGGGCGTAGCGCACGTCGTAGCGCAGGATGTGGGCCAGCATGAGATGGACCCCCGCCTTCTGAGCCGCCTCGATGATGGCGTCCGCATCCTCCAGGGTGGTGGCGATGGGCTTCTCCAGCAGGATGTGCTTGCCCGCCTGGGCCGCCGCCTCCACCGCCTTGCGGTGCAGGGGCTCCGGGGAGGCAATGAGAACCGCGTCCACATCACTGCGGTCGGCCAGCTCGGCGGCATCCGCGCACAGGACCGGAGGCTCCTCCTGCTCCGGCAGCTCCGGGGGCCGCTCCAGGGCGGGGTCGCTCACCGCGGCCACCCTGACGTCGGGAAGCTGCGAGAAAGCCCTGGCGTGGAGCTGTCCCATGAACCCGGCGCCGATCACTCCGATTCCGATAGTCTCCGGCATGCCGCATCTTCACACGCTTTGCTCGAGCCTGTCAAAGGTGCGTTTGACAGGCGGCGGCGGGGGGATACAATGACCGCCCATGACGTCGAAAGAGCGCATGCAGGCGGCGCTGGCCCACCAGGAGCCGGATCGGGTGCCCCTGGACCTGTGGATCACCCCGGAGGTGGAGCGCCGGCTGATGCTGGAGCGGGGGGAGTCGGACCCCTTCGAGCTGCGGGTCAACCTCGGTCACGACTGCCTGATGACCATCGTGGGCATCGTGGCCTCCTTCTACCTGAGCGAGGAGCCGCGCTACGTGGACCCCTGGGGGATCACCTGGGCGCGGACTCCCTACTCCGACGGTGCCGGCAGCTACACGGAGATGGTGGAGCGCCCCCTGGCGGGTGACGATGCGAAGCTTTCCTCCTACCGCCCGCCGGACCCCGAGGAGCCGGAGCAGTACCGGGAGGCGGAGATGCTGATCGCCCGCTACGGCAAGACCCACTCCATCGTGGGAGGAGTGCTGGGGTCCGTGTTCGAGGGACCGTGGTACCTGCGGGGGCTGGACCAGTTCCTGGCGGACCTGCTGGTCAACAAGGACTACGCCGGGGCGCTCATGGACATGGTGGCGGAGTTCCACCTGAAGGCAGGCCTGCGGCTCATCCGTATGGGCTGCGACCTGATCCTGGCCGGAGACGACGTGGGCATCCAGGACCGCATGCTCATCTCTCCGGAGCTCTTCCGGGAGTTCGTGAAGCCGCGCTACGGGCGCCTGTTCGGGGAGTACAAGAGGGTCAACCCCAACGTCAGGATCGCCACCCACATCTGCGGGTTCATCGAGCCCATCATCGACGACCTGGTGGAGGTGGGCGTGGACATCCTCAACCCGGTGCAGCCCACCGCCATGGACCCCGGGCGGCTGAAGAAACGCTTCGGCAGGAGGATCTCCTTCTGGGGAGCGGTGGACGACCAGAGGGTGCTGCCCGCCGGCAGCCCCCGGGAGGTGGAGGCGGAGGTGCGGCTGCGCCTGGAGCAGCTCGCCCCCGGCGGCGGCTACATCCTCTGCTCCTCCCACAACGTGCAGCCCACCACTCCGGCGGAGAACATCCGCGCCTTCTACCGCGCCGGCGAGCGCTACCGGGACTACCCGCTGCGGCTCTAAAGGCGCCGGCGGTCAGCGGGAGTTGCCTGTGGGAGGCGGCTGCGGGAGCGGCGCAAGGAGGATCGCATGCAAGGCTCCATCGTCTACTACGAAAAGCGGGGAAGAGAGAACACCGGCCAGACGCTGCAGCTGGCCCGCCGCAGGGCGGAGGAGCTGGGGATCACCCACGTCGTGGTGGCCTCCACCCATGGGAGCACGGCGCTGAAGGCTGCGGAGGTGTTCCAGGGATCGCAGGCCGCGCTGGTGGCGGTGAGCATCTCCCAGGCCTTCGACGCGGAGGGCTGGACCATGAGCGCCGCCGAGCGGCGGCGGGTCCGGGAGGCGGGCGTCCTGCTGCTCACGAGTCTTCATGCCCTGGCCGACGGGGTAGCGGAAGGGTTCTACGGGGAAAGGACCCCCGGGAGCGTCATCGCCAACACCCTGCGCTTCTTCTCCCAGGGGATGAAGGTGGCGGTGGAGGTGTCCATCATGGCCCTGGAGGCCGGGGCCGTCCCGCCGGGCGTGGAGATCATCGCCGCCGGGGGGACCGACGAGGGCTGCGACACCGCCATTGTGGCCCGACCGGCCTTCGCGCGCTCCATCAAGGACTACCGCGTGTGCGAGATCCTCTGCAAGCCCCGCATGGCCTAGGGCGCGGCGAGGACCCGGCCTCCCGCGCCCGGTGCGGCGCGTCCCCGGCCACTCCCCGTCGCAGCCGGACAGCAGCCAGCGGCAGCGGCGGTGCGCCCGCCGCAGCGCCAGGGCCGCGGTGAGCTCCGGGCGGGCCTGGTAGTAGGAGAGGGCCGCGGGGACCGGCCGCGGCTCTTCGGCTGCCAGCCGCCAGTGCGTGCGGGCGGCCGAGCGGTCCCCCTGCTGCTCCAGGGCGGTCCCGATGCGGTACAGCGCCTCGGCGTTGGCCTTGTAGAACGGCTCGCCCACGCCGATGTTGCGGGGGTACTCGAAGACCCTGCGGAAGCTCTCCACGGCCTCCTGGAGGCCGCCCCCGCGCAGCTGCTCGATCCCCCTGCCGGTGTTGGCGTCCACGTAGAGGAGCCGCACCCCCTTGTAGCCTTCCCAGGGGTAGACGGTGAGGCCGGTGAGGATCGAAAAGGCCCTGCGGTACAGGCGGCTGCGCAGCAGCACCGAGAGCTCCGCGGCGGCCTCCTCGACGGTGTGGCCGTTGGGGAAGTTCCACTCGATCCCGCCGGACACCCAGGCGCCGCGGATGCCGATGCGGGCCCACCTGAGCACGTGGTTGTGATAGATGGCCTCCTCTCCGGAGCTCTTGTCCAGCACGTACAGCAGCCGCCCGCCCAGCTCCGGCAGCACGGCCAGGGCAGGTAGCGGTTCTCCAGGCATACCGCCCGCCACTGCCGCTCCTCCCTGCGGGGGAACAGCGTCTCCTGCAGCGGATAGGGCTAGATGATGGCGCTTGCCGGGTGGATGGGGTTGCGCCGCCCGCTCGGCAGGGACGGGTTCTTGTCCTCCGGCCCCCGTTCATAGGTGGGAATGGTGAGCCGTTCTTCCCAGACACGGACCCCTGAAGCGGCTGACGACATGACAGGGCCTCCTCGGGCAGGGGTCGGGCCGGGCGGGAAGGCCCGGCCCGCGGCGGTCAGTCCTCCATCTCCTCGAACTCCGAGACCAGGATGGGCGGCACCCACTCCTCCGGCACGCGTTCGTCGACGTCCAGGTGGGTCACGGAGCTGCGCAGCGGGTTCTTCAGCCTCTCGGCGGTCTCCTCCACGGGTACGAAGAGCTCCTCCTCGCCGGCCTTGAGGCGGCAGGGGTGGAAGGCCATCTTCTCGTAGTAGCTGCTGCCGGAGGAGACGTGCATCACCCGCTGCGGGTTGGGAGTGGCGAAGGTGTAGATCAGGGGCCGGGCGCAGTAGGTCCAGGGCCCCCAGTGCAGGTAGTTCCAGGGCGCCCATTCCACCAGGCCCCGGTCACGCCGGAAGGCGGTCAGCTCCAGGTTGACCACCGCCAGGGCGCAGGGAACCTCCCGGTTGTAGAAGGCGAACCAGGGGGTGGCGACGTGCAGGTCCATGCCGCGGGTGGGGTGGCGGGGCCTTTCCTTGATCACCACGCTGCCGATCTGGCCGTCGGCCTTCTTCCAGGCGAACTCCCGCACCACGTCGTGGTTGAGCACGATCTCGCCGTTGCGCAGGGCCACCACGTCCATGTCCTTGGTCACCTCCAGCACCGATTCCACCATCATGTACGGCTTGCCGGCGTAGAAGGTGTAGGTGATGGAGCAGTGGACCTCCGGGTACAGAGGCAGAGGGGCGGAGCGTTTGGTGGTGAAGAACACCGGCCCGCGAATCGTGGAGTAGCCTCCGGGGTTTTCCCAGTCGGAGGCGTGGATCCACGTCCGGGGAGGTGCATAGACCCCGGGGTTCCAGTGCAGGGAGCCGTTGGTCTCCCGGTGGTGGTCGAAGACCACGTTGGCATTCTGCTTCAGGTGGATCTCGTCGATGGCGCCGCTTCCGGGGTGGAGGACGGTGCGGTAGTGGCCGTTCTCCACGGTCAGGCCGTAGCCTTCGCCGGTGACGGTCAGGTCGGTCGCGTAGGAGGGCGCCGGGGCGTCTGGATTGCCGTAGAAGATCAGGAAGACCTTGCGCTCGAAGGCAGGGACGTCGGCCAGGAAGGCCAGCTCCACGGTGGTGGTGGGCTGGCAGTGCTCGTCGGCCATCTTGTCCCAGGTGGAGGCGCCGTACACCTGGCAGGGCACCTCCTCCGCTCTGCCGCTTTCCGGATCGATCCCCACCACCCGCAGCTCTCTGGCCGGCTCGGTGAGCCGGTCCGCGTACAGGCCCAGCAGCAGGTGCACCGGCTCCCCCTGCCGCGCCTGGCCGGCGGTCTCCTCCAGCACGTTGGAGGCGTAGTGTTTCCAGCGCCTGTCCCAGTAGCCCCCCGCGGCGGGGGCCCGGCTGGCCTTGGTGAGCTCCATCGATCTGCCGGAGGCGTCCCGGCAGACCACCCTGGTGGTGCTCTGGCCCCCGTTTTCCCAGTCCGCGCGGACGAACAGCTCGTTGCGCGACCCCGGCAGGAACCGGTTTGCGGGGCTTGCGCCCCCGTTGTTCTCCACCTGGAAGTCCCGCACCCGGCGGCCGTCCACCTCCACGCGGACCACCGTCACCTCGCCGCCCATCTGTCCCTCCAGGCGGTGGCGTAGATGGTAGTAGGGGTGGTTCGGCACCGGAAACCCGTAGTCGGTCCTGCCCAACTCTGCGGCCATATGCCCCTCCCTGAGTGAGCTAGGCGTCCATTCTCGGGGCACGCTCCGGGCGTTGTCAAGGAAGCGGTGGCGCGAACGGCGGCCGCGAACCGCGGCCGTTTCCCCCCGGGCCGGGACTCAATAGAGCTGCTCCAGCCGCACCCCGCCGTAGTAGTGGGCCAGGATCGCCCGGGCGCTGAATCCCACGGAGGCCATGCCCGCGGCGCCGGTCTGGCACATGCCCACGCCGTGCCCCCAGCCGGCCCCGGTGAACACGAAGTACTCGGGCAGGCCGTCCCTGCCCAGCTTGGGCTCCACCACGAACAGGTTGCTGCGCAGCCCTCCCAGCCGGCTGCGGATCGCGTCCCACTTCACGACCTCTTCG
Source organism: uncultured Spirochaetaceae bacterium (assembly GCA_964490725.1). GTDB lineage: Bacteria > Spirochaetota > Spirochaetia > SZUA-6 > DRHE01 > CAZBDU01. The sequence goes on along the minus strand of CAZBDU010000040.1, from coordinate 7,203 downwards.
CCGGCGGTGCCGCGGACGCGGACCTCCGGGATGCGCCCGCTCACCCCCCGCCGCGCCGCCCGGATGGACAGCACCGTCCCCAGTCGATCCCCGCGGCCCAGCCGGGCCTCGATCTCCTCCCGGGGCACCCACAGGGTCCAGCGGTAGGCGCTGCGGCTGGCGAACCGGGGGTGGGAGCTGAAGGTGACCGGCCTGGAGGCGAGCCAGCAGGCCAGCTCCGCCGGCGGCAGCGGGTCCTCCCGCGCTGGCAGGAGCAGGTCCGGGACCGCCGGCAGGGAGGAGGTGAACCCCCACACGTACTCGGTGGTCTCGGTGTAGCCTCCGGAGTTGGCGGAGTAGAAGGCCGGAAGAGGCTTTTCCCCGCCGCCAGGCTGCATCAGGACCAGTCCTCGGGTGGCATCCACGGCGGCGCGGGCCGCAGGGCTCTCGCCGCCCAGGCCCCGGTAGGCGGCGGAGGCCACGGTGCCCAGCAGATCGAATCCTCGGGGTGCAAAGCGGCCCAGGTTGGCGAGGGTGTAGCTGCGGGCCGCCACTGCCTGGGCCTGGAGGGCCGCCTCGGGCCAGTAGGAGGGCATCTCGGAGGGCAGGACGGAGTACAGATACTCCTCGATGGACAGCGAGTCGATCACCGTCAGCCCTTCGGGATGGGGGACCAGCTCGATTGCTCCCCGGTACATCCGATCCTCGCTGCCGGCCCAGAACGAGCCCTGGCCGAAGGCCACGTCGAAGAGGATCGTGGTGTCCCTCGGGTCCGGATAGGAAAGCCGGAGCCCCTCCGGGGAGCGCGCGATCACGGCGCCTGCGGAGTCGACCACCTCCACCGAGTCTTCCGCCATGCGGGCCAGGAGAACCGTCCCCGCCTCTCCGGCGCTGCTCCCGGCCCCACCGTTCTCCCCGCCGCCATGCCACCCCTCCAGCGCAAAGGCCCCGCCCGTCTTGAGGTACAGCTCCCGGACCTTCTCGGCCAGGCCGACGCGCACCGCCGGCAGGGACTCGCGGTGGTCGGGAAAGGACTCGGCTTGCTGCGGGGCAGAAACCTCGCGCCGCCGGCGCTTCTCCGCCTCCACCCCGGCGGCCAGCTCCGGGTGCGCCTCCAGGAGCTCCTCCAGCAGGGCGGTGACCTCCCGGTTGCCGGGGAGGCTCTCCCGGGCCCGCCCCAGCAGGGCGTAGGCCTTTTTCGTGCGCCCGGTGGCGGCGTAGATTCTCGAAAGCGGCAGGAAGGCCCCGGTCAGATTGCGGTCCTGGGAGAGGGCCTGGAGGAGCTCCATCTCGGCCTGCTCGAGGGCCCCCATCTGGAAGTGCAGGCCGCCCAGCCAGTACCAGCCCATGGGGTTGTAGCTCTCCTGCTTCAGGGAGGAGCCCAGGGCGCCGGCGGCATCGGGCAGGCGCCCCAGGTCCTGCAGCGCCAGCGCCCGCAGGTACAGGCCCCGGGCGGAAGGACTGGCGGCCCCCTGCAGCCAGGCGAGGGCCCGCTCCGGCCGCCCGGCAAAGAGCGCCGTCCGGGCGGCTTCCAGGCGGAGGGGGGAATCTTCCAGGCGGCCGGCCAGCAGCGCCTCCAGCTCCCGGAGGGCCTCCAGAGGACGGCCGGACTCGCGCAGCACCTGGGCCAGATTCCTGCCGGCGGCCAGGTCGCCCGGCTGCCGCTCCAGCACGGCCCGGTAAGCCGCCGCGGCGGCCGGGAGGTCGCCGGCGTAGTAGGCGGCCACGCCGTCCGCCTCCCTGAGGGGGGCGCGGGCGGGGGGCAGCCCGGGAGTGGTGCAGGTCCACAGGAGCGCCCCCAGGAGCGCGAGGGCTGCGAGCGGCAGGATTCTGGACATCATACCGGCAGTGTAGCAGAACCGTGAGCCCGATTCAGCCGGACGCCGCCGCCGCGCTCAAGTCTCTACAGGCGAATCTTTACAATCGATTTCAAAATGGAAATTGAAATTCCGTTAAAACTCCCTCTTGAACTTTTCTGGACAACTCGATAGAATGCATCCGCATGCGCACGGAGGCATCCGGGGGGCGGGATATACTGTGGCCTCTACTGCTGGTCTTCGTAATGTTCATCCTGGCCACAGTATATCCGGCCACCAAGCGCATCAGCGCTTCCGTCAATCCGTTGACCATCTCTTTCTTTCGCTACTTCTTCGGGGTCCTGCCGCTGCTTCCCTTCTACCTGGCGGAGCGTCGCCGCGGGAGGCGGCGGATTGTTTCCCGGGACCTGCTCTTCATGACGCTGCTGGGGTTTCTGGGCGTGGGGATGTTCTCCATCTGCATGACCCTGGGGGTGAAGCTCTCCAGCGCCTCAAGCGGCTCGCTTCTGACCAACAGCCAGCCCATCTTTACAACGCTCCTGGCTCCCCTTATAATCGGAGAGGATTCTTCCCTGTTGCGGGCTGCCGGGGCACTGGCAGGCGTAGGCGGGGTTTTTTTGATTGTATCCGGCGGCCAGCCCCTGGCTGACATACTGGGCCAGCAGTACTTTCTGGGAAACGTCATCCTGGTGGGGGGCTCGCTTTCCGTCAGCGTCTACAGCATACTGCTGAAACGCTACGTGGTTCGCTACGGCGGGTTCGTTCCCACCTTCGTGTCCATGCTGGCGGGGATGCTGTTTCTGCTTGTGGCGCTGCTGGCCGTAGAGCAGGGTGCAACGTTTGCGGAGCTGCGGGTGGAGCACCTGCCCTATCTGTTGTACATCGGCGCCGTCGGGACTGCCCTCGTCTATCCCCTGTTCAACCTTGCGCTGAAGGCAAACGGAGTCGTGCGGGCGGTGGGCTTCAAGCTGCTCGTGCCGGTGTTCGCCATTGCCCTGAGCGTGCTCCTGCTGGGCGAGCGCCCCGGAGCGGCGAGCCTGGCCGGAGCGGCCGTGGTGATCGCCTCGGTGGCGCTGATCCAGAGAATCCCGGCCCGGCGGGTGAAGAAGGAATTGGTCTAGGTTGCCGTTGCGCCCGGCGAACGCGGCGCCCCCCGGGGGTCGCGGGGGCGGCCCGTGGGGCGGCGGCCTTGAGTGGACTGGAATATCCAAGCGAGGAGGCTTGCAAGTGAGCCACGCAACGTTTTTCGCCGAGATGCGGCCGGGAATCGGCTACGCCCACGCCGTTGCCGAGGCCGACCGCTGCCTGCTGTGTTTCGACGCTCCCTGCTCCAAGGGCTGTCCCGCCCAGACCGACCCGGCGACCTTCATCCGCAAGCTGCGCCTGAGGAACCTTACCGGGGCCATCCGAACGATCAAGGAGAACAACATCCTGGGCGGCGCCTGCGGGGTCCTGTGCCCCACGCACCGCCTGTGCGAGAAGGAGTGCAGCGCCACCGGCATCAGCCGGCCCATCGAGATCGGCGCCATCCAACGCTTCCTGGTGGAGCAGGGCTGGGCCACCGGGTTCAAGGTGTTCCGGAAGCCCGCGGCTGCCAGGGACAGGGTGGCGGTGGTAGGCTCCGGCCCCGCCGGCCTCTCCTGTGCAGGGGAGCTGGCCAAGGAGGGCTACCGGGTGACGGTCTTCGAGGAGCGGCCGGAGATCGGGGGGGTGATCCGTTACGGCGTGCCCGCCTACCGCTTCGACAAGCGCTTCCTGGCGAGCGAGCTCCAGGACCTGCGCGATCTGGGGGTGGAGTTCAAGACGGGCGCCAGGATCGGGGGCATCCAGGAGGCCAGGAAGCTCCTGGCGGACGGGTTCCGGGCGGTCTTCCTCTCCCCGGGGCTGTGGGGAGCGGCGCCGCTGAAGCCGGGAGCCGAACGGCCGCAGGGGCTGTACTCCTCGGTGGAGTTCCTGGCCATGCTCCGGGAGGAGCGCTTCCAGGAGCTGGCCGGCCAGATCGAGGGCAAGACCGTGGCCGTGGTGGGCGGCGGCTCGGTGGCCATGGACTGCGTGGAGTCCTCGATCAAGCTGGGCGCCAGGGACGTGTACCTGGTGTACCGCCGCTCCTTCGCCCAGATGCCTTCGGAGGAGGACGAGCGCCTGGAGGCTCTCCGGCTGGGAGTCCATTTCCTGCTGCTCAACCAGCCCCTGGACTACCTGACCGACGGCCGGCGCATCAAGGGGCTGAAGCTTGTGCGTACCCGCCTGGGGGAACCGGATTCCTCCGGCCGCCGCCGGCCTGAGAACCTGAGCGGCTCCGAGTGGGAGCTGGCCGCCGACGTGGTGGTCGAGGCCATCGGCAACCGGCCGGACCCGGAGGCCGGTTGGGGTGCGGAGCTGTCGGACCCCGGGCAGAACCTGATCGTGGCCGATCCCGACACCGGCAAGACCTCGGTGGAGGGAATCTACGCCGGAGGAGACATCGTGCGCGGGCCGGGCCTGGTGGTGGAAGCGGTCCAGGACGGCAAGCTGGCGGCCCGGGCCATCATGAAAGCCCTGGGCTGAATCGAAGGAGGAACCCGATGCCTGACAACACAGATCGTTCGGTCGATCTTTCCGTGGACTTCTGCGGAGTCCACTTCAAGAACCCCTTTCTGCTTTCCTCTTCCCCCGTGTCCAACAGCGCGGAGATGGTAGGCCAGTCCTTCGAGGCGGGATGGGGCGGGGTGGTGTACAAGACCCTGGCCTCCGGCCGCTGGCCGATCGTGCATCCCTCCCCGCGGATGAACGCCTATCACTACGGCTCCAAGCGGCTGATGGGCCTGCAGAACGTGGAGCAGATCTCCGACCGGCCTCTGAAGGACAACCTGCTGGATCTGCTCTATCTGAAGAAGCACTATCCGGACCACCCCATCGTGGCCTCGATCATGGGCTTCTCCACCGACGACTGGCAGTACCTGGCCAAGGTGGCCCAGGACAACGGGGCGGACATGCTGGAGCTCAACTTCTCCTGCCCGCACATGACCATCGAGGGCTCCGGCCACAAGGTGGGCCAGGCCTTCAGCCTGCTGGAGCAGTTCACCGAGGCGGTCAAGCAGGTGGTCTCCATCCCGGTGATGGCCAAGATGACGCCCAACATCACCGACATGACCGAGCCGGCGGTGTACGCCAAGAAGGGCGGAGCGGACGCCATCTCGGCGGTGAACACCTTGCGAGGCATCTCGGAGATCGGCCTGGACGACTGGACACCGAAGCCCAACATCTTCGGCGTGGGCGCCGAGAGCGGCTACTCCGGCCCGGCGGTAAAGCCCGTCGCGCTGCACTTCATCGCCGACATGGCCAAGTGCAGGGAGCTGGACGTGCCGCTGTCCGGAATCGGCGGCATCGAGACCTGGATCGACGCCCTGGAGTATCTGCTGGTGGGCGCCTCCACGGTCCAGGTCACCACCGGGATCATCCACTTCGGGTACCGCATCGTGGAGGACATGATCGAGGGCCTGAGCGACTACATGGCTTCCCGGGGCATCCGCAAGGTCACCGACCTGGTGGGAGGGGCGCTGCCCAACCTGCAGGAGACGGACCACTTCGATCTGGAGCGCCAAGGGGTGGCCCGGTACGAGCTGGAGGTGTGCGTGGGCTGCGGCCAGTGCCACATCGTCTGCCGGGACGCAGGCGGGCAGGCCATCGAGTGGGACTACCAGAAGCGCCGCCCCCAGCTGGTGGAGGACAAGTGCCTGAGCTGCATGATCTGCAGCTTCATCTGCCCCGTGCCGGGGCTGATCAGCTTCAAGGAAATGCCGAAGGGCTGGCAGCGCCGGGAGACGGCCATCATGGAGCCGTCATTGGAGAAAGAGCTGAAGGTAGAGCCCCTTCCCAAGGGCTGAATCGAAGGAGGAACCAATGAGCGTGTTGCTGAAGGGCGGGTTGATCGTGACCTCCACGGGAAGCTACACCGGCGACGTGTACGTGGAAGGGGAGACGATCAAGGCCATCGGGCGGGGGCTGGAGAACAAGGCCGACCAGGTGGTGGACGCCGCGGGGAAGTACATCCTGCCGGGGGCCATCGACCCCCATACCCACCTGGCCATGCCGTTCATGGGCACCCACTCCCAGGACGACTACCAGAGCGGGACCGTGGCGGCCGCCTGCGGGGGCACCACCACGGTGGTGGACTTCGATCTGCAGCAGAAGGGCGAGTCCCTGGGGGAGGCCCTGGAGCGCAAGAAGGGGATCGCCGAGGGCAAGGCCGTGGTGGACTACTCCCTTCACCCGGCGGTGGTGGACCCCCGGCCGGAGGTGATCGAGGAGGTGAAGAAGGCCGTCCAGGAGTACGGCACCCCCAGCTTCAAGGTCTTCATGTTCTACGACTTCCGGGTGGACGACTACACCATGATCCGCATGCTGGAGGAGACCAAGAAGTACGGCGGCCTGGTGCAGGTGCACGCGGAGAACTTCGACATCATTCGCCGCCTGAACGAGCGCTTCGAGAAGGAAGGGAAGCTTTCCCCCTGGTACCACGGCCAGGCCCACGCTGCGCTGGCCGAGGAGGAGGCCATCAGCCGGGCGGCCAAGATGGTGGAGTTCACCGGCTCGCGCATCTACATCGTCCATCTCTCCTCCAGGGAGGGTTTATGGAAGGTGAAGGAAGCCAGGGACCGGGGGCTTCAGGTGTACGGAGAGACCTGCCCGCAGTACCTGACCCTGGACGATTCGCGCTACAACGAGCCGGACTGGCAGGGCGCCAAGTACGTGATGAGCCCGCCGCTTCGGCCCAAGGAGGGGATCGAGGAGCTGTGGACGGGGCTGCGCGGAGGCGACCTGCAGACCGTGGCCACCGACCACTGCCCCTTCGACTTCAAGGGGCGCAAGGACATGTTCGGCAAGGACGACTACAAGAAGATCCCCAATGGCGCCCCCGGCATCGAAACCATGCTGATGGTGGTGCACAACGAAGGCGTGGTGAAGGGCCGCATCAGCCTGGAGCGCATGGTGGAGGTGCTGTCCACAAGCACGGCCCGCATCTTCGGCCTCAAGAACAAAGGCTCCATCGAGGTGGGAAAGGACGCGGACATCGTGGTCTTCGATCCCGCTCGCAAGCTCACCATCACCCAGGACAAGCTGCACATGAACGTGGACTACACTCCCTGGGAAGGGCTGGAGGTGAAAGGCGCCCCCGAAGCCGTCTACTCCCGCGGCAGGAAGGTGGCCGAGTGGTCCGGCGACCGGATGAAATTCGTCGGCCAGAAGGGATGGGGACGGTTCGTGAAGCGGGAGCCGTTCCAGGCTCTGTAGCGTAGCGTCCCGCACCCCGCTCCCGGAACCCGGGATGCCTCCGCCGCTGGCGTCCGGGCGTCCCGCGCCGGCCGCCCCCCGGGGGGGCGGGCCGGGCCGGTTCAGGCCTCAACAAGACGTCTCGACCAGGATC
>CAZBDU010000039.1:44282-46039 GCA_964490725.1 uncultured Spirochaetaceae bacterium | reverse complement strand
GTGCAAGGGCAGCGGCCGCCGGGGGCGCCCGCCGTGGACGCCGGGCGGCCGTGGGACGGCGGGAGCGGTTAGCGCCGGACGGCGAAGTCCGCCATCACCGGCGAGACCAGGCGTTCGTAGTCCGCCCGGCTGAGCTGGATCAGCTCGGTGTGGGTACCGGCGTTGAAGGCAATCTCCTCCTCCCTGGCCAGACTCCTGTCCGCGTACACCGGCAGACCGTAGAGATTTCCGAACGGCGGCATGGCGCCCACCTCCACCCCGGGGAAACGGCCGGCGAACTCGTCCTCTTCGGCCAGCTCCACCCGGGCGGCGCCGGCAGCCTCCTTCAGCCTCTTCAGGTCCGCCTGGCAGTCTGCCGGCAGGACCGCCAGCGCCATTTTCCCGTCGATCCGCACCACCACCGTCTTGGCCAGGTTCCGCCCCTTGATGTGCGCGGACTCGGCGATCTCCTGAGCGGTGTAGGCGGTGGAATGCCTCAGGGTCACGTACCTGACTCCGTTGCTGTCCAGGTACTCCTTCACCTTTTGCGCGGGCATCTCGCTCCTCCTTCGTCTTGCCTTGCTCTACTCTTGCTCTACTATTGATAAGATACGCGATCCGTCGGGGAATTGCTGCGCCCGCAGGAGACGGGCCGGCTGCGGCCCCTGAGCGGCAGCAGGCCGCGGACCGGCGACCCTTTGACAGGCGCCGGGCAGCGCCGTTAGCATGGACCCCATGCGCGCAGCGGCGATCCTACGGGTCCTTCCGCCCGCCGCGGGCCGGCAATGATCCGCTGCACCTACCGGCACATCCCCGGCATCGGGCAGGCCACCGAACGCCGCCTGTGGAGCGCAGGCTTCGCCTCCTGGGAGCGGGACCCGCTGCCGGAGCCGTCCGCCTCGGGGCTCACGCGGCGGGCGCGCAGGCTGCTGGAGGAGTTCATCCCCCTCTCCCGACGGGCCCTGCAGGAGGAGGACCCCTGCTTCTTCGCCAGGGGCCTCCCCCCCGGCCAGCTGTGGCGCCTCTTTCCCGAGTTTCGCGCCGGGGCCGCCTACCTCGACATCGAGACCACGGGGTTGTTCGCCGGGGAGCACCACATCACCACCATCGCCCTCTACGACGGCCGCAGGGTCCGGACCTACCTGTACGGCAGGAACCTGAGCGAGTTCGCCCGGGACATCCGGGAATACCGGCTCCTGGTGAGCTACAACGGCCGCTGCTTCGACGTGCCCTTCCTGGAGCGGGCCTTCGACATACGCCTCCGGCAGCCCCACATCGACCTGCGCTACCTGCTGCACGGCCTGGGCTACTCGGGCGGGCTGAAGCGCTGCGAGGAAAGCCTGGGCATCGACCGCGGGGGGCTCAAAGGGGTGGACGGGCTTTTCGCCGTGCTGTTGTGGAACCGCTATGAGGAGACCGGAAGCGATGCCGCCCTGGAGACCCTGCTGGCCTACAACGTCGCGGATGTGCTGAACCTGGAGCGCCTGCTCTGCTGCGCCTACAACCTGAAGCTGCGGGAGACCCCCTTCGCGTCCACCCACCGGGTCGAACAGAGGCCGCCGGCGGACAACCCCTACCGGCCGGACCCGGGCATCCTGGAAGAGCTGCGCGCCCGGGTAGCGGGCTGCGGCGAGCCGCCCGCCTGGTGAGCTGCTGCGGCCCCCTGAGGGGCCCCCCCCACCCCCCCACCCAAACCCGGCGGCAGGGGGGGCACACCCCCCCCCCCACCCCTGCACCGACGACCACCGTCTCTCCAATACAGAGCCCGGTCTCCGGTT
>CAZBDU010000039.1:0-44272 GCA_964490725.1 uncultured Spirochaetaceae bacterium | reverse complement strand
TTTCGCGGGCGGCGGCCAGCCGCCCGCCTGGTGAGCGGCTGCGGCCCCTTCGGGGCCGCCGCCTACCCCTCCACGTACTCCGGGCGCATGGGGGCGAACACCTCCACCACCTCGGTTTCCTCCAGCGCCTGGGCCCCGTGCTTCTCATTGGGGCCGAAGACGTAGCTGGTTCCCGCCTCGGCCAGGAACTCTCCCTCTTCTCCCCTGCGGAAGCGCACCCGGCCCCGGACTACGTAGCCGTGCTGCACCGCGGGGTGGTCGTGCAGGGGAATGAGCGAGCCCGCCTTCAGCGTGAAGTGACAGAGCATGGTCTCCCGGTTGAAGGTCATGGTGGTTCTGAAGACTCCGGGCGGATTCTCCACGGTTCTGCACTCGCTGCGGGTGGCAAGGATGCGTTTCTGCTCCGGCATGGGTTTCCTCCATCCGCCGGCGGCGCCGTCCCCGGCAGGGAGGCCCGCCGGCTGCTGCCTGTGGTCCTGCCATCATCACGTGCTTTGGGGCGCAGGGTCAACGGTGCGCAGGCCCGGCAGGGAGCGGCTGGCCACCGCGGCCCGGTCCGGGTACAATGAAGGCCGCTCATGCAGGTCTTCGATCTGTGTCTTGCCGCCGACTGGGAACAGGACCGGGGTTTCCTGGAGGCGGTGGAGGGCGGCGCTCAGCGCCGCGGCCGCTCCACCTACGTGGTCTGGCCCCCCATTCTGGAGCAGACTCTGGAGCGGCTGCGGCGGGGCGAGCTGTCCTTCCGGTTTCTCCTGGATCGCGCTTCCACCACCTCGGAGGAGTATCTGGAGCTCTATCGCGTTCTGGCGCCGGTGGCCTGCCTGGACGATCCCCGCACCATGCTGTGGGCGTCGGACAAGGCCACCATGCACCTGGAGTTCCTGGCTGCCGGCATTCCCGTACCGTGGACCCTGATCATCGATCCTTTCCAGCTGACCGCTCATCCTCCCCTGGGCCAGGAGGAGCTTTCCAGGCTGGGCAGCCCTTTCTACATCAAGCCCGCCAACACCTCGGGAGGAGGACAGGGCGTCGTGGCGGACGCGCGCTGCCTCGAGCAGGTCCTGGAGGCCCGCAAGGAGTACGGCCGGGACAAGTACCTCATCCAGGAGAAGATCGTTCCTCTGGAGGCCGAGGGCAGGCGCTTCTGGCTGCGGGCTTTCTACACCTGCGGTCTGGTTCACCTGACCTGGTGGCACGATCTGAGCCACCGCTACCGGCGGGTGGAGGGGGAGGAGGTCGAGCGTTTCGGGCTGCAGCCGGTATCCGGCATCGTGGAGCGCATCGCCTCCGCCTGCCGGCTGCGCTTCTTCTCCACGGAGGTGGTGTTCGACGCTCGCGGCCGGTTCGTGGTGGTGGACTACGTGAACGAGGCTTGCGACCTGCGGCGGCAGTCCGCCACCCCCGACGGCGTGCCGGACGACATCGTGGCCCAGATCGCCGAGCGCGTCGCGGAGTGCGTGGACCGGGAGCTGCCGCCCTAGGGCAGACGCCGCCAGGCGCTCATCAGCAGGTTCGTTTCCCCCGGCCGGCCCAGCACCACCGTGCGAAAGACCGCCCGGGCCGGCCTACCGCCCGCGCCGTAGGAGAAGGCGGCAAGCAGGGCGGCGGTGGGGGCCGCCTGCGCCGACCCGGCAGAGGCTGCGTAGTAACGCAGGTAGACCCTGAAGCCCCGGCGGCTCATGGCCGGGTGCTCGTACAGCTCGGGACCCAGTCCAGCCGTGTTGTCCCAGAAGAGCCTTCCACCGGAGGCTGACTCCGGGCTCCTGTACCAGACCTCGATGCCCGGTCCCTCCAGAACGTGCAGATCCAGGTCCGCGCCGTCCCGGTTCCAGAACAGGAGCAGCCGACCCCGGGGCAGGTCGGAGGTGCGCCGCCCGTCCCGCTGCCTCCTCCCCGCCTCCGCGGCCTCGCCGTCCGCCGCGGCCTGGCGGCGCAGCTGCCCGCGCCGGAAGAGCCACAGGGCGCGCTCGGGGTTTCCCTGCTGCGTGGCGATCGCCCGGTCCAGGAGTTCCAGGTAGAGGCGAGCGGCCACCGGCTTGACCGATTCCTCGAACCTGGGGAAAGGACGGCCCAGCACGATCTCGTATCGCAGCGCCGCCTCGCCGAGCTTGCCCCGGGCGCTCTGGGCCATCCCCTCCAGGAGCAGGTTCTGCGGCTCGAAGGGACGGCGGGAGCGCACCCGCGCGAACAGCCGTTCGGCCTCATCGTAGAGCCCCCATTCCATGAGGGTGAAGCCCACCAGCCGCAGGGCCTCCTGGTCGCGGGGACCGATCTCGGCGGCCGTGGAGAGCACTCGCAGCGCCGCGGCGGTCACCAGGCCGGGCTCCTCCTTGGTGGGCACCGGCGAGTCCCGCAGCTCCCGGGCCCGGGCGAACAGATCCCGGGCGCCGCGGTACAGCGCCTCCGGCGGGCCCCCCACCTCCTGCTGAGGCCGCCGCAGCAGCACCGAAGGGTCCCAGGGGATCGCCGGCCCCTCGGGAACGTCCCAGATTGGGGTGGGGCCCAGTCTATCCAGGCTGCGCACCACCTCCGCGGCGGCCGGGTCCAGCTCGGCAGGCACGGCCATCCCCGATTCCAGAGGGCGCGCCCCTTCCCCGGAGCTGGCGCTGGCCTGGAGCAGCAGCTGGACGCGGCGGAAATCGAGCTGGCGGCGGACGATCCCGTAGCGCCGCACCTCCTCCGCGGTCTGCAGGATCACGAAGGAGGCGTAGTCGTTGGCCAGGGCGAAGTGCCGCGACAGGGCGTAGATGGCCTGCACGGTGTTGTCGTCGGGGTCGTCCAGCAGCCGGCCGACAAACACCTCCGCCCAGGCCCGGGAAGCCAGGAAGTCGGTGAGCGGGTTGGTCGGGAGCGGCACGGAGAACTCGTAGTTGCGGCCGTCGATGGTGAGCACCATGCGCACCGAGGTTCCGGGCCTGCGCAGGCGCACCGCGATCTCCAGCACCTGCCCGGGGTACAACAGCCTGGGCTCCCCGGCCACGATCACCTCGTCTTGCAGATAGGAGTACACCGCATCCAGCCTGTAGGCGGGCTGCCGGTGGGCGCGCGCGGTTTCCAGCAGGTCCTGCCCGCCGGCGGCGTGCACCACCCGGCCGCCGGAGCGGGTGAGCTCGTCGAACAGCCGTCGGTTGTGCGGCGCGGCGCCGAAGGTGTAGCAGATCCAGCGCCGCTTCACCACCGAGGGGTACCGCTCGGCCAGGCGGGCGGGCGCCTCCTCACCCCAGGTGATCTGCCCATCGCCCAGCAGGAAGAAGGTGTCCGCGCTCCGCAGGCGCGGCTCGCCCTGGATCAGCTCCAGCGCCGACTCGAAGCTGGTGGCCCCCTGCAGCCAGATGCTCTCCACCTGGGCCAGGTAGTGCTCCCGCGCCTCGGGCGTGTTGGCCACGAAGCCCGGGGTGAGCAGGGTGGCCCGCACGTCGAAGCAGAGGATGGCGAACTCCGTGAGGGAGTCATCGGTGGCCAGGATGTTGCGCAGCAGCTCTCCGGTGAGGGAGAGGTTTCCCTCGCGGGAGGAATAGCTGGTGTCCAGGAGGAACAGCGCCCGCCCGGTGGACGTCTTGGAGGCCTCCCGGGAGAGCTCCGGCGCCACCAGCATGGAGACCAGGGTGGTAGAGATTCCCGGGTCCTGTCCCGCCAGGACGCTCACCTGCGGGTTGGCCAGGACCCCCTGGTACACCGCGGCCTCGCTTCCCTCCACCGGCACCTCCCACAGCAGGCCCTGCCCTTCCGGGCGGGAGGCAAGCTCCCTGCGCCCCACGCGCACCGTGGCCTGCCTGAAGGTGGCGCTCACGTCGTGGACCAGAAGCCGCCGGTTGCGCAGGTTCTCCGCCAGCGCCGGGAGCGGAAAGGAGATGACCCCTTCCGCAGGGACCAGCGTCTGATCGTAGGCCACCACCACGCGCCGGAAGCTGTGCCCCGGCACGCCTCCGATCGGGGCCGAGAAGGCCGCCTGTCCCGCCCACTGCGCCAGAGCCGCCTCCGCCTCACCGCCGGCGGCGGGCAGCCTCTCCGCCGCCCGGGTGGGCTCCAGGATCCGCGAGGAGCGCTGCTCCCCCCAGTCCAGGGAAACCCCGCCGGCCGTCCATGCGGCCGGAAGGTCGATCTCCGGGGAGAGCAGCGTCCGGGAAGCGGCCGGCTCGGGGTCCAGGAGCGAGGGAAGCTCCGCGGGGTCCAGGGCGCCGGCGGGGGGTCCGGCTCCACCCTGCCGGAACACGCCCAGGTAGCAGGGGCTGGCCCGGTCGGGAAGGGCCACCATCAGGGTGGCCTCGCCGGCCGCGCCGCCCCCGTTCAGGAAGACCAGGTCCATCACCACCCTGGCCCGGTGGCCGGCCACCACCACCGAGACGTCCTGGGCCACCAGGGGCAGGGGCTCCAGGTCGGAGGAGGGCTCGGGACGGGCCAGGAGCTCCGGAGGACGCACCCGCAAGACCGGCCGCGTGAACAGGCGCCGCGGCGCCGCACGGGCAAACTCCGGCGAGGTCACCCCGGCGGTGGAGGCGGGCGCCGGCCGCCTGGCGGTGGCGGTGGTGACCGGCTTGGGCGCGGCCAGGTCCTCCGCCGGCTCCCACGAGCCGGTGGCGCACGCCCCGGAGAACAGGATCGCTGCGAACAGGGGAATCAGGTGTATCGCGACCGCCCGGCGCGTCTTCATCCGGCGAGGGCCTCTCGGGGCATCATAGCACGTGCGGCAACCGCCGCTGCAACCCGGGAGCCGCGGCTCCTTCAGGGGACACCTTTCAGGGAGTGAGGATCACCTTCATCAGCCCCTGCTCTCGGTCGTAGAGCCGGGAGAACCAGCCGGCCCCTTCGGACAGCGGGGCCACCGCGCTCACCAGGGAGTCCACCTTCACGGTTCCCCTGGCTATGAAGTCCAGGCAGGCCGGGTACTCTCCGCGGGAGGCGCAGCTGCCGTACACGGTGATCTCCCGGGTCACCACCTTCTGCAGCGCGAACTGCACCTCCGGAGAGAAGTTGCCCACCAGCGTCAGGGTGCCCCCCTTGCGCAGCGCCGCGATCCCCGCCTGGACGGTCTCGGTGAGCCCGATCGCTTCCACGGCCACGTCGGCGCCGCGGCCGTTCACCCCGCGGGCCGCCTGAGCCAGATCCTCGCGCGCCGTGTTCACGGTCAGGTCCGCCCCCAGCGTACGAGCCCGTTCCAGGCGCCCGTCGTCCACGTCGGCAGCGAGTATTGTGCCGCAGCCTGCGGCGCGCAGGCACTGGACCACCATCAGCCCGATCATCCCCGCGCCCAGCACCACCGCAGTGTCGTCCAGATGCACCGCCGTCCGGGCCGCTGCGTGCATGGCCACCGACAGCGGCTCCACCATGGCCGCCTGCTCGAAGGAGGCTTGCTCCGGCAGAGCGTAGAGGACGTGCTGGGGCACGACGACGTACTCCGCAAACGCCCCATCCTGGCGATACTCGTCGCAGGAGACCCCCAGGACACGGCGGTGGTCGCAGAGGTTGATCTCGCCGCGCCGGCAGTGCCAGCACTTCCCGCAGTAGACCGTGGAGTCGAAGGTCACCCTCTGTCCGGCCCGCCATCCCTCCACTCCCGCGCCCAGCGCCTCGATCACCCCGGAGGCCTCGTGCCCCATGATCACCGGCGGAATGCGCCGTCCGGTGGAGCCGTCCATGCCGTGGACGTCGCTGCCGCAGATGCCGCAGGCCTTCACCCGGACCAGCACCTCCCCGGCCGCAGGGCTGGGCTGCGGGGCCTCCCGGTAGACCAGTTTGCCGTACTCCTCCAGAACCAGTGCCTTCATCGCCGAATCCCTCCCGCAGCATGCTGCCGCGCCGTCTCGTACATCGCCTCCACATTGGCCATGGGCGTGTCCGCCTGGATGGCGTTGCAGGAGGCGAACAGGTAGCCGCCGCCTGCGCCCAGGGTCTCCAGAGTCTCGGTGCAGTGGCGCCGCACCTCCTCCACACTGCCCTTGGGAAGCACCTCCTGCGTATCGATGGCCCCGTGAAAGACCAGGCGGTCCCCGAACCTGTCCTTGAGGGCCCGCGGGTCCATGCCCTCGGCGGTGGTTTGCACCGGGTCCAGGATGTCCACGCCGGCGTCGATGAAGTGGCGGATCAGCTCGGCGATGCCGCCGCAGGAGTGCGCCATCACCTTCAGCCCGTAGCTGTGGGCCAGGCCGATCAGCCTCTCGTAGGGCTCGCGGTAGAAGTCCAGCCACATCTTCGGGCTGAACAGCAGGCCGGACTGGCTGCCGAAGTCGTTGCCGAAGTAGTACAGGTGGATCCGTCCCCGTAGCGCGGAGAAGAGCCGGTCGTTCAGCTCCAGGTAGAAGTCGGTCATGCGGTTCACCAGCGTGCGGATCAGCTCCGGGCGCAGCGCCATGTTCATGAGGAAGTTGGCGAAGCCGTGCATGCGGTAGGCGTTGCCGAAGATGGCGGTCCAGAAGCCGCTGACGATCACCTTGTCGGCGAAGGCCTCGCACTCGGCCAGGAGCGGCTCCGGGTCGAACCAGCGGGGCTCCGGCCAGGGATGGCGGAGCACATCCCGGGGGCTCTCGGCGTCCTCCAGGGGTCCGCGGATCACCTCGTCGGCGCCGAACTTGAAGTCGTAGGCGGAGCGCTGGTAGCGGATGCCGAAGGGACAGACCCGCTCGGTCTCAGTCGTGGGCAGAGCAGGGCCCCGGTAGATCGGAAGGGCCGCCTCGTTCTGGCTGATGTCCCGTCCCGACAGGTAGTAGAAGTCGCAGCCCAGCGCGTCCAGAAGCTCCCGCTCGCTTGCGACCCCCAGGTGCGCCCGGATCAGGGCGTCGGCGTCCCGTTTGGCCTGGTAGTCCACCGGCGCCCGGTCCGGGAGGCGGTGATCGCAGGCGGCGGCGAACCGCTCCTGGGAGGTCATGCCTTGAGCCCGGTACCGGTGAGCGCCTGTACCATCCAGCGGCGCAGAATCGCGAACAGCAGGAACAGCGGCAGCAGGCTTAGTACGGCCGCGGCGGTGATCAGGTGGTACTGGCGGAAGTACATGTTGGTCAGGTAGGACAGCCCCAGGGTGACCACCGCCTTGGTGGGCGTGGTGATGATCAGCAGCGGCCAGAAAAACTCGTTCCAGGTCCACATGAACTTGATGATCGCCAGGGCGGCCAGGGAGGGCTTCAGCATAGGCATGATGATCTGCACGAAGATGCGCAGCTCCGAGCAGCCGTCGATGCGCGCCGCCTCGATGTAGTCGTTGGGGATGGTGGAGGCGGCCTCGCGCATCAGCAGCACCCCGAAGGCGCTGATCATCAGCGGCAGCACCAACCCCAGGAAGGTGTCCACCAGCCCCAGGGCGTCCATCCAGCGGAACAGCGGCACCGCTACCGATTGAAAGGGCACCATCAGCACCCCCACGATGGCGAAGAAGGCCACCTCCTTGCCCGGGAAGCGGAACTTGGCGAACCCGTAGCCGGTCATGGTGGCGAAGGTCAGGCTTGCGGCCAGCACCACCGCGCACATGGCGAAGTTGTTCAGCAGCAGCCGGGCGAAGTGCAGCTTCCGGAAGACCTCCGCGTAGTTGGCCAGGTTCAGGAAGCTCTTGGGAAAGATCGTGGGCGGCACGATCTGGATCTCCGGAGGGGTCTTGAAGGAGGTGGTGAAGGTCCAGAAGATCGGAACGAACAGCAAGATGGCGCCGGCAATGAGGACGGCGTACAGGAGGCCGCGTCCCAGGGTTCTCCTATAGCTCATAGCGCCTCCCCGCGATCAGCCTGCGCTGGAGGATGCCGAAGGCCAGCAGCAGGAGGAAGATGAACACCGCGGCCACGGCGGCGCGGTCCACCCGGTAGAAGCGGAAGGCGTTGTCGTACAGGTACAGCATCAGCACGTTGCTGGCCTGCGCCGGCCCCCCCTGGGTGGTGACGTAGACGATGTCGAAGATCTTCACCGCCGTGATCACCTCCAGGAGCAGCACCGCCCCAATCTGGGGCAGGAGCAGCGGCAGGGTGATGTACCAGTACAGCCGCAGGCCCCGGGCCCCATCCACCCGGGCGGCGTCGAAGTAGGTGTCCGGGATGCCCTGCAGGCCCGCCAGCAGGATCAGCACCGAGAAGCCGATCCGCACCCAGACGTTGATCACCGCCAGGCTGGGCAGCACCTGGGTCTGGCTCTGCAGAAACTTCAGGGCCTGGAAGCCCAGGGCGGTGATCACCTGGTTGGCCAGCCCGAAGCGGGGGTGGAATAGCCACTCCCAGATGAAGCCGGCGGCGGCCAGGGACACCAGGGTGGGGAGCACGTAGACCAGGGTCAGCACGTTGCGCATGCCGGTGCGCCGGACGCTGTTGATGGCGATGGCCAGCGCCAGGGCAATGATCACGTCCGCCGTCACCGCCATCGCCGTGAACAGGAGAGTATGCTTCAGGGCGGCCCAGAAGTCCGGATCCGAGAACACCTCCTGGTAGGTCTTCAGCCCCGCCCACTGGAGCTTCAGCCCCGGGATAGTCTCCTGAAAGGAGATCAGGAAGGCGCTCACCAGGGGATACCAGTACAGCACCACGAAGTAGAGAAAGACCGGGGCCACGAACAGCGCTCCGGTAATGGTGAGCTTTTTCGCGTAGCTGGACGATCCGACAGTCTTTGCCACCTCAGCACCTCCCCGCTCTGAAGGCTGCGTGCTCCGCCCCCGGGCGGCGCGGGGCAATGATAGCGCACCCGCGACGATGCGGCCAAGGGCACCCCCGCCGGCCGGCGTGGCCGCGTGTGGAAAGCGCGGGCGGCGCGCCGGCCGCCCGCTCGCAGGAGACCTTCGGTCCCTCTACTTGTACTTCGCCAGGATGGCGTCGATGTCCTTGGCCGCCTTGTCCAGAACGGCCTTGGGGGCGGCCTTGCCGTACATCGCGTCCAGCGTGGCCTGGCCGACCACGGTCAGCACCTCGTGGGCCGGCGGGATGTAGTAGGTGGGCGAGGGCTCACCGGCAATGGAGGCCTTCCAGGCGTCGAACACCTTCATGCTGGTGAAGGTGGGATCGTCCAGGATGTCGCTGTAGGGAGGCAGCATCTCGCTCTTCACGTAGTGCTCCCGGCGAATGTCCTTGTTGCCCACGTACCAGCGGAAGAACTCCCACATCCACTTCTGGTCGGTCTCCGAGATCTGGTTGCTCACCATCTCCGCCCAGGGGAAGTTGTTGCCGTAGCCGGAGCCGCGCTTCTCCTTGGGCAGCTGGTAGACCTTGAAGTTGATGCTGGGGGCGTTCTGGGCCAGCCAGCCCTCGTACCAGGACTCGCGGAACATGATCGCCGCCAGCCCCTGGCCGAACACCGCCGCCGGATTGTCCAGGTCCACGCTGGAGACCTTCCACTTCTGCACCAGGCCGGCGTAGAAGGACAGGGCGTCCACAGCCTCCGGGGAGTTGATGTAGCCGGAGGCCTTCTTCTCCTCCCAGCTCAGCCAGCGGGCGCCCCAGGCGTTGTAGAAGGGGGCCGACTTGTCGGCGATCCCGAAGGGGTGGCCCTTGTAGCGGATGGCGTAGCCGTCCTGGGTGATGTTGCCGTTGGCGTCGTACTTGGTGAGCTTCCTGGCGTCCGCCAGCATGTCGTCGTAGGTGACCGGCCGCTTGTTCGGGTCCAGACCCGCATCCCTGTACAGGTCCGTGTTGATGTACATCATCATGAAGTTGCCGCCCTCCACGGGCAGGCCATAGCGCTCACCCTTGTACATCCCGTAGGGCTCGGAGGGCTTGACCACGATCTTGGCCACCGCGTCGGCGATGTCCTGGGGCATCTTGGCCACCACGCCGAACTGCCCCGCCCACACGTGGGTCATGCCGTCGAACATGCCGGGGCCCTTCTTGGCCTCGAAGGCGCTGGAGTACTTGGCCTCGTAGCCCTCGTAGGGGACGCAGTTCAGGTTGATGCTGAAGTTGACATCCGGGTGCTCCTGGTTGAACTTCTGGGCCGCCTCGGACCAGAAGGGCTCGAAGTACTCGTTGTTGGAGCACCAGTGAGTCCAGAAGTCGACGGCTACAGTCGGGGCCGCCTTGCCCTTCTCCTGCGCTCCGCCGGCAAAGACGAGCGCGGCGGCGGCGAAGAGAAGCAGGGCTGTCAGCCCCAGCTTGAGAGAGTGTCTCATGACTCTCCTCCTTTGGAAGGTTTTTGCTGATCCTCAAACCTGAGGAACGATGCCTGGTTCTCTGTGTCCCGGGGCACGGGCGCGGTGGATTCCCTGACGATCAGGGGCGCCGGGACGATGATCTTCACGCTGTGGACCTGGCCGCTGTCTATCGTGTAGAGCAGCTTCTGGCAGGCCGCCCGCGCCATGAGGTCGGTGTCCATCCGGACCGTGGTCAGCCGCGGGCTCACCTGCCTGCACTGCTCCACGTCGTCGAAGCCCACCACGCTCATGTCCCCGGGCACCTCCAGGCCGGCCTCGCGGACGGCCTCGATGGCCCCCAGAGCGGACATGTCGTTGGCGGCAAAGAGGGCGGTGGGCGCAGGCCCCTCGGATTCCAGGATGGCCGTCATGGCCCGGTAGCCTCCGTCGAAGGTCCAGTCCCCCTGGGCGAAGGGCTGATCCTTCCAGTCCAGCTCCGCCTCCATCAGGGCCCTGCGGTAGCCGTCGTAGTTGGCCCGGGAGCTCAGGTAGCTGGGGATGCCGCTGATGAAGGCGATGCGGCGGTGGCCCAGGTCCACCAGGTGGGTCACCGCCTGAAAGGAGCCCGTCTCCCTGTCCGGCAGGATCGAGGGGAAATACGGATCGTAGTGATTGACCACCACCGCGGCCATCCCCTCCCGGCGAGCCTCTTTCAGGACCCGCGGGGGCATCTGGCTGACGAACATGATCCCCGCCACCTGATCCCCGCGCAGAAGACCGGAAAGCTCCTGATCCTCCCCCAGCGTGGTGTAGGTGAGCTGGAACTCGTTCTGCGCCAGCTCGTGCTCGATGCCGAAGAACAGGGCGGAGATGCAGGGCTCGGTGATGCGATCGATGCGGCTGACGCTCTCGGGAAGGGCAAAGACGATGGTGCGGACCCCGCCCACCGACCCGGGACCGGGCGGTGGCTCCTTCACCCAGGTGCCCAGCCCTGCCTTCTTCTCCACCAGCCCCTCCCCGGCCAGCATCTCCAGGGCCCGGCGCACCGTGAGCCGGTCCACGGAGAAGATCACGCTCAGCTCCCGCTCTGAAGGCAGCAGCGCCGCTGCCGGGTAGGTCCCGTCCTTGATCCGGCCCAGCAGGCTCTCGTAGACCTGCATGTAGAGGGGGACTTTCACTTTGCGGTCCACGCTCATTCAGCTTCTCCGCTTGCCCGCAATTGACCGGAACCGGCTCAACCGGTATGATACAGGTAGACACTTCCATGATAGTGCAAGCGGGGCAGGACTGCAAGAGCCGGGGCGGGGAGAGGCGCGAATGGAGGAGCTGAGCGTGCGGGTACGCCTGGACCTGCCGGCCCGGCCCTTCCGGCACTTCTTCAGCGCCACCGGCTACGTGAACGTGGATTTCACCACCACCTCACCCACGCTGCGGATGTTCGATCACCTCTCCTCCTTCCACAATCACTTCCGCTTCCTGCGCATGCACAACACCCTCACCGCCCACGGACAGGGGGACCGCTTCCTCCTGGAAGGGGGCAGGGACTTCGGCAATGCCGCCGGCATCCAGTCCGGCGGAGCGGACGCCGTGGTCCGCCTGCAGGACGGTGAGCTCGCCTTCGACTGGAGCACCCTGGACCGGGTCTACGACCTGCTGGTGGAGCACGGCCTGCGGCCCATCGTGGAGACCGACTACCTGCCCACCTGCCTGCGCGCCGCGGAAGAGCTCTGGCACCAGCCGGCGGACTACCGCCTCTGGGGACGGGCGGTGGGCGCCTTCGCCGCTCACCTGCTGGAGCGCTACGGGGAGCAGGAGGTGGCGCGTTGGTACTTCGAGGTCTGGAACGAGCCGGACGTCCTGCCCGCCTGGCAGCGTGACCCTCAGGGCTTTCTGGCCCTCTACGACGCCATGGAGCAGGCGGTCCACGAGGTGTGCCCGAGCTTCCAGGTGGGAGGCCCGGCGGTCACCCAGGGGTCGGAGGGCCTGGCCCTGTTTCGCACCTTCCTGGAGCACTGCAATTCGGGGATCAACCACTTAAGCGGCCGCAGCGGCGCCAGGGTGGATTTCCTGTCCGTGCACTGCAAGGGAGGGACCCTGAAGGAGCTCAACCCCTCCTCCGAGATGATCCTGGACTCCCTGCGCCGCTTCCGGGAGATCCAGGGGCGGTTCCCGAGCTTCGCCTCCCTGCCGCTGTTCAACGACGAGTCCGGCATTGTATGGGGAGGAAATGCGGGGGTGGAGACCGCCAGCTGGCTGAACTTCCGCAACACCCACTACGCGGCGGGCTTCGTCTGCAAGCTGGTGGACCGCTACTGCCGGGTGGTGGAGGACGAGCTGGGCGCCAACCTGGGTCTCATGGACATCGACAACTGCCAGCTCCAGTGGGAGCGCAGGCTCTTCAGCGGCAACCGCTCCCAGCTAACGCCGCTGTACGCCTACCCCTCCACGGACCTGATCAGGAAGCCGCTGTTCAACGCCTACGTGCTGCTGAGCCGCCTGGGCACCGAACGCCTGCAGAGCCAGTGCGACCACCCCGGCTTCGGCACGAAGTTCGGGGTGCTGGCCACGCGGGAGGGGGAGCGGCTGTCCCTCATGGCCTGGAACTTCGAGGACGGAATCGAGGACGGGGTGAACCCGCGGCGGCTGCGGATCCTGCTGGGTCCAGGGCCCGCGGAGGAGGCGCGTAAGGACCGCCCCTGGCGGCTGGTCCACTACCGCATCGACGCGGAGCACAGCAGCGCCTACGGCGCCTGGGCGGCCCTGGGCAAGCCGCCCCGCCCCACCGCCGCCCAGGTGCGGCAGCTGCGGGAACGGGAAGGGCTGGAGCTGGCCGAGCCGGTGCGGGAGGTCCTCCCGCGGGAGGAGCTTTCGCTCTGCGTGGACCTGCCCCTGCACGCGGTGTCCCTGCTGCTGCTGGTGCCTCACAACCCGGCGGCCCCGGCTCCCCCGCAGTGGGTGCGGGGGACGGCCGAGTCGGGAGAAAGCGGCCCGCGGGTGTTCCTGAAGTGGCGGCCCAGCCCGGAGCCGGATTTCCTGCACTACCGCCTCCGGCGCCGTACGGGGGCCGGCCGGCCTGAGCCGTTGTGCCAGCGCGTCTCGCTCAACACCTCGGTGTACACCGACGCGGAGGTGCGCCCCGGCGAGCGCTACAGCTACGCCGTGGAGGCGGTGAACGCCTCCGGCGCCGTCTCCACCCCCTCCCCCGAGCTCCGGGTGGCGGTGCCGGAGAGCTGACCGAACCACAAGACCGTCGAGGAGGAATGAAACCATGAACAGTCTGAAAGGCAAGAAGGCGCTGGTCACCGGCGGCGGCTCTGGGATAGGCCGGGCCGTAGCCGCGGAGCTCGCCGCCCTGGGCGCGGAGCTGGCGATCCACTACCATAGCAGCCGCGAATCCGCCGAGGAGCTGGCCGGCGGCATCCGCGAAAGAGGCGGCACGGCCTTCAGCATCGGCGCGGACCTCACCCGCGAACGGGAGGTGGCCCGCCTGTTCGCAGAGCTGAAAGGTCAGCTCGGCGGGCTGGACGTGCTGGTCAACAACGCCGGGGACCTGGTGGGGCGCCACGCCCTGGAGGGGATGAGCCTGGAGTTCTACCGCAGGGTGCTGGCGGTGAACCTGGACTCCATGATGCTGGTCACCCGGGAGGCCATCCCCCTGATGAAGGACCGCGGCGGGGCCAGCATCGTCAACCTGGCCTCCCTGGCCGGCCGCAAGGGGGGGCACGGCGGCTCCCTGGTCTACGCCACCGCCAAAGGCGCGGTGCTGGCCTTCACCCGGGCGCTGTCCACGGAGCTGGCCGGGTACGGCATCCGGGTGAACGCCCTGGCGCCGGGGCTCGTCCTGGGCTCCCGCTTCCACCAGGTGCACACCACCGAGGAGTCCAAGCGCCAGACCATCGCCGGCATCCCCCTGGGCCGGGCGGGCGCCTGCGAGGACGTGGCCCGGGCCGCCGCCTTCCTGGCCAGCGAATACGACGGTTTCATCACCGGCGCCACCCTGGACATCAACGGCGGCGTGTACATGGCCTGAACGGGTGGAGAGCATGGACCAGTACCGCGACAACGAGGCCTTCATGCAGCTCCCGGAGAACGCCCGGGCCCGGGCGCTGCTCAAATCCATGGGCTACACCACCGAGGACCTGAAGCGGCCCCGGATCGGCGTGGCCAACACCTGGGGGGAGACCTCCCCCGGGCACGTGCACCTGCGGGGGGTGGCCGACGCCGTGAAGGCGGGCATCTGGCAGGCCGGCGGCACCCCCTTCGAGTTCAACAGCGCCGCCCAGTGCCCCATGGCCGTGGGCAGGCACGGCATGCGCTACGACCTGCCCACCCGGGACATCATCGCCGCGGAGGTGGAGGCGATCACCCACATCTCCATGCTCGACGCGCTGGTGCTGATCTCCTCCTGCGACAAGAACGTGCCCGCCCACCTGCTGGCCGCGGCGCGCCTGGACCTCCCGGTGATCATGGTGCCGGGCGGCCCCATGGACTCAGGCCACCATCACGCGGGAGCCGCCGTCACCACCTCCCTGGACGCGGAGTGCTACGCCTTCGGGATCGGCCGGCCGCGCATCTCCGTGGAGGAGATCGAGGAGATGGAGGACCAGGTCTGTCCCGGGCCCGGGGCCTGCGCCCTGCTGGGCACCGCCAACACCATGCAGTGCCTGGTGGAGGCCATGGGGCTCACCCTTCCCGGAGCGGGCACGGCGCCGGCCACCTCCGCCCGCCGCCTGTGGCTGGCCAAGGCCTCCGGCCGGCGCATCGTGGAGCTGGTGCGGCAGGGCATCACCTCCTCCCGGATCATCACGACGGCGAGCCTCACCAACGCCATCAGGGTGCTGCACGCCATCGGCGGCTCCACCAACGCCATCGCCCACCTGCTGGCCCTGAGCTACGAGCGCCGCTGGGAGGCGACGATCGACCTCGGCCTCATCGAGCGCACCGGCTCCCAGGTGCCATGCATCACCGACGTCATCCCCAGCGGCGGGTTCACCATGCGCGACTTCGACGAGGCCGGCGGCATCCCCGCGGTGATGAAGCGCATCGAAGACGTTCTGGACCTGGAGGCGCTGACCGCCGGCGGCGCCACCGTGGGGGAAGCGCTGCGGGAGGTGCGGGTGGCCCGGCCGGAGGTGATCAGGCCCCTGGACCGGCCGGTGGCCACCGACAGCCTGGTGATCCTGCGGGGGAACCTGGCCCGCTCGGCGGTGGTCCGCACGCCGGTGATCCCCAAGGAGATGCTCCGCCACCGGGGGCCGGCCCGGGTGTTCTCGGGCCAGGAGGAGGCTTTGAGCGCCCTTCGGGAGCAGCGGATCCGTCCGGGCGAGGTGATGGTGCTGCGCTACGAGGGCCCCAGAGGTGGACCGGGGTTCAACGAGGTCTTCAAGGTGATCGGCTTCCTGAACGCCTCGGGCCTGGAGACCCACTGCGCCCTGGTCACCGACGGGCGCATCTCCGGCTTCGCCCGGGGCCCCTACATCTGCCAGGTCTCGCCGGAGGCGGCGGAGGGTGGGCCGCTGGCGCTGGTGCAGGAGGGGGACACGATCGAGATCGACATCCCGCGGCGCCTGCTCAACGTGGAGGTGAGCCAGGAGGAGCTGCGCCGCCGCCGCGAGGAGTGGCGGCCGCCGCCGCCCCGGGTCACCGACGGCTTTCTCACCGCCTACGCGCGCCTGGCCAACCCCGCGGAGCTGGGCGGCGGGCTCAACCTGAGGCTGGAGTAAGAGGGAGGCCCGCGCCCGGCTCCCCCAGCAGACGTCGCACCTCTGCGGCCAGGGCCCGGCCGAGCGCGCGGTGCGCCTCCGGCTCCAGGTGCACCCCGTCCACGTCGCTGGTGCGGGCCACCACGCCCGCGTCGAAAAACGCGCATCCGCGCTCCTCGGCCACGCTGCGGTAGCGGCCCGCGAACAGCCTCGACTTCTGCACCCCGTCCTGGAACTCCTCCGCGAGCTCCCCCTGCTTCCCCAGAGGGGGCGGCGCGATCAGCAGGGCCGGTGGCGGGCTCCCCGCCGGACCGGCGGCGCTGGCCTGGATCGCCTCGATCAGCCGCCCGGCGCTCTGGGCGATGTCGCAGGCCGGCAGGGAGAAGCGCATCTTCAGGTCGTTGGTCCCCAGCATCAGGAGCACCAGGTCCAGCGGAGCGTGGCTCTCCAGGCAGGGGACGAGGTAGGCCAGGCCGTTCTTGTGCCCCTCCACCGGGTCCTCCCAGACCGTGGTTCTCCCGTTCTGCCCTTCTTCGATGACGTGGTAGCCGCCGCCCAACGACTCCTGCAGCACGCCGGTCCAGCGCACCTCCCGGGAGTAGCGCTCCCGGCTGAAGGGATTCCAGCCCCAGGTGTTGGAATCGCCGAAACACAGGATCTCCTTCACACTCGTGCCTCCTCCCGGCCAGATTGTTCTGCGGCCTCGCCGCTGCGCGGGGGGCGGCGGCCGGCCGCTACCCGGCGGGAGCCAGCGCCTCCACGGCCTGCACCGCGCGCCGGTGCCGCGCCTCCTCCACGCCCAGGCGCTCCCGCACCCGTCCGGCCGCCTCCACGAACTGCCCGATCAGCATCTCCAGTCCGTCCACGAAAGCCCCCCCGGCCGGGGCCAGCGCGCGCAGCTGCGCATCCTTCCCGTACCTGGTGTCCGCCAGCACCACCCCGGAGCGCAGCCGGCCGGCATCCTGCGCTCCCAGGGGGCAGCCGCGGGGGACGGCGCTCACCACCACGTCCGCCTCCCGAAGCGCCTCCCCCATGGCGTCGAAGCCGCCCCCCCGGACCGCGGCTCCCCCGGCGGCGAAGCGGCCCAGGCGCCGGGCAAGCCTGCGCGCCCGCTCCGGCGTCCGGTTCACCACGGTGAGGTGGAACCCGGCCCGCACCAGCTCGTAGCCGATGGAGGCGGCCGAGCCCCCGGCGCCGATCAGCAGCACCCGTCCGCCCTCGGGGGCCCCGCGGCGGCGCAGGGCGCGGAGCATCCCCGCCCCGTCGGTGTTGAGCCCCAGCAGTCCCCGGCCGGAAGGGACCAGGTGGTTCACCACTCCCGTGTCGGCGGCCTCCACGGCAAGCTCCACCGGCACGGACAGGGCAGCCAGGGCGGGAGGGACGGCGGCCTTGAACGGGTCGGTCACCGTCAGGTCCACGAACCCCTCCAGGCAGAGCAGCGTGCTCAGGAAGGCGCCCAGGAGCCTCTCGGCGGGCAGGTCGAATGCCTGGAACACCCCCGCAACCCCCAGCTCGCGGAAGTAGAGGTTCCAGAGGCGCGGGCTTTCCGAATACCGGGAGGGATGCCTGCCGCCGACGATGCCGCCCACGAGCCACCCCTGAAAGACCTGAAGCGAAGGTACGCTCCAGCTGCCCTCCTCCTGGCGTGCCATGCCGGGGAAGAAGGGCTCGCGGAAGCGGCGCAGGTCGTTGTCCACCAGACCCTGCAGGGCCTCCAGGCCGGGCATGGCGCTCATGGTAGCGGATACCCGCGGGGGGCGCAATCGGCGGCCCCAGGCGGGCGCCGGCGGCTGGAGCCCGGCTGCACGGTTGAGCGCGGGTGGGCCTGGGCGTACAATAGGGGCGGCATGAGAAGCGACCCCCTGACTCTGAGCGCGGCCGGGAGCGGCCTGCAGGTCCCGGTCCACACCGTCAACACCCTGATCATCGGGGCCGGCGCGGCGGCGCTGCGCTGCGCCACGGCCCTGTACGGGCTGGGCCAGATGGATATCGCGGTGGCGGTGGACCGGCTGGGCGCGGGGACCTCCAACAACTCCGGCTCCGACAAGCAAACCTACTACAAGATCGGGCTGTTCGGAGACGAGCCGGACAGCCCCATGGACTTCGCCCGCACCCTCCACAGGGGCGGCATGATGCACGGCGACATCGCCTACGTGGAGGCGCTGGGCTCCGCGCCGGCCTTTTTCGAGCTCTGCCGCCTGGGGGTCCCCTTCCCCTTCAACCGCTACGGGGCCTACGTGGGCTACAAGACCGATCACGACCCCAAACAGCGCGCCACCTCCGCCGGACCCAAGACCTCCATCATGATGTTCCGGGCCCTGCTGGCGGAGGTCCGCCGGCTGGGCATCCCCGTGCTGGACGGGCACGAGGCGGTGCGGCTGCTGGTGCGGGAGGAGCCGCAGGGACGGCGGGTGATCGGCGCGGCCTGCCTGGACCGGGGCGCCGGCCATCGCGACAACCGGGGCCTGGCCCTGTTCAACGCCCAGAACGTGGTCCTGGCCACCGGGGGGCCCGGGGAGATGTACCGGATCAGCGTCTGGCCGCAGGGGCAGCTCGGCTCCCACGGGCTGGCGCTGGAGATCGGCGCCCGCGCCAACAACCTGACGGAGCTGCAGTTCGGCCTGGCTTCGCTGGGGTTCCGGTGGAACCTCTCCGGTACCTTCCAGCAGGTGGTTCCGGACTACTTCTCCACCGCCGCCGACGGCAGAAGCGAGCGCCGCCAGTTCCTCCACGACTACCACCGGGACATGGCGCACATGGCCACCAACATCTTCCTCAAGGGCTACCAGTGGCCCTTCCACGCCGAGCGGCTCCAGGACGGCGGCTCCTCGCTGATCGACATCGCCGTGCACAACGAGATCGCCGCCGGCCGCAGGGTGTTCATCGATTTCTCCCACGACCCCGTGCCGGCCCCGGGGATGGGGGCCTTCTCCATCCAGGGGCTCAGGCCGGAGGCGCGCAGCTACCTGGAGCGCTCCGGCGCCCTGCAGCCGACCCCCTACGAGCGCCTGCTGCACATGAACCCCCAGGCGGTGGAGATCTACGCCGAGCACGGGGTGGATCTGCGCGCCCCCCTGGAGGTGGCGGTCTGCGCCCAGCACTGCAACGGCGGGCTGTCCGTGAACGTCTGGTGGGAGAGCAACATCCGCCACCTGTTCCCCATCGGAGAGGTGGCGGGCACCCACGGGGTCCGTCCGGGGGGAAGCGCGCTCAATGCGGGCCAGGTCGGGGCCATGCGCGCGGCCCGCTACATCGCCGAGGCCTACCGCGACCCTCCGCCGCTGCCGGCGCGCTTCCTCGAGGAAGCCGCCGGGCAGGTGGCCTCCCTGAGCCGCACCTGGGAGGGCTGGCTCGCCGGCGGCTCCCCCCTGGGCCCGCAGCAGGTCCGCCGGGAGATCCAGGAGCGCATGAGCCGTGAGGCCGCCTTCATCCGCACTCCGGAAGGCAGCCGCCGCGCCCTGCAGGAGGCCCGCGCGCTGTGGGAGAGGATCGGCTCGGAGGGGCTGCGCTGCGCCTCCCCTGCCGAGCTCCCCCGGGCCAGCGAGGACAGGCTTCTGGCGCTCGCCAGCCTGGCCTTTCTGGAGGCTCTGGCAGCCTACATCGAGGGGGGCGGCGGCAGCCGGGGAGGCTACATGGTGCTGGACCCGAAGGGGGGCCGGGCGGTGAAGGGCGCCGGAGGGCGGGAAACCCTCCGGCACCGGGCCGAGAACCCGGACAAGCGCGCCGAGATCCTGGAGGCGGTCTGGGATGGACGGCGCTTCCGGGTGGAGGCCGTGCCGGTGCGCCCGCTGCCCGTGGACGACAGCTGGTTCGAGACCGTCTGGGCGGCCTGGAGCCGGGGCCAGGTGGTCACCGGCGGCGAGGGCTTCGGGGCGGGAAAATGAACGCCAGGGAGCGCTTCCGCACGGTCATGGAGTTCGGCAGGCCCGACCGAACCCTCCTCTGGGAGATGGGCTACTGGCCGGAGACCCTGGAGCGCTGGTACGGCGAGGGACTGAAGCGGCGGGAGAACCCCGACTCGCCGCGGGGAGCGGCGGTGCGGGGCGAGGCCTCCCCTCACGACCCCTTCTCCGCGCGGGTCCGCGACGCAGACGTCCGCCGGGCCCTGGGCTTCGACCCGGGGCTTTCCAGCGTGGCGGTGAACTGCGGCCCCGCGCCGCTGTTCGAGGAGGCGGTGTTCGAAGAGACAGCGGAGTTCGTGATCTACCAGGATGAGTACGGCGTGCGCAAGCGGCTGAACAAGCTCGAGTCCTCGGTTCCGCAGTTCATCGACTGGCAGGTGGCGGGACGAGCCGACTTCGAGCGGCTGAAGGAGGAGCGCTTCCGTCCGGGCCTGCAGGGGCGGGTGCCGCCGGAGTGGCCGGAGCTGGTCAAGGCATACGCCGTGCGGGAGTTTCCCCTCACCATCGGCGGCTATCCCTACGGCTTCTACGGCTTCCTGCGCTACCTTATGGGCGAGGAACGGCTCCTGTTCAACCTCTACGACGATCCCGCCCTGGTGCGGGACATGATGAGCTTCCTGGCGGATTTCTGGATGGCCCTCTGGGAGGAAGTGCTGGCCCAGGTGGAGGTGGACTGCGCGCACTTCTGGGAGGACATGGCCTATCGCAGTGGCCCGCTCATCTCCCCGGCCATGTTCCGGGAGCTCATGAGCCCCTGCTACCGCCGCCTCACCGCCTTCCTCCGGCAGCGGGGAGTGCAGGTGATCCTGGTGGACACCGACGGGAACCTCCGGGAGCTGATCCCCCTCTTCCTGGAGGCCGGCCTCTCCGGAGTGTGGCCCGTGGAAGTGCAGGCGGGAAACGATCCGCTCCAGATCCGGCGGCTCTACCCTCGCCTGCACATGCTGGGCGGCCTGGACAAGCTGCAGATCGCCAGGGGAGGCGGCGCCATCGCCGCCGAGCTGGAGGGCAGGGTGCCGCAGCTGCTGGCCTCCGGAGGCTACATCCCCCACCTGGACCACCACGCGCACCCGCAGATCTCCTGGGCGGACTTCCGCGCCTACCGTGGCCGGCTGGAAGAGCTGGTCCGCGCCGCGGGCAGCGGCCGGTGAAGTCCCACCCCGGGGGCGGAAAACCGCCCTGGCGGAAAACGCAAAAGGCTCTATAATGATGCACAGCGGCGGGAAAAGAGATGATTCCCTTCAACCCGTACATCGTCGGCAACCCCATCCGGACCCGGGAGATGTTCTTCGGCCGGGAGGACGACTTCCAGTTCGTGGTCCGCAAGATCGGCGCGGCCGGCGCCAACCAGGTCCTGGTCTTCTGCGGCGAGAGGCGCAGCGGCAAGACCTCCATCCTCTTCCAGATCCTGGGAGGGCGGCTGGGGGAGCGTTTCCTCCCGGTCCTGGTGGACATGCAGATCCTGGCGGGCATCAAGGAAGACGGCCATTTCTGGCGCACCATTCTGAAGATCGCCTGTGACAGCCTGGGCTATCCGGGGCTTACCCCGGAGAAGCTGGAGGGCGGCGGCACCCAGCGCGTGGAGGAGCTGTTCGAGAGCTTCCTGCACGAGGTGGAGCGGCAGGCTCCCGGCCGCATTCTGCTCTTTCTTTTCGACGAGTACGAGCTGATCGAGGCCAAGATCCAGGACGGCTCGCTCAGCGAGTCCACCGTCCTCTACCTGGCCGGCGCCCTGGAGAGCCCGCACCGGGTGTCCTTCATCTTCACGGGTTCCACCAACCTGGAGAACCGCCGGGTAAGCTTCTGGAAGAGCCTGCTGGGCAAGTCCGTCTACCGCAAGATCTCCTACCTGTCCGCCGCGGACACCGCCCGCCTGATCACCGAGCCGCTGAAAGAGCACCTCCACTACCCCCCGCAGGTGGTGGAGGCGATCTATCGCCTCACCGGAGGACAGCCCTTCTACACCCAGGTGATCTGCCAGAACCTCATAGACCACCTGCTGGAGGAGGAACGCGAGGATCCCCGGGAGGAGGACCTGGAGGCGATCGTGCGGGGAATCGTGGACAACCCGCTGCCCCAGATGATCTACTCCTGGAACAGCCTTTCCGACGGCTGCAAGTTGATTCTCTCCTGCCTGGGCGGCGCCCTGGAGGAGGGCAGCGCCTGGGCCGGGGCGGCGCAGATGCTCCAGTATGCGCGGCAGAACCGATTGATCCTGCCGTGCAACCGCGCCGAGATGCTCGTGCTCCTGGAGGAGGCCTACCACGACGAGCTGCTGGAGAAGCGGGAGGAGGGCGTCTACCGCTTCCGGATGGACCTGCTGCGGCGCTGGGTGCGGCGGGAGCACTCGATCTGGCAGGTCGCCAAGGAGGTGGGAGTTCGGCTCAGGGGGCGGATTCCCCCGCTGCTCGCAGCCGTGGCAGCAGCCCTGCTGGCGGCCGCCGGCCTGGCGGTGTGGCTCCTGGTCTTGCAGCCCCGGCTGGCCGGCCAGGCGGGCGCCGCGCCGCAGGCGGGCGTGGAGCAGCCGGGGGAGCAGCCGGCCGACAGCGGGGCCCGGGAAATCCGGGACGTCCTGCTTCTGGCCAACGCCCGGCCTTTCCGCGTGGTCATCGACGGTTCCCTCAACCTGACCAGCGAGGGGCTCGCCGACGAGGGCAGGATCGAGGTCCCCTCCCTGCCGGCCGGTCCTCACCGCTTCTCCTTTCACAACCCGTCCACGGGTGAGGAAGTGGCCGTGGTGAGCGACATCGCCCCGGACAACCGCCGCGTGGAGGCGGCCTTCACGCAGACCCCCGAGGCTGCGGACCGTTCGGCCCGGGCTCCCGCCGCGGCGACGGCGCCCTCCAAAGGAACGGAGGCGCCGCGGCAGGACAGGGCCGCCGCTGAAGCGCTGGCCGCCGGCTCGCTCCTGCTGTCCAGCAGCCCACCCGACGCGCGGGTGTATCTGGACGGCCAGGAGATCGGGGAGCGCACGCCCTACCTGTTTCAGAGCCTGAGCGCCGGGGAGCACCGCATCAGCCTGCGGCTGGAGGGATTCGAGGAGGCAACCCTGACCGTCCCAATTGCCGGAGGCGAGACCCTGAAGCGAGAGGTCGTGCTGGTGGAGTCCTTCGGAGAGGTGCTGTTCGACGTCCGGCCCACGGCCAAGATCCTTCTGGACGGAGCGGCGCTGATCGAGACCCCCTACGTGCAGCCGGTGAAGGTCCGCACCGGGAGGCACCTGGTCACCATGGTGAACGAGGCGCTGGGGGTCAAGAAGGAGCGGGAGATCGTGGTGGTCAAAGGCCAGACCGTCAGGGTGGTGGAGGTCCTGAAATGACGGCGCGCCTGGCCAGGCTGTGCCCGCTGCTGCTCCTGCTGGCGGTCTGCGCCGCGGGGGCGCAGGAGCCCGCCGCCCTGGCGCGCAACCACGGCGAAGAAGCGCGCTGGCGCCTGCAGCAGGTCGAGCAGCTCTATTTCGACGGGGACTATCAGGCCTGCCGCCGGCTTCTGGACTCCTACCTCCAGGAACAGGACAGCGGCACCTTTCGCCTCCCGCCCCCCGTTCTGGCCCGCATCTACGGGCTGCGCGCACTGGTGGCCTACGCCTTCCGCGGTGAGGGGGAGGCCTACAGGGAGGAGGTGCGCGGCCTGCTGTGGAAGGCGGTCGATCAGGACCCCGAGGTGGAGCTGGGAAGCCCCTCCCAGATCCCGGCGTTCGTGCAGGAGGTGCTGCTGGGGGTGCGCAGGGAGTACCTGGCGCAGTTCGCCCGGACCCGCCGGCGCTTCCAGATCGGCCTGCTGGGTGCGCTGGTCATCGACCCCACCGTGGTGGTCAATCCCTCGGTCCTGCAGCCGGGCGTCTACTTCAGCTACAACATCGGCCCCGTGCTGAGCCTGATCGCCGGCCTGCGCCTGCCGCTGGCCCTGCCGCTGTGGGGGTCCATCCGCGGCCAGGTGGGCCTGGGCTGGTACCCCTCCTTCGCCGTTGGCAAGCTCAGCCCTTCCGTGGCCGTGAGCTACCTGTTCTCCCTGGACAACCTGCAGACCTACACTCACTCGATCTCCCTGGCCGCCCAGACGGAGGTGATCTCCCGGCTCGGAATCGGCGCCGGCATCCGGGCGGAGCTGGTGCGGCTGGACCTCATCTTCGGACTGTCCGCCGAGAAGGAGCTCCCCACCTACCGGAGCACCGCCCTGTTCGGAGAGTCGGTTCTGCGGGTTTCGTTCGCGAACATGAGCTTCTTCATCTTCTACGCGTTCTGAAAGGGGGCGGCGATGATCGATCCGGAGCGGCCGGTGGAGGAACCCGAAGAGTTCCTGGGCCAGCAGAACGTCCTCAGGCGGATCTTCTCCCGCATCGGCGCCGACCGTCCCCAGTCGGTCGCCGTGATCGGCGGCTGCAAGAGCGGCAAGACCTCGCTGCTGAACTGCGTGGCCCACCCGGCCACCCGCAGCCGTTTCCTGGGCTCCTCGCAGTCCTACCTCTTCTGCCGCATCGATTCGGCGGACCGGCCGTTTCAGGACTCAGCCGCCTTCGTGGCCGGCGTGCGCCGGCTCCTGGGCGCGGGGCAGCCGGCGACGGGCAACCCCTACAACGCGCTGCAGGAGGCGGTGGAGAGGCTTCACGGCCAGGGCAGGAGGCTGCTGCTCCTGCTGGACGACTTCCACCTGATCACCAGCAACAAGAGCTTTCCGCTGGAGTTCTTCTCCTTCCTGCGTTCCCTGGCCAACAACTACAACCTGGCCTACCTGACCACCTCCTTCCTGGAGCTGCAGAAGCTCTGCGTGATCAAGGACATCGAGGAGTCCCCGTTCTTCAACATCTTCACCAACCTCTCCCTGGGGCCCCTGTCCGCCCAGGAGGGGCTGGAGCTCCTGGCCGGCGTGACCGGAAGAGCCCGCGAGGAGCTGGCCGGCGTGGTGGACTGGAGCGGCTGCTTCCCCTACGTCCTCAAGCTCGTGGGCCGCAGGCTGGACGGCTCCTCCGGCAGCCTCCCCGCGGACCCGGAGCGCGATCTTCTGCCCGTGCTGGCGCCCTACTTCGAGAGGATCCTGGCCATTCTTCCGCCCGAGGCGCTGGGCCCGCTGAAGAGCGTCGCCCGCGAGAAGGCTCCGGACCCGCGGGAGGCCCACGTGCTCAGGCCCCTGATCAAGCAGGGGTTCCTCCGGGAGCAGGGGGGATCGGTGTGCGCCTTCTCGCCGGCGTTTGCGGCCTTTCTGCGCAGGGATCTGTCGCGGAAGCTGCTCCAGGGCAACGGTTGAAGCCATGCCCGGAATCGAAGACCTGCTGCGACGGCGAAAGGAGCTTCTGGAAGAGATCGACCGGCAGATCGAGGACGCCTACGCCAGGCCGGTCACCCTGCTGTTCACCGACATCGTGGGCTCCACGGAGTTCTTCGAGTCCGCCGGCGACATCGCCGGCAGGCAGATGATCCAGACCCACAACGACCTGCTCTTCCCCCTGATCGCCTCCCACGGCGGGACGGTGATCAAGACCATCGGGGATTCCATCATGGCCAGCTTCACAGACCCGCGCAAGGCGGTGGGCTGCTCCATCCTCATGCAGGAGGCGCTGCAGGCGTTCAACCGGGACAGAGGGGAGCGGCACCCCCTGCGCGTCCGCATGGGGCTGCACTACGGCCGCGCGGTGATGGAGGAGAAGGACCTGTTCGGCGACATGGTGAACACCGCCGCCCGGGTGGAGTCGAAGGCGGATGGGGAGGAGATCCTCATCTCCGGGAGCCTCAAGGCGGAGGTGGAAGGGCCGGACCTTTCGCTCATCTACCTGGGCGGCGAGCAGGTGAAAGGCAAGAAACGCAAGGTGGATTTCTACCTGGTCAACTGGAACCGCCGGGAGCAGGCGGAGGTGCTGGCATCCTGGAGCTCCCGCGCGGCGGCAGCCGCCGCGGCGCCCGCCGCCCCCGCCGCTCAGAGCGGACACCCCCCCGGGTCCTCAGTCCGGGCGGGCTCTGCGGCGGCGCCTCACGGGCCGGCGGCGCCCGCCGTCCACCCGCAGCGAGTGGTGATCCACGGCAACCTGGATCTGCGGCAGGCCGCCGAATCCCTTCCGCCGCCGCCCCCCAGGGGCAACCCCTACCTCAACCGGGTCATGATCCCCCACCCCGACATGTTCTTCGGCCGGGAGGCGGTGGTGAAGCGGATCGCCACCCGCATCCACGCCGACAGGCCCCAGTCGATCTCCATCGTGGGAGAACGGCGCATCGGGAAATCCTCGCTGCTCAACTTTCTCTTTTCTCCGCGCACCCGCCTGCGGTTGGAGGGACAGCCGGGCCAGGTGCTCATGCTGTTCGTGGATTTTCAGCAGCTCCGCACCCTCGAGGAGGCGCAGTTCCTGGGGCTCATCTTCGCGGAGCTTCGCAAGCAGCTGGGCGAACGGATCGAGCTGGAGCTTGCGGAGGACTTCGAAGGGATGCGCTTCCTCTGCGACGCCGTCGCCCGGGCCGGCTACCGGCTGGTGCTGCTGTTCGACGAGTTCGAGTCGGTGACCAAGAACGACCGCCTGGGGGCCGAGCTGTACTCCTTCCTGCGCTCCCTGGCGAACAACTTTCCGGTGTCCTTCGTGACCGCCTCCGGGAGAAACCTGAAGGACATGTGCGTCACGCACCAGATTGCCGACTCTCCCTTCTTCAACATCTTCACGGTCCTGCACCTGGGCCTGCTCCGCGAGCCCGCCGCACGCGCCCTCATCCGGGAGCCTTCCCTGGCCCGGGGCATCCCCCTGGAGCCGCTGGCCGCGCAGATCCTGTCCCTGGGAGGGCTGCATCCCTTCTTCCTGCAGATGGCCTGCTCGGCCTGGTTCGAGCTCCTGGAGGCGGAGGGACGGGAAGCGGCGGCCTTCCGCAGGCGGGACGCTCCGCGGGAGGTGGTGGAGGTCTTCCGGGAGGAGGCGGAGCCTCACTTCGAGTACGTGCTGCAGACGCTCCCCGCCCGGGAAAAGGAGGCCCTGCGGCAGCTTCTGGCCGGCCAGAGCCCGGACCCCGGCGCCCTGGAGAGCCTGGAACGCAGGGGCTACCTGGCGGCGCCGGAACAGGGGGGACATGCGCCCTTCAGTGAGGAGTTCGGTCGTTTCGCCGGCAGATACCTGGGCCGCCCGCCCTCCTGACCGGCGTCTCCCGCCCCTGTCGCCCGCCCCACTGGCCAGGGCGGCCCCGAGAGGCTACAATAGCCGCCGGGCAACCCTGGCCCCGGAGAGGAACATCATGGCGGAGCTGCTTCAACAGATCAGCGTGCGGCGGGCCCGGAGGGCCCTGGCGGAGAGGCCGGTGCCCGAGGAGGTGCTTTCCAGAATCATGACCGCCGCCACCCTGGCTCCCTCCTGCTTCAACAACCAACCCTGGCGCTTCGTGGTGGTCAACCGCGAGCCCGAGCTGTCCGCCGTCAAGGCCCACCTCTCGGGCGGGAACTACTGGGCCCGCCTGGCGCCCTGCATCATCCCCGTGTTCACCACCCCGGAGCTGGACTGCCGCCTGAGTGAGGGCAGGGATTACGCTCTGTTCTCCACCGGCCTGGCCGTGGAGAACCTGGTGCTCCAGGCTACCGCGGAGGGGCTGATCGCCCACCCCATCGCCGGCTACTCGCCGGGCCCCGTCAAGGAGGCGCTGGGAATCCCCGGGGAGATGATCCTGATCACGCTGGTGGTCCTGGGGCTCCCGGGAGATCCCGCGGCGCTGAGCGACAAGCACCGCGAGCGGGAACGAGCGCCCCGCAGCCGCAAGCCCATGGCGGAGGTGGTCCGCTTCGGCCGCTGGGGGGAGCCGGGACGGGGGGAGGGGGAGCGAGGGGATGCGTGAGATAGAGGCGCTGGCGGCCAGGAAAGCGTTCATCTGCGACATGGACGGGGTGATCTACCACGGCAACCGCCTGCTGCCGGGGGCCCGGGAGTTCGTGGACTGGTTGAAGGCGCAGGGAAAGAAGTTCCTCTTCCTGACCAACGCCAGCGAACGCTCCCCCCGGGAGCTGCGCCAGAAGATGGCCCGGCTCGGCATCGAGGTGCCGGAGGAACACTTCTACACCAGCGCCCTGGCGACCGCCTCTTTTCTGGCCAGCCAGAAGCCCCACGGCACCGCCTACGTGATCGGCGAGGCCGGCCTGACCAACGCGCTCTACGAGGTGGGGATCTCCATGAACGACGTCAATCCGGACTACGTGGTGATGGGGGACACGCGCAGCTACAGCTACGAGCGCATCGAACGGGCGGTGCAGCTGGTGCTGGGCGGCGCCAGGCTGATCGGCACCAATCCCGACCTCACCGGGCCGGCGGAGAGCGGCATCGTCCCCTCCACCGGGGCGCTGATCGCCCCCATAGAGCTGGCCACCGGCCGCAAGGCGTACTTCGTGGGCAAACCCAACCCCCTGATCATGCGCCACGCCCTCAAGCAGCTGGACTGCCGGCGCGAGGAGACGGTGATCATCGGCGACAGGATGGACACGGACGTCGTGGCCGGGGTGGAGGCGGAAATCGAGCCGGTGCTGGTGCTGAGTGGGGTCACCAGCAGGGAAGATCTGACCCGCTTCCCTTACGCCCCGGGCTACGTGCTGGAAGGGGTCGGAGAGATTGCGGCGCTGGGGGCGCCTGCACCCTGACGGCCTCCGGGAGCCTCAGGTTGACCGCGCCCCAGGTTGACCACGCCTGGGGCTTTGGATAGCATTGGGGGTCGCGGCGTTCCCTGAAAGGGAGGCTTCCCGACCCAAGTGGAGGTACCAATGCCGGTAAAAGATCAGGATGCGTTCCAGCTGATCGAGAGAATCCAGCAGCACTATCACAACAACATCAACAACCGCTACGTGAAGAAGGCCCTGCTGTACATGAAGGTCCCCCGGGAGGTGTGGGAGCGGGTGGATCACTTCATGGAGAAATCGGAGTACTACAAGCTGCAGGGTTACGGCTACCAGGAGCTCTACGAGGCCATCCACGCCTGCGCCGTGTTCGTTCACCACGCCAGGCTGGAGGTGCTGCCGAACATCCGCGGGCTGTCCGGCTCGGAGGGCATTCTGTCCCGCGGGTCGGGGACTGGAGGCGAAAGTGAACGCATCCTCCGGCAGATGGCCGTGGAAAACTTCGGCGCCAACCTGGGGGTGTTCGCCGATCTGGTCAACGAGCTGTACGTGAAGACCGTCGACCTGGACAAGCAGGAGCACCTGGGCCGGCGCCCGGTCTACGAGCGCCTGCCGGAGCTCAAGGAGTTGGGCCAGCTTCTGGTGTAGCGCCGGTTTCCCCGGCGGGCGCCGGCGCGGCGGGGCAAGGGCGCCCCGCTACTTGCACATCTTCTTCAGTGTGTCCGCCAGGACCGAGTGATAGCCGTTGAGCTGAAACTTCGGCCGCGAGGAGAGGATCTGCTCCGTCTTCTCCTTGAGCTTGTTGTGGCAGCTCATGCACAGCTCCTTGTCCAGGACGGACATGTAGTTGTCATACCTGCTGGGATTGGGCACGAGCTTCTTGCAGATGTCGCAGTAGATGTCGATCATCGCTTCCCTCCACTGGGTTTGCCGGCTCAGAGCCGGTGCTGGTTAGATAATACCGCACTGCGCTCGTTCGCACAAACCCCTTCAGCTTTCCAAAGCGGCTGCGACTCGCTATACTTCGCCCCAGCAATGGACAATCGGCTCTTCTTCCTCCCGGCGCTGATCGTGGCGCTGGCGGGGGTGGGCTGCACCCCCGCTCCTCCCGGGCAACCCCTCAAGATCGGCGTGATCGCCATGCTGAGCGGCGAAAACGCCGCCAACGGCCGGGACATGGTGGAAGCGGCCAGCCTGGCCGTGGAGCGGGCCGGGCGGGCCCTCCAGGACTCCGGGCGCCCGCGCCCGAGGCTGGTGGTAGAAGACGGCATGGGTGTGCCGGAGCAGGCCATGGAGGCGGCGCGCAAGCTGATCTACCAGGAGAGGGTGCAGGCTCTGGTGGGGCCGCAGATGTCACGCTGCGCCATCCCCGTGGCGCGGCTGGCCGAGCAGGAAGGGCTGGTCATGATCGCCCCGATGTCCACCAACCCCGAGACCACGGCCGGCAAGAAGTGGGTCTTCCGCATCCCCTACCTGGACACCGTCCAGGGGGCGGTGCTGGCCCGCTTCGCCGCCCAGGTGCGGGGGGCGCGGGAGGCGGCGGTGCTGTACGACGCCGCCGACAGCTACAGCCGCACCCTGGCGGAGGTCTTTCGGGACACCTTCACCGATCTGGGCGGGGCGGTGAGCGAGTTCGCCAGCTACACGACGGATCAGGCGCGGGACTTCCGGGCGCCTCTGGGGCGGATCGCCCGGGCCGAGCCGGAGGTGCTCCTGCTTCCCAACTACGCGGCAGACGCCCGCGCCCAGGCGCGGCAGGCGCGCGCCATGGGCATACGAGCCACGCTGCTGGGGGGCGACGGCTGGGACACCGACAGCTTCGCCGCCGACCCGGCCTTCGACGGCTCCTTCGCCACGCGACAGTTTCACCCCCAGATGCCGGGCCGGGAAACCAGGGAGTTTGCGGCGGCCTTCCGGAGCGCCTACGGCCGCACGCCCGGCGACGTGGCCGCCACCACCTTCGACGCGGTGGGGCTCGTCCTGGCGGCGGCGCGCCAGGGGGGACAGGCCGATTCCGCTTCGATCCGCCGGGGCCTTCTGGCCACGCCGCGCTACCCGGGTGTGACCGGAGCCCTGGCCTACAAGGGATCGGGAGATCCGGAGAAGGAGGCGGTGGTGGTGCGCATCGACGGAGGCCGGGCGGGCGTGTTCGCGGTGGTGGAGGCCCCGCCGTGAAGCGCACCCGGCTCCGCCGGCGGGCGCTGCCGGCGCTGACCCTCATGGGGATCCTCGCGGTCCTTCCTGCCTGTCCCAGGGGCGCGGAGGAGGAGGCGGAGCTGCGGGTGGGATTGATCGCCCCGTTGACGGGATCCCTCCGAGACCTGGGTGCGTCCTGCCTGGAAGGGGCCGAGCTGGCGGTCTCCGAGGTCAACCACCGGGGGGGAGTGCCGGTGCGCGGCAGGGGCCGCCGCCTGGTCCTGGTGGTCAAGGACAGCCAGGCCCGGCCCGAAGCGGCCGTCGCGGCGGCCCAGGAGCTCATCAACCGCGAAGGGGTGGCGGCCATTATCGGGCCCTATCTCAGCAGCCTGGCCATCCCGGCAGGCAGGATGGCCGACAGGGCGGGCATCCCCATGATCACCCCCATCTCGACGCATCCCGGGGTGACCGAGGGCACCCACTGCGTGCTGCGGGCCTGTTTCACCGACCTGGTGCAGGGAGCGGTCATGGCCCGTTTCGCCTACCGGGAGCTGCACGCCCGGCGGGCGGCGGTGCTCTACGATGTGGCCGGGGACTTCAACCGGACCATCGCCGACATCTTCAGGCGCGAGTTCGTGGCGGCGGGCGGCGCGGTGGTAGCCACCGAAACCTACGCCACCGGCGAGGACGATTTCCGCCCGCTGCTGAAGCGCATCCAGCAGGCCGCTCCGCAGGTTCTGTTCCTCCCCAACTACACCCAGGACCTGCTGGCGCAGGCTGCGCAGCTGCGGGAGCTCGAGATGTCGGTGCAGCTGCTCGGCTGCGACACCATGGGCTTCCGCAACCGGGAGCGTTTCCGGCAGGTGGAGGGCGCCTACTTCAGCACGCATTTCTCGGCGGAGGCTCCGGCCGGGCGGGTGCGCGAGTTCACCGCCGCCTACCAGGCGGCCTACCGGCGCGCGCCCACCTCCGCGGCGGCCCTCACCTACGACTCCTTCGGCCTGCTGGTGGAGGCAGTGCGGGCGCAAGACAGCCTGGAGCCGCGGAGCATCTGCGCGGGGCTGCGCGGCATCCGCACCTTCGAGGGGGTCACCGGGCGGTTCAGCTACGACGGCTCGCCGGACCCTCGCAAGAGCACGGTAATCATCCATGTCGAAGATGGCAGGCCCCGGTTCTACGCCCGAGTCGGATCGTAGGGGGCGCGCC
This sequence comes from uncultured Spirochaetaceae bacterium, assembly GCA_964490725.1. Lineage (GTDB taxonomy): Bacteria > Spirochaetota > Spirochaetia > SZUA-6 > DRHE01 > CAZBDU01. Next base: position 12,740 of record CAZBDU010000039.1, on the reverse strand, counting down.
AGTCTTCTCACCAGGCTGGCGCTCTACTTCTTTCTCCTCTCCTCGCTGGTCGTGGCGGCGCTGGGGGCCTGCGGCTACGCCCTGTTCGTCCGGCAGGCCCGCAGATCGGTGGCGGCCCACATCGCCGCCCTGGCGGACCTGAAGGCGCAGAGCCTGGAGCGCTGGATCCGGGGGCAGGCCCGCGAGGTGGAGCTCCTGGCGGAGCTCCCAGGGGTGCGCGCCGCCGCTGCGGCTCTGACCGGCGCCGCAGGCGACCCGGATTCGGCCCGCCGGTCGCTGGCCACGGTCCTGGGTTTGTGGCAGTCCCGGGACTCCGCACCGGAGGAGATCACCGTGCTGGCGCCGGTGGGCGGCCTGGCCGTCTTTTCCACCCGGCCGGAGGTGGAGGGCGAATACCGCGCCACCGCCAGCCACTTCCTGGAAGGCCGCCACCGAACCTACGTTCAGAACGTCTACCCGTCTCCGCGCACCCTTCGACCCACCATGACGGTTTCCACGCCCATCGCGGCTCCGGGCGGCCGGCTGGCGGGGGTGCTGGCGGTCAACCTCAACCTGGACGCCATGGACAGAATCGTGCAGGACCGCGCCGGGCTGGCTCCCGGCGGGGCAGCATTCCTGGTGGACAGCTACAATGTCTTCCTCTCCAGCCGGCGCTTCGGCACCGAAGAGTTCCCCCGCGGGGTTCACTCCCGGGGCATCGACGCGGCCATAGCCGGCCGTGACGGAGTGGCGGTGTACACCAACCACCGCCGCACCAGGGTGGTGGCGGCCTACCGGTGGATCGCCGACAGGGAGGTGGCGCTGCTGGTGGAGGTCCCCACCGAGGAGGCCTACGCAGCGGCGCGGCGTCCGGCGCTGCTGCTGGTGGCGATCGGTCTGTTCCTGGTGCTCCTCCTGGCCGCAGGCGTGTACCTGCTGGCCTTCAGCATCACCCGGCCCATCGTGGCGGTCAAGGAGGCGGCCCTGAGGGTAGCGGCGGGGGACCTGGACAGCCGCGCCCCGGCGGCGGGCCGGGACGAGATCGGTGTGCTGGCCTCCGCCTTCAACCGCATGACCGGGCATCTGCGGGAGCTGTACCAGGAGCTGCGCAGGCGGGAGGAGCTGTTCCGCAGCTTTTTCGAGGAGGACCTGACCGGGGACTACATGGCCTCTCCGGAGGGCGCCATCATCTCCTGCAATCCCGCCTTCGCCCGCATTCTGGGCTGCAGCTCGCCGGCCGAGGCGCAGCGGCACAACCTGTTCTCCTTCTACCCGGGACCGCGGGAGAGCCAGGAGTTCCTGTCCCTGCTGCGGGAGCGGGGCAGGCTGGAGTACTTCGAGAAGGAGATGAGAACGCTCCAGGGCGCCCCCATCCACGTGCTGGAAAACAGCATCGGCCAGTTCGACCCGCAGGGCCGGCTGATCCAGGTCAAGGGGTACCTGTTCGACGACAGCGCCCGCAAGCGCCTGGAGGAAAGGCTGGTCCAGGCGCAGAAGATGGAAGCGGTGGGCCGCCTGGCCGGCGGGGTGGCGCACGATTTCAACAACCTCCTGACCGCCATCCTGGGCTACGCGGAATTGCTGGGCATGGAGGAGAGCATCTCTGCGGCAGGCTCGGGGCACCTGGAAGAGATCCGCAGAGCCGCCCACCGGGCGGCGAGCCTCACCCAGCAGCTGCTGGCCTACAGCCGGCGCCAGCTGCTGAACCCGCAGGTGGTGGACATTGCGGCCCTGGTCTCCCCGATGGAGGGAATGCTGCGACGGCTGCTCGGTGAGGAGGTGGCTCTCCGCGTGGAGGTGGATTCTCCCGTCTGGGCAAGGGTGGACCCTACCCGACTGGAGCAGGTGGTGATGAACCTGGTGGTCAACGCCCGGGACGCAGTGCCGCAGGGAGGGTCCATCGAGATCAGCGCCCGGGCCAGGGACGTGGCGGCCGGCGACTGCGAGCGGCTCGGCGGCCTGCGGCCGGGACGCCACGCGGTCCTGTCCGTCCGGGACACCGGGTGCGGCATCGCCCGGGAGAACCTGGACCGCATCTTCGACCCGTTCTTCACCACCAAGGAGGTGGGAAAGGGCACCGGCCTGGGGCTGTCCACGGTGCTGGGAATCGTGCAGCAGAGCGGCGGCCACGTCGAGGTGAAGAGCCGGCCCGGAAGGGGCAGCACGTTCACCGTGTACCTGCCGGCAGAGGCGCCGCCGGAGCCGGAACCGGCCGCAACGGCCGGCGAGGGGGTTGCCAGGGGCTCAAGAACGGTCCTGGTGGTGGAGGACGAGGAGTCCGTGCGGCGGCTCATCTGCAGGGTGCTTCGCGGCGCCGGCTACCGGGTGCATGCAGCGGACGGACCGCAGCGTGCGCTGGAGACGGCCGGGGAAATCGGCGGCGCTCCGCAGCTGCTGATCACCGACGTCGTGATGCCGGGCATGAACGGCCGGGAGCTGGCCGAGCGGCTCCTGCAGAGGCACCCTGCGCTCAGGGTGCTCCCGTGGTTCGCCACGGGGTGACCGCCGAGGAAGTCCCTTTTCTGCAGAAGCCCTTCAGCCCCGCGGACCTGACCGGCAGGGTTCGGGAAATCCTGGATCAGTAGGCTGCCGCGCTGCCTACTTGCCGCGCATGGCGGCACAGGTCATGGAGCTGCCCAGCAGGCCCAGGATGATGCTGAACGCGAACGCCACCGCCGCCGCCGCGACGGCGGCCACCACCGCTCCCGTGGACCGCATGCCGGACAGCCACACCAGGACCGCCAGAGCCGCCGAGAAGAGAAAGAACAGCGAGGCCAGCACGATCTTGCGCTTCAGGATCGCCGAGCGACCGATCTTCTTGAAACGAACCTTGCCGTCCAGCATCCCGGTCAGCAGGCCGGCGATCACCAGCAGCGGGGTGAACAGCGACATGATCTTCGTGGTGGCGATCACCAGCTCCTCGACCTTTCCGGCAAAGATCAGCACGCCGATGGTGAGCACCACCAGGGAGGCGCCGAAGGAGACGGGGAAGTGCACCGCAATGGTGTGGATGTCCTTGTCCAGAATCCTGCGGCGCCCCTCCGCCACGGGATCCTGGAACAGCTCGAAGGCGTTGCGCAGCACACCGCAGGCAGGGCACCTGTCTCCCAGCGCGGACTCCCGCATGATGAAACCGCACGCCTTGCAGCGGACGAGCTGTGTTGCCATGGATCCTACCTCCCGCATGAAGATCGATTGTCGGGATACCCACCAAGGGTAATCCATGCGCCGCCGCCGCGCAAGCCGAATCTGCGCGTCCTGCGCGCCGGGGGCGGCTACCAGCGGTGGCGGGAGGCGAACAGCCTTCCCCGCGCCGCCCCCCAGAGGTAGCGCAGGTTGTTGGCCATCAGGGCGGGCCAGAGGGAGGGGCGGTAGCGCCAGAAGCGGCTGCGCGTCAGGTAGCGGGGGTGGAAGAACAGCCGCAGACCGCCCCAGAGCATGGCCCGCGCCAGCTCCCGCTCGCTGAGACGCTCGGTGCGGACGTTGCAGATAAAGCCGTTGTAGCGGCTGAAGTCCTGAGGATTGGTCACCAGGCCCCGGGCCAGGAGCTCCTCCCGGGTCCGGGTCTTCGGGTAGGGAGTCATGCACTGAATGATGGGGTGATCCACCCCGAGCTCCAGGGCGTAGCGGTAGGTGGCCGCCACGTCCCGCCGGGAGTCTTCGGGATTGCCCACGATCAGGCCGCCGAACACGCCGATTCCCTGCTCCTGCAGCAGCTGCACGGCCCGCCGGGTGTCGTCCGGCCTTCCCACCTTTCCCATGGAACGGAGGTTGCGCCGGATGCCGCTTTCGATCCCCAGGAACACCCAGCGGAAACCCGCCTTCCGCATCCAGACGGCCAGCGTGGGGTCCGAGGCGATGCCGCGCACGCTGGCCTGCGTCAGGTAACGCATCCCCTCCAGCCCTTCGCGGATGATCGCGCGGCAGAGCTCGATCAGCCGCGGGACCTCCAAGGTGATGTTGTCGTCCACGAAGAAGACCCCTCGAGTCCCCCGCGCCGCCAGGACCCGCAGGTCCTGGACGATCCGTTCCAGGGGAAAGAGCCGGATCGAGTGCCCGTACATGCGGGTGATGCTGCAGAACCGGCAGCCCATGGTGCATCCCCGCGAGGTCTCCACGCAGTCGAAGGACTCCCCAAGGAAGCTGGGCTCGCCCAGCACGCGGCAGTCGCGGTCCGGGAGGCGGAGCGTCTCCAGCTCCGCCAGGGGGGCCGGCGCATTGTGCCTGAAGGAGCCATTCTCGCGGTAGGAGAGGCCGGCCACGGAGCCCAGTCCCTTCCCGCCGGCGGCGAGCGCCCGCACCAGGCTGTCGAAGGTGTGCTCCCCTTCACCCCGGACCAGAAAGTCGAACAGGTGGCCGTCCGCTTCTGCGGCGATCTCCCGGTGCATCAGCGAGGCGTGGTAGCCTCCCAGCACCACGCGGACTCCCGGCTTCAGCGCGCGGCAGAGGGAAGCGATGCGCCGGGCGCTGGCGTACTGGAAGCTCATGGCGCTCAGGCCCACCAGATCCGGGTCGTGCTCCTTCATGAGAGCCTCCACCGTGCGCGCAACCCCGCGGGGGCGAAAGACTAAGTCGGCCACGCGGACCGTGCAGCCCCCCAGGTTGCCGGCGATGGAGCACAGCCCCAGGTTCGGGATGCGCATCACCGGATCGAGGGCGCTTACGGTGTCAGGCATGGCGAACAGCAGGACCTTCACGGCGGCTCCTTGGTCCCTCCGTTGTAGCCCCCGCCGGTGCGGGGTGTCAACCTGAACGGGACCCGCCCGGCGGAGGTTGCCGCCCCGGCCCCTCGGTCCGCGGGCGCGGGTTGCTCTGGGGCGATCCAGGGGGTATGCTTTCCCGGGAGCCCGAGCTTGAGAGCTCTTGCCGCGTCGGTGGCGTTCATTCTCCTTCTCTCCGGGGCCGGCCGGGCCGTGCCCCAGGACGGCGGGGAGGCGCCTGCAGAGGATGCGCAGGCCGAAGGCCTGCGCATCGGCCTGGTGCTGTTCGAGACCTCCCGCGACGAGCCGGCCCTGCAGAGCCTCTGCCAGACGGCCACGGATTCCCTGGAGCTCACCCTGCGGCTGCTGAGCCGCTACCGGGTCTACCGGGCGGACTTCCTCACCCCGGAGCTGGACCTGGAGCGCGCGGAGCTGTACTTCAGGCGGGAGGGCTTCGATCGGGCCGTCTTCGGCAACCTCCGGCGGGAGCCCGGCGGGAGCCTGGTCTTCACGATCGAGGCCTGGGAGCGCGCGAGGGGGGTCACCCTGGAACGCTCGCGCAGCGCCGACTCCGTGTTCGGCGTCTTCGGCATCGTGGACGAGCTCACTGTGGAGTTCGCCGAGGAATTCACGGGCACCCACCTGGCCTTCGGCACTCTGCGCCTGGCCAACGACGGGGCCGAGGGCGGCTATCAGGTCTACGTGGACGGCAACTACCTGGGCAGCAATCTCACCGAGCGGCAGATCCTGGCGGGCGAGCGCACCGTCACCGTGGCCCGCGCCGGGCGCCTGGGGGACGTGATCGTGCGCACGGAGAAGGTGCGCGTGGAGGAGGGAGGGGAGGCGGTGGTGCGCTTCTCGCTGCCGCCGGAGACCGCCGCCGCCCGGTCCGGCGCGGAGCCTCGGACCGAGACGGGAAACGTCTCGATAGCCAGCACCCCCGCAGGGGCGGAAGTCTACCTGGACCAGGAGCTGCTGGGCTCCACCCCCCTGTCCCTGTTCGGAGTGGCCGCGGGACTGTATGAGCTCACCCTGCGCCGCCCCTACTACGTTCCCGCCGAAAAGGTCCTGCGGGTCGAGCCGGCCAGAGACAATGCGGTGGAGGTGGCGCTGGCGCTGGACGAGAAGGACCCCGCCGTCCGGGCAGAGCTGCGCGACCCCTGGGGGACCGAGCTCACCGATCTGGGCCTCACCGCGGCCCAGTACGTCACGCTGGTGATCTCCGCCGTCAGCCAGAATGGGGTCCCGAATCCCGTGGCCCTTGCCCTGGTGGCCCCCAAGTTCGGCTCGCTCTTGTCGGGCAACGCCGTGCTGGGAGCCGGCCTCTCGACAGGGGCGCTGGTCCTGGGCCTGGCGGGCTCCTACGCGTTTCTCGATTCCAGCCTGATACCCGACGCGAGCCTCCGTAACCTGCTCTACGGGCTGCAGATGGTCCTGCAGGTGGTCCTCTCGGCCGTCGACCTGGTGGTCACTCCCCTGGCGGCCGGGGGTCACAACCGCCGCCTCCTCCAGCGCTACAGCCGGGAGGCCTTTCGGGGTCCGGCGGATGGGGAGGGGGAGAAGACGTTTCGCCTGGTGGCCCAGCTCGGAGGGGGCGCCGCGGTGCAGGCCGGGGTGAGCCTGTCCCTCTTCTCCGGCCGGGTGCTCCTGGAGCAGCTGGCCGGAGCGGGCCTCTCCCCCGCCGGCCGGCTGTGGCCGCCGATCCTGCAGACCACCTCCAGGGCGCTGTGGCAGCCCTTCGCGGCCCGCCTGAAGGTGATGCGCCCCTACCTGGGGGCCCTCCTCAACCTGGGCACGGATTTCAGCTCCGGGCGGGCCTTCGGGGGGCTGGCGGCCGGCCTGGCTCTCCGCCTGGGGCCTCTTTCCCTCTACCTGGAGGCGGAGCAGCTCTTCAGCGCCTCGGGAAACCCGGCCACCCTGGCCGCGGGGATCAGGCTGTAGCTGCGGGAGCTCCCCGCGCCCGGCCTCTCCCGCCGCCCCGCCCCGGCCAACCTTACAAAAGTGTAATACTCCCGACAGGTTAGAGATATCTTCGCAGGCTACCTTGAAGCCCAAGGAGCAGCAGATGCAGGTGTCACAGAGCCTACGATCCAAAGCAGCCGTGGCTGCCGTAACGGCCGTGTTGTTCTTCGCCGCCGGATTCGCGGTGGCAAGGCTCCTGCCCGCTCCAGAGGCGGCACCGGCGGCGCAGCAGGCCGCGGGACCGGCCGTGGAGCAGGGTTCGGCGGCCCGCGGAGTGAAGGAGCTGGCGGACGTCCAGTCCACCCTTCGCTCGGTGGCCCGGGAGGTCCTGCCCACGGTGGTGGAGGTGGACGCGCAGAACCAGGTGCAGCAACCGCAGCAGAGCGTGCCCGACCTCTTTCGGTTCTTCTTCGGTCCCAGGGGTCAGAACCAGGCGCTGCCGGGACCGCAGCAGGTGGAGCAGGTTCTGGGCTCTGGGGTGATCGTCCGCCACACCGGCGACAAGGTCTACGTGCTCACCAACAACCACGTGGTGAACGGCGCCGAGCACATCAGCGTCAAGCTCTACAACCACAGGGTCCATGCCGCGGAGCTGGTGGGGACGGACCCCAACAGGGACCTGGCGCTGATCGTCTTCCAGAGCACCCAGCAGGTCCCCGTGGCCGAGCTCGGCGACTCGGACACGCTCCAGGTGGGAGACTGGGTGCTGGCCGTCGGCAACCCGCTGGGGCTGGATTCCACCGTCACCCAGGGCATCGTCAGCGCGGTGGGCAGGCGGGGGCTTCCCGGCACCGATGTGGCTCCCTTCAACGACTACATCCAGACCGACGCGGCCATCAACCAGGGCAACTCCGGGGGAGGGCTGGTAAACCTGCAGGGGCAGCTCGTGGGGATCAACACCTGGATCGCCTCTCCCTCCGGAGGGAACGTCGGCCTGGGTTTTGCCATCCCCATCAACAACGCCAAGAGGGCGATACACGATTTCATCACCAAGGGCAAGGTGAGCTACGGCTGGCTGGGGGTGAGCGTGGGCACCCTCACTGCGGCGGACGCCGAGGGCCTGGACGCCCAGGGGCGCAGCGGCGCGTACGTGACCGGGATCTACCTGGACTCCCCGGCCGCCCGGGCAGGTGTGCTGCCCGGTGACCTGATCCTGCGCGTGAATGACCAGCCCGTGAAGGACGAGACGGACCTGCTGCTGGCCATCGGCGACCTGGAGCCGGGAAGCCAGGCCACCCTGCAGGTCTTCCGCGCAGGCGCCAGGGAGAGCCTGTCGGTGAAGATCGCCGAGCGTGCGCCGGAGCAGTCCATCTCCTCGCAGGCCGGAACCCTCTGGCCGGGGCTGTCCGTCGTGAAGATCAGCGGCGACATCAGGCGGCAGCTGAACCTGCCCCGCAGCGTCGGCGACCTGATCGTGGGCAACGTCCAGAAGGGGAGCCCCGCCGAGATCGCCGGCATCCAGGTGGGGGACATCGTGGAGAGCGTGAGCTCCCGCCCGGTTTCGACGCTGGAAAGCTTCTACAAGGCGCTGAACGACGGCGGCTCGGAGGTCATGTTCGGCATCAATCGGCAGGGTACCGAGCTGCAGCTGGGGATCAGCCGCTAAAGCCGGGCCCGAGGGTGCGAGGAGGAGAGGATGAGCGAGACACTGAGGCGCGGGCATTCCCCCCTGGCGGGGCTCAGCCGCCGGGAGCGGGTGTTCCTGGCGGGCTGCATCAAGATGACCATCCTGGAGGATGGAATGATCGAGGAGCCGGAGCTGGCCGACCTGGACCGCATCTACGGGCGGCTCGACTTCGAGGACTACGAGCAGAGCCTGGAGGAGTTCGAGTCGGAGGTCAGGGACCGGGAGAGCTTCGCTCAGATGGCGGCGGGGATCACCCGGGCCGCGGCACGCGACCTGACGCTGAAGACCGTGCACGAGCTGAGCCTCCAGCACTCCATCGCCCTCGACAAGGAAGAGAGCGTGTTCAGGCGGCTCAGGAGGATCTGGGGCTCTTGAAAGCTCCGCCGGGAAGAGGGGCCGGCCGGCCCGTTCGAAAAGGATTTCCCTCCTGAAGCGGTTATGCCCTCAGGGCCGGCGGCCCCTCTTCGCGGCGGAGGCTCCGGCGGGCCCGGACGCCCGCCGGCTTCCCGCGCCTGCCCGCGGCGCGGCGCTGCCCCAGAAGGTAGTGCTTGCCGGGGGAGCCCCCTCGTCCGTACACTTTAATACTACCATGGACTCCCAACTGGACTCTCAAGTGGCAGGCCGGAACGTGGCCAGAATCAAGGCGTTTACCCTGGCGGGGATTCTGCTGGCGCTCTTTCTGGGGGCGCTGGACCAGACGATCGTGGCAACCGCCCTGCCCAGGATCGTGAAGGACCTGAGCGGCCTGGACCGCTATGCCTGGGTGGCCACGGCATACCTGCTGGCATCCACCGTGCTGGTGCCGATCTACGGCAAGCTGGCCGACACCTTCAGCCGCAAGGCCATCGAGCTCGCGGCGGTGAGCGTGTTCCTGCTGGGCTCCTTCCTCTCGGGGCTTGCCGGCCAGTTCGGCCCGCTCCCCCTCCTGGGCGACGGGATGAGCCAGCTCATCGCCTTCCGGGCCCTTCAGGGGGCGGGAGGGGCCGGGCTGTTCGCCATGGCGTTCATCATCATCGCGGATCTCTTCCCCCCGGCCGAACGGGGAAGATACCAGGGCCTGGTGGGAGGGACCTTCGGAATCGCAAGCGTGCTCGGTCCCCTGGTGGGAGGCTTCCTCACCGACCACGCCGGGGCGTTCATCCCGGGGGTGGCCGGATGGCGGTGGGTCTTCTACGTGAACCTGCCCTTCGGAATCCTGGCGCTGTGGTTCATCGCCTCGCGGATGCCCCCCTTGAGGCCGCAGAAGCCGGTCCAGCGGCTGGACCTGGGCTCCGCGCTGCTGCTGCTGGCGGGGCTGGTTCCGCTGGTGCTGGCCCTGGAGCTGGACAAGACCCGCTATCCCTGGGAAGGCGCGGTGACGCTGTCCCTGGGGGGCGCGGCGCTGGCCGTGCTGGCGGTGTTCGTGCTGCTGGCCCGGCGGGAAAGAAACCCCGTCCTGGACCTGAGGCTGTTCCGCAACCCCGTCTTCACCACCGGGAACATCGCCCTGTTCCTCTTCGGGGCGGCATTCCTGAGCCTGGTGATCTTCCTGCCGCTGTTCATGACCGGCGTGCTGGGGGTTTCGGCCACCGGCGCGGGTGTGAGCATCATCCCGCTTTCCGCAGGCGTGGTGGTGGGCTCCGTGCTGTCGGGACAGCTGGTCTCCCGCTTCGGCCGCTACAAGCCCTTCATGATTGGAGGGGCCGCCATCCTGATCACCGGCATCGCCCTGCTGTCCACCCTCACCTACCAGACCAGCTACCTGCGGGTCACCCTCTACATGGTGGTCACCGGCCTGGGGCTGGGCCCCATGCTGCCGCTGTTTCCGCTGGCCATCCAGAACGCCGTGGAGCCGGCCGAAGTCGGGCAGGCCACCAGCGCCAGCCAGTTCTTCCGCCAGATCGGAGGCACCGTGGGCGCGGCCATCATGGGCACGGTTCTGACCACCACGCTGGCCGCGGCGTTCGCCGGCAACCTCCCCGCCATGCCTGCGGACGCCTCCTTCGACCCCGGCTCCTTCTCCCAGGCCACCGTCGCGGTGGAGGACGGCGGCGGGCCGGCCGCGGCGGTGAAGGCGCGCTTCGACCGGGAGTACGCCCTCATCGAGCGGGCCTTCCACGGGGACCGGCAGGCGCTGCAGCAGCTGCAGGAGGACCCGGCCCTGCCCGCCGGCTACAAGCAGCAGCTGGCCCAGGGCACCCCGGCCCAGCAGGTCCGCTCCCGCTTCGAGCAGCTCTACCAGGCCTACGCCGCGGCCGTGGGAAGCGGCAGCCCCGCGGCGGTCCGGAAGGTGCTGGACGGCAGCCCCCTTCCCCCGGAGGCCCGGTCGCGGCTGGCCCAGGCGGCGGTCATGGCGATGCAGGGCGGCCAGACCGCTTCGGTGCTCCAGCGCGTCCACGCCGAGCTGCAGAGCCAGGCGGACCAGGCGGCCCGGGCGGCCACGGACTCCGCCCTGTCTGCCGTCAAGACCCGGCTGGCAGCGCTGCAGAAGGAGCTCACCGCCCAGATCGATACGGGGGTCAAGAAATCCTTCGCCCAGGCCATCACCCGCATCTACTTCTACGCCATCTTCATCGCGGCCGCGGGGCTGCTGGCGATCTTCTTCATCCCCGAGCTCCCCCTGCGGCGGGAGGACACCTTCCGCGGGGGGGAGTAGCACCTAGGAGGGGGAAGCCCGGCCCGCCCCCGCCCCGCGCGCCAGGGAGGCGAACACCCCGGCGAAGCAGAGCACCGCGAAGATGAGGAACGCCAGGCGCACGCTGTGCAGGAACGCCGGGTAGGTCGGCGGGGTGATCCGCACCTGCCCGATCAGCAGCGTGAAGATGAGGATCGCGATGGCCATACTGAACATCTGCCCGGTCAGCCTCATGGTCCCCAGGGTGGCGGAGGCCACCCCGTAGAAGCGCTTCTCCACCGAGCCCATCACGGCGTTGGTGTTGGGGGAGGAGAAGAAGCCGAAGCCGATCCCCAGCAGCAGCAGGCTGGCCACCACGAAGGAGGTGGTGGTGCCCTGGGAGAGGAGCGCCAGCAGCGCCAGCCCCACGGTGACCAGCCCCATGCCGGCGGAAGCCAGCACCCGGGAGCCCACCCGGTCCGACAGGCGCCCCGCCAGGGGAGAGAAGAGGGCCATCATCAGCGGCTGGGAGATCAGGATGATCCCGGCCGACTCGGGGGACAGCCCCTTGATGTACTGGAGATAGAGACTCATCAGGAAGCCCACCGCAAAGGTGGCGCTGTAGTTGATCAGGGCGGCCAGATTGGAGAAGGCAAAGACCTTGTTGCTGCGAAACAGCGCCACGTTGAGCACCGGGTGGGCCACCCTGCCCTCCCAGAGGATGAACGCGACGATGCCCGCCGCGCCGGCCAGGGTTAGCCAGACCCCGGCCGGCCCCGGCAGCCGCGACAGGCCGTAGACCAGCAGGGGCAGCGACACACCCAGCACCACCGAGCCGACCAGGTCGAAACGCTCCCCCCGGGCTTCGGCCCACTCTCCCTTGAGGCCCCAGGCCACCAGGGCCAGCGCCGCCAGCGCCACCGGGACGTTCAGCAGGAAGATGCTCCGCCATCCCAGGTGAGCGGTCAAGAGCCCCCCGACCACCGGCCCCAGTGACAGCCCCACGTAGGTGGACGCCGCCGCCGTGCCCAGCGCCATGCCGCGCCTGCCCGGGGGGAAGACCGAGCTGAGGGTGGCCAGGGCGGTGCTGTACATCAGCGCCCCGCCGGTGCCCTGCACCACCCGGAAGGCGATCAGCAGCGCTCCGGAGGGGGCCGCCACGCAGAGCAGCGATCCGGCGGAGTAGAGGGCCAGGCCCACCACGAACAGCTTCTTGCGGCCCACGATGTCGGCCAGCCGGCCGAAGGGCACCAGGAACATCGCCGCCGCCAGCAGGTAGGAGGTGGAGACCCATCCCAGCACCACTGCGTTCAGCGAGAACTCGCTCCCGATGGAAGGCAGGGCGATGTTGATGGCCGAAGACATGAAGGGGGTCAGGAAGGAGGCCAGCACCGCCGCCGCCAGGGCGATGCGCTGCATCGGTTTACTTTGGTCTGTCATGGTGGTCAGAAGGTAGCACGTTCGGGGGCAAGTCGAATAGCAGGCGAACGGGAGACCGGGCCTGCCGGCCTTGGTCGAGGCGTCGGTTTGCCGGAGTCGCGCCCCTGCGCCATGATTGACAGCGGGTTTTCACAAAGGCGCGGATCCTTCGGCGACATTCCGCGGCTTTCGCCGAACTGAAAGGAGGGGCGGTCGCGGCTGCGGTCAAGTCTGAGAACTCCTGTAAAATTGAAAATGGCTAGGCCGCGGTTTCTTTGGAAATGAACCCACTGTCGTCTTCCTTCCAGCCGTACAGCTTCCTCAAGTTGCGGAGCAGCGACAAATCGAACTCACTCATTTTGATCCGCCGCCACTTCTCACTGGCCCGGATCATCGTGGCGTACACCTGTCCGATCTCAAATAGTTCTGTCAGGGATTAGGCAAATTCTCTCATAGTAAT
>CAZBDU010000038.1:0-46101 GCA_964490725.1 uncultured Spirochaetaceae bacterium | reverse complement strand
GCGAAGCCATTCCCGGATCACCGAACGGCTCACCCGGGTTCGCCCCGAGCCGGGATCTCCCACTGCTTCTGCGCCACCTCGCGAATCGTGCTCTCCCGCTGCCCGCGCTGCAGGTCCTTACGACCCACCAGCTCTGCGATCAGTCCAAAACGGAACAGGGCGATCTTCTGTTTGTGCTCGTTGTCCACCACTGCCGCTGGCGAGAGGGTCCGGACAACCAGCGCCCCTTCTTGAGCCTGTGCAGCATCGAACCAGGATCTCTCGCCACGGAGCCCAGAACCCCCGCCAGTGGCCCGTCGGTCGGGCGGTGTGGATCGCCCGGCAGGCTTGGACACGGTAGCGCTTCATCCACAGCACCTGAGCGTAGCCGTCGAAATACCGCAGCGCGCATCCGTGACCCTACGTGCGACGGCCCCAACACCGTGGGCAGCACGCCAGCCGTGGCCAGGGGTATTCCTTGCCCAGGCGCTGGAAAGTCTTGAAATCCACCTCGAAATGCAGTATCAGGAAGGTGTCCATTCTCGGGGGGTACGCCGGGACCTGTAGCCACACAGTCGGCATACCCCCTCTTTCTTTGGTCACCTTAATGCGAGAAATCTCGTCCTTTGTCCAGACTATCGTGAGAAAAACTGCCAATCACAGACAAGATTATCTGAGACCAGACACCTTTGTTCCTTTAGATTCATGGCTGTCCCATCCCACTCCCTTTGGGGGTAGATAGCCCCTTTTCTCCCCCAAATCAATGCCACAAAAACCGATCCGTGAGATCCCACCCATGCAAAAAAAGTCGTTGACAGAGGTCGTTCGATTGGATAAAATTGTTTGATCGTTGAAACAAAAATATGGGAAGGAAAGCTAAGTCCGATACCAGGCGGCGGGAAATCCTCGAGGCTTGCTATCAGGTCGTGGCCAAGAGCGGTCTGGAGGGGGCGACTCTGAAGAGCGTCGGGCGGGAGATGGGTGTGGCTCCGAGCCTGCTCATGCACTACTTCGCCAACAAGCTGGAGCTGATCCAATCCCTGGTGGACTACATGATTCAGAAGATGGATACCACCTACCTCGACAGCATGGAGCAGCTGGCTACGGCGAAGGAGCGTCTCGAGCTGTTCCTCGAGAAAAACCTCAGCTTTGAGCTTCCGGCCGCGGTGGAGAACAAGGTGTTTTACGGCGCGTTCTATCTGTCCTTGAGTGACGAACGGGTCAGAGAGAGCTTTCAAATGGTCTACGACCACGACCAGGCGGTGATCTCCAAGCTTGTTACCGAGTACGCCGAGGAGGCGGGCATCGAGAGTCTGCGTCCTGACCTCCTGGCGATCCAGATCGTTTCGTTCATTGAAGGGCTGTACCTCTACAAGGTGGTCTACGGGGACAGCCAGGAGTTGCGGGCCGCTGCGGAGGGGGTGCGCCGCATCATCTGGCAGCATCTGCAGCGCGCCGAAGCGACCAGAAAAACCGCGCTCGCCGAGCGCGACGAGCACTAATCAAACACAAGTCAAGGACAAAGCGTGGGCTTCTACGAAGATTACATCGACAGGACACCCGAGTCTGCCAAGGCGGCGAAGCGGGCGCAGCGCCGGATCCCAGGCGGGGTAGGCAGCGCCATCCAGTTCTGGCCGCCCTATCCGATCTACGTGAAGGACTCAAAAGGCGCCTACGTGTGGGACATGGACGGGAACAAGTACATCGACTATTGCATGTGCTACGCCGCCATGGTGGCCGGCCATGCAGACCCGATCATCGCTGCTGCTATCGCTGAGCAGGCCAAACACGGGACCCTCTACGGCCTTCCGGGGCCCAAGGCAATCGAGCTGGCCGAAGAGATCAACCGCCGCTACCCGGTAATGGAGATGCTGCGCTTCACGCAGTCGGGCGTCGAGGCGACGATGTATGCCGTACGCCTGGCCCGGGCGGCCACCAGGAAGATGGGGGTGCTGAAGGCGGAAGGGGCTTACCACGGTGCGAGCGACGTCCTGCTGGTCTCGACCGCAGTGCCGTCGAACGTGCCCGCCGGTCCCGCGTGGCTGCCCACCTCTGTGGCGGAGAGCGCCGGAGTCCCGGCCGGAGCCTGGCAGCACACCTATGTGGTGCAGTTCAATCACCTGGAGAGCCTGGAGTACCAGCTAAAGAAACACGAGGGGGAGATCGCCTGCTTCATCCTGGAACCGTGCATGACCAACGGCGGCGTCATCCCACCCGACCCGGGCTACCTCGAAGAGGTGCGAAAGTTGACGCGCAAGTACAACGTGCTGCTGATCTTCGACGAGGTAAAAGTGGGTTGCCGGATCGCCTACGGGGGGGCCTGCGACCTGTACGGCATCGAGCCCGATCTGGTGTGCCTCGCCAAAGCGATCGGCGGCGGGACGCCCCTGGGAGCCTTCGGAGGACGGCGGGACCTGATGGAGATGGTCAGTCCCCTCGGCCCGGCCCTGCATTTTGGCACCTACAACGCCAATCCTTTGACCGCGGCGGCGGGGCTGGCGTGTCTGCAGAAGGTGCTGACCAGGGACAAGTACAGGGAGATGAAGCTTCTCGGGGACCGGTACGCCGGGGGACTCAAGGAAATCATCGGGCGCCTGCGGTTGCCCGCCTGCGTGACTCACGAAGGGCCGTTGGGGGGCATCCAGTTCGTCCCGGAGACTCCCCACACCTACCGGCAGGCCAATCAGCGCAACCAGGCTATGTGGCGGGAGTACTGGTACGGGATGCTCAGCAAGGGCGTGATCCCCATGGGCTCCGGTTGGTTCGAGGAGTACTCGATCTCGGCGGCCCATACGGAGAAGGATATCGACCAGACCCTGAACATCACCGAAGAGGTTCTGAAGGAGGTGAAGAGGCTGGCCTGAAGCCGAATGCGGCCGGCAGATTCAGCGGAGTCGCGATGGGAAGGGAAGGAGTATCCACCCGCAGGAGTTCACACCTTGAGAAAACAGCCCGGGGCGGTGCGGGTTGACCTGAGGCGAGGAAGGGGTTGAGCCGGGAATGAGCGAGTCTGGAACCGTGATGCTCTCCATGCAGCACATCGTGAAGGCGTTTCCGGGCGTCGTGGCTCTCGAAGACGTGAGCTTCGAGCTGCGCTCCGGGGAGGTCCATTCCTTGATCGGAGAGAACGGTGCTGGCAAGTCGACCCTGATCAAGATACTCGCCGGCGTGTACCAGAGAGACAAGGGAGAGATTCTGCTGGACGGTCGGCCGGTGCAAATCGATGACCCGCACCACGGCCAGGTCCAGGGAATCTACACGATCTTTCAGGAGCTGAGCACAGTTCCGAACCTGTCGATCGCCGAAAACATGTACCTCGGAGCCGAGCTGACGAAGGGCGGTTTGATCGACCGGAACCGGCAGATCGAGGAGACCCGGCGGCTGTTGAAGAGCTTTGACTACGCGATTGATCCCCGGCGCATCGTCGGTGAGCTGAATCTGGGCGAGCAGAAGATGATTTCGATCATCAAGGCCATGAACAACCGCAACCTCAGAATCCTGATCCTGGACGAGCCGACAGCGTCGCTCACCGACCGTGAGAGCGATATCCTTTTCGGGAACATCCGGCGCCTGCGGCAGCGCGGTGCCGGAATCATCTACATCTCCCACCGACTGGCTGAGCTGAAGAGCATCGGCGATCGAGTTACCGTGCTTAGAAACGGGAGGTACGTGGACACACTGGAGCTGGCCGCGGTCAAGAGCATCGATGAGCTGACCCCTCTTATGATCGGGAAGGATATAGCCAACAAGTACCCCAAGGTGAGGCGAAAGCCCGGTCAGACCCTTCTGCGGGTGAAAGACCTGACCCGCCGCGGGTACTTCGAAGAGGTTTCTTTCGAAGCCCGGGCGGGGGAAGTACTGGGCTTCTTCGGCTTGGTCGGCTGCGGCTTCGAGGAGATCCTGCGCTCGGTCTTCGGAGCCACACCCTACGGCTCCGGAAGCGTGGAGGTGGCCAGCGGCTCCGTCTTCAAGCGTGTGGCAGCATACTCTCCGAAAGCTGCGCTGGACCTGAAACTGTCCTACATTCCCAGGGACCGAAAGAACGAGGGGCTGATCATGCCCATGTCGGTCCGCGACAACATCGCGATCGCCTCGCTGCCCAGGTTTTCGGCCAACCTTCTGACCTTGATCGACCGGGGGAGCCTCACCTCCGAAGTGGAGCGCTTTATCGAGCTCATGGGAGTGAAGGTTCCCGATTCCTCCTACCTGGTTGAGACCTTGAGCGGCGGGAATCAGCAGAAGGTGGTCATCGCCAAGGCGTTGTGCCGCGGGGGCCGCGTGTTTCTGTTCTGCGAGCCCACCTCCGGGATCGACGTGGGCACCAAGGTCGAAATCTACCAGTTCATAAATCGCCTTACGGGCGAAGGATCTTCGGTGGTCATCGTCTCCTACGAGCTGCCGGAGATCATGGCGATGAGTGACCGGATCCTGGTGATGTATAGAGGCAGGATCGTCCGGCAGTTTCATCGAGACGAGGCCACCGAGGACGAGATCCTGCAATCCGCCTTCGGCGGCAAGCAGAGCCGGACCGCGTAGCAAGCAACAGGAGAAGCGAGTGGAGCAGCTAATTGGCCGCAACAGGGCGATGAACGCCTTGGGGGTGGTGTACAAGAAGACGGGGATGCTCTTGTTTGTATTGATCGCGCTGGTCGCCTTCTTCGGCGTCATCAATCCCAACTTCTTTACATTCCTGAACGGAATCACGATCTTGCGGCAGGCGTGCTTCCTGGCTCTGGTGGCCTGCGGTCAGATGCTGGTCATCCTCACCGCCGGTGTCGACATCTCGTTGGGAGCGATGATCGGGCTGTGCAGCGTGGTGGCCGCCGTTGTGGCCAAGCAGACAAACGCGGCGGTGGGGTGGATAACTCCGCTGTTCGTCGGTATGGCCCTGGGTCTGTTAAACGGGTTCTTCATCGGCCGCTTCAAGATCGATTCCTTTGCCATGACCCTGGGAACCATGTCGATCGCCGATGGGCTGGCTCTGATCATCACCAGGGGTCTGACCATTTACGAGCTGCCGAGGATGTACCAGGAGCTGGCCTATTCCGAGGTGGGCCCTTTCCCGGTTCCGGTGATTATCACCGGCGTCGTGATTGCGATCATGTATTTCGTGCTGTACAGGATGCGCTTCGGCCGCTACGTTTACGCGGTCGGAGGTAACCAGGAAGCGCTGCGCCTGGCTGGAGTAAACGTCCGCCGCACGATCCTGTGGGTGTTCGGCGGTGCGGGACTGCTGACTGGCATCTCAGCCGCTATGCTCTCCTCCCGGGTGAACTCCGGTCAGCCTAATCTTGGCGGCTCGCTCATGATGGAGTCCATAGCCGCCTGTGTCGTCGGGGGAGTTACCTTCAAGGGCGGAACGGGAAACCTTGGCGGGGCCATGATCGGCGTGTTGTTCATGTCCGTGCTGTCCAACGGCTTCGACCTTGTGGGGGTGTCATCCTTTGTCAAGCAGGTAGTAATCGGGGCCATCATCGTGTTTGCCATTGTCCTCGACAGGGTGAGAAGCCGGTGAGGGCAAAATCAGGGAGCGCTTTTGCAGCGCCCCGATATCCTCTATCCTCTGAAGGAGGTCAGATCATGCACATGTCCAAGGTTCTTCTGGTCTGCCTGATCCTCGGCGGCGTGCTGGGGCCTATGGCGGCGGTGGCGACTCCGTACAACGACGACTGGCAGGGAATCGTGGCGGAGAACGTGTATCCCTGGGGGTCCCGCCTGTGGGAGCCCTGGGAGAGGGCCGTCCCGAAGAAGCCGTACAAGATCGGCATCAGCATACCCTCTCTCGGGAGCCCGTACTTCGTCAACGCGGTCTACGGATGGCTGACCGAAGCAGAGGCCACGGGGGTGGGCGTCACGATCCTGGCGGCCAAGGGCTACGACGATCTGCAGGGCCAGATTAGCCAGATCGAGAACCTGGTGAACCAACGCATGGACGCCCTGATCGTGGCGCCGATCAGCGCGGAAGGGCTGGCAGCGATCACCGAGCGGGTCGCCAGGAGGGTCCCGGTGTTCTTTTCCGGAGAAGCGGCCATGACCGACAAGATCGCGGGCTACATCTGCGAGAACGACTTCGACTTCGGCTACCGGGCCACCGACTGGCTGTGTCGTAACCTGAAAGGGCGCGGCAAGATCGCTATTCTGGCCGGCCCCCCGGGCAGCACTTACACGGAAGCGATCAACAAGGGGTCGCATACGGCGCTCAAGAACTACCCCGGGATCGATCTGGTGGCGGAGAAGTGGGGGGACTCCGAGGATCCGGCCATCGGGCAGCAACTGGCCGAGAACATCCTCAACGCCTATCCGGACCTTGGCGGCTTCTTTGTGGTGGAAGCTCAGGCCCACGGTGTGGCCAACACCCTGCGGGAGCGCAGGCTGACGGACAAGGTTCTCCTGAGCGTGGCCTATCCTTTTCAGGAGACCATCCCGTACATCGAAGACGGATCGGTCGACTACGGCGTCACCGGCTATTCCCTGACGAATACGCGCATCATTCTGAACATGGTCATCCGCAAGCTCAACGGCGAGATCAAAGTTCCCAAGTACGTATGGACCCCGGGTCTCGAGATGACCAGGGAGACGATCCGCAATTTCCCGCGCTACCAGGTGTGGGCCCCTGAAGGCTGGCGGCCGCCGTCCACGATGGTCGTAAAGCCGAAGCGATAGCCACACTCGAACGCTTCAAGCAGCAGGCGCACCTTGACCGGCCGGCTGGATGGCCGGCCGGTTCCTCGCCGCGTCCGGGGCGGCTGAGCCACCCGGCCGGCTTCGACGCGAAATTGTCTCTGGAGAAGTTGCAATGCGGCCGAGAGCGACCGAGATTGTTGGGAGGCAGCAGAGGTTCGATCAGCGGGACTCCATCTTCCCTCGTACGGCGGCAGGACTGGAGACGGACAAGAAGATCCGCGCCTGGGCAGACCTCCCCGTGCACGATCCGGGCTACCGGATGCTCATGGGCATTCCCCGTTCCGAAAACTGCGTCACCTACTACCTCGCCAACGCCGTCGACGGGCCGGTCAATCCGCAGCGGAGCGACCTGCCTGCGCCAGCGATTCTTACCGAAGAGATCAAGGGATTTGCCCGCTTCCTGGGTGCGGATCACGTGGGCGTGGCCGCGCTCAACCAGGCTTACGTTGCCAGCCATCGGGCCGACGAGTACATGACCCGCAGCCCCGAGTACGGCACACCGATTCACCTCCAGCACCCATACGCTGTCTCCATGGTGTTCAAACGCGACTACCACCTGGTCAAGGCAGCCAACAGCTTCATCGACGGCTGCGAGGGCGCCCTGAGCTACAACAAGGCCGCCGTCGCGGCCTGCCAGCTGGCGGGGTACATCCGGGAGCTTGGCTACGGCGCCCGGGCGCATCACGAGCGAGAGGAGCAGGTATTGCAGATCCCCATCGCCGTGGAGGCCGGCAACGGCGAGCTTGGGAGGCTGGGCCTTCTCATCACCGGGGAGTGGGGCCCCCGGGTGCGTATTTCCACGGTCACCACCGATCTTCCCCTTGTGCCGGACGTACCGGTGGATCTGGGAGTCGGGCCGGTCTGCGAGCTGTGCAGGAAGTGCGCGCGCGCGTGCCCCAGCCAGGCGATTCCCCGGGGGGAGCAGGTTGTTGTCCGGGGAGTCCGCAAGTGGGTCATCGATCCGCGCAAGTGTCTGGCCTTCTGGGGCCACGACAAGCAGAAACGTGACGACTGTTCGGCCTGCATCGCCGCCTGCCCCTACAACCGTCCGGATTCGTGGTTCAATCGATGGCATCGCAAACCGTGGTTTTTCCGGCTGATCCGGCGCAGGTTCTGGGGTTGGGTAATGCTGTTACTGGACGACCTGATCCGGGGCCGGCGACCGAAGTGGAAAGTACGCTGGCTGGGCCGGACCAACTACTGAGAAGCTGAAATCCGTCGCCTGCCACGCCGGGCAGGTTCAGGAGTCTTCCGCGGTTGCCTGTGGTGGGAAGGCTCTCATCCCAGGAGCTCCGCAAGGTTCAACTGCTCCAGCACCGAGCGCGGCGGGAGGCCGGTGGTGGTGTCGAACCCCCGCAGCTCCAGGTACTCGCTGACCATGGTCTGCAGGTCTACCCGCACGCCCTTCGTTTCCCCGCTTTCCAGCGGCGGGGCGCCCAGCACCCGCTGCGGAAAGCCGTATCGTTCCAGGGTCCAGCCGGCACGGACGTTGAAGATCTGGCGGGCCAGGGCGATCCTCAGGCCCATGGCTTCCAGCTCTTCGGCGGTCCATCTGCCGCCGCCGGCCGCCTCCAGGTATTCGGGGAGGGTCCTGTAGCTCAGGATGGCGTATCCGAACAGGCACAGGCCTGCAGCGTCAAGCACGTGCGTCCAGTTCTTGACGGCGTCGTGGTGCACCGCCCGACCGGAGGCCTCGGCCGGGGGGATAGCAGGCATCTGGTAACCGGCCACTGGAAACGCGGTGGAGCCCTGGCAGTGGCGGGCCGGCGTGGGATTCAGATAGTAGGTGAGAGCAAGGCCGACATTCCAGCGAGGGTCGTGTGCTGGCAACGCCTCGCCGCGCACGGCCATGGCACGGTCGGCGGTCTCAGGCCCGAACACTCCCACCGCCTCGCCGAATCCCCTGGCCAGAACCGCTCCGATACCTTCCCCTTTTCCGATCTTCTCTACCAGTGACACCACGGCTTCGGCGTTGCCCCAGGTGAGCTCCAAACCGTCGGTCTGCTCCCGGCCAATCAGCCCACGCTGGAAGCACTCTACCGCGTAGGCGGCCAGCCCCCCGCATCCGATGGTGTCCATGCCGTAGCGGTTGCATAGGTCGTTGATGCGAAAGATCGCCTCCAGATCGTCGATCAGCAGGTTGGAGCCGAACATACTCATGGTCTCGTACTCGGCTTTGTGGGCCGGAGTGTCAAGCAGGAACGCTCCCTTCCGCACCTCCACGTGGCCGCCGCACCCCACCGGGCAGCCGCTGCAGGCGTATCGCCTGACCTGATAGCCCAGCACCTTGTCGGCGGTGATCGTGAAGTCCGGCATCTCCGCCACGGAGGAGGACCAGTTCTTCCAGGGAGCGTCTCCGCTTTTCAGGGCCGCCTCGTAGAACATGGGGGTACCGTATCTGGCCAGAGTGGCGCCGAAATCCTCCTTGAACAGCGGCAGATGCTCCCTGCGCAACGCTTTCATCCGCCCGGGGTCGGCGATCTCGATGGGCAGCTTCCCTTTCAGCACCACGGCCTTGAGCTTCTTTGAGCCCATGACCGCCCCCAGGGCGGAGCGGGCGGCGAAACGCCCCTTGTCGGTGGAGATGCCGGCCACCGCGGCCAGGTGTTCCCCGGCGGGGCCTATGCAGGCTACCTCGCAGTCCTTGCCGTGCCTGGCCTTCAGCAGGTCTTCGGTTGCGTAGCAGTCCTTGCCCCAGAGGTCCGAGGCGTCCAGGAGCTGAGCCTCGCCTTCCTCTGCCACCAGGTAAACCGGAGACCGTGCAGCCCCCGAAAACAACAGCACATCGAACCCGCTGCTTTTCAGCTTTTTGCCGAAATGGCCGCCGCAGTTGGAGTCTCCCCAGCCGCCCGTAGAGGGGGATTTGCCGAAGACCATGAACCGCGAAGCGATGTAGGCCCCGGTGCCGGTGAGGTAGCCCGCGGCAAAGCCCAGCAAGTTGTCGGCACCGAGCGGGTCGCAGGCCGGGTCCATCCTTTCCAGGCATAGCCGCACTCCCAGACCGTAGCCTCCCAGATACTGCCGGAACAGCTCCTCCCGGATCGATTCCACCCGGCAGGCGCCGTCGCTCAACTCGACTGCAAGCAGCTTGCCTCTCGCGGCATACACGAAACGTTCCTCCTTTCCAGAATAGCGCCACTATGGGTCGCCATTCGGGTCACTCATGTGCATATTCTGAGGGAAAAAGCCACCTGTTCCAGTCTGGTTTCCCGCTATGATCCTATCGGTGTTGCTTCTTTGCGTCAACGAAAAGGTGCTTCGGCTGGCCCTTCTGGCCCTTTTGCCGAAGTTCCTGGCGCCTTATGCCGGCGATCATTCAGGCTATCCCGCAGCCCTGAAGCGCCGGAGCAAACGAGAGCCGCCACCGTTGGTGATGGCTAGCCGAGTCATATCCGAGCGCGCGCTTCCGCGGCGCCCCCCGTCAGGAGTAGTCGTGGGGCAGGGAGCCCCGCGCTGCCCGCAGGTAGGCGAAGGGGGTCGCCGCCAGGAAGTTGGAGACCCGCGAGGTGTATACGTCGGCGTAGCGCTCCACCTGGCGGGCGAAGAGGCTCTTGTCGTTGCCGGCGCGCATGAGGGGCCCCCAGGTGGAGTTGCCCAGCTCGCCGAAAGCCCTGGCCAGGGGCGCGATCTGGCTGTCCAGGGCCAGGCTCTCTTCGGTGGCGCTCCTGATGGCGGCCTCCAGGGCCTCGGGGCTGCCTGCCGGCTCGGGGCCGTAGCCCTGCTGCGCCCGCTGGCGGGCCAGGCGCTGGTGGGCCAGGCGGTTGTCCAGCTCGATCTTGCAGGCCATGAGTCTCTGCAGCTCCTTCTCCGCCTCCCGGGATTCCTCCAGGGCCAGGATCTCCGGCTCGATCTCGCGGAGAATCAGCCCGGTGCGCCAGCGCAGCATCTCCTTGCTCACGTGCACGTCCCCGAACAGGTGGTCCCCCACGTAGAGGATCTGCGCCCCCGAAAGCCCCAGGCTGGACTCCACCAGCAGGGCGTCGCCGCCCACGTACACGCCGCCGGGCTCCAGGGCGCCGTGGTGCGGCTCCAGCAGCCCACGCTCCTGGTCCACCAGCCTGTAGGCCGCCTGCCGCGCCGAAAAGAAGGAGGGCTTGCGGGCCTCCACGATCACCATGTCGAAGAGGTCCCGCCACCCCATGCCCTCCGGCAGGAAGCGGTCCAGGGCATAGGAAAGCATGGAGCGGCTGTAGCTCCAGTCGGAGTTGGTCACCAGGAGCAGGCGCTTGCCCGCCGCCTTCTGGTCCAGAAGAGTCAGCGGGAGCTCCGCGTCCAGCTCGACGAACCGGTCCGGATCGCCTGAGATCTTCGCCTTCAGCTCCCCCAGGTTGTGCGCCTCGTCCAGGGCGGAGCGCAGAACTCCGTGCAGCTCCCGGTAGCCCAGGGTCTCCGGCAGCGCGCCAGCGTCCAGCAAGTCCACCAGCTGGGAGAAGAGGCTGGCCTCGGAGAGGGAGAACAGGGTGTTCATGAACCCCCAGCGCGGCTCGGAAAGGTCCACGAAGGTCGTCTGGTAGGCCTCCCGCTGCTCTTCGAAGGTGAGGGGGCGGCTTCCGTGGCGGGCCCGGATCACGTAGCCGAAGCGGGTGGCCTTCACCAGGTTGCCCAGCTCCAGGTCGAAGGCCAGGCCCTGGATCACGCTCGCCGGGTCGAAGGCCAGACCCTGTACGGGCCACCCTCTGCGGGCCAGCACCTCCAGGGCGGAGCGGAAGGCGGCCCGCTCCCACTCCTCGGTGCGGTAATGCACCAGGGTGTAGTCCATGTCGTACCCCACCGCGCGGATGGCGCGGAGGTTGAGGGTCCGGTTGCACCAGATGCCCCGTTCGGGCGGGACCGGTGTTGGAGCCAGCATGATCCAGCCTACACCATGCGGGCGCTGCAGGTACAGGCGGCTTCCCGGCGCCTGGCTTCCCGGGTTCCTTGCGGGTACTCTTTTCCCCCTTCCGATTCTGCTATAATAGCGGGGCGGTGAAGATCAAGACCAAGATCATCCTGTTCACAGGAACCGTCCTGCTGAGCGTGGTCCTTATCTCCAGCGTCTCCCTGTGGACGATGAACGAGAGCGCCCGGCTCGGGGAAACGATCGAAAGCGGTGTGGAGCTCATCGGCGAGGCCCGCAGTCTGCACAGCCTCATGAAGGACCTGATGTTCGATCTGTTTACCCCGCAGACGTACCGGCTTCTGAAAGATGTCCTGTATACGCCCCGTTTTCACACCACCCGGCGGAACTTCAGCAGCACCGTGGCCGAGTTCCAGAGCGCCTTCGACGATTTCATGGAGTCCCCCCGGGTGAAGAGCCTGCTCCGGGAGCAGGAGCTCCGGGACGCTTACATGGTGACCCGGGTGATGAGCGATAAGGCCTTCCGGAGGATCGCCGGTATCGAGAGGAACCTCGACCGCCTGGTCGATTCGGGGGTGCTGGGCGAAGAGAGCCTGTACAAGCAGCTGCAGACGGGGCAGGACACCGCGATTCCCCTGTTTTTCGAAGAGGTCAGAGACACCTCGTACTATCTGACGAACAACTTTGAAAGCTTCCTGAGCCATTTCGTCCGCTCCCTTCAAGAACAGGGCAGGATCATCCGCCGGCAGATGATCCTTGTGTTCTGGAGCCTGACTACCCTCATCGGCGTGCTGGCCATGGTTCTTTCGCTGCTGCTCGCCCGGATGATCTCGCAGCGCATCAGGTGTGTGGAGGAAGGGTTTCACAGGGTCTCTCAGGGTGATTTCACCGCGCAGCTCGACATCCGCGCCAGGGATGAGTTCGGGCTTCTGGCCCGCAGCTTCAATCTGTTCATGAAAGATCTGAAGCGGAACGTGGATTCGGTGCTGAGCCTCATGAGGGACGTCAGCACCTCGATCACCGAGAGGCTGAGCTTCCGCAGGATCCTGGAGCTGATCGTGGAGTCGGTGGTCGGGGATTCCAGCGCCGACGGAGCCGCCATCCTGCTGAAAGCCGCGGGAGCCGTAGCGGTTGGGACGGCGGCCGGGGTGTTCCCCTGGAGGGCAGAAGGAGAGCTACCCGAAGAGGTGGTCAGAGCCGCCTACCGGGGCGGGAACGGCGAAGCGGAGTCTGGGGCATCCCTGGAGGGGGTCTTCTCCCGGTTGGAGCCGCTGTTCATCCGGGATCCCGGACGGTGGGAGGGGGCTTCCAGCTTCAGCCCGGAGCTTGAGATCGGCTCCCTGCTGGCCATACCGCTGGCCGTCTCCGACCGCCTCCTGGGAGTGCTCTGCATAGTCACCTACGGGACGGCCGCCCTGACCGACCTGGACCACACCAACTTCTGCACCTTCGGGGACTACGCAGCGCTGATTCTGGACAACTTCTACAAATACAAGGAGCTGCTGGAAAGACGCGAGGCCGAATACCAGGCGCTGCAGTCGCAGATCCAGCCTCATTTTCTGTACAACTTGCTGAACGGCCTGATCGGCCTGAACCGGATGGGGGAGCGGGATTCCCTGGAGAAGGCCATCTTTTCCCTGAGAGGAATGCTGCGGTACACGCTGGAGCAGGGCCACTGGACCACCGTGCAGGAGGAGTTGCGGTTCGTTGAGGAGTACTGCGCCCTCCAGCAGCTCCGCTTCCAGGAACGCCTGACGGTGGCGATCCGTTGTGACGAAACGGTTGCCGCCCGACGCCTCCCGAAGCTGATCCTCCAGCCTCTCGTGGAGAACGCCATCATCCACGGCATCGAGCCTCTGGGCAGCCCGGGGAAGCTGGTGGTGGAAGCGCGGCGAATCCGCAGAAACGGATCCGCCGCCCTGGAGATCTCGATCGTGGACAACGGATTGGGCTTCGAAGCCGGGACCGGTCTGGAGGGCAGGCACATCGGGCTGGCAAACGTGAAGGAAAGGCTGAGGATTTCCTGCCCGCAGGCTTCACTCTCGATCGACAGCCGGCCCGGCCGGGGAACGCGGGTGACTCTGGAGCTCCCGCAGGAAGGCGGGCAGGCCTGATGGTCATCCTGGTAGCCGACGATGAGAGACTGGTCCGCTACTCCCTGAGGAGCATGCTCGAGGAGATCGATATTCCGGCCCGTTCGATCCAGCTGGCAGGAGACGGCGGCGAGATGCTGGAAAAGGTACGAGCCGCGCAGCCGGACCTGGCGTTCGTGGACATCAAGATGCCGAGGCTGGACGGTCTGGAGGCCATCGCGCGGGCCAGAGCCCTCTCCCCCAACACGAAGTGGATCATCCTGACCAGCTACTCCTCCTTTGACTTCGCCAAACGCGCCATCGAGCTGGGGGCGGAGGACTACCTGCTGAAGCCCGTCAGCCCGGCCGAGCTTTCCCGGGTGGTACGGAGAATCGGGCGGACCAGCAGACAGGAGCTGCTGCATCTGAACCACGAGTTCGAAGCCTACCTCACCGCCCGGTTTCACAGCACGTTGTCCGCCGATCAGGGCGCAGAGCCCTTCGTGTCGGGTGCCCAGCTGGCGGCAGCGCTGCTGGTCTTCGACGGCTGCCTGGGGGAGAGGGATCTGCTGGCACGACAGCTCGGCGCCTGCAGCCTGGCGCGTCGTAAGCTGGGCGCCGCCGCCGGCAGCGCCACCCGCCTGGCCCTCTGCACGCTGCCCGGGGGGGCAGTGGCGTTGGTCGGCGCCTGGCGGCCCGGCGGCGGCTCGGAGGAGGCCCAGGAGCTCGTTTACGACCTCTTTCGCAGGGTTCACGCCGCAGCCGCCTCCGGCGCGCCCGGGCCCGTGCGGATGACCCAGCTGCTGAGCGAGCCCTGCCGGAGCTTCGAAGAGCTGCTCCACCAGCTCGGCCTGCTGCAGCAGCTCGCCCCGCTGCGGGTCGTTCTCGGGACCGGCACCCAGCTGCAGTTGCAGGCGCTGCGGGACGGAGACAGGCAGGCTCTGCGGCTGAGCCGCAGCCTGGTGGGCCTCAGCGAAGCCTTTCGGCGCGAAGCCTACCTGGAGTACCTGAAGCTGAGCGATGAGGTGGAAAAGGGCTGGCGGGACTGGAATCCGGAGGGGGGACCCGGCCTCCGGCGGGCGACCCTCGGCTTCCTGGACATCGCTCTGGACTTCCGGCCTTCCCATGGCCTGGAGGGGGAGGCCTGGCTGCGGGAGCTGAGAAGGCACGGAGAGCGCTTTCTGCGGCCTGCAGGCGCCGAACGCCCCGGAAACCTGGCCGAGCAGGCGTTGCAGTTCGCGACGGACAACTACATGCGCAACATTGGGCTGGCCCAGATTGCCTTCGATCTCGGCATCACCCCCAACTACCTGAGCCATCTGTTCCACAAGCACACGGGCACGACCTTCCTCCGCTGCGTGACCGGTCTGCGCATGTCCAGGGCCCGGGAGCTGCTCAGCGATCCGGCCAACCGGGTCCAGCAGGTGGCCCGCCAGGTGGGCTATTTCAGCACCCGTCACTTCAGCCGGTTGTTCAAGCGGGCCTACGGCGTGTACCCCTCCGAGTTCCTGAAAAGCCGGGAACGCGGGCGCCGGTACCGGTAATTGTAGAAATACGCACCGTTATCGTAGATTCGCGGCACACACCGGTGGGTCTTCACCGAGTTAACATGGAGGAGCAAAAATCCATCCACAAGGAGGGTCATGATGAAGAGACTGCGAGCCGTCTCCCTGGGCCTGGCCGTCATGCTGCTGGCGGCGGGGCTGTTGTTCGCCGGCGGACAGCCGGAGGCCAAGAAGGGCGGAGTCAGGATCGCCATGGTGGTGAAGAACCTGGGCAACTCCTTCTTCGAGGCCTGCCGTGACGGAGGCCTGCAGGCCGGGGACGATCTGGGGGGCAACATCGACCTGATCTATCAGGGACCCAGCACCCCCACCGCCGAAGGCCAGATCGAGATCATCGATTCCCTGATCGCCCAGAAGGTGGACGCCATCGCCATCTCGGCGAACGACGTGGACGCTCTGGTGCCCATCTCCAAGAAGGCGATGGCGGCCGGGATCAAGGTCATCTCCTTCGACTCCGGGATCGCCCCGGAGGGACGTATCCTCCACCTGGCGCCTTCGGGAGACGAGTTCATCGGGCGCAGCCAGGTTCGCATGATGGCCGAGCTGATTGATTTCAAGGGCGAGATCGCCATCCTGAGCGCCTCTTCCCAGGCGACCAACCAGAACGCCTGGATCGAATGGATGAAGAAGGAGCTCCAGAAGCCGGACTACAAGGACATGAAGTTGGTGGCCACCGTGTACGGCGACGACCTCTCCGACAAGAGCTACCGGGAGGCCATGGGTCTGTTCAAGTCCTATCCCAATCTCCGGGGGATCATTTCTCCCACCACGGTGGGGATAGCCGCCGCGGGCAAGGCCCTGGAGGACGCGGGCCTGGCAGGCAAGATCGAGCTGACCGGTCTGGGGCTGCCTTCCGAGATGAAGCAGTACATCAAAGACGGCACCTGTCGCAAGATGTCCCTGTGGAATCCCATCGATCTGGGCTACTCCGCCACCTACATCGCCTACGAGCTGGTCAAGGGCGATGTGAAAGGGCAGAAGGGCGAGGTGATGAAGGTGGGACGCATGGGCGATATCAAGATCGGCGACGGCAACGTGGCCGTCATGAGCGAGCCCTACGTGTTCGACAAGAGCAATATTGACAAATTCGCCGCGATCTACTAGTAGCTAAGTCGAGCAGGACGGCCAACGGAGCGAAGCAGGTGGAGCCCTGCTTCGCTCTTTTGTCGAAGAAGGCGAAAGGCCCTTGGTGAACTGCATTCTGGAGTGCCGGAATATCAGCAAGTACTTCCCGGGCATCAAGGCGCTGGATGAGGTGGAGTTCAAGATCCGCGCCGGAGAGGTCCATGCGCTCATCGGCGAGAATGGGGCGGGCAAGAGCACCCTGGTGAAGATCATCACCGGCATCCATGCGCCCGACGCGGGGGTGATCCTGCAGGACGGGCGGCCGGTGGAGTTCCGCAATCCCATCGCCTCCCAGGCCGCGGGGATCTCGGCAATACATCAGGAAGCCACCATGTTCCCCGAGCTTTCGGTGACGGAGAACATCTACATGGGTCATCATCTCAGCCGGGGAAGAAGCCGGGTGCTGGACTGGAAGGAGATGAAGCGCACGACCCGCTCCCTCTTGGAGAAGCTGGAGCTGGCGATCGACCCGGATACCAGGGTCAGGAACCTGAGCGTGGCCCAGCGGCACACGGTGGAGATCGTCAAGGCCCTCTCCCTGAACGCCCGCATCGTCATCATGGACGAGCCCACCTCCGCCCTCTCGCTGCGGGAGGTGGAGGACCTGTACAAGATCATCCGGCAGCTCAAGGCGGAAGGGCGGGCCATCGTGTTCATCTCCCACAAGTTCGAGGACATCTACGAGATCGCCGACTACTACACGGTCCTGCGGGACGGTCGCTACATCGGTGAGGGGAAAGTGGCGGGTACCGAGATGGACGCCATCGTCCGGATGATGGTGGGCCGCAGCCTGAGCCGGATGTTCCCCAGAAAGCGAGCCCGGACCGGCCAGATGGTGCTGGAGGTCCAGGGGCTATCCAGGGCGGGCGTCTTCAAGGATGTGTCCTTCCAGCTGCGCAGGGGGGAGATCCTGGGGTTCTTCGGTCTGATCGGAGCCGGGCGGTCGGAGGTCATGCAGGCCCTTTTCGGCATCGAAGCCCCAACCGGCGGCACGGTTGCGATGGGCAACAGGGTGGTGCGGATCGCAAACCCGTCCCAGGCCGTGGATCACCGCATCGCCTACGTGCCGGAGGACCGCCAGATCCAGGGCACCATTCTGGACATGAACATCCGGGAGAACGTGACCCTGCCCGTCGTGGATCGGCTCAGCCGCTGGTCGGTCCTGGACGTCCAGAAAGAGCGCGTCTTGACGCAGGAGTTCGGCGGGCGCATGGAGATCAAGGCCGGGAGCTGGGAGCAGGAGGTGAGCAGCCTCTCCGGCGGCAACCAGCAGAAGGTGGTACTGGCCAAGTGGCTGGCCACCCGTCCGGAGATCCTGATCATGGACGAGCCCACCAAAGGCATCGACGTGGCCACCAAGGCACGGGTGCACGAGCTCATCGCGCAGCTGGCCGCAGAAGGACTGGCCATCATTCTGGTGTCTTCCGAGCTGCCGGAAATCCTGCGGATGGCGGACAGGATCGTGGTGATGCACGAGGGCAGAGTCACCGCCCGCCTGGAGCGGGAGGAAGCCAGCTCGGAAAAGCTGATCAAGGCCGCCATGGGCAACCCGATGGCCTGAAGGAACGACTTGTCATGCCAGAGCTGCTCAGGCGCCGGGAGTTCACTCTTTTCCTCCTCCTGCTTCTGCTTCTGCTGGCGGTCACACTGCGGGCCCCCAGCTTCTTCCAGCCAGGCAACCTCTACGACATCCTGAACGACACGGCCATCCTGATCATGGTGGCCATCGGACAGATGCTGGTGATCGTCACCGGCGGGATCGATCTCTCGGTGGCCTCCGGCATTGCCCTGTCGGGCATGAGCGTGGCGATGCTGAACCAGTACCACCCCGGCATCCCCATCGCGGTGGTGGCGGTGATCTCTCTGGCCATCGGGTTCGTTCTGGGCTCCTTCAACGGCATCCTGGTTTCCCTGGCCGGGATCCCGCCGATCATCACCACCCTGGGTACGATGAGCATCTACAGGGGGCTGGTGTTCGTGCTCAGCAAGGGCGAGTGGGTCAGCGCCCATGAGATGACGGAGGGGTTTCGGCAGCTGCCCAGAGGCGCGCCGTTGGGGGTGACCAATCTGGTGCTGGCTGCCCTGCTGGTGGTGCTCGTGGTCGCCGTGTTCCTGCACCTGAGCCGCACCGGGAGGGAGATCTACGGCGCCGGGGGGAACAGGACCGCCGCTCAGTACGTCGGTATAAGTCTGCGCAAGATCAACTATCTGGTGTTTGCCCTGAGCGGCCTCATCGTAGGGCTCGCGGGACTGCTGTGGGTGGCCCGCTACGCCTCGGCGCAGAACGAGACCGCTTCGAGCTTCGAGCTGCAGACCATTGCCGCCTGCGTGATCGGAGGCGTCAGCATCATGGGCGGCACCGGGACGGTCCTGGGCGTGGTTCTGGGCGCCCTCTTCCTGGGGATTGTCAACAACGCCCTGACCGTGATCAACCTGTCCCCCTTCTACCAGATGGGCATCCAGGGGTTCGTCATCCTGGTGGCGATCGTGGCCAACACTCTCGTCGACCGGCGCAACCGGCTGGCCATGTTGAAGCAGCGCAAGCAGTAGAGGGAAGGCGCTACGGTGGAAGAATCCGGAAGGCCGAAAGCCTCGGGCGCCGGCCGGCGGGAGAGAGCGGCTCTTGCGGTGCGGCTGGCCGACCTGCTGATGAAATGGGAGGTCATCCTCTTTCTGATCTTCCTGGCCGTGATAGCGGTCAACGCCAACCTCTCACCCTACTTCCTCGACCTGTTCAACATTCTGGACACCACCTTCAACTTCATGGAGAAGGCTCTGGTGGCGCTGCCAATGATCTTCGTGATCATCTGCGGAGACATCGATATCTCCGTGGCCGGGATCATCGCCCTCTCCTCACTGTTCATGGGCATGGCTGCCGCCTCCGGAGCGGGAACCGGAGCTCTTGTGGCGATTGGTTTGGGCACCGGGCTGGCCGCCGGCGCCATGAACGGATTCCTCATAGCCCGCTTCGGAGTTCCGGCCATCGCCGTGACCATCGGCAGCATGTCCCTGTTCCGGGGCATCGCCTATGCCGTCCTGGGTGACCAGGCCTACACGGAGTACCCGCAGTCCTTCGCCTTCCCGGGGCAAGGGTACGTCGGGAACACGATCGTCCCCTTCCAGTTGGTTCTCTTCCTGGTCCTGGCGGCGGTCTTCGGGCTGCTCCTGCACCGGAGCTCCTTCGGCCGCAAGGTCTACGCCATAGGCAACAACTCCGTAAGCGCCCGTTTTTCCGGCGTCCGCGTCGAGCGCATCCGCTGGCTCGTCTTCTGTCTCTCCGGCCTGATGTCCGGACTGGCGGCGGTTCTGCTCACCTCTCGGATCGGCAGCACCCGGCCCAACATCGCCAGCGGTTGGGAGCTGGAGATCATCACCACCGTAGTGCTGGGCGGGGTGGCGATCTCCGGGGGCAAGGGGAACATCTTCGGGGTGATCGTCGGAATCTTCCTGATCGGGTTCCTCAAGTTCGGCATGGGACTGATCAACGTGCCCGGAAAGGTGATGAACATCGTCATCGGCCTCCTCCTGATCGTGGCCATCATGCTGCCGGGATACGTGCACCGGATCCGTGACCGGGTGATCCTCAGGCGTCAGCAGGAAGGGGCCCCCCGGTGAGGCGGAGCGGAGCAGGCCGCTGCAAGAGCCGTCCTACTCTGGAGGGGCGATGTACCAGACGATGTTGCTGTAGTCGTTGGCCACCTTCATCTGGTCCAGTATCTCGGCGATCTGGCCCCGGTGGTGGGTCTGGTGGTTGAAGATGTGCACCAGCGCCTGCCAGAGGATGTAGCGCCGCTTTCTCCCCCGCGTGTCTGTGTAGGAGAGCTCCCGCTGCAGGACCTCCTCGGTGAGCTCCCCGGCGAGCTTCTGGAACACACTGTCGAGACGGACGCGCCTGTCCCGCAGGGGCGCCAGCTCCGGCGCCCCCTCATCCGCCCGCGGTTTCTCTTCCCCGTGGACGCTCGCCGGCGCCTTCAGCCCGGGGAAGCCCGCCCCGATCCGCTTCAGCCAGAGCAGGTCCGCCTGATAGATGTGGTGGGCCACCCCGGAGATCGAGCGGTAGAAGGAGCCCACCTCCCTGTGCCAGCTCTCCTGCGGCAGGCTTGCCAGGAGCGCATACATGGCCTCGTTCGCCCGGCGGTTGTACTGCGCCAGCAGCCCGAAATAGTCGATCACGCGTGCGCCTCCCCAACCTATAGTGTAGCGCATCCAGGTCCGCCGGGTCGCCCTGCCGTCCTGGCGGGGGCCGGGCCCCGGGTTCATCGCCGCCCGGCACGCCCGGGGAGCGGAGAACGCCGCCGACTAACCGGTCTCGCCGCGGCGGCGGTTCTTGGGGAAAAACCGAAGTGATGGGTTGACAGCCGGGGCGATTCGGGTATTATTAAATTATAATTCGGCTATAATCAGGAAGCGGCAAGCAGGGAGCAAATCAATGCGTACGGATGGCGCCCGGAGAGTCGAGCTCGTGAAGCCGTCGGCCACGCGCAAGGAGTAGTCATCATGGTGCATGTCCTCACACAGACGCAGAGACCGGAGTGGACACTCGTGGAAGCGTTCAAGGAACTCGGAGCCGCCACGGTCTACGAGGCCTCCGGACGCCGGGGGTCCGTGGATCCGGGAATCAAGCCGCTGGCCAGGGGAGTGCGGCTCCTCGGTCCGGCGCTCACCGTCGAATGTCACCCCAGGGACAACCTGATGCTGCACAAGGCGCTTCAGATTGCCGGCAAGGGCGACATCCTGGTCGTCTCCACGCAGGGCTATCCCCAGGCGGGGTATTGGGGCGGGCTGATGTCCACCTCCGGCCAGGCCCGCGGGTTGGGGGGGCTGGCCATCGACGGTTGCGTCCGCGACAGCGCCGAGATTCTCGCCATGGGGTTCCCCGTCTTCTGCCGGGGAACGTGCATGCGGGGCACGACCAAGGGAACCCTCGGACGGGTGAACCATCCGGTCCTGTTCGGTGAGGTCCTGGTCAACCCGGGCGATCTGATCCTGGGCGACGATGACGGTCTGGTGGTCGTGGATTTGAGGAAGGTCGAGACCGTCCTCAAGGCCGCCAGGGAACGGGTGGCGAAGGAGGAGAAGAAGAGAGCCTCCCTCAGTGATGGGGTCAGCAGCGTCGAGCTCAATGCCCTGGAGAAGGTCTTCCAGTCCCTGGGGCTTGTCGAGGAATAGCCGTGGAGGTCTCAGCAGAACACCTGAAAGAGGTGGGTATCGCGCTGCTGGGAGCCGCCGGTGTCGGCCCTGAGGAGGCAGTGCAGGTGGCCGAGAGCCTGGTGGCGGCTGAAATGCGCGGCGTACCGACTCACGGAGTCAACCTCCTGCCGACGATCCTGGAGCGCATCGAAGCCGGACTGATAGAGATCCCCACCGAGCTGAAGGTGATTGCCGATCAGGAGGCGGTCACGCACATCGACGGCGGCAACGGCCTGGGCCAGGTGGCGGCGGCGGAAGGGATGCGCCGCTCCATCGCCAAGGCACGCCGCTTCGGAGTCGGGTTCTCACTTGTCCGCAACACCAACAACAATGGATTGCTGGCGTACTACTCCTTGATGGCTGCCAAAGAAGGGATGATCGGCGTGTGCATGTGCAACGGCGCCGCCTCGATGGCTCCCTGGGGCGGGGCACAACCCTTCTTCGGCTCCAATCCGCTCTCTGTTGCGGCTCCCGGGGGGGCAGAGCCCCCCGTGGTGCTGGACATGTCGACCTCGGTGGTGGCGCGGGGAAAGATCAGGCGCGCGGCCAGGATGAAGGAACGCATTCCTCTGGGCTGGGCCCTGGATGAGACCGGCGCTCCCACCGACGATCCCGAAGCTGCGATCCGCGGAACGCTGGCGCCCATCGCGGAATACAAGGGCTACGACATGGCCTTCTTCATCGATCTGATCTGCGGCCTGCTTTCGGGATCGTGCTATGCTCGTGGGGTGCGCGCCTTTCACAAGCCCGAGGGTCCCACCGGGGTGGGGGTGATGACCATGGCAATCGACACCGGCCGCTTCATGCAGGCGGAGCGATACGCGGCGCTCGTGGAGGAGCATGCCGGCGCGATTCGGGCCTCGACCAAGGCCAAAGGCAGCAGCAGAATCTATCTCCCGGGGGAGATCGAGGCCGAGAGAGAGCGGCTGAGCCGCGAGAGGGGCGTGGAGGTGGATCGACCCGTCTGGCGGGCGATCGACTGTCTTCTGGAAAGGATGGGACTCCCGGTTCGGCTCGGGGATGGGGCGCTTTAGGGTATGGACGAGATCCTGCGGGTGAACACACGGACCGGTGAGATCCGTCGTCAGGCGTGCTCCGATGAGGAGCGGCACTGGGGAGGGCGCTCGTTCATCGCGCACCACCTCCTCCGGGAGGTGGACCCCCTGTGCGATCCCCTCGGGCGGAACAACACACTCATAATCGCCTCCGGCCTTCTGGCGGACACCGCCGTCACCACCGCCGGACGGGTGTCGGTGGGGGGGAAGAGCCCTCTCACCGGCGGGATCAAGGAGAGCAACGTCGGCGGGGCGGCCGGCAGGAAGATGGTCCGGCTGGGGCTGAAGGCGGTGCTTCTTGAGGATGCTCCCGACGGGCCCCAGCCTCGCGTTCTGGTCATTCGGAAGGACCGGGCCGAGCTGATCGAGGCCCCGGAGCTGAAAGGCAGGCAGAGCGGGGAGACCCTGAGGGCGCTGCGGGGACGGTTCGGTGAGGAGGCCGGCCTGTTCTGCGTAGGGCCCGCCGGTGAGATGGGTCTGGCTGCCGCCTGCGTAGCCACGACCGACCGCACGGGGGTGCAGCTGCGCGTGGCCGGTCGGGGCGGGCTGGGAGCGGTGATGGGCGTAAAGGGGATCAAAGCGGTCGTGTTCCACGGCGATGACGCCGCTGCGGCGAGCCCCGCCGATCGCGGCGCCCTCGCCGCCGCCAGCCGGGAGGTCAACAGAATACTGCGGGAGGATCCCAAGACCGAAAACCGTCACAACTTCGGCACCCCGGCGGTTCTCGCGCTGTGCAACGCCCTGGGCATCCTGCCCACGCGCAATTTCCGCTCCGGGCAGTTCGAGCAGGCGGAGGCCATCTCGGGCGAGATGGTTGCCGATCTGATCGATTGGCGGGGCGGCGAGGCCCGCAAGGGTCTGCCCTGCGTGCAGGGGTGTATCATCGCCTGCTCCAACGTCTTCGCCGATCCCTCCGGCAGGACCACCGTGGCCTCCCTGCAGTACGAGAACATCGGGCTCTTGGGATCCAACTGCGGGATCGGTGAGATCGATGCGATCGCGGAGCTGAACCATCTCTGCAACCAGGTCGGCGTGGACGCCATAGAGACCGGAGCCGCCATCGCGGTGGCCATGGAGGCCGGGATCATCCCTTTCGGGGACGCGGAGGGGGCCGGGAACCTGCTGCGCCAGATCGGTGACGGGACTCCCCTGGGCCGGATCATCGGCAGCGGCGTGGTGACCACCGGGCGGGTTCTGGGCGTGCGCAGGGTGCCCGCCGTGAAGGGCCAGGCCATGCCGGCCTATGACCCCCGCTCGCTGAAGGGGATCGGGGTGACCTACGCCATGTCGCCCATGGGCGCGGACCACACCGCCGGCAACGCCCTGGAAACGGCACGAACGCACGACCCTCTCAGCCGGGAAGGGCAGGCTGAGATCTCCTTCCGGCTGCAGATCCGAGCCGCCATACTCGACAGCCTGGGAGTCTGCCTGTTCATCCGTCCGGCGTTCGTGAAGGATCCATCCCTGACGGCCAGGCTGCTCAACGCCAGGTACGGCTGGAAGTGGACCTATCGGGACGTGCGGGACATGGCCATCGATTGTCTCCACACCGAACGGGAGTTCAACCGTCTGGCCGGCGTGCCCGAGGATCGCTGTGATGTGCCCGAGTTCATGCGCACCGAGGCGCTGCCGCCGCACAACACGGTGTTCGATCTGCCCCGGGAGGAGATGAACCGGATCTGGACGGTGGAGCTGCCGGAGGAGGTGTTTTGACGATGAACGAACCAAGCGGGCAGGGGCTGCTGGAGGGGCAGGTCTGCATCGTCACCGGAGCCGCACGCGGACTGGGCGAGGCCATCGCCCGGCATCTCCACAAGGCGGGCGCCCGCCTGGCGCTGCTGGACGTGAACGCCGAAGGCCTGAAGGAGCTCGCCGCCAGCCTGGATCCTGCCGGCGAGGGCACCCTCTGTGTGCAGGCGGACGTCACCGCGGAAAAAGAGGTGGGCGAGGCCGCGGAGAAGACCGTTTCACGCTTCGGCAGGATCGACGTCGCCGCAAACTGCGCGGGTATCCTGCGGCACCTCCCCATCGAGGAGATGAGCCTGGAGGACTTCGAGCGGGTCCTGCGGGTCAATCTCACCGGGACCTTCCTGGTCTGCAGATCGGTGGTGCCGGTGATGAAGAAGCAAGGCAGGGGCAAGATCGTCAACATCTCCTCACTGGGGGGCCGGACGGGACGCCCGGGAGTAGGGGTCAACTATGCGGCCTCCAAGGCGGGCGTGATCGGGCTCACGCAGACGCTGGCCCGCGAAGTGGGCCCGGCAGGAATCTACGTCAACGCGATCGCTCCCGGTCCGATTCTTACCCAGTTGACGCGGCAGGCGCCTGCGGAGGTCTTCGCCAGGTGGAACGCGGGCCGGGCCGTCGGCAAGGACGGGCTGCCAGAGGACGTGGCGCAGGCGGCGCTGTTCCTTGCCTCGAGCCAGTCGGATTGGATCACCGGCGTGACCCTGGATATCAATGGTGGGATCTACATCGGCTGACCACACGCGAAGGAGCATGGGATGTCGCAGGCCATAGCGGTTCACATCAAAGACGTGCCGGGGGTGAGGCGCGACCCGCCGAGGGTCTCCTGGATCCTGGTGTCCGAGAAGACGGTGGGCGCGCAGAACCTGGCGGTGGGAATAAACGAAACGGCGCCAGGGAGCATGGTGCCCGAGCACACTCACGACGCGGAGGAAGAGGTGATGCTGTTTCTCTCCGGCAGGGGCACGTTTGTCACCGACGGGCAGGAGATACCCCTGGAGCCGGGGGTGTGCGTCTACAATCCGCCCGGGGGGAAGCACAAGATCGTCAACACCGGCGATGAGGTCCTGAGGTTCGTCTGGATCTATTCGCCTCAGCTTCCGAGTCACAGAAAGCAAGGAGACTGATCATGTCGAGCTGGAAGCTTCCGCCGGAGGGCGGGCACATGGAGAGGCCGTCGAAGATCTACTACCAGACCATGACGAAGAAGGACGTGGAAGCGCGCCTGAAGGTGAACGACATCCTTCTGGTCCCGCTGGGCTCCACCGAGAACCACGGGGACGGCCAGCCCTACGGGGAGGATACCTTCATCGTAACCCGGATGGCGGAGCTGGTGGCGCAAAAGACCGGCTGCACCGTCGCGGAGCCCATCTGGTACGCCTCGCACCCTTTCTCCCATCTGGGCCAGAAAGGGACGGTTCCCATCCCGGACCAGGTCAACTCCGCCTATATCAGGGCGATCATCTCGGGATACTGGAATACCGGCTTCCGCAAGCAGATATTCGTCGGCAGCCACGGCCAGGAGTACATCATTCCGTCGGCCATCCAGGAGTGGGGGAAGAGATACCAAGTGCCTGCCGTGATCGTATTCCTGGACGTTCCCAAGATCATGGGAGAAGGCCTGAAGGACAAGGCCCACGGCGGACCCTTCGAGACACCCTTCCGGCACGGGGACGAGGCGGAAAACTCGCTCTGCCTGGCGCTGTTCCCCGAGTTCGTCCAGATGGAGAATGTCGTGGACACGAAGACCTGGGGATTCCTGCCGGAGGGACATATCGACAAGGGCGGGGACATCTACAACTATCCGATACCCGGCCAGAGTCATATTGGCGGTGGGGACATCGAATGCGTGGTCTATCCCGAAGGCGTCCTGGGCAAGCCCTCTCTGGCCAGGCCTGAGAAGGCGCACAAGGCCATAGAGACTTTCCTGGACTAC
The DNA here is from genome assembly GCA_964490725.1 of uncultured Spirochaetaceae bacterium. GTDB lineage: Bacteria > Spirochaetota > Spirochaetia > SZUA-6 > DRHE01 > CAZBDU01. The sequence continues at coordinate 19,912 of CAZBDU010000038.1, read as the reverse complement.
GTGGTCCGCCTTCACGACGACATTCTGGGGAAGTTCCCCCCCGGGGTGCTCCCGGAAAGCAGGTACATGACTCAGCGTGACGAACAGGAGATAGAGAAGCTGTTGAAAGGCCCCTCGGACGGAGGCAAGCACATCTACACCATCGCCTGGCCGTCCTGATTGCAGGCCAAACGAGGATACATGAAGCGATACATGAAGCGTTGCTTCATAAGAAATCACAGGGGAGGTGTGAAGATGAAAAGGTTCTTCGCGACACTGATTGTGCTGACGCTGGCGTTGCCTTTCGTGTCGGCACGAGGCCAGGGCGAGAAGCCACCGGAGAGCGCCGCGCCGAAAGCCATGGAGACGAAAGCGGCCCCGGGGCGATCGTCCTGAAGCTGGCGCACGCCGACGCGACCAACGTCTACACGTCGAGGAAGCACGCCCAGGCGGTGGCCTTCGCGAACCTGGTGAACGCCAGAAGCGGGGGTAGAATCGACGTTCAGATCTTCGGCGGCGGCTCGCTGGGCGGAGAGCGCGAGTACGTGGAGGCCATCAAGCAGGGATCGGTCCAGGCCGGAATCGCCTCGGGGGTGATGGCCGGCTTCTTTCCCCCGGCGATGGTGACTGACATACCGTATCTGTTTCCCTCCGGGGCCGTTGCCTGGCAGGTGCTGGATGGGCCCTTCGGGCAGAAGCTTTCCAAGATGCTGCTGGAGCAGACCGGCATGCGCAACCTGGCCTTCTCCGAGGTGGGCTTCAGGAACTTCACGAACGATGTCAGGCCGATCCACTCTCCGGAGGACATGAAGGGACTGAAGATCCGCGTCATGGAGACGCCCCTGTTCGTCACGATGGTCAAGTCCCTGGGCGCAAATCCCACCCCGATCGCCTGGCCCGAGGTCTACACCGCGCTGCAAACCGGAGTGGTGGATGGTGAGGAGAACCCGGTTTCCACGATCCTGTTCGCGAAATTCGCCGAGGTCCAGAAGTACCTGACCCTGGACGGGCACGTCTACGGCGTGGACTGGTTCCTGATCAACGACAAGTTCTTCCAGTCGCTTTCCCCGGACCTGCAGTACATCATCCTGGATTCCGCCCAGGTGAGCGCCGGGGTGGGCAGGGGGGTCCAGCAGCTCCTTTCCGCCGGTGGGATGGCGCAGCTGGCCGACGCGGGGATGCAAATCTACGCCCCCACGGAAGCGGAGGTGGCGCAGTTCAAGGCTGCCACGCAGCAGCCGGTGATCAAGTGGCTGGAGACCCAGATCGATCCGGCGCTCATCAAGGAAGTGATGGCAGAAGTCGACAGGGTCGTGGCCCAGCAGAAGCAGGATCTCAAGTAGAGAGCGGTCCCAGCGGAGGAGGTCTCCGCAGGGGGCCTTCTCCGCATTCGAACCCGCAAACGAAGGCGGGAGCTCCGGGGTACGAAGAGGAAATTGAAGGTCTTGAAGAAGTTCTTTCTGTTCGTGGACGGCGCCACCAGAGCGATCATCTACATCCTGCTTTCCTGCATGATTGTGAACACGGCGGTCAGCGTGTTCTTCCGCTACGTGCTGCACAACGCGATCTTCTGGTCCGAGGAAGCCTCCCGGTACCTGATGGTGTGGGTGGGCTTTCTGGGAATGGGTCTTGCGATCAGGGACGGAGAGCACGTGAACATCACATTCCTGGTGAGCGCGCTGCCGCCAAAGATGCGCGTGGCGGTCAACTACCTGGCGGAGATACTGGCCCTCGGTTTCCTGGTCATAGTGCTCATCTTCTCGATCGACCAGCTTCGTACCGTGCAGGGTCAGACCTCCGTGGCGCTGATGCTGCGGATGTACCTGCCCTATGCATCCGTGACCGTCGGTTCGTTCCTCATGATTCTGCAGAGTCTGCGCTCCATTGCGTCGCTGGCGGATCGAGGCGGGCGGGACCGCAGCCTTCAATGACGGGAACGACGGGAACCGACGGCGGCTACGGAGGCCATCGATGTTGATCGGCATTGCAGCGTTCATCGTCGCTCTGCTCATCGGAGTCCCCATCGCCTTCAGCCTGGGAATCGCCTCTGCGGTGTTTCTAACGGTCAAGGGGGGGATTCCTCTGACCATTCTGGCGCAACGGATGTTCACCGGGCTGGATGTATTCCCGTTCATGGCGATCCCGTTCTTCGTGCTGGCCGGAGAGCTGATGAACAGCTCGGGGATCACCAAAAGGCTGGTGAGCTTTGCCGACACTCTGGTGGGGCACCTGAAGGGCGGCCTGGCGCACGTGAACATCGTGACGAGCATGTTTCTTGCGGGCATCACCGGATCCGCCCTGGCGGACACCTCCGCCATCGGGTCCATGCTCATTCCCGCCATGGAGAAGCAGGGCTACGACACGGATTTCAGCGCCGCGGTGACGGTCTCCTCATCGGTGATAGGCCCCATCATCCCGCCGAGCATTCCGATGGTGATCTTTTCCCTGTTGAGCGGCACCTCCGTGGCGGCTCTGTTCCTGGCGGGAGTGTTTCCGGGAATCCTCCTGGGACTGGGACTGATGGCCGTTACCTACGTAATCGCCAGACGGAGAAACTATCCAAAGAGCGAGAGCCCGCCCAGCCTCAGGGCCATTGGCGCAGCCGTCGTTGCAGCCGTCATACCGCTGCTGATGCCGCTGATCATTCTGGGCGGGATCCTGGGAGGGATATTCACCGCCACGGAGGCTTCCGGAGTCGCGGTGGTCTATGCCCTTCTCATCGGATTCCTCGTGTACAGAAACCTGACTCCGAGGAAGTTTCTGGATGTCCTTCTGTCCACAGCCAAGACGGTAGGGGTGGTATTCCTGGTCATCGCCTGTTCGAACATCTTCAACTGGATGCTGACGGTGGATCAGATACCGCAGAAGATCACCTCCGCCATCGGCGAGAATGTCTCCAACCAGTTTCTGGTTCTTCTGGGCGTCAATGTGGTCCTTCTGTTTCTCGGCACCTTCATGGAGGGCACGGCGGCCATGATCATCACCGTGCCGATGCTCATGCACATAGCGGATGCCGTGGGCATCAGTCCGGTGATGCTCGGAGCCATTGTGGTCCTGAACCTGATGATCGGCCTGATCACCCCGCCGGTGGGACTATGCCTGTATGTGGCCTGCGGCATCACCAAGCTGCGTCTCGAGCAGCTGACGCGGGCGATATGGCCGTTTCTGCTGGCCGAGATCGTGGTGCTGCTGCTGGTGACCTACGTGCAGCCTTTGACCCTGTTCCTGCCGCGCCTGCTGGGCTACAGGGTATGAGAAGAGAACGCATATGAAAGCGATCGTGAAAACCGATGAGAGGCCCGGATCGTTTGCCGTCAAAGACGTGCCGGTGCCCGAGCCAGGGGCCAGAGAAGTCCTTGTGCGCGTGAAGGCCACCGGAGTGTGCTACACGGACATGTCGATCCTGAACGGAACGTACAAGGGCAGAAAGCCGGTGCCCGTACCAGTGGTCATGGGGCACGAGGGAGCGGGGGTGGTCGCCGGCGTGGGTGAAGGGGTGAGCGCACTGGAGCCCGGCGACAGGGTGGGGTTCGAGGCCATGAGCGGATGCGGGAGGTGCTACAACTGCGGGACGGGCAACAAGAACATGTGCACCCATTGGGACCACATCGGCATCACCTGCGATGGGACCTTCGCCGAGTACGTGTCTGTTCCTGAAGCTCTGGTGCATGTGCTTCCTGACAACGTGGAGTTCGCGGATGCTGCGCTGCTGGAGCCGCTGAGCCTGGTGGCGAGGTCCCTGGAGCACCTCAAGCCGGTTGCCGGCGAAACCGCGGTGATCATCGGACCCGGATCGGTGGGCCTGCTCCACCTGCAGGCCCTGGCGGCGGCGGGCGTCTCGAGGCTGATCGTGGTGGGACTGGATGTCGACAGGATCCGCTTCGGGATTGCACAGAGCCTCGGTGCCACGCACGTCGTGAACGCGAGTCACGACGATCCGCTCGAGGCGGTGCTGCGGATCACCGGCGGGCGGGGGGCGGACATCGTTGTGGAAACGGCGAGCTCACCGAAGGTCTGGGACTTTCTTTTCGACATAGCGGCGGCGAGAGGTCGGATTTCGCCTTTCGGGCTCTACCCCGAGGCGACATGCCGGCCCCTCTCCCTGATCCGCAAGGGCGTGACGCTCTACGGGGACGTGGCCTTCCTGCAGCGACACTTCATTCGTGCTCTCAGCTGGCTCGAATCGGGCAAGGTGTCCGGGCAGGCCCTGGTGACCAGGCGGTTCGCCCTGGACCAGGCAGGGGAGGCGTTCGAGGCGTTCCAGCGCAAGGAAACCGTGAAATGCCTCTTCGAGCCGTGGCAGGACTGAAGAGGCGGTGGGTGCAGCCGTCATGAACGGCGCGCGGGAACCCCGGTTCGACGCGGAGAGACTGTCTGCACTGATGGAAGAAGCAGGAATCGAGCTGCTGCTGGCCTCCACCCGGCACAACGTCCGCTATCTCACCGGAGGATACTACTATCCGCTCTACCTGTGGGACACCCACACGCGGAGGACCCGGTACCTGTCCTTCCTCGGAATACCGCGGCAGTCCCTCGATGGCTCCTTTCTAGTGGGACGGCCCGGGGAGAGGGAGGTGATGCAGGAGGCGGAGGTCTGGATAGGGCAGTGCTACGAGAGCGAGAAGATAGGGAGCCTGTGGACTGCAGCGAGGACCGTGGAGGTGTTGAAGCGATCGCTTCCGGGGGTGCGTCGAATCGCGGTGGAGCTGCCCTCCCTTCCCGCCGACGTGTTCGAAGTGCTGAAAGACGAGCTGCCGGACGCCGAGTTCGTGAACGCGGTGCCCGTCATGGAGGCGCTGCGCGCCGTCAAGACCCCGGAGGAGATCGGCATCATTCGCGAAGGAACGAGGAGGAATCTGGAATCGCTGGAAGCGGTCCTGACATCGGGACGGGACGGAGTGATAACCGCGGAGCTGGCTCACCGGGTCGCACTGGAGTTCGCAAAGAGGGAGCTGCATTTCCTGTACGCCCTGGTGTGTGCCGGGCCGAGATTCTTCAGAGCGGCCTCCACGAAGCGAAGCTGGCGGGGCGGCAATCTCCTCCACATCGATGCGGGCGGAATGCTGAATGGATACATCGTGGAGCTGTGCAGGGTGGGGCATCTGGGGAAGCCCTCAGACCTTGCCGAGGAGCTCCTGCAGGGCTGCCGCGGGCTGGAGGCCGCGGCGCTCGGCGCCTCAGGGCCGGGCGTCGAGGCCGGGGAGGTGCAGCGCGTTGCCGATGCGTTCCTGCAAGAGCACTCTCTCGGTGAGCACGGCAAGTTCATCGCCCACGGCATAGGCCTGGTTTACCAGGAAGATCCGGTGGTGAACCGGCATTCGCCCCAGCGCCTGCAGGAAGGGATGGTGCTGTCCATCGAGATGGAGTTCCGGCATCCGGAGGTGGGTCACGTGAAAATTGAAGACATGGCGCAGATAACCGGCACCGGTGCAGAAACCATCGGTCCCCGCGGCGGCCGGTGGTACATCCGAGGGCCTTGACCGGGTTGTCGGCAGGGGGGTGCCTTCCACTCAAGCGGTGGAGACGAGGATGGCGGAAATAAGAGTCCGGTTGTACGGGATGTTGGGCAAGAGGCGCCCGGATCTGGCGGACGGGGGCCCCTGGACGACAGGGGCCGCTGACCTGCGGGGCTTGCTCGATGAAGCGGGGATCCCCCAGGCTGAGGCGGCGCTCGTCTTCGTCAACGGTGAAAGAGCCACCCTGGAACGGCCACTGAGGGACGGGGACGAGGTCAGAGTCTTTCCGATGCTGGCGGGAGGGTAGAGGTTTCGTGGTCCGCCGCGCACACGAAGCCGATCGGCCTGCTGGGCTTCCCGCTGGCGCCGGGACGACATCGAGGGGGGCGTGGACGACCCTCCTGGCCAGCCCGGGCGGTTGCGGCGTATTGACCAACAGGAGAAACAGGTGCATGATTGGACCATTATAGTATCACAGTTGTATTATGGTGCGGCGGGTCAATGAACACGCACGGCAACAAGAAGGTCAAAGTCTATGAGAATCTCAAGAGGCGCATCATCGACGGTGAGCTTCGTCCGGGGCTGCCCATCAACGAGGCGGATTTCGCGCAGGAGCTCGGCGTCAGCAAGACCCCCGTACGTGAGGCCCTGCGGCAGCTGGAACGGGACGGCTTCGTAGAGAATGTTCCAGGGCGAGGGTCGACAATCTCCCACATCACGCCGCTGGACATCCGCGAGATCTTCGAGATCCGGGAGATCATCGAGACGGGGGCCGCCAAGCGGGTCGCGCTGTCTCACCGCCACAATGAGCAGCTGCGGCAAAAGAGAGAGGAGCTCCTGCAGCTACTGGAAGACGAGCAGAGTGGCGAGGAGCTCGTTCACGAGTGGGGCGAGTGGGAGGAGGTTCATCTTTCCATCGTAGAGGCCCTGGGCAATCAGACGCTGCTCAGGACGTACGGCGGCCTGCTCGCCCAGATCAAGAGGATCAGGAACCATTTCGGCAAGCGTTTCACGCAGCGGCGTTTCCACGAAATAGCAGCGGAACACATAGAGATCCTGGACGCTCTTCTCAGCGGCGATCCGGGTCGCGCCGAGCTGGCGGTGAAACGGCATCTGGAGAACGCGGGCGCCTTCATCATGGGGTTGTCGATCACCCCGAGGGAGCGCGCGGGGCAGGCCGACTCATTCGTTCCATAGCCGCCGGCAGTACGCCAGCCCGGCGGCATCGGCATCCTCCGGCAGGCTGATGTCCCCCGAATATCCCATCATTCTCAGGGCCTGCACGAAAGGGCGATAGTCATAGCCGTCCTCGGGACGCGGGCAAACGCGTGCGCCGCCGGAGAAGGTCGGGTTGTCCATGTGCACGTGGGCGATCAGCTGCCGGTGCTTGGGCAGGTCCTGCAGCGACAAACCGATCTGATCCAGCTCTCTCAGGCTGATGAGCGACGACAGGTTTTCCTTCTGTACCCGGTGGAGAAATTCGCCGGTTTCCTTCATGGTATTCAGGAAATTGGTGCGGCGCAGCCCCAGGGGTTCCACCAGGACGGTCATGTCGAGGTTCGCCGCCACCTCACAGAGCATGTACAGGAACTGGAGAACCTGCTCCTTCAGCGCGGCGATCTCACCTTCCACGGGGAGCACTCTGGCTCTGCCGTCGTTCCAGACCAGCTTCCTGCAGCCCAGCCCGGCCACACGGTGCAGCGCTTTCTTCAGATGCTCCGTCCAGACGTATATGTTGAAGCCCCTCTGGGTGACCCGGACGTTCGCGGGAAGCGGCACGGCGCACACCCGCAGCGGCACTCCCTCATCCTTCATGCGCGCCTTCTGCTGGAGGACCTCCTGGTCGCTCAGATTTGCGACCAGGTCGTTCACCGGCTGCACGAAGTCGAAGCCATCCGCGGCGGCCCGATGCACCGCCGCGAGTTCCCGCACCATCTTGCCCCACTGGACACGCATGCGCCGCCTTCCCCTGTCTAGACTTCGGTCAGATTGGCCAACGCATCCAGCGCCAGCAGGTAGCTCTTCTTCCCGAACCCACCGATCACCCCGACGCATACAGGAGCTATCACCGATTGGTGCCGGAACTCTTCGCGGGCATGCACGTTGGAGATGAACACTTCCACACATGGCAGGAGCATGGCACCGATGGCGCTGCGCAGCGCGTAGCTGTAGTGGGCCAGCGCGCCGGCGTTGATGATCACCCCGTCGAAACGGCCGGGCGCCTCCTGGAGGCAGTCGATGATCGCCCCCTCGCTGTTGAACTGCCTGCACTCCACGGTCACCTTCAGCTCTTCGGCGCGCGCCTTCAGGCCGCGATGGATATCCTCAAGCGACCCTTCGCCGTAGATAGAGATCTTGCGCGTTCCCAGCAGGTTCAAATTGGGTCCCGATACCACCAGGAAGCTCTTCTTCAAGCCGCGCTCCTCGCCAGGCCGGCGCTACACCAGCCAGGGGTCCAGTCTGTCCTCTGTCAACGCCCGCAGGCCCAGGATGTAGCTGAAGGCGCCGAAGCCGCAAACCTGCCCGATGCACACCGCCGCGATCATGGACCTGTGCCGGAAGGCTTCTCTCTTGTAGATGTTCGAGATGTGAGTCTCCACCGTAGGCACCTCCGCGGAGCTGATGGCGTCACGGAGGGCGACGGAATAGTGGGTGTACGCCCCCGCGTTCAGCAGGATGCCGTCCACCCTCCCTCTGCACTGCTGAATGAAGGTAACCAGCTCGCCTTCACCGTTCGATTGGTAGAACTCCACGGTCACACCCAGCTCCCGACCCTCGGCGGCCACGGCGGAGTTGATGTCTTCCATCGACTTGCCGCCGTAGATGCCTACTTCCCGTTTGCCCAGCATGTTCAGGTTCGGTCCGTGAACCACGGCAATGTGCTTCGCCACCCGTCCATCCCCGCGAATCGCCGGCGTCCCCGCGACAGCCCGTGGATGGGGTGCGCCGCCGTCATGCCCCAGAATGGCATGGAACGGTGGTTTTTCATAGTCCCGCCGCGAGAAATCAGCCCCCCGAGGCGGGGTGGAGCCTCTCCGTGGACGTTCGCCCCCGTGCACCGCACACTGCCCTGGATGGCCTCTCGCGTTCCGCTCCAGGGCGTCATGCCCTGCAACTCCTTCGGACCGGCGCCGTGAGGCAGCTTCGCGCCTCCCGCCTGGGGCCCGTCCCGCAGGCCCTGCTGGTCACCTTTCTGTGGTCCACATCCTTCATCCTGGTGAAGATCGGGTTGAAGGATATTCCCGCACTGCCCTTCGCAGGCCTTCGCTACGCCATGGCGTTTGGATTCCTGCTCTCTTTCGTGGTCCGCAGGCGGCGACTGGCCTGGATCTTCCTGGAGGAGCGATTGGCCTGGCGCGAGGTGGCCGGCATGCTGGTCGCGGCGATCGGGGTGGCGATCGTTCAGCTCCCCCGCCGGCGGGTGTGAAGGGCGGCGGCGGTCCGCCGCCGGAGCCGGGGCACGGCGCTCTCGTCGGTGCGGTTGCATTCCCCCCTCCAGTCGTGCAGACTCTTAGGCCGGGCGGAGCGAGGCTTCCAGAGGGGGAGGACCCACATGGACATCGAGAAGCTGAAAGGGGGAGCCCGCGTGGCGGGCACGATGCTGCGGCTGGTGCGCAATCCGGCGGTGGCGCGCCTGGCGGCCCAGGCAGGCCTGGACTTCGTGATGGCCGACATGGAGCACGGGCCGTACTCCTTCGAGAGCCTGTCGGACCTCTTTGCCGTGGCCCGCGCGGCCGGGCTGGTGGGGATGGTGCGGGTGCCCGAGCTGAGCCGCAGCGCCGTCTCCCGCATCCTCGACTGCGGCGCCCAGGGAATCATGGTCCCGATGGTGGAGAGCGTGGAGCAGGCTCAGGCGCTGGCCGCCTGGGCGAAGTTCGCCCCTCTGGGGCAGCGTGGCCTGGGAAGCGCCGGGGGCCACACCGACTACGCCAGCGTGGGCGCCCGGGTGCCGGCGTTCATGGAGAGGGCCAACCGGGAAACGCTCACCATCGCCCAGATCGAGACTGCGGCCGGGGTGGAGCAGGCGGCGCGCATCGCCGCGGTGGAGGGACTGGACGCGCTGCTGATCGGCCCCAACGACCTGGCGGTCTCCCTGGGGCGCCCGGGTGACACCCTGGGCGGCGAGGTGGGGAAGGCCATCGAGAGGGTGGCGGCAGCCGCCCGCAGCCGCGGGAAGGTTCTGGGCATGCACGGCTCCGAGGAGCTGCTGGCGCGCTGGATCCCGCAGGGGGTGACGCTGGTGATGAGCTCGCTGGACATCAACATGCTGCTTTCGGCCATGGAAGCCGTGGCCACGAGGTACCGAACCGGAGGCGCACGGTGAGCTTTCGGGTCTTGATTCCGCAGGATGTGGCCCAGGAGGGCAAAGCCTACCTGCGGGAGCGCGGCTATCAGATCGTGATGGGAAGCGGAACCTCGGTGGAGGTCATTGCCCGCGAAGCGGCTGACTGCGACGCCATCCTGGCGCGCACCGTCTCCTTCCCGGCGGCCGTGCTGAGGGCCGCCCCCAGGCTGAGGGTGGTGGCCCGTCACGGCGTGGGGGTGGACAACATCGACGTGGAGATCGCCACGGAGCTGGGCATCTGGGTCACGAACACCCCGGAGGCCAACGCGGTCTCTGTGGCGGAGCACGTGATCGGCGTGCTGGTGGCCCTGGCGCGGGGCTTCCTGGCCATGGACCGGGCCGTGCGGGCGGGGGATTACGCCGCCCGCGGCCGGCTCCGGGCGGTGGATCTGGCCGGGAAGACCCTGGGGGTGGTGGGCCTGGGGCGCATCGGCCGGCGCGTGGCCGCCCTGGCCGCCGCCGGACTGGGGATGGCGGTGGCGGGGCACGATCCCTTCCTGGCCGAAGGGGACTGGCCGCCGGGGGTGCGGCGCATCGAGGGCCTGGAGGAGCTGCTGGCAGCCAGCGATTTCCTCACCCTGCACGTCCCGGGGACCGCCGGGACGCGCCGGCTGATCGGAGAGCGAGAGCTCGCCCTCATGAAGCCGGGGGCCTACCTGGTGAACGCCTCTCGCGGGGAGGTGCTGGAGGAGGCCGCGCTGGCGGACGCCCTGGCGAGCGGCCGGCTGGCCGGGGCCGGGCTGGACGTCTTCGACCCCGAGCCCCCTTCGCCCGAGAACCCCCTCTTTGCCCTGGAGAACGTGCTGGTGACTCCTCACAGCGCCGCGCTCACCTCCGAAGCCTTGATCCGCATGGCGGTGGGCGCGGCGCAGGGGATACACGAGGTCCTCTCCGGCGCCGAGCCCACCTGGCCGGTGAACCGCCCGCGCGGGCGCTAGGCTCCGGCCCCTGCGGCCAGCAACTCTTTTCCTCCTTTGCTCTTACGGCAGCGAGTCAGTATTATATGAACAATATGGACAAGTCGGAGCTGGTGATCGGAGTGGCCCGGGAGATCCACGAGCGCTGCCGCTGCGTGGGCCTCACCCCCCAGGGCGTGCAGACCCTAACCAGGCGCGGCCACCGGGCCCTGGTGCAGGCCGGCGCCGGTGCCGGGGCCCACTACGACGATGAGGAGTACCGGGAGGCCGGGGCGGAGGTGGTGGACGGGCCCCGGGAGGTCTACGGGCAGGCGGACGTGGTGATGAAGCTCCGCTCGCCCGGTCAGCACCCCGGTGCGGGTCTCCACGAGCTGGAGATGATGAAGGAGGGAGCCGCCATCATCGGCTTCCTCAATCCCACCCGGGACCCGGAGGTGGTGAGGCTGCTGAAGGAGCGCCGGCTCACGGGGTTCGCCATGGAGCTGGTGCCGCGCATCTCCCGCGCCCAGAGCATGGATGCCCTGAGCACCCTGAGCACTATTTCCGGCTATCGGGCGGCGCTGCTGGCGGCGGGCCGGCTGGGGCGGTTCTTTCCGCTGCTCATGACCGCCGCCGGGACGGTGCAGCCGGCCACCGTGCTGGTGGTCGGAGCCGGCGTGGCGGGGCTGCAGGCCATCGCCACCGCGCATCGCCTGGGGGCCAGGGTTGAGGCGTTCGACACCCGCCCGGCGGTGAAGGAGCAGATCGAGAGCCTGGGGGCCAGGTTCGTGGAGATGGAGCTGCCCGAAGATGCGGAGACCAGCTACGGATACGCCAGAGAAGCCTCGGAGGAGTTCATCCGGCGGGAGATGGAGACCATCTCCGGCAGGCTGCCGCGGGTGGACGTGGTGATCACCACCGCCCTGGTCTACGGCAGAAAGGCTCCCCTGCTGATCAGCGAGGAGATGGTGGCCCTGATGCGACCCGGTTCGGTGATCGTGGACCTGGCGGCCGAGAGCGGCGGCAACTGCGCCCTGACGAAGGCCGGCCAGGACGTGAGCGCCCACGGCGTGCTGATCCACGGTGCGGTGGAGCTGCCCTCGCAGATGCCTCTGGCCACGAGCCAGATGTACTCCCGCAACGTCCTCAACGCGTTCAACAACCTGTATGCGGGGCAGGACGACTCGGTGGACCTGGAAGACGAGGTCAACCACAACGCCCTGGTCACCTACAAGGGGGAGCCGGTCAGCCCTGCCGGGAACCCGAAAGGAGCGGACTGGTGAGCCTGATCCTGATCGCCCTGTACGTGTTTGTGCTGGCGGTGTTCGCCGGCATCGAGCTCATCAGCCGCGTGCCTCCCCTGCTGCACACCCCGCTGATGTCCGGATCCAACGCCATCTCCGGGATCATCCTGGTGGGCGCGCTCCTGTCCGCCGGCTCCGGCCTGGGCACCCTGGCCACCATCCTGGGCACGGCGGCGGTGGTGCTGGCCACGATCAACGTGGTCGGAGGGTTCGTGGTCACCGACCGCATGCTGGGGATGTTCCAGCAGAAGAGGAAGGACCGCGGCAAATGAGCCCCCTGATCAGCCTGGCCTACCTGGTTTCCATCAGCCTGTTCATTCTGGGCCTCAAATACCTGAGCTCCCCGCGCACCGCCCGCCGCGGCAACGGGCTGTCCATGCTGGGGATGCTGGTGGCGGTGGTGATCACGCTCCTGGACCGGAGAATCGTGGACTACACCTGGATCATCGCCGGGGTGGTGGTGGGGGCGGCCATCGGCGCGGTGTCGGCTCGCATCGTCAGGATGACCGCGATGCCCCAGATGGTGGCGGTGTTCAACGCCTTCGGCGGGGGGGCCTCTGCGCTGGTGGTGCTGTCGCAGTTCCTGGCCGGGGGCGGGCTTTCCCTGTCCGGCTCCATCACCACCATGCTCAGCCTGTACATAGGCATGCTCACCTTCACGGGCAGCATCCTGGCTTTCGCCAAGCTCCAGGGCCTGGTGCGAAGCGCGCCGGTGGTTTTTCCAGGCCAGCAATGGTTCAACCTGGCGCTCAACCTGGTGATCGTGGCGGGGATCGTGCTGTTCGTGCTGGGAACGCTGGGACACCGCACGGAGCTGCTCCTGGGCGTGATGGGCCTGGCTGCGGCCGTGGGGCTGACCCTGGTGCTGCCCATCGGGGGTGCGGACATGCCGGTGGTGATTGCCCTGCTCAACTCCTATTCGGGCCTGGCCGCGGCCGCCTCCGGATTCGTGCTGAACAACACGGTGCTGATCGTAAGCGGCGCGCTGGTGGGGGCCTCGGGGATCATCCTGACCAACCTGATGTGCAGGGCCATGAACCGCTCTCTCGCCAACGTACTGTTCGGCGCCGTGGGGCAGGCGGGCGCCGGCGCGGCTTCGGAGCACGCACAGGTGGTGCGCTACACCCCGGTGGACGCCGCAGCCATGCTGGAGAACGCCCTGTCGGTGATCGTGGTGCCGGGCTATGGCCTGGCGGTGGCGCAGGCCCAGCACGCCCTGCAGGAGGCGGTGGAGCTGCTGCGCCGGCGGGGCACCTCGGTGGCCTACGCCATTCACCCGGTGGCCGGGCGCATGCCCGGGCACATGAACGTGCTGCTGGCCGAGGCCAACGTTCCCTACGAGCTGCTCAAGGACATGGAGGAGATCAACGAGGAGTTCGCCAACACCGACCTGGTGCTGGTGGTGGGGGCCAACGACGTGGTGAACCCCGCGGCGCGGGAGAAGGGCAATCCCCTATCGGGCATGCCGATCCTGCAGGTGGACAAGGCCCACACGGTCATGTTCGTGAAGCGCTCGCTGAAGCCCGGCTTCGCCGGGGTGGACAACCCCCTGTTCTACGAATCCAAGACGATGATGGTCTTCGGCGACGCCAAGGAGGTGGTGACCAGGATCGTCGCAGAGCTCAAGAAGACCGCCTAGGGGAGTCAATGAACATCGTCTCCTTTCACGTTCGACCCAACATTCCGGAGCGCCTCAAGCCCCTGGAGGAGATCGCCAACAATCTCTGGCTGAGCTGGAACTTCGACGCGGTGATGCTGTTCATACGGCTGGACTACGACGCCTGGATCGCCTCGCGGCAGAACCCCACCCGCGCCCTGGGGCTGGTGCCGCAGCAGCGGCTGGAGCAGGCAGCCGACGACGACTCCTTCCTGGCCGCGCTGGATGCGGTGTACGGCAGGTTTCAGCACTACCTGGCCTCCGAGCCCTGGTACAAGGGCAACGGCAGGGAGATGGTGGCCTACTTTTCGATGGAGTACGGCCTGGACGTGAGCCTCCCGATCTACTCCGGAGGTCTGGGCGTGCTGTCAGGGGACCATTTGAAGACCTCCTCGGATCTGGGCCTGCCACTGGTAGGGGTCGGCCTCCTGTACCGGCAAGGCTACTTCCAGCAGTATCTCAACCCCGACGGGTTCCAGCAGGAGATCTATCCTGAGAACGACTGGTACAACATGCCGGTGCGGGTGTGCCAGGACCAGCGGGGGGAGCCGCTCAAGGTGGCCGTGGAGGTCGGCACGGAGAGCGTTGCCGCCCAAGTGTGGGAGGCGCGGGTGGGGCGCACTTCGCTGTACCTCCTGGACACCAACATCGAGGAGAATCCCCCGGAGGCGCGTCTGATCACGGCGACCCTGTACGGCGGCGACCGGGACATGCGCATCCGGCAGGAGATCGTTCTGGGGGTGGGGGGCATGCGGGCGCTGTGGGCGCTGGGGCTCGAACCGGCGGTCACGCACATGAACGAGGGCCACTCGGCCTTCCTGGCGCTGGAGCGCATCCGGCAACTGATCCGGGAGAAGGCCTTGAGCTACCCCGAGGCGGTGCAGGCCGTGTGGCCTACCACCATCTTCACCACCCACACGCCCGTGCCTGCCGGGAACGAGCGCTTCGCCCCGGAGCTGATGGAGCGCTACTTCCAGGGCTTCGCGGAGGAGCTGGGCCTGTCCTGGAAGCAGTTCCTGGCGCTGGGCCGGGAGAACCCCGACGACGACCTGGAGCATTTCTGCATGACTGTGCTGGCCCTGCGGCTGTCCGCGCACAGCAACGCTGTGAGCCAGCTGCACGGCAGGATCTCCCGGAGGATGTGGCGGGGGCTCTGGCCGGGGCTCCCGGAGTCGGAGGTGCCGATCTCCCACATCACCAACGGGGTGCACCCTCGCTCCTGGATCAGCCACAACATGATCGACCTGCTGGATCGCTATTTCGGACCGCGCTTCCAGGAGCAGCCCAGCAGCCTGGACATCTGGGAACGCCTGGACCGGGTGAGCGACGAGGAGCTGTTCCGCACCCACGAGCGGCGCCGGGAGCGTCTGGTGGCCTTCGTACGCACCCGGCTGAAGCTGCAGATCCAGCGGCGGGGTGGGACCGCCGCGCAGGTCGAGGCGGCGGAGGACGTCCTGTCGCCCTACGCCCTGACCATCAGCTTCGCCCGCCGTTTCGCCACCTACAAACGGGCAACCCTGCTGCTGAAGGACGTCGAGAGGCTGCGGCGGCTGCTCACGGATGGCCAGCATCCGGTGCAGCTCATCTTCGCCGGCAAGGCCCATCCCCACGACAGGGCCGGCAAGGAGCTGATCCGCGAGCTGGTGCACCTCAGCCAGGATCCGCAGCTGCGCACGCAGATCGTCTTCCTGGAAGACTACGACATGACCATAGCCCGCTACCTGGTCTCCGGCAGCGACGTGTGGCTGAACACCCCCAGACGGCCCCTGGAGGCCAGCGGCACCAGCGGCATGAAGGCGGCCATGAACGGCGCGCTCAACCTCTCGGTGCTGGACGGCTGGTACGCGGAGGGCTACCGGCCGGAATGCGGCTGGGCAATCGGCCACGGGGAGGAGTACGAAGACTCCGCGCTGCAGGACGAGGTGGAGAGCAAGGGGCTCTACGACCTTCTGGAGCGGGAGATCGTGCCGATGTTCTACGCCCGCGGCCGCGACGGCCTGCCCCGCGAGTGGATCCGGCGCATGAAGGCGGCCATGCGCCGCGTGGGCAGCCGTTTCAACAGCCACCGCATGCTGCTGGAGTACGCCGAACGCTTCTACCTGCCGGCGCTTCGCGAAGCGGGCGAGCTGGCCCGGGAGGACTACCGCCGCGCGCGAGAGCTCGCCGCCTATCTGGGCAGGCTGAGGGAGGGGTGGCAGGAGCTGCGCGTGGAGACGCCGGCGGGCCCGGACGGGAAGGTCTTCACCGTGGGAGACCGGCTGGCGGTGAGCGCCCGGGTGCACCTGGGGAGCCTCGACGCCGAGGAGGTCAGCGTGGAGCTGTACGCCGGGAAGCTCTCCAGCCGCGACGAGATCGAAGGCGCTGCGATTCTGCCCATGGCGCCCCAGGAGTCGGACGGCGGAGCTGTCATCTTCAGGGCGGAGGTGATCTGCCAGACCACCGGACGGCAGGCCTACGCCGTGCGCATCCGGCCCCGCCATCCGGCACTGGTGCACGCATCGCTTCCCGGGCTGGTCCTCTGGGGATGACCGGCGTGCGCACGGCGCTGCTCCCCCTGGCGCTGCTGGCGGTCGCCTTGCCCCTGGCGGCCGAAAGCCCCCCGCGCCTGGACGAGCTGATTGGCATGGACGTGGCCCAGGCGGTGGCGGCTCTCGGCTCCCCCGACGAGGTGGTGGCCCTCCGGGGAGAGGAGGAGTGGCAGGACGAGGCGGTCTTCTCCTATGCCGGCCTCCATCTTTCCCTCTACTGGTTCCAGGGCAGGGTGTGGCAGGCGCGCCTGGACGACGGGTTTAGGGGGTCCGCCTACGGGGTGCGGATGGGGCAGGACAGGAAGGAGGTTCTCCAGATCCTGGGGCAACCCTGGCAGTCCCGGGAAGACTCCCTGCTCTACGAGCTGGAGGACCGGGGCTACCCGATCCGCCTGCACCTGTTCTTCGCCGGGGGCCTGCTCTCGGACCTGTACTGCTACCGCGGTGACCTGTGATGAGCCGGGTCTGCCTGCCGTTGACCGCGCCGACCCTGGAAGAGAACCGGCGCATCGTCGAGGCCCAGCGCCCGTACCTGGACCTGGTGGAGCTGCAGGCGGACACCCTGGATCCCGCCGAGCTGCCTTCCCTGGGGCGCTTTCCCTCTCTGGTGGGCCTGCCGGCGGCGCTGACGGCTCGGCGCCCCGCCGATGGGGGGCGCTTCGGCGGTAGCGAGGCGGAGCGGCGCCGGATCCTGGCCCGGGCGGCGGGCGGGTACGCCTACGTCGAGCTGGAGGAGGATGTGGCCGATCCGGTTTTGGAGAAAAGCCTCAGGGAAGGCGGCTGCCGGATCATTCGCTCCTTTCACGACCTGGAGGCGACGCCCGCCGATCTGGCCGGCCGGCTCGCCAGGCTCGCCCGGCGGGAGGATGAGATTCCCAAGGCGGCAGTGATGGTGCGAGGGGTGGCGGACCTGGAGCCGCTCCTTGGAGCCTTCGAGGGCCTGGAGGGACGGAGGAAGATCCTCCTCGGCCTGGGCCCCTTCGGCGCCTGCACGCGCATCCTGGCCGGCCGGCTCGGCTCCTGGCTCACGGTTGCCGCGCCTCCGGGAGAAGAACCGGCCGCGGCTGAGCCGGACCCCCGGCTCCTGCACGACCTGTACCGCTTCAAGGAGCTCGGGCGGCAGACCCCGGTGTACGGGGTGATCGGCAACCCTATCGCGCACTCCCGCTCGCCGGAGATCCACAACCGGGGCTACCAGGCGCTGGGCATGCCGGGGGTCTATCTCCCCTTCCTGGTGGACGACGCGCCGGCGTTCCTGGGGCTCGCCCCCCGGCTGGGGGTGCGGGGGCTCTCGGTGACCATCCCCTACAAGCAGGCGGTGCTGGCCGCGCTGGCCGGCCGTGACGAGGCGGTGGAGGCGGTAGGGGCGTGCAACACGGCGATCCATGGCGCCGGCGGCTGGTACGGGACCAACACCGACGTGGAGGGGTTCCTGGCTCCCCTGAGGCGGCAGGCCCCGGAGGTGCTGCGGCCCGGCGCCAGGGCCACGGTGGTGGGAGCGGGCGGGGCCGCCAGGGCGGTGGTGTACGCGCTGCGCCGCGCCGGCGTGGAGGTGCTGGTGCTGAACCGCACCCCCTCGCGGGCGGCGGCGCTGGCCGGCCGGTTCGGGGCCGGCCACGCGGGGCTGGACCGGCGGGGGCTGGAAGCCATGGCGGGCTACCGGGACCTGGTGGTGCAGAGCACCCCGGCCGGCATGGAGCCGCAGGAGCAGAGCGATCCTGTGGCCGGCTATCGGTTCCAGGGCAGCGAGGTGGTCTACGACCTGGTGTACCGTCCCCACTGGACCGCCCTGCTGCGGCGGGCGGCCCGGGCCGGGTGCCGCACGGTGCACGGGATCGACATGCTCCAGGCTCAAGCAGAGGCTCAGTTCAGGCTGTTCACGGGAAGCGACTACCCGCACCTTCCCGGCGCCGGCGATTCCCGCTATAATCCCCCGCGACAGCTCTGAAAGACCATCCCCTGGCAGAAGGAGTACAACCGTTGAGCACACACAAGAAACTGTTCATTCCGGGCCCGGTGGAGGTGGACCCGCAGGTGCTGGAGCGGCTGGCCACCCCCATGATCGGCCACCGCTCCCGGGAATGGAGCGCCCTCCAGGAGCGGGTCAGCAGAAAGCTGCAGACCCTCATGGTGACGCAGAATCCGATCGTACTGTCGGCCTCCTCCGGCACCGGGCTGATGGAGATGGCGGTGCGCTCCACCACCGCCAGGAGGGCCGTCGTCTTCTCGGTGGGCGCGTTCGGGAACCGCTGGTACGAGATTGCCGCGGGCAATGGAGTCGCGGCGGACAAGGAAGAGGTGGAGTGGGGGACCGGCATCACCCCGGAGATGGTGGACCGGCGGCTGGCCACGGGCAGGTACGACGTGGCCACCCTGACCCACAACGAGACCTCCACGGGAGTGATGAACCACCTGGAGGAGCTGGCGGAGGTGTTTCGCAGGTACCCCGAGGTGGTCTGGTGCGTGGATACGGTGAGCTCCCTGGGAGGAGTGAAGATCGAGGTGGACCCGCTGGGGATCGACGTGTGCGTGACCTCCAGTCAGAAGGCCCTGGGGCTTCCTCCGGGCCTCTCCATCGCCTCGGTCTCGGCCAAGGCGCAAGACAGGGCGAAGGGCGTGAGCAACCGGGGCTACTACTTCGACATGCTGCTGCTGCTGAAGTACGTTCTGGAGAGGAACTACCAGTACCCCTCCACCCCGGCGATCCCGCACGTGTTCGCCCTGGACTTTCAGCTGGACCGCATCCTGGCCGAAGGACCGGAGGCGCGTTTTGCCCGCCATCGACAGATGGCCGATCGGGTGCGGGGATGGGCAAAGGAGCACTTCGCCCTCTACCCCAGGGAGGAGTTCGCCTCCCACACGGTCACCTGCATCCGCAACACACGGGGGATGTCGGTGAAGGACCTGAACGGCAGGCTGGCGGAGCGGGGCATGACGATCTCCAACGGCTACGGGAGCCTGAAGGAGAAGACCTTTCGCATCGCCCACATGGCGGACCTGCAGCTTGCCGACATCGAGGAGCTGCTTTCGGCCATCGAGGAGATCCTGGCCCTGTAGCGCAGCTCGATCCGCTCGATCCCGCTCCTATTGCCGCTCCGAAGGGTCCGGAGTACTATCGAAGATGCCATGCTCAGCGACATCCAGGACATCACGGAGAGACTGGTGAGGCAATACGCGGCGGTGGACATAGACGTCTACACCCCCGATGAAGTGCGCCACCTGTTCTCCCTGGGAAGCCCCGCGGTCCTGGAAGTCATGGAGAAGGGCAGGCTCCTTCACATGAGGAAGTCCACTGCGGCCTGGATCCGCGACTCCCAGGAAGAGCTGGAGACGGCGTCTATCCTCCGCGAGCACCGGAAGTTCCGTGGCGCCTGCTTCCACAGCCAGCAGTGCGTCGAGAAAGGACTGAAGGCGCTCCTGCTCGAACGGGGGAAGAGCCGCCCCGCACGCACGACCTGCTCACGCTGGTCAACCTGACGCGGGAGGAGGGGTGGACCGAAAGCCTGGACGCCGATGGAGCGGCTTTTCTGAACGGCGTCTATCGGAGCCGGCACCCCACCGACGAGAGGCTGCTGCCCTACGGGGAGCCCAGCGTCGAAGATGCGGAGCAGGCCGTGACCGTGGCGACGGGATTCCTCGAGGAGCTGAGGAGACTTCTCTCCCCCGCGACCTGAGGCCCGGCGGGCGGGAAGGGCGGCCGCCGGGCGGGAAGGGCGGCCGCCGGCCGGGAAGGGCGCCGGCCGCCGG
>CAZBDU010000037.1:0-46361 GCA_964490725.1 uncultured Spirochaetaceae bacterium | reverse complement strand
CGCCCTGACCGCCGCTGCCCCCGGAGCCGCCGCCCGGTCCCGGGTCGGAGCCGGAAGCGGAGAAATCGAAGAGTGCGCCCGCGCCCACGGTGACGTCGTTCGCCACCTGCAGGGACAGGCCGTTTCCGCCCGCGGCGCTTACCTCGGCGCCGGCGGGGAAGACCAGGTCTCCGGCGAAAGACAGGCGGGCGATACCGCCGGCCACCCCGGTGGAGAACGTGACTCCGGGAAGGGCGAAGCCGCTGTAGACGGAGCTGTCGATGGCGCGGTCATGGTTCCAGTCGTAGTAGATCCACCCGTTCTCGATCCTGCTGACGGTTCTGTCGATCGTGATCTCCGCGTCACCGTCGCGGTCCAGATCCAGCGCTACGGAACCGCTTTCGATCATGGCGGCTCCGGTGTCGAAAACCAGACTCGCTGAGGCGGTGAAGACCGGCACGGTTCCCACCGGGACGCCGCCGCCAGGCGGCAAGAGCTCCCGGGCGACGATGTTGTCGACGATCATCGCTCCGGAGGCGGAGCAGAGCCACGACACGGACTTCAGGGCCGTGAAGGCGGCCGGGAACTGCACGGTCTGGAACCCCGTGCCAGCTTCCACCGTGACGGTCACCTCCGGCTCCACGACCGCCCCGTTCAGGGTGATGCCGCTGAAGGTGATGGAGCACGTGCCCGTGACGGCCGCCACCGCCACCGAGTAGAGCGCAAAGCCGCCGCCGTTCTCGAGGCCAAGAGTGAAGGTGTCGGCATCCACTCCTGCCATGGCCGCCGGGCTGACGGTGTCGTCCCGCACGATCTGGCCGTTGCTCTGCAGCAGGAACCCGTCCTCGACATACCCGCCGCTTCCGGCCACGCTGTCAGGCAGCTCGTCGAAGTCCACCACCTGCTCGAAGTTCTGGAAGGTGGCGAAGCCCGCCGGCTCGAGCACTACCAGACCGGAGCGCAGCTCCACGCCGTTTCCGTTCACCGTCCCTTCGATGCTCGTCGGGGTGTCGGTGACCAGGTCCAGGGTGTCGGCCTGGGTCCCGCCGAGGATGCGGGTCAGTCCTGCCCCTTCGGTGCTGAGCACGGACACAGGCGAGGTGGACGGGATGGTGTCCGCCTCCAGCAGGGCCCCGTTCCTCAAGGTCCAGGCCACGGCGGTGGTGGTGTTGCCGCGATTGTCCACCACCAGCACTTCCACGTCCATGTTCAGGCTCGTGAACTGATCGGCCTCCGGGAAGGCGCTGATCGCCACGGTCAGCGTGTCCTCCCCCAGGTTGCCGGTGACGCTGGTCTCCGGGCCCCCGATGCTGAACACGGTGACCGTGTCGTCTCCGCTCCCCCCGTCGATCTGCACGGCCGTATTCGCGAGGGTGGTATCCACGTTGAAGGCGTCGTTGCCGCTGCCCAGCCGGACCACGACCTGCTCCATGGCGAGGAAGTCCACCTCCGCCGCCGTGAGTGCCAGGATCGCACCGGCTCCGGGCTGGGCGCCGTCCACCAGGGCCGCCCCCAGGCTGGCCGCGGTATCCCCGGAGCGATCCATGACCAGCGTGTCGAACCCGCCGCCCTGACCCTCGACCCACAGGGGCACACCCGTATCTATCACGGTGACCTGGTCGTCCCCTTCGCCCACGCTGATCGTGGTGGCGCGCGTGGTGGTTTCCACCGTCACCGAGTCGTTGCCGCCGCCCGCCTGCAGGGCAACCGGGGTAGCCGTGTCGACGATGGTGAACAGGTCGGCGGCCTCGCTCAGGCTCACCGCCAGCAGGGCGACCCCCTCGAACTCCAGGGCGCCCGGCATGTCCGCGCCGTTCATGAGGCCGTGGCCGTCGGCGGTCCGGTCCAGCCTGAGGTTGCAGGCCACCTCGGAATGCACCAGCAGCAGATCTTCCCCATCGCCCCCGCCGTCGACCAGGAGCCGGGCCTCGACCCGGGACAGATCGCCGCCCACGGCTACCAGGTCCCTGCCGCCGCCCGCGTGGACCGTGGTCTCGATGGAGACCCCGGCAACGGCCAGCTCATCGTCCCCGGAGCCCAGGCTGACCGCCAGGAGCTCCAGGCCGCCGTAGACGATGCCCCGCTCGGCGTCGATGGCGCCCTGGTCCGCGCTGCCCATACCCAGGCCGGTCAGCCGGCCGCGCTCCAGGATCCCACGGTTGGGCTCCGGATCGCCGGCGTCGATCACCTGCAGGGTGTCATAGCCGCTGCCACCGCGCACCTCCACGAGACCCCAGATCCCGTCCACCCGGTTTGAAGGACCGCCGACGCGGATGGTATCATCCCCCGCCCCGGCATCGAGGAGGCTGACCGTCCCTTCGCGGGTGCTCTCCACCGCAGCCGTGTCGGCGCCGCTACCCAGCGTTATCTGCAGCTCCTCCACCTCGGCGTACTCGATCCCTGCGGCCATGCCCAGACCCGTCAGGGCGCTGTCCGTGAGGGTCCCCGTGTTGGCGCGGCTGTCCCCCGAATCGTCCAGCTCCAACCGGTCCTCGCCCGGACCGCCGCGAACCGTCAGCCAGCCATCCACCCCGTCCAGCAGACCGCCGCTGCCAGACTCCGGAGTGGCGTTGCTGCCCACCCGGACGATGTCGTCGCCGGTGCCCGTCTCGATCGTCGTCGGCACTCCCACGCCGACGCTCCTGAGGCTCACGGTGTCGTAGTCCTCGCCGCCGGCAACCAGGACCGCTCCGGCGGAAATCACACCGCGGAGGTCCACTGTGGCGCCGGTGCCGACGTCGGCGTCCCCTTCGTCCACGCGGATGGTCACGGCGGCGGCTGCCTCCACCCTGCTTCCAGCGCCCAGAAACACGTTGTCCCCGGCAAGGAGGGTGACGGACCCCTGAACGGCCCGGATCACAGACCCCGACTCCAGGATCAGGTTCTGACCCGAGACCAGGGCGTCCCGGACGGCCAGGGTGATGTCGCCGCCGATGGAAGTGACCGACCCGACACTCAAGGCCCCCTCCACGTCGGTGATCACGATGTCCGCCCCGGCCGAGGCAGTGAGGGCGGCCCCGGTGCCGCGAGCATCGATCTCCAGCGGATCAGCGGCAGTCCCGAGAGCGCCCGTCTGGGCGAAGAGAGCGATGGCGGCAGCGGCGATATCGGCTCCCGGCGCGCCGTTGCCGTCCAGAATCGAGCCAGCGGCCTGAAGCGACACCACGCCCTGCACCGAGGCGGCCTGAGCGACGACCAGATCACCGGCAACCTCGCTCACGAAGATGCCTTCGCGGGCGGTTGCGGTGAGCAGCGTCGACTCGCTCTGAATGGGGGCGGCGGCGCTGCCGATCGTGCCGCCCGCGGCCTCCAGCATCAGGTGGGTTGTCTGGACCCTGGCGTTCGGGCTTGCCGACAGGATGTCTCCACCCCCGTTCGCCAGGAGGGTGGTGCCGAAGGGATTCGCGATCACTCCGCCGAGGCTGAGATCCGAGTCGCCGGTGTTCTCGATCTCGATGACGGTGCTTCCCGGATCGGTGGTCATGTCGTAGCTGAAATCCGACCTGGTCTTGACCGCTATGGTGATGTTCGATGCGAACACCCCCGCGGTGTTCAGCACGTCGATGTTGCCGATGCGCAGGTTCCCCGCCGAGCGGTTGGTGATCTCCACGCGCTCCAGCCCGGTCCTGAACTCGAAGGTGGGATTCCCGCGGATGGACGCCTCGGCAGTCACGGTGCCGAAGCCCCGAGCGGCCGCCTGGGCGGGAGAGATCAGGTCGAAGTAGGAGGTCGCCACGGAGAAGGTGATGGTACCCGCCAGAGACGCTTCGTTGGCGATATCGAGAACAATGATGTCGGCCCCGCTCCTCTGGAAGGCGATGTTCACCTGCTCGAGAACCGTCCCGTCCGCACCGATCACCAGCGTCGGGCTGGGGGCCCCGAGCATCACCACCTTCCCGTCGAAGTCGATGGTCCGAACCAGGCTCAGAGTCCGATCTCCGGAGGTTTCTCCCGTGTCGATCACGGCTCCGCTCGTGCTGGCCACCGTGGTGAAGGTTGGCAGGTACGGGGCGTAAGCTTCGACCAGGAGGTTGCGTGTGGCGATTTCCGCGCCCGGTCGCACGTTCACGCGGGTGGTGGTGTTCAGGGTGTTGGCGGCGGAGGCATCGGTGTCCCCGCCCAGAGCGTTTGCCTTGGCTCGAGCCTGGGCCCGGGTCACCAGGCTGTCGTGGCGGGCGCCGATCTCCACCCGATCCGTCCCCAGGATCCTGGCCTGGCTCTGGACCGTGAGGAGCGCCGAGGTCGTGGTGGTCAGCACCGCTTCGGCGTCCGAGTCGGCACCCAGAGCGCCGGCCTCCGAGTCCGCAGTGGCATAGGCGCTCACGCTGGTGATGCGGGCCCGCAGCATCACCTCGCGCGCCTCCAACAAGGCGCCGCCGCCGATCTCCGTCGCGCTGGAGGCGGTGATTGCCCCGGAAGCGAGGGAATCTGCATTGGCTCCCAGCCCGGAGGCGTCGGCGACGGCCGTGGCCCCGGTGCTCAGATCGTGACGGGACTCCGCCAGCAGCAGATTCCCCGCGGCCAGGTGCGCAGCGTAGCCGACCTCCACCAGGGAGCGGGAGTCCACCACCGTGGTCTGGGACATGGCAGCGGCAAAATCCACCAGCCCCCCGCCGTCGGTGTCGGAGGTGACGGCGGTCCTCTCGCTGGCAGTGGATACCACTGCCAGGTCGCGCCCGGCAACCAGCACCGCTGCGCTGCCGATCTCCACCGTGGCGCTGTTTCCGACCTCCACCTCCGAGTCCGCCTGGCCCACCGACACGGCGCCGCCCCCGGCGTTGGCCGAGGCAGCCAGGGCGCTACCCACGGAGGTGGCCTGAACCACGACGTCGAAACCCGAAAGCGCAGCGCCGCCGCCCACCGCGGTTTCCACCGTGGGCGTGCTCTCGGCGCTGGTAGCGGCTCCGCTCACCCGCACCGCCCCACCGCTGGTGCCGCTGGCCGAGGCGGTGGCGTAGCCGTCGAAGCCCGGCGCGGGCGCCCCGCCGTGGTAGGCGCCGATCGTCAGCGTGTTGCCGGCCTCCACGACGGCCCCGGAACGTATCTCGGTGCTCACCTGCGGATCGATCCGCGCGCTGGCGGAGAGGCTCCCCACGTCGACGGCGCCGCCGGAGCTGCTCTCGGACAGCGCATCCGCGTCTGTCCTGGAAAGGGCCTGGACGGTGACCTCACCGCTGGACCTGATGATGCCGCCCGCCTCGGCCTGCACCCGCGGGCGCGCGCTGGCCTGCACGTCCGAGCTTGTCACCGACACCGCTCCACCGCCGCTGGCTTCGGCCCCCGCAAGGGCGACATCCGTCGCCAGGGCCGAGACGCGCACGCCGGCGGCACCAGCGGCTCCCCCCGGGCCCTCGACGCTGCCCAGGAACCGCGCTCCGGTGTTCCCCCCGGCAAGCGCCTTCGGGTCGCTGAGATCCACCTTCACGGCTGCCCCGGCCGTGCTCTTCGTCCTGGCGGCGGCGAAATTGCTCGATCTGGAGTCCACCGTGATCCAGCCCTGCGGGGCCAGCACCGTGGCGCCCCCTCCGACCTCCGCACTCACTGCCGCCACCGCATCCGCGGTCAGGTGGGTGGTGCCGACGCTGGCGCCGATGGAGAAGGCCAGCACGTCCGTGGAAACCAGGGCGCCGTTTCCGGCAAGGAAGGTGCCCTGGACGGGATCGTAGTTGTGCCCGGCCAGCAGCGCCACACTCCCTGTCGTGCTCGTGACGGCCGCGTCGGTGCGGATCCCGGTCTCCACCGTCGGCCCGACGGTGGCGGTCACGTCCACCACGCCCACCGAAGCTCCGAAGGAGAAGCCCATGGCCCTGGCGACGGCCGTCGCGCCGGAGGCAACCAGGGAGCTGAGCGTCACATCCCCGCTGGCCGTGACCCGGCCGCCGGCGCCCACGAAGGTCTGGACCGTGGGTGCAGTGGTGGCGGTGATGGTGGTGTCCGCAACGCCGGCGATGCCGCCGCCGCCCCCGGCGCGGCCGTTCACCGAGGCGGCCGCGTTCACCCGGGAGGCCATCTCCACGCTGTCCGCCGAGGCGAGCTCTCCATCGAAGTGCGTCGATACCACCCCCGCCGCGCTCGCCGTCGGCAGGATCACTCCGATCCCCACGCCCAGGCCGCCGCTGGCGGACAGGGCGTCCACCTGGGCCAGCTGGAAAGACTGACTTTTCAGGACGACTTCCCCGCCTGCGTTGATGACCGTGCCCGCTCCGACAGCGGTCTCCATGAAGGGCGAGTTGTTGACCGTGACCGTTCCCCCGGCCACCCCGGCCAGCAGCGCTCCGCTGGTGAGCCTCACGGTCCCGAAGGCCGGCCCGACGATCTTGCCGTCATAGGTCGGCAGAACCGGGTTGCCGGAGGCGTCCAGGTTGAGGCTGCTGACGAAGGTGAGGTCGCCTGCGGTGATCGTCCCGCCGCCAGCCGTGAACGCTCTCACGGTGGGATTGACGTCGGCCTTCACAGCCGCCCCCGCGGCGGCCACCCCGCCGGCAAGGGCCAGCCCCACGCCATCGGCGATCGCCCAGACCCGCGCTGAGGCGTCGAAGCTCACCTGGCCGTCCGCGGTCACGACCGCCCCGTCGCCCAGATAGGCCAGGACGGTCGGCGAGGCGTTGGCTCTGGTATCGGTTCCGGCCGCGCCGGCCAGCAGGCTCACCGAAACCGCATCCACCTCGGCCAGCACCGCCGAGCTGACCGCCGCCTCCACTGTGACCCCACCACCGGTCACCGTGACCCTTGCCGGGGTCCCGGCGGAGCTCGTCCCGACCGCAGGACCGATGTGCGCATCCACCGTACTGCTGTCGGTGGCGTTCAGGCCCACTCCGCTTCCCGCCAGAAGCCCGATCCCGAACGCCGTGGTGGGGGCCGTGACCGTGTTCGTCGCGGCCGCCGACAGGGTGAGCTGCCCTGCCTCCACCGTCGCCCCGTCGTCGACGTAGCTGCGGGTGCCGCCGCTCACGGTGACGTCCACCACCAGGGCGGCGATGCCGATGGCCCCGGCGGCCACGCCGGTGGTCTTGCCGCTGGCCGCGGAAACCGATTGGGCGGTCAGGGCTACCGGTCCCGACCCTGTGGACACCCGGGCGCCGCCTTCGATGCAGGCCTCGGTGGTGCGGTTGACAAGGGTGACCGATTTGGCCCCGGCTCCGGTGACGGCGCCGACACCCAGGACAAAGGTGGAGGGCAATGCGCTGCTGATGCTGGTGGCCGAGACCGACAACCCCGTCGCGGTGACCGTAGTCTGCCCGCCCAGGAAGGCTCGGGTGGTGCCGCCGATGACGGCGTTCGAGAGCATCACCGCCACCGACACCAGGCCGCCCGCAGCACCCTGGGTCACCGGATTGGCGATGGAGGTGGTCGCGGCATCCACGATCACCGCACCTCCCGCCGTCAGGGCGGCATCGGTCAGGAAGGCCTGGGTGGTGCTGATGACGGTGGTGCGGGACACGGCGCCCGCTCCGGCGCCCCCGATGCTGATGGAAACCGCCAGGACGGTGGTTGAGGTGGAGACCGTGGGATCGGATGCGGCGGTGACCGTGATATTCCCACCGAAGGCCGTGACCGCAGCGCCCTGGATGAATGCCGAGACAATGTCGGCAACCGTGTTGTAGCTCATCGAGTCGCCCACGGCCACGCCGATCAGCCCGACCGCCACGGAGACGCTCGCGATTTGGGCGTCCAGCGTTGCGGTGTCCTGGGCCGCCACCAGGACGCTCCCGGCCGCCTGCACGGCGGCGGAATCGGCGATGCTGGCGGTCACCAGGTTCGAAACCAGGTTGCTCGATTCCACACCCGCGCCGCTCAGGGAGATGCCGATGGGCGAGATGGCGGCGGACATGGACGCCGCTACGGACAGCGAGGTGATCGTGGCCTGCTCCCGGGCAGCGAGAACGATGTCTCCGCCGGTGGCCCCCACCCCGCTCGCGGCGTTGCGGATAGAGGCCTCCACCGCGTTGCCGATTGCGTTGTGGGCCAGTGTCACACCGACGGAAACCGAAACGCCCACCGTGCCCGCAAAGGAGGCCGCCAGGGAGACGGCTTCCGTGTTCGCGCTGATCGTCGAGGTGTCCGCCGCCGTCAGGGAGACGCTCGCGGCCGTAATGCCGGAGGGACCGTCTCCGTCCACGAACGCCCTGACCAGCATGGTGACCGTGTTCTCCGTGCTGGCGCCCGCGCCGCTGGCCCCCACGCCTACCCCGCCGCCGGCCCCGATGGCCGCCGAGCCGGCCAGCACCTCGGCCTCTACGGAGGCGCTGTTCACGGCCGTCAGAGTCAGATCGCCGGCGGCCGTCACGCTGGAGTCATGGAGATAGGCCTGCACCTGCGCGGGAACCGGGTTGCCGCCCAGGTCCCAGCCGATCAGGTTGCGGGCCAGCGAGGCCCCGATGGAGGCTCCCACCCCCGCTGACCCGCCGCCGCCGACGGCCAGAGAGCCGGTCATGATCGTGGCGGAGATCGCGGCGCTGTTGGCGGCGGCGAGCACCACGTCGCCGAAACTTACGAGGGTGCTGTTGTCCGCGTAGGCATTCGTCCTGGTCAGGATCACGTTGGTGGACTCGGCGCCAGCTCCGCTCAGGGCGATCCCGGCCGTGCCCGCGATTCCCACGCCCGCGGAGGCCGCCTCGGAGGTCGAGGCGATCACGGCCGCCTCGCTGGCGCCCAAGATCAGGCCGCCCGCCCTGGTTCTCACCCCGGCGCCGGCATTGCTGATGAAAGCCTCGACCTGGTTCCCGATCATGTTCTCGGCCAGGGCCACTCCGATGGAGAGCGAGACCGCGGCCGTGCCGGCAAAGGAGGCCGCCAGCGAGGCCGCCCCGGCATCCGCCGCGACGGCCGACAGGTCCTGCGCCGTCAGCTCCACGCCAGCGGCCAGGATCCCCGCCGCACCGTCGCCGTCGATGTAGGCCGCCACGGACGTCGAGATCTTGTTCTCCGCGCTGGCCCCGGAGCCGCTCAAGCCCACGCCAGTGGTGCCTGCGGCGGCGATCGCCACCGAGCCGGAGAGCACCTCGGCCTTGATGAGCCCGCTGTTGAGGGACGAGAGCGCCAGCTCACCCCCGGCGTCCACGCCGGAGCCTTTGAGGTAGGCCTGCACCTCCACGGGCACCAGGTTGTCGTCCAGGTCCCAGCCGATCAGGTTGCGCGCCAGCGAGGCCCCGACGGAGGCTCCCACCCCGGTGGTTCCCCCGCCGCCGGCGCCCAGAGAGGCTGTCTTGACCGTAGCCGTAATCGCGGCGGCATTCCGCACCGAAAGATCCACGTCGCCGGCGCAGAGGAGGCTGCTGCTCTCCACCCAGGCGTTGGTCCTGCCCAGGATCACGTTGGTGGAGTCCGCTCCGGCGCCGCTCAGAGCGATCCCGGTGGTTGCAGCCAGGGCCGCCGAGAGCGAGGCAGCCTGAGAGCTGGAGACGATGGTCGCCGACTCGATGGCTTCCAGCCTGATGCTGCCGCCCGAGGCCTGAACCGTGGCCGCATTGCTGATGTAGGCCTCCACCTCGTTGCTGATCTCGTTGCGGGCAAGGGACACGCCCACGGAGATCGAGACGCCGGTGGAACCCGACAGGGAGAAGGCCAGGGTGGCCGCCTGGGCATCCGCCAGGATCCAGGAGGCGTCCCGGGCGGAAAGGCTCACCTCACCGCCGGACGCCAGCAGACCGGAGGAACCGTCCACGAAGGCCTTGACCTGCGTGGCGATCCTGTTCTCGCACCAGACGCCGGCTCCGCTCAGGCCGGTGCTGCTGCCGGCGGAGGCGCCCACCGCCACCGAGGTCGCCTCCACGGCGGCGCTGATGACGGCCAGCGACAGCGCCGAAAGCCCGATTCCCCGGGAAGCGGTCACCGCGACGTTCCTGAGGTAGGCCTGCACCTCCATGGGCGTGCGGGTGTCGCCGTCCCAGCCGATCAGGTTGCTGGCAACCGACACCCCGATGGCGATGGCCGGGGTAAACCCGGTGCCCGCCCCCACGCCCACGGACAGGGCCTCCACCG
The DNA here is from genome assembly GCA_964490725.1 of uncultured Spirochaetaceae bacterium. GTDB lineage: Bacteria > Spirochaetota > Spirochaetia > SZUA-6 > DRHE01 > CAZBDU01. The sequence continues at coordinate 36,401 of CAZBDU010000037.1, read as the reverse complement.
TGGCCGTAATGGCGGAGGTGTTGAGGGCGCTCAAGCTCACCTGGCCCTGCCCCGGCGCCGTCCCCCCTGCCGTCACAGCGCTTGCTTCGATGAAGGCATTGGCCTTGCCCAGGATGGTGTTGATGGCGACCGCCCCGCCGCCGCTGAAGGCCCTGCTCCCCGCCGTGCTCACCGCCACAGAGATGGCGGAGGCCGTGGCGGTGGCCCCGATCGCCGCCCCCTGGACCGCCCCCACCGTGACGCTGCCGCCGCCCGCCTTCACCGCGGCGATGCCTCTCAGGAACGCCTCCAGCTCGGTCTTGATCTCGTTCCGCGCCACGCTAAGGCCTACCGAGACCGAGGTGGTGGAGGAGGTACCTCCGGACACGGTGAGGGAAGGCGCGTCCACGTCGGTGGCGATGGCGGAGAGATCCTGAGCGTGCACACCGATGCCGCCGGATTCCGACTCCAGGGGAGCCGCGGCATCCGCGTAGGCGCGGACGTTCGTCCGCACCTTGTTGAGGCTGATCACCGCGCCGACGCTCACGGAGGTGGAGCCCCCCAGGCTGAGATCGATCGCCGTGGCGGAGGTACCGATGCGGGAATCGATTGCCGCCTCGCTGGCAGCGGACAGGTTCACCGCCCCCGCTGCCCGCAGGTCGGAGCCTTCGACACAGGCCTTGACGGCCGCCGGCTGCTCGTCGGCGATCTCGGTGCCGAACAGGGCGTCGGCGGTGTTGAACAAGAAGTTCTGGGACTTGATGCCCAGGGTGTTGAAGGCCAGGGTGACGCCGACAGAGGTGCCCTTGGAGGTGGTGTCGCTGTCGATGTCGGCATCGATGCTCGAGGCGTTGCGGGCGGCGACGGTCACCCCGCCGCCTGCCGTGGCGCGAATGCTGCTTCCCCTGATGGAGGCGTTGACGGAGCTCAGAATCAGATTGGTGGCGATGACCGCGTTCACCGCCAGGGAGGTTCCCGTGCCGAACAGGCTCCCTCCGTCGGAGGTGACGGTGCTCACATCCGTGGCCGCGATACCCGCCCGCTCCACGGCCGTCAGGGTGAGGCCGCCGGCTCCCGCCGTCACCGCCGCATTCTCCACGGTGGCGGCCACCTCGCCCCGCACGTCGTTGAGCACGATCAGTCCGCCAATGCCGATGGCATCGGAGTCGCTCACGTTGAGCCTGAGGTATTCGGTGGGGATGATCGAGCTGATGTCCACCGGATCCAGGCGCTCCCAGACCGGGGAGAGGTAGTTCTGGCTCCCCAGGTCGAGCTCGGCCTGCGAGCCGGTGTAGCGATACAGGCTCCCCGGAATCCCGCCGCCGGCGTAGTCGACGCTCCCGCCCTCGCCCCCGGCGAGCCGGACCTTGTCCCCGAAGCTGACCGTCTGCAGCCCGGAGTTGGTGGTGTAGCGGTACTCCTCGAGCAGGGTGGAGGCCAGGTCCCCTAGAATGCTGGCGCCGGCATCGTTGGTGGTGGTGGAGAGGGCCTTCAGCGTGGAATCGACCGCAATCGAAGCGTTGTCGTCCGCCGCGACGGTGATGCCGCCCCCCGCCTGGACCGTCGCGCCGCTGTCGATGCGGGCCTGGGCCCGGCTGCTGACCTTGTTGCTGGCCAGGACCGCGCCCACGCTCAGCCCGGTGGCTCCGTAGAGAGCGGAGGCCGCCGAGGTGGCCTCGTTGCCCACCCCGGCGTCGATCGTCGCCACCGAGGTCGCCGACAGGAAGAGGCCGCCCGCCGCATCGACGGTGGAGTCCTGGATGCGGCTCACGACCTCCGCCGGTTGCTCTCCATCGAAAGCTTCGGAGATCAGCGGGTCCCCCAGCAGGGCGTCGATGGCATTGAAGAGGAAGTTCTGCGATTTCCACCCGACGGTGTTGAAGGCCAGAATCACCCCCACCCCGGTGTCTCCCGTGGTGGTGGCGCTCAGGGTAGTGGCCTCGATCCCAGAGCCGTTCACCCCGCTCACTCGCACGCTGCCCGCCGCCGCGCTCACCTCGCTCGCGCTGATGTACACCGCCACCCGGCTCAACACCAGGTTGGTGGCGATCACCCCGTTCACCGCCAGCGAGGTGCCTTCCCCAAAGGCGCTTCCCCCCGAGGAGCTCGCCGTGCTGTCCGCCGTGGCCCGGATCTGCGCCGCCTCCTGCCCCGAGACCACCACGTCCCCGCCCCACGCCCGGACCACCGCCTCCTCGATGTACGCCTCCACCTCCCCGCGTACGTCGTTCAGCACCACCAGCCCACCCACCGCCACCGAGTCCGACGGGCTGATGTTGTTGCCCTGCGGGATCAGCTGCGTCTCCGCCACCCGCTTCCAGATGTCCAGATTCCCGTAGTCTTCCCCAGCCAGATCCACCACCGCGCCGGAGCCCAGATACTCGTAGACGCTGCCCGGCTCCCCCTTCGCCTCATCGTAGCCGTCGGAAAGCCGCACCCGATCCCCAAACTCCAGCGTGCGGACCTTCGTCCCCAACCCCGCATCCGGCTCCGTGTCGTAGTCCGCCGGCACCAGGTCCGCAACCGTCTCCCCCAGAACCGCCGCACCCCCGTCGTTGGCGGTGATCGAGGAGCTCACCACCTTGCTGTTCGCGTAGATCCCCACCGCCTCCTCGGCGTTGACCGTCACACCCGCACCGGCCTCGATCACCGCCCACGCCGCAGCCCCGCCGTTGTCGATGTACGCCCGGGTGCGGCTGCTCACCTTGTTGCTCGAAAGAATGCCGCCGAAGCCCTTTCCCGAGGCGCCGAACAGCGCCGAGGCCTCCGAGCTGGCCGCGTTGCTCACCGTGGCGTTGAGCTGCGCCGCCATCTGCGCTTCCACCGACAGCTCTCCGGCCGCCGCCAGATCGCAGTCCTGAAGGTAGGCGTTCACCTCCGCCGGCTGCTCGCCGTCGAAGGCCTCGGAGATCAACGGGTCCCCCAGCAGGGCGTCGATGGCGTTGAACAGGACGTTCTGGGGCTTCCAGCCGATCGTGTTGAAAGCCAGGATGATCCCCACCCCGGTATCGCCGGTCTGACTGGAGCTCAGGAGCGTGGCGTCTATCCCCGAGGCGTTGCGCCCGCTCAGCCGGACGCTGCCGGCGCCGGTGACCGCGCTGTCCGCGACATAGGCGCTGGCCGAGCTCAGCACGAGATTGGTCACGATCTGGCCGTTCACCGCCAGCGAGGTTCCGGTACCGAAGGCGCTGCCCCCGGAGGAAGACACGTTGCTTTCGGCATTCGCCGTGATCGCCGCATCCTCCAGCGCCGTGACGGCGATGTCCCCGCCGGTCGCGGTGAGCGAGCTCTGCGCCGCATAGGCCGCCGCTTCGCTCCGCACCTCGTTGTACACCACCAGGCCCCCGAAGGCCCGGGAGTCGGAATCCGTCAGATTGCCGATCTGCGGGAACAGGAGATCCTCAAAGTCGGCGCTGGTGAGCTTCCTGAAGCGGAGGTCCGCCTCGAAATCGAGGGTGCCGCTCAGATCCAGGGTCTCCCCCGCGCCGACGTACTCGTACACGCTGCCCTGCGTGCCGGTGCCGCTTCCGTGCCCGGCACTGAAACGGATGCGATCCCCCTCCAGAAGCTCTACTGCCCCTGAGGCTGTGGTGTAGTGGTAGTCGTCCAGACCCAGGGTGGAAGCCACCTGTTTCAGCGCATCCACCGTGTTGCTGGTGGCCGAGACGATCACCACCTCGCTGTCGGCGGCGATCCCCGCCTCCTCGTTCGCCTCCACCGTGATCCCGCCGCCGGCGGTGACCGCCGCGTTCTGCAGGTAGGCCCGGGCCCGGCTGCTCACCTTGTTGCTCGCCAAGATGCCGCCGGCCGCCATTCCGCCCGCCCCGAATCTCGCCGCGACCGCGAAGTCGTTCATGGCCACGGAGCTGGCTTCGTTGCCCGCCGTAGCCTGAAGCTGCGCCTCCATCCTGGCGGCGAGGGACAGATCCCCGCTGGTGTCCACCGTGGAATCCGCGATGTAGGCGAGCGCCTCCGCCGGCTCCTGGCCGCCGAACACGTCCGCCAGGAGCGGGTCCCCGATCAGCGCATCGACGGTGCTGGTCAAGAGGTCCTGGGCCTGCCAGCCGATGGTGTTGAAAGCAACCACGAACCCCACGGTCTGCTTCTTGCCCGTTACCGCGCTCGAGGACAGCGCCTCGATCTGCGAGACGTTTGAGGCCTCCAGAACCGTGTCCCCGGAGGCCGGATCCGCCGTCCGGTCGCTGTCGTTGATCGCCGTGCTGCCCGCGATCCAGGCCGAAGCCGAGCTCAAGACCAGGTTGGTGACGATCACCCCCGCGGTGCTTTCACTGGCGGATACCACGCTGTCATCCTGCGCAGCGATCAGCGCTCCCTCCACGGCCCGGACCGTGATGTCCCCGCCGCTCGCAGTCACCGCGCTGTCCGCCAGGTAGGCCGCCACCTCGCTGCGCACGTCGTTGCGGGCCACCAGCCCGCCCATCCCCGTCGCTGAGCCGACGCTCAACCCCACCGCCCTCAGCCCCGCCACAGCGATGGACTTCGGGATGATGTTCGTCTCGTTCAGCTTCTTCCACAGCCCGAAATCAGCGTAGTCCTGGGTCCCCAGGTCCGCCGTGGCCTCGTTACCCATGTACTGGTACACCTGGCCGGCAATCCCCTTGGCCGTGTCGTAGTCGGAGGCCACCCGCACTTTATCCCCGAAGTGGAGGAGCTGCACCCCGGAGTTGCTGGTGTACTGGTACTCGTCCAGGAGCGTGTGGGCCAGGGTGTTCAGGATGCCGGCTCCGCCATCGTTCGAGGAGGCGCTTGTCGCCTGGAGGTTGGTCTGAGCCTCGATCCCGGCCTGGTCCCGGGCGCTCACCGTCACCCCGCCGCCCGCCTGGACCGTCGAGGCATCGATGAACGCCTTCGCCGCGCTGTTCACCATGTTGCTGGCCAAGATCCCCACGTAGGTGGAGGCGGAGGCCCCGAACAGCGCCGAGGCGGCCGCCGTTGCCTGGTTGCCTACCTCCGCCTTGATCCGCGCCTCCGACAGCGCTGTGGCCGTCACGTCCCCCGCGGCCCTGACCGTGGACCCCTGAATGAAGGCCAGAACCTCCGCCGGCCGCGGCGCACCGATCTGGGTGCCTAGCAGCGCGTCCAGCGTCTGGAACAGCACGTTCTGCGCTTCCCAGCCCACCGTGTTGAAGGCCAGAATCACCCCCACCCCGGTGTCTCCCGTGGTGGTGGCGCTCAGGGTAGTGGCCTCGATCCCAGAGCCGTTCACCCCGCTCACTCGCACGCTGCCCGCCGCCGCGCTCACCTCGCTCGCGCTGATGTACACCGCCACCCGGCTCAACACCAGGTTGGTGGCGATCACCCCGTTCACCGCCAGCGAGGTGCCTTCCCCAAAGGCGCTTCCCCCCGAGGAGCTCGCCGTGCTGTCCGCCGTGGCCCGGATCTGCGCCGCCTCCTGCCCCGAGACCACCACGTCCCCGCCCCACGCCCGGACCACCGCCTCCTCGATGTACGCCTCCACCTCCCCGCGTACGTCGTTCAGCACCACCAGCCCACCCACCGCCACCGAGTCCGACGGGCTGATGTTGTTGCCCTGCGGGATCAGCTGCGTCTCCGCCACCCGCTTCCAGATGTCCAGATTCCCGTAGTCTTCCCCAGCCAGATCCACCACCGCGCCGGAGCCCAGATACTCGTAGACGCTGCCCGGCTCCCCCTTCGCCTCATCGTAGCCGTCGGAAAGCCGCACCCGATCCCCAAACTCCAGCGTGCGGACCTTCGTCCCCAACCCCGCATCCGGCTCCGTGTCGTAGTCCGCCGGCACCAGGTCCGCAACCGTCTCCCCCAGAACCGCCGCACCCCCGTCGTTGGCGGTGATCGAGGAGCTCACCACCTTGCTGTTCGCGTAGATCCCCACCGCCTCCTCGGCGTTGACCGTCACGCCCCCACCGGCCTCGATGGCCGCCCCCGCCGCAGCCCCGCCGTTGTCGATGTACGCCCGCGTGCGGCTGCTCACCTTGTTGCTCGCCAGGATCCCGCTGCCGGCCATCCCTTTGGCCCCGTAGAAGGCGGAGGCGGTGGACTCCGCCGCGTTGCTCACCGTGGCGTTCAGCTGCGCCGCCATCCGGGCCTCCAGCGACAGCTCCCCCCCCGTCGCGAGGTCGCAGTCCTGAAGGTAGGCGTTTACCTCGACCGGGACCTCGGTATCCCCGATCTGCGTGCCCAGCAGGGTATCGATGGCCCGGAGGGCAAGGTTCTCCATCTCCCAGCCGATGGAGTTGAAGGCAACGGAGACGCCGGCGGCCACTCCGGTGGTATCCGAGGTGGCGGTCCCCGGCAGCGTCTTCAGGCCCAGCTCCGTGCTGGCATCGATTCCGGAGCCGTCCACGGCCTGCACCCGCACGTCCCCCGCCCCGACGGTTTGGACGGTGGAGCCGGCCAGGTAGGCGCTGACCGCGCCCAGGATCGAGTTGGCCGAGCAGGTTCCCGCCAGGCTGAGGGAGAACGTGTTCGAGTCACTGGCGCTCAAGGACGCTCCCCGCGCCAGCGCGCTCACCGCCGCATCCCTCTCGGCAGCCACGCTCACCTCCCCGCCCTGTGCGCTCACCGTGGAGCCGGCCAGGTAGGCCAGGGTGCTTCGATCCAGCGTGTTGCGCGCCAGGAGCTTGGGAAGGCTGAGGGAGGCGGCCAGAGCGCCAACGTCAATGTTCAGCGCGGAAGCCTCCGCGGCCACCGTCGAGAGGTCACGGGCGGACACGCTCAGGCCCCCGGACCCGCTTGTCACCGCGCTGCCGGAGATGCAGGCCTGAATGTCTCCGGAGAGGTCGTTGACGGCATCCTTGCCGGAGGCCGAATAGGAGGTGGCGTTCAGCGCGCTCAGCTCGATCCCCTCCGCCTGGACGGCGGCATCGCTGAGAGAGGCCTCCACGTTCTCCACCCCGACGTTCTCCGTCTCTCCCACGAAGTCGGAGGTGATCGTCGCGCCTATCTCGCCGCGGTTCTCCGCCCGAACCTTCACCAGCCCGGCGGAGCTGAGGCTCGAAGCGGCGCTCACAGTGGCGCGGGTATCCCGGGCAAGGGAGATCGCGCTCGCCAGAGCGCTGAAGTCCTCGGATGCCTGGCCGGAGCTGGCCGCGGAGATGGACGCCAGAATCCGGGTCTCGTCCAGGGCCTGAATCAGGACGCTGGCAGGCTCGTCTGCGCCCAGGGGATCCGCCCCGGTGCTCACGGTGGCGCCACCGGTGATCCCCGCATCCGTCCGGTGGTGGGCCGTCACGGTGATGGCACCGGTCAGCGCGTCGGCGACCGCCGGGCTCAAGAAGGTGTGCGTGATCGCCGCGATCTCCAGGCTCCCCGCGCTGAGCACCGCCCCGTCGCGCACCTCGGCCACCGCCGCCGAGCCCACCGTGATGGTCGCCGAAGACGAGGCGGGATTCAGGTCGATGACAGTGGTCGCTTCCGCGTGGATGGTGATGGTTCCGGTGGCCGTGATCGTGCCGGACACCAGGACCTGGGCCTGCAGTTCCGTGGACGCCGAGCTGTTCGTGCCGGTGATGAGGCTCTCGTCGACGGCCCGCAGCGTGACCGTACCGGCGCCGTCAATGCTCGCGCCGGAGGCGATGGTGACCGTCTCCGCAGACAGCCACAGGTCACCACCGTTCAACGACAGGCTACCGTCCACCGCGATGGCGTCCCGGCCTTCCTGCCCGTCCACGGTCAGGGCCGTCCCGCTCCAGCCGCTCACCGTGATCGCGTCGGCCCCGGCGCCCGTGTAGATTGAAAGCCTCGGCAGCCCAGCCGCGGCCGGGCCGCCGGCGGCGATGGTGATGCTGTCGCCGGACACCGTGCTGGTGTCGTTGCTTCCGGTGTCGATGGTGACGTTGGCGACGTTGTAGAAGGTAACCGACTCGAAGGCCACCCCCCCGGTAGTTCCCGAGATGCGGTTGTTCTCCGCCGGCAGGTCCGCCGGCGCCCCCGGGCCCCCCGGGTCCACGTCGACCAGAATCACGTCTTCGCCACTGCCGTAGTCCTGGGTGGAGAACAGCAGATCCGAACCGCTCCAGTAGACGGGTTCCAGCCCGCTGAACCGCAGGGTGGTGCTCGAGGAGCCGTCGCTCAGGGTCACGAGGCCGCCGTCAGCGCCGACGGCCGAATAGGCGGCGCTCATCGAGCCGCCACCCGCAAAGGTCAGGGTGTCGCAGCCCCCTTGCCCGCCTTGGTACTCGATTCCTTCGACCAACCAGATCGGCGTGGAGAAGTCGATGGTGAGCGTGTCGTCCCCGTCGTCAGCGCCGATGACCTCGACGCGCTCCAGCCCGGCCACCGGAGCCTCCGCCACCACCTGGCCGCTGCCGTTGTCGAACAGCTCCAGGATCTCCGGGTCTTCCGCGCGCAGCCGCAGCACCAGGTCGCTGCCGCCAGGCGGCGCCTCGTAGCTCAGCACCCCCGGCGGGGGCGGCTGCGGCGCGTGCTGAGAGTCCACTATCTGTTCGGTCGTATCGGCCTGTCCGTCCGAGAGCGCAGCGGGTGTCTGCGCCTGGAGCAGATCCTGCGCGGCCGGCTGCGAGCCGGAGCGCTCCGGCAGGCTCTCCTCCGCCGTGGCCGCGGGCTCCTCCGCCGTCCCCGCAGGCTCCTCCGTCTGCCCGCCGGCCACCGCCTGCGAGCCGGCAAACAGGTCCGCGAGCTCCCTCTCGGGCGCGTACGTCGAGGTGCTTTGATCTGCCAGGGTTACCTGCTGATCGGCCTCGTAGCCCTGGACGGCCACGAGCGCTTCCGTCGGCTGGTCAGCTGCGACCGCTGCCTCGTCCAGAAGTCCGGTTGCAGAAAGTAGTAACCTGGGCTCCAGCGGTTCGAGCTGATAAGAACGCGGATCGCTTTCCATCAGCCCACTTCGCCCACTTTTTCCTTGGATCTCATCTTAGGCCCTGCCCCGCAAGCCGTCAAGCAAGGACTTGCCCATTTCTTGTACTTTCTGCCCGCAGGTGGAACCTCGTCGAGGTCCACTACACCATAGAGAACACCGGGCCGGTCACCATCGACTACTATGAGGTCTATTTCGATGCCGAGTGCACGGACTCCTCAGTCTACTCAGAATGGACGAATGGCCTGAATGTGGCGCCCGGGAAGACCCAGGCCGATTGGACCTACAGAGACACTGCGGGCAAACCGGTGGCGAAGGTGGTCGTGTCGGACTACGAGCTCAACCATTGGTAGATCCCTCTGGTAGATCCCTCCTGGTCACTCCAGCAGACTATGCCGCGGCGCACAGAACCAGCCGGCTTTCCGCTACCACCCGGCTACGGTCCGGGGGGTCCCAGCAACTCAAGTAGGGCGCTACGGCTTCCCCCGTAGGCCGGTTGCTCCAGCTCAGCACAGCATGCCAGCTCCGTCTTCCCTTCCAGCAGGCCGGCGGCGAAGGCCATGCAGGTACTGCATCCGCACCGGCCACAGTTGGTCCGAGGCAGTAGACGATAAACCTGCATGAGGTTCGCTCCGGTTCGTCTCTCGTAGCGGGGCTCGATGATCTCTCTTGCGCGCCAGGCCCTGTTGGCCAGGGCCACCGCGTGATCTATGAGCGTCCGGGCCTCCTCGCGGTCCCGGGCCGGGGCTGCTTTGATCTCTCGAGAGCGGAAGGCGAACTTGTGACCCTGCTCCTTCCAGATCAGGACTCTCGCCTGGTGGTCATAGTCAGCGCCATCGAGCTGCGCGTTCAGTAACGGAAGAACCGCGTCAATTTCCGCCCCCAGAGAAGCTCGGGCGCTCCACGTGGCGGCGCCCGGCACACATGGCGGCGAGCACAGCTCAAGCTCGTAGTCCGAGATCAGAGCCTGCACCGGTTCATTGTCTCTGTTGCTCACGACTCCCTCCCTTTCGTCTTCAGAAGAGGCACGTTGCTCCGGCGGTAGAACAACCGGCCGGTCCCAATCCAGCCTCAGTGATCATAGCACAAACTGCCGATGCAATGGAAATCAGCCTACCGGCAACGGTCCCGCGTTCTGCCGTGCAGAGGGACCTGCCGGCCTGCTCGATCCGCCGTTGCCACAAACCACGGCCACTGCCGCGTGCCGAGGAGGTGCCAGGCGGCCTACTCCTCGGTGCCCAGCACGTCGATCAGTTCCTGCTCGTGCTCGTAGTACTGGAAAGCCTGCTTGTAGTGCTCCAACAGCCGCTGGTACTCGGGATCGCCCTCGATCCACTGCCGCCACGCCGCCTTCACTCCACCGGGAGGCGTTCGGGTGTAGGCGTAGAGGTTCATCAAAGCGTAGTCCTGCCCAGTGCCCAGACCCGGTACGTGAGTGTCCTTCAGTTTTAGAAGCTGATCAAAAGCATCAGCAAGATGCTGAAGCGCCCGATCCCGCTCGTGCAGGCAAGCACGTCCGTAGAACAGTCCTTCGTGCGCTACGGCTGTCTTGAAAGGATCTCGCTGGATTGCCTTCTTTCTGAGCGCCTGCTCAAACAAGCCAATGCTCTCACTATACTTGCCCGTGTCCAACTCCAAAAATCCCAACGGAAGGTAGCTGGCCGTGCTCAAGCCCTTGTTGATTGACGTTCGGTAGACCCGTCTGGCCTCCTCGATGTTGCCAAGCTGTTTGTGACTCGTTGCGATGTAGTAGCACACGTCGTATCCCGCGACACTGACATATCGGGGCGCCCGCTCTTCGATGCTCTGGAACACCTCCAGCGCCTTCTCGTACTGCCCTGCAGAAAAGAGCGTTCTCGCATAGTCGAACCTGATCCTCAGGTGGCGCTTGGTGCCAGAGACGTAGGCGTAGAGGAGGAACGCGCCAACGAGAGCGGCGACAAGCACTACGCCGATGAGTACTTTGAACGCAACTTTCTTGGCCATCTCAGAACCGTCCGCTCCACCCATATTCCCGCGCCACCCGCCGCAGTGCGTCTCCCAGCGTGAGCCCGGACTGCAGAACCCCCCGGGAGTACAGGCCAACCTCCCAGTCGTACTTGCTTGCCGCCCCCAGGCCGTCTACCGGCTGCCGGTACATCTTCAGCCTGAAGTCGAGGCAGGGTTCTAGGACGGTGAAATAGCTCTGGTCGTTCACGATCATGCGTACTATCTGCGTCTTGAACACCTTGTTGACGCTGATCCCGGCCATGACGTCATTTGCCATGTCCACGAGGATCAGAACCGACAAACCAGCGGGCTGGCGCGGAGAGAGCCCCGCGGGCCCGCCACGCCGCTGGATCCATCGGCGTTGTGCACGAAGTGATTTCTGTCCGGCTGCAACTTCCGCAATGCTCTGGATCCCCCTCCCCTCTTCCGCCAGGACGCTCGCCATGTCCTCGACGTCCTCGGCCCACGCGTCCCTGGCCACGCCGAAGATGTAGCTGCCCGCCAGGCCGCCGAAGTAGGAGTAGGCCTGCCCGCCGTAGGTCGCCTGGCTCTTGAGGTACTGCTCCTCGGGGGTCCGCCAGTGTACCCGCGAGAAGTCCAGATACTTGCCCAGGACGGAGCGGGTCTCCTCCGGGAAGTACCACTCGGACTCGGCCAGCATGTAGTCCATCTCAGCCGCGGTGACCCCCGGGAACACCGACCGGATGTTCAGCCGGTCCACCACCGCTTCACCCAGGGAGACGTTCCTGAACAACACCTCGCCGTTGATGTCGAAGGTCTCCCCGCGAAGCTGCTCCGCCGTCCACTCCTGTATGGCTGCCGGCGACATGAAGCGGGTCTCGGCGAAGTCCGCCAGGTACCCGGGCGTCCCGGTGAGGACCATGCCGCTGGCGGCCAGCAGCTCCCTTGCCTCCTCCGCGCTTGCCAGCCCCAGGTAGTGGCGCAGGCTGTTGACGTAGGAGCGCTCGTCGCCGTCCATGATCTTGACGTCGTTCTGGTCGTACAGGCCAGCTCGCCAGTCCCAGGCGATGTCGTACCCGCCCTTCCCGTTGCGCAGCAGGCGCCAGTAGTCCGCGCTGGAGTCGTAGGCGGTGTCGACGTAGGAGGCAAACACGCCGGGCTGGCCGCTGCCCACGGCCAGGCAGTAGGCAATGAGGTCCGCCGACAGGCCCGGAGAGGAGAACAGCACCTCGCCGCCGTAGTCGCGGGCAAGCCGCAGCGCCATCTGGGTGTGCGCCAGCGTGGCACGCCTCGTCTCCAGGCGGTTGTCCGCTCCCGCCTCTCCGTCGCGGTGAGCCTCGTGCTGGAGAAGGATCCCCGCCTGCAGCCGCGAGTAGTCGCGGCTCTGCCCCAGCGTCGCCAGGTAGATGTCCCGGCCTCCGCCGGCCGCCGCCACCGTCAGCCCCCCAGCGCCCGCCAGTCCGACATGGAGCCGGTCCACACCGGTCAGGATCCTCTCGTAGGTCTCCAGTCCGGCGGCGTCCCCGAAGGAATACTGCTCCCGCAAGGCCACCGCCACGTCCGTGGAGCCGCTGTAGCCTTCGGCAAACTCATCGAAGGAGCGGGCGAAGGCGCCGATACGCGCGTTCTGCCTCCACACCTCAAGCCCGGACAGCCCCGCCGACAGCCGCAGCACCCCGGCGTCGAGGCCCGCCTGACCCACCTCGAAGGCCGGACCGGTGCCGCCGATATGCAGCTCCAGCAGTCCGTGACCGCTCTGGCGTCCCCAGCGATCGGAGTAGGTTGCGCCCAGCAGCCCGGCCAGCTCGCGGGCGTTGAGCACGTTGAGCACCGTCTCTCCCGCCACGGCGTACTCCACGGCGCCAGCGGCCAGGCCTCCCACCAGGCCGTTCAGCGTTTCGACCTGGCCGATGTGCAGCCGCGACAGCCCCAGCACGTCGGCCAGGTTGACGGCGCCCAGCGCGCCTTGGGCGAAGGTGCCGGTTATCCCGGAGAGGTAGGAACCCAGGGCCTGCCTCCCCACCAGGCTGGCTTCGAACATCTCCTTGTCGAATCCCCACCCCGCTTCCTGGGAATAGGTCACCGCTCCGAGCGCACTGGTCACGATGGACGTGGAGGCCAGCTCCACTCCCTTGACCAGCGTCCCGCCAATGATGGTTTCCACCGCCGTGGCGGTGTTTGCCGCGCCTCCGGCCAGGCTCCCGAGCTGCCCCGCCCCCAGGGTCACGAACCCGATCAATCCCTTGCGGCCCAGCCCCACCGCACCCTCGCCGAGGCTCAGCACCCCGGCCGAGACATCGGCCGCAGTGAACAGCGCATCGTCTACCAGGTTGAGCAGGACGGCCGCCCCGGGGCCCAGAGTGGCAGTGGCCACGACGCTGGTGGCCAGATCCGCCAGCGACCGCACCGACGGCGCTCCGATCAGCCCGTCGGCCTTTCCGTCGTTGTCGGCATCGTCGTCCCACAGGCGCATGGAGTACCAGGGCATCTCGATCATGGCCACTCCGCGGGCCAGGCGGGCCTCGTAGCGGAAGAACAGCTCGTAGATGCGGCCCATCTCCCCGAAGCCCGCCTTCCGGACCTTCTCTGGATCCTCGCTGCTCATGACCGGCACGTAGCCGACGTGGAGATCGAACAGCCCGCTGCGGTCTTTGAACAGGAAGGCGCCGTCCTCCCCCTTGTCCAGGTAGCGATCCGAGCCCCGATAGCTCTGCAGGCGGGAGTCCAGGAGGGCGAGGAATCCCGCGTCCAGGCCATCCCGGTCGGTACCCTCTTCGCCGAAGATCAGCCCCAGGTAGCTGCGCAGATCGGAGACGGCCCGCTCCGTTCGGGCCCGGATGGCTTCCGCGCCCAGCCCCTCCAGAGCGCGCCGGCTCAGATCGAACCCCAGGGCAAAGGCCGGAGCCCGGAAGTAGCGATACTCCTCGATCCGCTGCGTCTCGGTTTCCAGCCCGCCGCCCAGGGTCATATCGATCGCCGACTCCCGCACGTAGAGGCCGGAGATCCTGCGGAAGCCCGCCGTCTCCATGGAGCGCCACACCGCCAGAGAGACCTCCTGGTTGGCAGCCAGGACCTGCTCCTCTATCTCGCGGCGCGCCCGATCGATCACCTGGCTGGCCTGACCGGCGGCGATCACCTCCGCCTGCCGGCGCACCTCCTGGCTCAGGCTGCGGACGAACAGGTCCACCGCCAGGAGCGCGCCTGGATCCAGCCGCCGCTGCGGCAGGAAGGCCACGACCGCGGCTCGGGGCGCGTCCGCCCCTGCCTCGCCCAAGGCCCGGGCCCGCTCCAGGAGGCGGGAGAGCCCCTGACCACCCATCGCTGCGGCCACGGCGCGCTCCATCGCGCCGGCCTGGAAACCGAGATCCACAACGGCCACATCTGCGACCTCCGCGATGGTCCGCTCCGCTTCCAGGCCCAGCTCCCTGGCTGCCTCCGCCGCGGCCGCAGCCGCCACCGCCCGGGCGCTCTGGTCGAGCCAGCGGGAACGGGCCGCCTCGAAGAGCTCCTGCTTGCCCTCCCACAGCTCGCGCCCCTGCAGGTAGCGGGCCTGGATCTCCCGCCGCCAGCGGTCCCTGGCCTCGGCGAGCCCGCGGGCCGAGCGCTCCCACTCCAGGCTGCCGGCCGCCAGGATCGCCGCGGCCCTGCCTTCCCACTCCCGGTAGCAGCGGTCCAGGTCCTCGCCCTCCGCGGCGAGCTGTCCCAGCTGCTCCTCGGCGGCGGCCTGAAGCGCCGTGGCGTAGACGCCCAGCACGGCGGAGCCCAGCAGCTCCAGCGCCTGCACGGAACCCGCCTCCTCCCGCGGCTGGAGCCTGCGGGCCAGGTCCAGCTCGAGCTGCGCCAGGTCCTCCGGGCTCAATCCCGGATCGAGGAACAGCGCCCGGGCGGCTTCTGCAAGCCTTCCAGGCTCCAGGTCGCTCTGTGCGCTCAGCTCGCGGTACCGCTGGAGGGTCTCCTCCCGGCCGGCCAGGAGGCTCCCGGCCAGCGCCGCCACCTCCCCCTCCATGGTGGAAACCGCAACCCCCTGCCGCTCCAGCAACCCGTCGATTGCGCGGAGCATCCCCGAGCGCTCCTCTTCCGCCAGGCTCGCCAACTCGCTCTGGACGAAGGAGGCCAGCGCGGCCGGCGGAGGGGAGCCCAGAATCGTGCCGGCCAGATCCAGAAAGGACTGCGCCTCAAGGGGTCCGGCGCCTTCGAGCAGCTCCCCGGCACCCGCCAGCGTGCGTGCGTAGGCCGTCCGGTGCCGTGAAAACGTGGCGGCCAGCGCAGCCACTTCGCCCCGGTCCGCCCCGCCCGACGGCGTGGAGACCTGAGCATCGAGCGTGCGGATTCGCCTTGCCTCGCCGCTGAAGTAGATCGCCAAGACGCCGTACTCGATGAGCTTGGGCACCAGCCACGGGTTCAGAAGGCAGCCGAGCAGCAACCCGGGGATGGCCCCTGCGTAGAACGCCGAGCGGCCGTCGTACCACGCCGCGCATCCGGCGGCGGCCTGCTTGAGCGCTGTCACGGCCGCCTCTCCGAGATCCTGCTCGATGAAATGCGTGTCCAGCTTCTTCTTCCCGCGCGCGTTGAGCATGATCACACGGAAGAACCCGTACAGCGGATCTTGGGCGACCTGGTCATATGCCCTGCTGCCGGAGACAGCAGCCGTCTGCAGCAGGTTGGACCGGTTCGCGCCGAGGGCCCTCGCCAGGGCAAGAACCTCCGGACGGTCCACCGCCGGTACCGAGATACCCGAGGACTCACCCGCCTCGTGATAGAGTGCCAGTCCGAAGGTGCGGAGGGCCCCCTGCGGATCCCGCCGTGCCGCCAGCCCCGCGAGCCAGGCGCAGGTGTCCTGGGCGAACCACCCGCTGTCGAAGTAGCCGGCAAAACCCTCCAGCGTCTCCAGCTGCGCCACATCCCCGGCCCCCAGGGCGCAGAAACGGGCCAGCGAGCGGGGATCCGGGGTCCCCGTCCCCGGGTCCCACCCCGATAGCGCCTCCGGCGAGAGGCGGACCACTGCCGCGGCGCTGTTCCGCAGTGTTTCCAGGGCTGCCGCCGCCTCCTCCTCGGCTCGATCGGCTGCCTCCAGCAACGCCTCCCGCAGGTGGGCCAGCCCGTAGCCGAGGTTGCGCGTGTCCAGGAGCTCCTCCTCCAGCAGCAGGAGCCCCGCATCGATCCGCCCGGTGTAGCCGCTGCCTTCGCTTTCCGCCTGCAGCTCCTTCAGCACCGCCAGCACCGTCGTGACCCGCCCGTACTCGACCAGACGTTGCCGGTAGACTGAAGAGGGGTCCCACCCTTCGGCGCCGCCCACCACGAAGTCCAGCAGCTCCCTCGCCGCCTGGACCCGTCCCCGGGCCAGGCGCACCTCCTCCTGCCGGGACGCCAGCGCGGCCTGAGCGCGGTTGTAGAGATCCACTGCTTCCGCCAGCATGGCCGCGGCCTGCAGGCAGGCCCGCTCGCGGCCCTCACAGAGCTCGCGCGCCGCAGCGCGCGCGTCCAGCGCCGGCCGGACCACCTGTGCGTAGTACAGGCTGCGGTCGCTGCGGCAGATCTCGATATTCGCCGCCAGCTGCTGTGGATCGGCGGCCGTCTCCAGCAGCGCCCGGATCACGCGGTCATCCTCCACGGCCCACGGAATCCACGCCGCCTCGCAGCGCTCCTCCGCCTGCTCCAGTAAGGCCGACGCCTCCTGGAGCCCCGCACGGCTGCCCGCAACCTCCCCGCGCGCCCGGCCGACCTCTCCCTGCAGCCGCCGCAGCTCGGCCACCAGCTCCTGCAGCGCGTCGTCCGCCTCCCGCAGCTCGCCGAGCGCACCTTCGTAGCGCGCCCGGACGGCCGCCTCCGGTTCGCGCTCCTGCTGCGGCGCCTCACGGTAGCTCACCACCCCGGCGGCGGCCTGCACCTGTGTCTCCCAGTAGCGCAGCCGCTCTTCCAGCCGCACCACTTCCCGCGCCAGGGAGTCCCTGGGTGTACCGGCCCGAAAGCTCGTCACGTCCCTCGCCAGAGCGTCCACCTGCTCCAGGACTCGAGCAGCCCCTACCTCGTAGCGCGTCCTGATCTCTCGCCAGTAACCCAACGCCTCCCGGGTCGCCGCGCCGGACTGCCCGGAACGCTCCAGAGCGGCGATGTTCCGCTCCGCCAGGTCGAGCATCTCCCGGCTCTCCCGGTACACGGTCAGCAGACCTTCCAGCTCGCGATCCAGTCCCGCCAGCTCCTCCAGGGAGGCCAGGGCCAGGGTGTCGCCCAACCGCTCCAGGTCCTCCGCATAGGCCAGCTCCCGCGCCTCGAGGGCCGCGCCGGAGCCCAGGAGCGCGCTCTCCAGCTCGGACATCCACCGTTTGCGGGCCTCGGCCAGCAGGCCGAAGGCCTGCTCCCAGCCCGCCTCCCCCTCGCGGTAGGTCTCCTCCGCGGTGGACTCCCACCGCAGGCGCTCGTTCAGCAGCTCCACCTCGGCGCGGCCCCACCGCTCCATGCCCTGTTCGAAGGCGTCCCGGACCCGCTCCTCCCAGCCCTCCAGATGGAGTCGCAACGCCGCTGTGGACGTCTGCCCCTGGGGTGCCGAGTCCGGAACGGCCAGCAGGGAGTCCAGGCCGCGGCCGGTGTCCTGGATCAGAGCGTTTGCCACCTCCTCCGGCGTTCCGCCTTCCCGCCACGCTGCCGGGGGAGGCTCTTCCCTCAATCGCCGGGCCACGAAAGCGTTCCGCCCCTGGGCATACAGGCGCTCGAACTCCCGCTGCACCCCCCTGCGATGCTCCGCCATCGTGACCCGCAGGGAGGCCTGGAGCGCCTCCCGCTGCCGGCCTCCCGTCCCGGCCAGCAGCTCCTCGCAGATCGTCTGCGCCCGGCGCTCCCAATCTCCGACGACCTCCCGGAGGGCGCGATCCGCCCCGGCGCTCCAGGCCGGCATATCCTGCTCCGCTTCGGCGGCGGCCAACGCCGCCAGGAAGGAGGCGACGTCGGGAAGAGGAAGCGTTTCGCTCAGCCGGCTCTCGGCCCAGGAGACCAGCCGCTCTTCCACCGTCTGACGCCAGCGCTCCTGCTCCCAGCCTTCCACGACGGGGAGCATCGGGGAGACGGCATCCAACCAGGCCGCCGTGGTGGTGGCGGTGTCGGCCTGGCTGAGGTAGTACAGGATCAGGTCCGGCTGGGAAAGTCCGGCAGGAAAGGGCTCCTGAGCGCACGTCTGCCGGACGCCTGGCAGGAAGAAGAGGATGCAGGGGAGAAAAACCGCAAGGAATGCTCTGCGCACCACGTACCCCGAACTCCGCTCGTGCGGGCGGTCATGTACTAGCACACAGTCGAGCAACGGTTATGCTTTCAGTCTCGCACCGGGAAGCCAGGCTGTCAAAGACACGGGCGCCGTGCGGGAAGCATTTTTTTCTCTCTTTTTCTCGCCCCGGAGCCGTGGGCCGCAGTCGAGCCGGCCCGCAGTCGCCCCTGCCCGCGGTCCACCCGGGACCCGGAGCCGTGGGCCTCGCTCGGCCCGGTCCCCGGAGCCGCACGCCCCGGGCATGCGGTCCCGGCGGCAGCCGCGCCGAGCCGGTCCGCGGTCAGCCCGGGCCGGATCCCTGCCGGCCGGCCTCTTCCAGGTGCGCCCGAAAGCGCGCTTCCACCCGGGCGCGGCAGCGCGCCAGGCGCTCCAGGAGCTCCTCCGCGCCGCCGATCCCCAGCCTGGCGGCCAGCGCTTCCAGCTGGGCCCGGTCGGCCGGCAGCGTGTGGGTCTGGCGGTCCTCGAAGATCTGCAGGTAGTGCTCGATGCGCCGCAGGAACAGGTAGTCCCGCCGGAGCTCTTCCGCCTCAGCGCCGGCGAGCACGCCCGCCTGGCGGAGCGCCTCCAGGGCGGGAAGCGTGCCGCCGCTCAGCAGCCCCTCCGCACCGGCCGGCCCTCCGGCGGCCCCGGCGCCGGCCGCCTCACCGCCGCCGTCCTGCCCGGCGCCGGCCGCCACCGGGGAGAGATGCAGGAGCTGCAGCCCCTGGACCAGGAACTCAACGTCCCGGATGCCCCCCGGCCCCAGCTTGATGTTGTCCCGGCCCGCGCCGCGCAGGCGCCGGGTGGCCGCCTCCTCCTGCCCTCTGGCCGCCCGGCGGAGCTCCAGGATGGAGGAGCGCACCGCTCCCGGGTCGAAGCGGCGGCTCAGCAGGCGGAGGCGTTCCGCCATGAGCGCCCGGCCGATCCGCCGGTCGCCGGCCACCGGGCGAGCCTTGAGCAGGGCCTGCAGCTCCCACTGGCCCGCCTCTTCCTGGTAGTAGCGCGCCACCCCCTCCAGGGAGTTGACCAGCTCGCCGGAGCTGCCGTAGGGCCGCAGGCGAAAGTCCACCCGGTAGGCGTGCCCCTCCTCCAGATAGGAAGACAGGTCGGCCCGGAGCCTCTCGGCGTGCCGCTGCAGCCCCGCCCTCTCCTCCGGCGGCGTCCCGGAGGCGCAGATCACCAGCAGGTCCACGTCCGAGCTGTAGTTCAGCTCGCCGCCGCCCAGCTTGCCGAAGGCCACCACGCAGAGCCTCTCCGCCGGCTCAGGGCTGTCCTCCTCGAGCCAGATCCGCTCCAGGCTCACCTGGATCAGCGACTCCGCCAGCGCAGACAGCTCCTGCATCACCTCCTGGATGGGGACGCCCAGCACGATGTCACGGATGCCGATGCGAACCAGCTCGCGCTTGCGGTAGCGTCTCAGGGCGTTCAGCCAGCGGGCATGGCCGGGGTTGCCGTGGGAAAGCTCGCGGAAGCAGCTGACGATCTCCTCCCGGGAGCGCAACCGGTGCAGCCGCTCGGGCTGGGTGGACCAGGCAAAGAACTCCGGGTTCGCGATCAGCGTGTCCGAGAGGAACTGGCTTCCGGCGAACAGGCTGAGGAGTATCTCCAGGCGCCTGGGCTGGGCCAGGAGAAGACGAAAGTGCTCCTCCGGCTCCGCCGTCTGCTGCAGGAAGCGCTCCCAGTTGTTCAGCGCCATGTCGGCGTCCGGCTGGTGCTGCAGGAGATCCACTGCCAGCACCGCCAGCCGGGCGAACAGCCCGCGCCGGGAGCCGTCTCCGGCCAGTCCCCTCAGGTTCCGGCAGGCCCGCTCGGGGTCGCGGAACCCCGCCCGGCCCAGCACCGCCGCCCGCACTCCCCGGGGCACCTCCTCGGAGAGAACCAGGTCGGCCACGTTGCCCGCCGCTCCCGAGGGCAGCTGTTCCCTGCCCAGGTGCGTCTCCACGAAGGCCCGCACCGTGGCGGTCTGGGTCTCGAACTCCAGGTGAAGCTGCTGGGCCGGGGACAGCTGCTGGCCCGCCGAGTAGCCCATCCTGCGGGCCAGGTGCACGTACTCGTCGGAATCGAGCTCCGGCAGGAACAGGTCCTGAGCGTTGCCGCGCAGCATCCGCAGGCTGTTGATCAGCCGCCGCAGGAACTGGTAGGCGCCCCGCAATCGCTCCGCCTCCGCCCCCGCCAGCACGCCGGCGCGCTCCAGCGCCGCCATGGCCGCCCGCAGGTAGGGAGTGCGGGCCTCCGGGTGGTCGGCGCCGTGGACGATCTGGAGCTGCATGATCCCGTATTCCAGGTCGGCCAGGGCCCCGGGTGAGAACTTGGCGTTCAGCTCGCCCCGGCGGACGCGGTCGTCCATCTGCCGCTGCCGCGCCCGGCGCAGCTCCCGGTGGTCCACCCCCCGGGGAGTATAGATCATCTCATCGCGGAGCCGCTCGACCTGAGCTCCCAGCTGCGGATCGCCCCCGATGGCCCTCAAGCGTGTGAGGGCCAGCCTTTCCAGGGCGTGCGCCTCCCCCTCGGGCCCGTAGTACCGGCAGAAGCTCTCCAGGCTCGCGGCCGCCGGCCCGGAGGCGCCGTAGGGCCGCAGCCGCAGGTCCACCTGGAAGATGCCTTCCCTCTTTGCCGTAATGGACTGGGCCGTCTCGCGCGCCAGCAGGTTGAAGAACTCCCCGTTGTCGATCCGGCGCGGCCCGGCGGTGCGCCCGGCGTCGCTGTAGACGAACAGCAGCTCGATGTCCGAGGCGTAGCCCAGCTCCCCCCCGCCCAGCTTGCCGAGCCCCAGGATGGCGTAGCGGGCGGGAAGCCCCGCCACCGTCCTGGGATGGCCGAAGCGGCTCGCCAGGCTCTCCAGGGTCAGCCGCGCGGCCTCCTCCGCCACCGCCTGGGCCAGGGCCGTGAGCCCGTCCGCCAGCGCCTGGAGGTCCGAGCCGGCGCCGACGATGTGGTCCAGCTCCAGCAGGAAGATCTCCCGGTCCTTGAAGGCATTGAGGACCTCCCGGCGGCTGTCCACCGGCTGATCGCCCGCCAGCGCCTCCCGCAGCCGCTGGTGCACCGTGGCAGGGGCGGCCGAGAAGCTCGCCTCCCGCAGGTGAGGCTGCAGCATGGGAATCAGCGTCTCGTACTGGAGGCGGATGAAATCCTCCCAGAGAAAGTCGCTGGTTCCCAGCAGGCGCGCCAGGTCCCTGAGCACCAGCGGGTTGGACAGCAGGTCCAGCCAGCGGCCCTGCTGCGGCAGGGAGAAGATCTCCCCCACCAGCCGCTCGAATCGCGACAGGGCCGCGTAGGGGTCGGGAGCGCTTCCCAGAAAGAAGGTGAACTGCTTGGTCAGCAGGATGGACAGCTTCACCTGGTCCAGCAGATCCGCGTCCAGGATCTTACGCCCCTGGGCGTCCAGAAAGGAAAACTCGTCCTGGATCCGGTTGCCGAAGGTACGGATGCGCACCGAATCGATGGCAATGGAGCGAAGCGCCAGGGCCGTGCTGAGCGCGTAGAGAAAGAAGGGTGTGTCCTGCGACACCACCCGCAGCCGGGTCCGCTCCCCGGAGCGGTTGTCCACCTCGATGTGCACCGGATACAGGGCGGCCTGAGGCTCGCCTTCCAGACTGGAGAGCCGGTCGGCCACCAGCTCGTTCACCTTCTGCCGGGCGCTCTCCGCCGCCTGCGCGCCGCCGCGCTCGAGGATCGACAGCACCCCCCCGAGCTGGTCCCGGATGCGCTCCGCCCACTCGTCCAACCCCATGGGGGAGGCCAGGGTGCCGGACAGCCGGTCGATGATCCGGCGCCGCAGCATCGGATCGGGGCGGTCCACCCTCACGCCCGCCCGGCGCCGGCGGCCGGCGGCGGTCCGCCGCTCCCTCTGCCTTTCGGGCGCCGCACCGCGGGGCGCCGGCTCCCAGGTGAACACGTCCCCGGAGAGGACGTTGAACCCGCCGGCGGCCAGGATGCCGGTGATGGCAGAAAACTCCCCGGGGTAGTCGAAGGCCAGGATGGTGCACTCCACCGTCTGGCCCCTGGCCTGCACCAGCAGCTCCACCGGGCGAGTGGCCTCCAGGCCGCTGAGCGCGCGCAGGTGGGCGCAGATCTCCTCGGCCCGGAAGGACTCGAAGTAGCGATCCTCCAGGCGGCTCAGGTGCTGCCGGATCAGCTCTTCGCCGGCCTCGGCACAGGCCGCACGCAGCTCATCAAGGTTCGGTCTCACGGTTCCAGAAAAAAGGCCTACCGAACCGCCGCCGGTCCGGTAGGCCGCTCCAGTTCAGGGCTCGCCGGGGCGAGCTAGTCCTGAGGCTCGAAGTCCTCCTTGCCCGCCCCGCAGACCGGGCAGACCCAGTCGTCGGGCAGGTCCTCGAAGGACGTTCCCGCGGCAATTCCGCCGTCCGGGTCGCCCTCCGCCGGATCGTAGACGTAGCCACAGACGGTACAGACGTACTTCTTCATCGCTCACCCTTCCTCCGGTGTTGTGTTGTCTGTGCGACGCTGTGATCTTACCACAGGCGGCCGCTATTGCAAGAGGCGCTCGCCAGCCCGGGCGACCGGACTCCACCGCTTGGCGCCGGAGGGGACCGGCTGCCGGCCCCCTCCGGCCAGGTGTGCTGCCCGGCTCTACTCCCGCTTTCCCAGGACCGAATCCAGCATGAACAGGCCCTGCGCGGAATCACCCACCATCTTCAACTGCTCCACGATCTGGCTGGCCGAGGCTTCCTCCTCTACCTGCTCCTCCACGTACCACTGCAGGAGCACCGAGGCCGCGTGGTCCTTCTCGGCCACGGCCAGGTCCACCAGGTCGTGGATGCGCCTGGTCACCTTCTGCTCGTGCCCGTAGGACTCCTCGAAGGCGGACAGGGCGGACTTCCACTCCCCGGGAGGGGTCTCGATCCCTTTCAGCGCCACCTTGCCGCCGCGGTCGATGACGAAGTCGTAAAACTTCTTGGCGTGACCGTATTCCTCCTTGGCCTGCACCTCCATCCAGTGGGCGAAGCCCTTCAGGTTCTTGCGCTCGAAATCCGCTGCCATGGCCAGGTAGAGATAGGCCGAGTAGAGCTCGGCGTTGATCTGGTCATTGATAGCGTCCAGCATCTTCTTTCCGATCATATCGTGTCCTTTCTCCGACTGTACGCTTTCGACCCGGCCAACCGGGCCGTGTCAAAAAAATAGTCACGCCCCGCGAAAGGGGTCAAATGTTTTCTGCGCTCAGGAGGGCAGCAGACAGGCGGACACGTGACCGGGCTCCACCTCCTTCAGGCGCGGCCTGCCCTGCCGGCAGGCGGGCATCGCGTAGGGACAGCGGGGGTGGAAGTGGCAGCCCGCCGGCGGGTCGATGGCGCTGGGGATCTCCCCGCGAGGCACCTCCTCGGTGCGGCGCAGCCCCGGGTCCGGCACCGGTACGGCCGCCAGCAGGGCCCGGGTATAGGGGTGGTGGGGGCGGGCGAACAGCTGCTCCCGGCTGCCCATCTCCACGATGCGCCCCAGGTACATCACGGCGATGCGGTCGCAGAGGTACTTGGCGGTGGCCAGATCGTGAGTGATGAACAGGTAGGTGAGGTTCCGCTCCCCCTTCAGCTCCTTCATGAGCTCCAGGATCAGGGCCCGCACGGACACGTCGGCCATGGCGATGGGCTCGTCGGCCACGATGAACTCGGGGTCCGTGACCAGCGCCCTGGCCAGCGCCACCCGCTGGCACTGCCCCCCGGAAATCTGGTGCGGGTACTTGCGGTAGATGAACTCCGCCGGGGTCAGTCCCACGCGCTCCATGAGCCGGAGCACTCGCCGGCGCCGCTCCCGGCCGGCCGCCAGCCCGTGGATCGTCAGGGGGTGCGCGATAGCCTGTCCCACCGTCATGCGCGGGCTCAGCGAAGAGTTGGGGTCCTGGAAGACCAGCTGCATCCGCACCCGCATCCGTTCCAGCTCGCGGCGCGGTACGGACAGCAGGTCCCGGCCCTCGTAGCGGATGCTCCCGGAGGTGGGCTCGACCAGCCGCAGAAGCAGGCGGCCGGTGGTGGACTTGCCCGAGCCGCTCTCCCCGGCCAGGCCCAGCACCTCCCCCCGGCGGATCTCCAGGCTGACGTCGTCCACGGCGTGCACCACGCGGCGCCCGCCGGCCAGCAGCGCGTCCAGAAAGGATTTCTGGACGGGGAACTCCTTGCTGAGGCCACGCGCCTCCACCAGCACGCTCATCGGGCACCCTCCGGCTCGTGCAGCCAGCAGGCCGCCCGCTGCCCGTCCCGGTAGCTCTCCAGGAGCGGCTCCCGCCGCCGGCAGACCTCCATCACGTGGGGGCAGCGCGGGGCAAAGCGGCAGCCTGCGGGCGGGCTGACCAGGTCCGGGGGGCTTCCCGGCATGGTGGCCAGCTTCTCCTGCTCCAGGCGGATGTTGGGCACCGAGCGGATCAACCCCTGGGTGTAGGGATGAAGCGGCCGGCCGTACACCTGCTCCGCCGTGGCCACCTCCACGATCCGCCCCGCGTACATCACGGCCACCCGGCCGGCGATCTGCGCCACCAGGCCCAGGTTGTGGGTGATGAGCAGGATCGACAGGTTGAAACGCTCCCGCAGCCGGTTGAGCAGGTCGAGAAATGCGGCCTCCACGATCACGTCCAGCGAGGTGGTGGGCTCGTCGGCCACCAGCAGGTCCGGGTCCAGGATCAGTCCCAGGCCGAGCATCATTCGCTGCCGCATGCCGCCGGAGAGCTGGTGCGGGTACTCGTAGAGCCGGCGCCGCTCGATGCCCAACTCCTCCATGATGGCCTCGGCGCGGCCCAGGGCCTCCTGGCGGCTCACCTTCGGTTCGTGCTGCCGGATGGTCTCCAGGAACTGGCGGTCGATGCGGAACACCGGGTTGAGGGAGGTCAGGGGATTCTGGAAGGCCATGGCGATGTTCTGCCCCCGCAGCCGCAGCAGCTCCCGCTCCGGAAGCTTCAGGATGTCCCGGCCATGATAGAGGATGCCGCCGCCGCTGATCCGTCCAGGCGGGCGCAGCAGGCGCAGAATGGAAAGGCCCAACGTGGACTTGCCGCAGCCGGACTCCCCCACCAGCCCCAGGACCTCTCCGGAGTACAGCTCCAGGCTGACCCTCTCCACGGCCCTCACCGTGCCGATGCTGATGGGATACTCGATGGACAGGTCCCGGATCTGAAGGATAGGTTCGATCTGCTGCCTCATCTGCCTCATCGCTCCAGCAGCCGCGGGTTGAGGATCTCCGCCAGCCCCTCCCCCACCATGGTGAAGCCCAGGGCCAGGATGCTGATCATGGCGCCGGGGAAGGTGATCATCCACCAGACCCCGGAGGGCAGGAACTTCTTGCCCATGGACAGGTCCATGCCCCAGTCGGGAATCCCTGCGGGGAGCCCCAGCCCGATGTAGGACAGGGCGGCCTCCGTAAGGATGGCGTCGGCGATGTTGATCGAAAAGATCACCACCACCGTGGCGATCACGTTGGGGAAGATGTACTGCAGCAGGATCACCCAGCGGGGCGAGCCGATGGCGCGGGCCGCCTCCACGTACACCTCCTCCTTGATGCTCAGCGTCTGGCCCCTCACCAGGCGGAAGTAGGTGGGGATGTAGATCACCGCCACCGCCAGGGTGATGTTGACCACCCCCGGACCCAGCATGGCGGCAAAGGCAATGGCCAGGATCAGCCCCGGGAAGGAGTAGACCGAATCCATGATCAGCGAGAGGATCCTGTCCAGCACGCCTCCGACGAACCCGGAAAGCAGCCCCAGGGGTATGCCGATCAGGGAGGAGAGGATGGCGGCGGCGAAGGCCACGCCCAGGATGGTCCGGGCGCCGAACACCATCCGGGAAAACACGTCGCGGCTCAGGTTGTCCGTGCCCATGGGGTGGGCGGAGCTGGGAGGCGCCATCTGGGGACCCGCATTCTGGTCCAGCGGCCCGTAGCCGGCCAGGGTGCCTGGAAAGAGAGCCATGTAGATGACGAAGAGCACCACGGCCGCCCCGGCGAGCACGATCCACCACTCCACTCCGTATCGCTTCTGCGCCTGGACGATTCGGTGCAGCATGCTTCCCAAACCCGCCGCCGGGGAGAATCTGGCGCCCATTCGAGTGCTCATCCCGATTCCCTCCTAGTACCTGACCCTGGGATCCACCAGCGCGTACACCAGGTCCACCACGAGCGAAATCAGGCTCACCAGCAGAGCGTAGACCACGATCACCCCCTGGATCGTGGGGTAGTCACGCAGATAGATCCGCTGCAGCAGCAGCCGGCCCATCCCCGGCCAGGAAAAGGTGCTCTCCGTGAGGATCGCGTTGGCCAGCAGAAGGGCGAACTGCAGCCCCAGCATGGTGAGGATGGGGATGAAGGCGTTCTTGAGGGCGTGGCGGAACACCACCCGGCGCTCGGCGATGCCCCGCGCCCTGGCCGCCAGGACGTAGTCGCTCTTCAGCACGTCCAGCATGTTGGCCCGGGTCAGGCGAACGAACACGCCCGAAATCACCACCCCCAGGGTGAGAGCGGGCAGGAGCAGGTGCAGGAGCACGTCCCCCAGGGCGGCGAAATCCCCGATCAAGATGGTGTCCAGCACGTAGAAGCCGGTCTTCTCGAACATCGAGGCAAACACCCGGGGGCCGGTCCTGCCGGCAATGGGCAGCCAGTCCAGCCAGACGCCGAAGATGAGCTGGAACATCAACCCCATCCAGAACACGGGAATGCAGTAAACCACGTTGCCGTAGAGGCGGATGCCGAAATCGCGGCCGGTCCGGCGCCGGCTGGCCGCGTAGGCGCCCAGGGGGACGCCGATGGCAAGCGTGAACACCATGCCGAACAGCGTGAGCTCCAGCGTGGCCGGAAGCTTCTCCACGATCGGCTGGGTGACGTCCTGCTTGAAGATCATGGACTCGCCGAGGTCCAGCCGCAGCAGCTGGCCCAGGTACTCGAAGTACTGGACGACGATGGGCTTGTTGAGGCCCAGCTCCTGGCGCTTCTCGGCGATGACCTCCGGAGGCGCGTGCGCTCCGAGCATGGAAGACACCGGATCGCCGGGCATGACCCTGAGGACCACGAATACCAGGGAGACCAGGATCAGCACCATGGGAATCGTGAGGAGAACGCGGGTGATGATGTATCGCAGAAGGTTTCTCAAAGCGTCGCTTGGCTCTTGCGGGAGTTGTACCACAAAAAAGCCCGGGCTTCCAACCCGGGCCTTTTGCCTGCGAACGGTGGTGTGGCCGGCCTACTCGAAGTACAGCGTGTTGTAGTTGAAGATCAGGGTGGGTCCGATGTTGACCCCCTTGACGTTCTTCTTCGTGAAGACGTAGAGATTGCCCTGGAAGATCGGTGCCGTGGGCACCTGCTGCGTCCAGCGCTTCTGCAATTCCGCGAAGACCTGCTGGCGCACCTTGGGATCGCTGCTGGTCTGCTCCTTCTTGAACAGCGCGTCCCACTGAGGATTGGAGAAGTAGATCCCCATCCCCGGCGAGCCCTGCGTGCTGGCGAAAGCGGCGGTGTAGTTGTCCGGGTCGATGTAGTCCGGGTACCAGCCCAGGGTGAAGACCTTCATCTGCTTGGTGTCCAGGTTCTCGATGTAGGTGGCCCACTCGGCGGGCTTCAGGGTGACCGTGCCGATCAGCGGCGATTTCTCCAGCTGCGCCTTCATGACCTCCACCATGTTGACCTCGGTGTCGCCGTAGTGGGCCGGCGGGTACCAGAGGTCGAAGCTCAAGGGATTCGACTCCGAGTAGCCGGCGTCGCGCAGCAGCCCATTTGCCAGCTCCAGGTTGCCGTCTCCCAGCTCGGTCTTGAAATCGTCGGTGTGATAGATCATCCCGTTGGGAACCATCGAGTACAGGGGCGCATTCTGGCCCAGGAAGACCTTGTCGATGATCTCCTGGCGGCTGATCAGGGCGGCCACCGCCCGGCGCAGCCTGGCGTCGGTGAACTGCCCCTCCGAGGTCTCGAAGCACAGGTAGCGGATGTAGGGCCCGGGCATCCTGAAGGTGTTGTAGTTGGAGTTGCCGGAAAGGTCCTTGATGTCCGAGGGGTTGAGGGTCTTGTAGACCAGGTCCACCTCTCCCTTCTCCAGGGCCAGCCTCATGGTGGTGGCATCCGCGTAGTAGCGGATCACGATGCGGTCGATCTTGGGCTTGGTGCCGAAGTAGTTGGGGTTGGCCTCCAGGATGACCTCCTCGTCCCGCTTGAAGGAGACCACCTTGTAGGGGCCGGCTCCCACGAGCTGTCCACCGGCGAGCTCAGAAGGGTCCTTGATCCAGTGGTCTTCCGGGTAGACGTTGGGGTTCATGGGAAAGTAGGGTACCGTGGCCGCGACCGCAGGGAAGAACCCCACCGGCCCCTTCAGGTTGAAGCGCACCGTGGTATCGTCCACGGCATCCACCGAATCGACGTAGGAGGTCACCAGCCAGGAAGGATCCCCCTCCAGCTTTATGACCCGCTCGATGGACCACTTCACCACGCTGGCCGTCAGCGGGGTCCCGTCGGTGTACTTCAGGCCCTGCCTGAGCTTGAAGGTGTACACATCTCCGGCATCGTTGACGGTGTAGCTTTCCGCCAGCCCGGGCACCAGCTCGGTGGTTCCCGGCTTGTACATGAGAAGCCCTGCGCCGATGTTCTGGAAAA
This sequence comes from uncultured Spirochaetaceae bacterium, assembly GCA_964490725.1. Classification (GTDB taxonomy): domain Bacteria; phylum Spirochaetota; class Spirochaetia; order SZUA-6; family DRHE01; genus CAZBDU01. The sequence goes on along the minus strand of CAZBDU010000037.1, from coordinate 7,851 downwards.
GCTCCCAGGTGTGGAAGTCGTACGCGTTGGCCGGATCCATGTCGGTGACGTGCTCGGTGGTCGCATACACCAGAGTCTTCATCGCCGCCTTGGCCGCCCCTTCCTCCTTGCCGCCGGCCAGGGCGACTGCGGCAACCAGCGCCACCCCGATCAGCACACAGACGAACCTTTTCATCCATGCCTCCTTGTGAACTTGAATTCCATCTTTAGAACGTAGCCAACGGGAAATGGAGCTGTCAAGAAAAAAAGGCGAGCCGCCAGGCGGCGCTACCCCGCCTGATCCACGCCGTCGCTCAGCTTCCTGCGGCGCCGCGTCTGCTGCAGCATGAAGGCCTGCTGGACGATGCGGATCAGCTCCAGGGCCGCCTGGAAGACTCTCTTGAGGGATTCGTTGACCCGCTCCTCCTCGCTTTCGTCGATCAGGTCGTCGTCCATCAACGCATCCGTGATGGCGATGCTCAGCTTGGCCACCTCGTCCACCAGGACCGACATCTGGCGGGAGAGGATCTTGTAGGAGTAGGTGATCTTGGCTTCGTTGATCTCGGTGAGCTGCTCGATGTGGGCGATGATGTTCTTCAGCACGTGAACCATGCGGGGATTCGGATTGCGCTCTACCTCGAGCTTCCAGTTCTCCAGGCGGATGACGGCCTGCTCCAACATTCTGCGGAGCTCGGCGTTGCTCATCAGCTCCTCCGGGCGGGGCTCGGCGGGAAGCTTTGCATCGTCCCTGGCGCCGTTCCTGGCCACACTCCCTCCGGCCTCAACTGTACATTCCCAGCAGCTGATCCACAATCCCCGGAATCTCCTCCCGCGGCGGTTTTTCCTGCCGCCACACGGCGCACACGCCGAAGATCGCCCCGCGCAGGGTCTGGAGCACCATCTCCGCGGAAAAGGAGGTCCCGAACTCTCCGTGCTTCAGGGCCTGCCTGATCTCCTGCAGCATCACCGCGTTGGCCTCCCGGTAGCTCTCCATGTAGTTGTTGATGGCCTCGGATTCTTCCTTGCTGTCCACGTCGATGAACAGCGGGAAGATGCGGGTCAGGATGATCTGGAGAATTTCCAGGTTGTCGTGGTAGAACTCGAGGATGATGCGCACCACCTCCTTGAGCACGTCCAGGTGGGTCTTGTTCTCCCGGCGGATCTGGTGGATGTCCACCGAGAAGTCGTAGTACTCCTGGTCCAGGATGGTGTTGAGGATCTCAGGGATACCCTTGAAGTAGTAGTACAGCGAGCTCTTGTCCATCTCCAGCGCCTGGGCGATGTCGCCCATGGTGGCGTTCTTGCCGTAGCGGATCAGGACCTTCTCGGCTTCCTGAAGGATGGCGGCTCTCTTCTGCTCCAGGCGCTTCTGCTTCGACAGCGACATGCTCCGGCGTTCCTCCAACCGTTGCTCAACACACGTCGATGAGCCCGAAGGGGCTGCAGGCAGACAGTTTTCAACTGCGATTTCAATTATAGTTTTGAATCTCCGTTCTGTACAGCGCCCCTCCCGCTCTCCCCGGGCCGGCCGCCGCCCCGGGCGCCCGCCGCCCCGGCGATGCACTCCCTGAGCACCGCCAGGTCGAAGGGTTTGGCCATGAACCACTCCACGCCCAGGGCTTCCAGCCTGCTCTGCCGGGTGCCGCAGAGATAGCCGCTGACCACCACGGTGCTGACCCTTCCGTAGCGGCCCCGCAGCCGCTGGAGGCACTCCTCCCCGCTCACATCGGGCATCTCCAGGTCCAGGAGAATGAGGTCGACGGCGCGCTCGGCCAGAATCGAATCCGCCTCCATCCACCCGGTGGCGCCCAGAGGCTCGCAGCCCAGCCTTTGCAGCATCCGCGCCAGCACGCGTCTGGTCTGCTCGTCGTCGTCCACCACCAGCACCTTCAGCCCCCCCTCCAGAGGTTGGATCTCCTCCGGCGGCTCCGGCACGACCTCCTCTCCCACGACGGGCAGCAGCACCTCCAGGCTGGTCCCCGCCGGAGAGCTGTCCAGAATTCGCACGGTGCCCCCGTCGTTGTGGACGATCGAGAACACGATCGCCAGGCCCAGCCCGGAGCCCTGCCCGTCCGGCTTGGTGGTGAAGAACGGCTCGAAGATCTGCTCCCGCACGCCTTCCCGGACGCCGGAGCCGGTGTCGCGAAACACCACCCGGTAGAAGGGTCCCGGCCGGCGGGCCCGGCCGGCCAGCACGTCCCCCCGCCGCATGAGCGTCACCCCTGAGGATACCTCGATCCTGCCCCCCTGCGGCATGGCGTCCCGGGAGTTGAGCGCCAGGTTGAGAAACACCTGGTCGAACTGCGTGGGGTCGATCTCGACCCGGCAGTCTCCCCCCGCCAGGCGAAGATCCACCTCTATCCCCTTGCCGAGGTTGCCCTTGAGGAACTCCGCCAGGCGCTCCAGCTGACCGTCGGGCTCGATCATCTTCACCGCCCGCCCTTCTTCGCGGCCGAACACCAGCAGCCGGCGGATGAGCGCGGCCGCCCGCTCGGCGGCCTGGCGCACCTCGGCCAGCCCGCCTCCCGTGGGAGTGTTCGCCCCACCCAGCTCCTCCAGGAGCGCCGCGGTGCGGCTCTTGATCACGTTCAGGATGTTGTTGAAGTCGTGGGCCACTCCTCCCACCATCGCGCCCAGATGCTGAAGACGCTGCGCCCGCTGGAGGGTGTCCTCCAGCTTGCGCTCGGCGGTGATGTCCCTGGAGGCCCCGCGGAAACCCAGGCAGCGCCCGCCGTCGTCGAAGAAGGGCCGCCCGGTCATGCGCAGCAGGACGTGCTGGTGGTCCAGAGCCGTGTTGGTGCATTCCACCTCGAAGGGCAGCTCCTGCGCGATGCGCCACCGGATCTCGCGGATGGCCTCCTTGCAGCGCAGCGCGTCCAGGCTGAAGGTGAGCGGCCGGCCCAGGACGCTTTCCACCTCGAAGCCCAGCACCCGGCGCATGCCCTGCGAACAGAAGGTGTACCGGCCGTCGAAGTCCACCTCCCACAGGATGTCCCCCACCGTCTCGGCGATGTCGCGAAAACGGTCCCTCAGCTCGGAGAGCTCGCGGGTGTGGACCTCCACCCGGTCCTGCAGGCCCTGGTTCAACGCCTGGAGCCGCGCCTGGGCCCCTTTCAGACTGGCGCTCATGCGGTTGAAGCTGGAGTACACTTCCCGGAACTCTGCGGTTGCCCCGCCCTGAATCGTCGGGTATTCCCCGGTGGACAGCCGCTCGGTGGCCTCGCTAATGCGGCGCAGCGGCAGGAAGACGTAGCCCCGCAGGACGAAGAAGAACAGGACGCTCAGCACCCCCGTGGTTGCCAGGTTGATCGCAACCACGGTCAGCAGGTAGTCGATCTTCTCCTGGAGGAACAACCCCGGGGAGGTCACCACCAGCAGCACGGCCTGGAGGTCCTCGGAGGCCGAGTCGAAGAAGGTCCGCCCGGTTACCGGGAGCGCCAGAACGTAGCGGTCCCTCGCGGCGGAGGTCCCGATCAGCTCCTTGCGGCGCAGCAGGTCCCGGATCAGCGCTTCGACCTCAACCGAGTGCTCCGTGCCTGCCTGCCCCATCATGTACCGTCCCTGGTTGTCCAGCAGCTCCACCCCGGTGACGCGCCGATCCGCCAGCAGGTTGGCAAGCACCGTCTGCGCCTGCACCCGCTGGTCCGCTCCCAGGAGCGCACCGAGACTGAGCGCCGCCGGCTCGGCCACCGCCCGCAGGTAGCTCCGCACCTCCTCCTGCAGGTTGCGCACGCTCATGCGGTAGATCACGCCGGTGGAGGCAACGTTGCCCAGGATCACGAAGACCAGGAACAGGGTCACCACGGAGCCCTGCACCGAACGGAAGAGGTTGCCCCTCATTGCAGGACCAGCTCCGCCGGCACCACCGGCTCCGCCAGCGTCCCCTCCTTCCGCAGCAGGGCGCCGATGTCCGCCAGCGTGCGCTCCACCTCACCGCCGGGAGCCAGGAGGCGTTCGTTGTCCCGTCGGTCGAAGAAGTAGAAGGTGGAGAACAGCCGGGCGAAGCCGGCGGGGTCGGTGCCCTCGGCTTCCGCCATGAGCCGGCAGGCGGCAGCCAGGTTCCCCGGGGAGGCGGACACCCAGGTCACGGTGTCGAACCAGGTGGTGCGGACCCGTTCGGCCAGACGGCGCTTGCGCGCCAGGGAGGGCGAGAAAACCAGCACGTCCCGGACCGCCGCAGGAAACTCCCGCGTGGAAGGCCCCAGCCGCGCTCCGGCGGCGGCCCGGCTCAGGTACGGCTCGTAGGTGACCACCGCGTCCACCTCCCCCGCCCGCAGCGCTTCCGGCGCCTCCGCCGAGGCCAGGGAGCGAACCGTGACGCTGTCCAGTGACAGCCCGCTGTCGCGGAGGATGAGGTGGAGCAGGTACAGCTCGTCGGTGCCCACCTCGACTCCGATAGTCCGTCCCTCCAGCTCCTCCACGGACCGGAGCTCCCGGGACATGACCATCCCGTCCGCCCCGATCACCGTGTCCGACACCGCCCCGATCAGGCCGCCGGTGCCCCTGTCGGAGTAGTACACCGCGTTGAAGTAGGAGGCATGGCTCACGTCCAGCGCTCCGCGGTAGAAGGCCTCCATGTTGCTGCGCCAGCTGGGATAGCGCACCAGCTTGAGCTCGATGCCCAGGCGCCGGTCCACACCGAGCTCGCGAGCCACGTACCACAGCTCGCAGGGCGGCCAGTCGTTGATGCCGACGGTGACACGGACCGGGCCGCAGGAGCTCAGGAGGAGCAGGCCGGCGAGGAGAAGCCCTGCGATGCCCCGCATGGCCCCACTCTACCTCAGTCCTGCTCGAGCTGTCAAAGCTGCCCCGCGGCCCGAGGGCGCTCCCCGGCCCGACGGCGCTCCCCGGCCCCACCGCGGCTTGCCCGGCGCGCCGGTTGTGCATACACTGGTGCCATGATCCGACACGAATCCGACAAACGTCCCTACCCGGTCTACGGGGAGGGAGAGCGCCGGGTGCTCAAGCAGGTGCTCATCGGCCCGCGGGACGGCTTCTCGGGCTTCCTCAGGCGCTTCACCGTCCCTCCGGGGGGCAGCACCGCCTACCATCACCACGACTGGTACCACGCGGTGTACATCCTCGAGGGAAGCGGCGTGGTGCGTATCGAGGGCAGCGAGCACCCCCTGAAGGAGGGAAGCGCGGTCTTCGTGGAAGGCGGCAGGGAGCACAGCTTCTCCGCGACCGGCTCCGGGCAGCTGGTGTTTCTCTGTCTGGTGCCGGAGTCGGGAGACTCCTACTCCGAGAACGACTGAAGGAGCTGCCGATGCCTCGCGCGCGCAGGCCGCGCGTCGGCGTGCTCGGCGCCGGCGCCTGGGGGACCACCGTCGCGAAGGTGCTGGCCGAGAAGGGCCACCGCGTGGAGCTGTGGTGCCTGGAACCCGAGGTGGCGGAGTCGATCAACCGCGAGCACCGCAACAGCCGCTATCTCATCGGGGTGAGCCTGCCGGAGACCGTGCGGGCCACCACGGAGATCCTGGAGGCCGCCTCGCGCAAGGACTACCTGCTTCTGGCCATCCCCTCGCCGTTCATCGTGGACAGCGTCAAGAAGATCCTCTACGCGCCGGAGGTCATGGAAGGCAAGACCCACATCGGCGTTCTCTCCAAGGGGTTCGTGCAGACCCCCGCCGGGATCAAGCTGATCGTGGAGGCCGTGGAGGACTACCTGCCCGGGATCTACAAGGACAACCTGGTGTACGTCTCCGGACCCAGTCACGCGGAGGAGGTTGCCCGCGGCAGGCTCACCGGGCTGATCAGCGCCTCCCGCAGCGGCACCAACGCCATCCGCTTCCGGGAGCTGCTGTCCGCGGAGCGGCTGATGGTGTTCTCCTCCCTGGACGTGCGGGGGGTGCAGATCTGCGCGGCCATGAAAAACATCGTGGCCATTGCCTTCGGCATCCTGGACGCGCTGAGCGAGTTCTCCCAGGACTTCGGGGACAACGCCGAGAGCCTGCTGCTGGCCTCGGGGCTGAACGAGATCCAACGCCTGGGGCTGGCCATGGGCGCCAGCCACCCCGAGACGTTCACTTCCATCGCTGGAGTGGGGGACCTGGACGTGACCTGCCGGAGCCGCTACGGGCGCAACCGCCGGCTGGGCCGGGAGATCATCCTGGACCGGGTACAGGAGCGGTACCGGGACATCGAGGATTTCATCGCCCGCATGAGCGAGCTGGGCTACTTCGCGGAGGGGGTGGTGGCCGCCCGCTGTGCCTGGATTCTGGCCGGCCAGTACAACCTCTCCCTGCCGATCGTCTCCGGGGTCTACCGAATCCTCAACCGCGAGGCGGAACCGGCCCAGGAGGCGCAGTCCATCCTCAGGCGCATCCTGAAGACAGGCTTCGAGCCAGCCGCTTCAGCTCCTGCAGGTCTTGCAGGCTGAACCCCTCCCACTGCATCGGCAGGATGCTGTTGTTGTGCGTGAGCGGCTCCTCGGCCAGGGGGAAGCGGCTGCGCCGGAGTGCCTCCTCCCACAAGGCGGAGCCGGGGACCGGTGAGTATTCGGCCAGCATGACCCGCGCCCCCAGGAAGGCTGCGCGGCGGATCGACTCCTCCACCTCCTCCCGGTACTGCCCGGGCAGGCCGGCCAGCAGGTAGACGGACACCTGCCCCGCCGCGAAGCCGGCTCCCCGCAGGATCGCCAGGGTCTCCGCGAGCAGCCCCGGGTCCAGCTTGCGGTCCAGCCTGGCGTGGAACTCGGGGGAGACGCTCTCCAGCCCCAGGCGAATCTCGCGGAAGCCCGCCCGGCGCATCAGCCGGGCCAGGGAGGGACTGACCAGACGCAGGTGCACGGCGTTGGGCATGCGGAAGGAAAACGGCCGGCCCGAGGCCACCACCCTCTCCAGGAAGGGAACCAGCACGGTGTCGGCGTCCACCAGCAGGGCGTCGTCGTAGAAGGCGAAGGAGCGGGTGCCGAAGCGGCGGTGGATCTCCTCCAGGGCGGCGAAGGCCGACTCCGGGTCTCCCCGGCGATAGCGTCCCTCCAGCAGCCGCGCCGCACAGTACCGGCACCGCCCGGGGCATCCGCGGTTCAGCCGCAGCACCGCCGCCTCCCACCCAGCCTCGGGCAGCAGGGCCAGCGGCCCCGGCTCCGCGTCCCCCCGCAGCGCCTCGCCGGCCGGAGGGAGACCCAGCCGCGCCAGGAGCGGCGGCAGCGTTTCCAGGCCGTCGCCCGGCAGCACGTGGTCCGCCTCGCTGAGGCGGCGGGCATGCCCGGCGCACAGGGTGGCGTACACCCCGCCCAGCACGATCGGCACCCGCGGGTGCACGGCCCGCACCAGCCGCACCGCCTCCACCACACCCGGGTACCAGTAGGTCATTCCTGAAGAAACCAGCACCACCTGGGGGTGCTGGGCGGCCAGCTGCCGGCGCAGCGACTCGGCCAGGATGCCGTAGCGGCCGTAGCCGCGATGCTGGCCCGCCAGCGCGGCCGGAACGGGCAGGGGCTGGCGGAAGAACTTTCCGGTTCCGTCAGCCTTGCGGCGGGGGGCCCCAGGAGCGCGCGGGTCGCCGCGTCCCGCGTGTCCAACGCGTTCACCAGGCGCACCCGGTAGCCGGCCCGCTGGAGCCGCCCCCCCAGGCGCAGCAGCGAGTACGGCTTGAGGAACAGATCATAGAGGGCGAAGTCGTGGACCGGCGGAAACACCAGCAGAGCCAGGGGATGCTTCGATCCCAGGCGTCTTCGCTGGGGACGCGCTGGACGCTCGGGGCGCTCTGGTCCCGACGGCCTTCCGCCGGGAGGCTCCGGTCCCGACCCTATGTCGGGGCGCCCGCCCTGGACAAAGGGTGGCTTATTTGCTAAATTTCGCACCGTGCTTCGCGGCGCCGTACCCAAGAGGTAAGGGAGAGGTCTGCAAAACCTTTATGCACCGGTTC